>CAZTOU010000068.1:0-26626 GCA_964615365.1 uncultured Spirochaetales bacterium
CCTCCTCGAAGGTGGTGCCGCCCTCGGCGAGCTTGCGGATCGCCGCCTCACGCAGCGTCTCCATTCCCTCGACACGGGCAGCGTGTGCGACCTCGCCGGCATCCTTCCCTTCGTTGATCAGCGTCCGGACCCTGCGACCGACGTCCAGCATCTCGAAGACGCCGGTTCGCCCGAAGAGCCCGGTGTGGCGGCAGTCGACGCAGCCCTCGCCCCAGCGCACTCGCAGCTGCTCGCGACGCTCCATCGGAACCTTGATTCCGAGGGCATCGACCTGGGAGGCGCTGAGGAAGCCCTCCACCCCGCAGTGGGGACAGATGCAGCGGACCAGGCGCTGGGCGAGGACGCCTCGGAGCACGCTCGAGAGCAGGAATCGCTCCACGCCGAGCTCCACCAGACGGATCACCGCACCCGAGGCGTCGCGGGTGTGCACCGTGGAGAAGACCAGGTGGCCGGTGAGCGCGGCCTGGACCGCCATCTGGGCGGTCTCCTCGTCGCGGATCTCTCCCACCATGATGATGTCGGGATCCTGTCGCAGGATCGATCGCAGCGCGCTGGCGAAGGTGACTCCCACCTGCCGCTGCACCTGCACCTGGCAGAAGCGCGGATCCACCATCTCGATGGGGTCCTCGACGGTGGTGACGTTGATCTCGGGACCCGCCAGATATCGCAGGGTGGAGTAGAGCGTGGTGGTCTTGCCGCTGCCGGTGGGACCGGTCACCAGAATCAGTCCACTCGGCGCGGTGATCCACCTCTCGTAGCTCTCCCGATCATCGATGCCGAAGCCGAGGGCCTGAAGATCCGTCATCAGCACGTTCGGATCGAAGACGCGAATCACAACCTTCTCGCCGAAGGCGGTCATCAGACTGGAAACCCGCAGCTCGACCTCCCGGTCCGCGCGAAAGGTCTTGATGCGACCGTCCTGCGGACGTCGACGCTCGGCGATGTCCATGCGGGCGAGGACCTTGATGCGGGAGGTGACGGCTCCGTGCACGGAGAGGGGCAGCTTCTCGATCTCGTGGAGGATTCCGTCGATCCGGAAGCGGATCACCGCATCCAGGTCGCGAGGCTCCAGATGGATGTCCGACGCCCGCTGATCGAAGGCGTAGTTGAGCAGGTAGTCGACGGCGGCGATGACGTGTTCGTCGTTCGAGGTGGCGAGCTCGTCGTCGGAGCGCAGCTCCACCAGCTCGCAGAGCGCACCCCCGGGTCCGGTCCCGCCGAGCTGCTCGTCGGCCTGTGAGACCTGGGAACGGAAGCCGTAGACCCGGTCGATGATCGCGAGGATCTCGCGCTTCGACGAGACCACGTACTCGAGGGGGCGCTGGATCAGATTCTCCAGGGAGTCCCGCAGCGCGCTGTCGAAGGGGTCGGTGATGGCCACGCGCATCCCACCGTCCCCGTCACCGACGGGGATCACCGCGTGGCGCCGGGCAAAGGGACGGGAGAGGGTCTTGGTCACCAGCTCGTTGTCGATCCGGAGCGGATCGATCTTCAGGTAGGGAAGCGACGCCTCGGCAGCGATGCACTCGGCGACGGCGTTCTCGTCGAGCTTTCGCCCTCCCCGCTTCGGATTGGGGACCTCCGCCGCGACGATGATCTCCGCCGGTGTCACCTCGTAGCGCGCCGCCGCCTGGGAGCGAACCGACCCCACCCGCGTCTTCAGCACCTGACTCCGCAGAGTGACGGCGCGCGCGGCGATCTGCTTGGCGGTCTCGCGCGATAGGAGCTCCGCGCAGGCGAGGAATTCCAGGAGTTCATCCAGGGTCAGAGGCGATCGCGGCTCTTCCCCCCCAGTGGTACCGGCAGTCTCAGCCATCCACCGGGGTATCGGAGTCTCGACGACAAAACCCAACCCGAATCTGAGATCCGGGATCCCCGCTCGGCCCCGCGGGGCCGAGCGGGGAAAGTGCGCTGACTCTTCCGAGCGCCGCTCAGCGACGGCGCTCGCGGAGCGCCTCTGCCATCCGCTCCAGGGCCTCGCCGAGGATCTCGCGGGAGGTGGCGAAGTTGAGGCGCACGAAACCCCGACCGGGGGGGCCGAAGGCGGCGCCATCGCTCAGGGCGACCTTGGCCCGTGCGAGGAAGAACTCGTAGGGCGAGGGCTCGAGGCCGAGTTCCCGGCAGTCCAGCCAGGCGAGATAGGTGGCCTCGGGGCGAATGCACCGGACCCCGGGAAGCTCCGCGGCGGTGAACTCCGCCACCAGCTCCCGATTCGCTTCGAGGTAGGCGAGCACCTCGTCGAGCCAGGGCTGGCAGTGGCGCCAGGCCGCCTCGGTGGCCGCGACGCCGATGCTCCCGAGCCCCCCGCGCACATGCCTGGGACAGCCGAGGAACCGCTCCCGCAGCTCGCCGCTCCCGAAGACCGCCACGGCGCAGCGCAGGCCGGCGATGTTGAAGGCCTTGGAGGCCGAGGTGAGGGTGAGGGTGCGCGCTTCGACCTCGGGCGAGAGCGAAGCAAAGGGGATGTGGCGGGAGCCCGGGAAGACGAGATCTCCGTGGATCTCGTCGCTCACCACCACCAGGTCGCGCGCCAGGGCGATCTCGGCGATCCCCTCGATCTCGTCGCGACGGAAGGCCCGCCCGCTCGGGTTGTGCGGACTGCAGAGCAGGATGAGCCGCGTGTGCTCGTCGATGACCTGGCGAAGCCCATCGAGATCGACGGCGTAGCCGTCACCCGAGGCCACCAGGGGGTTCTCGACCAGGGTGCGGCGCATCTCACGGACCGCGGTCAGGAAGGGCGGGTAGATGGGCGTCTGGACGACCGCGCCCTCTCCCTCCTCGCTGAACTGCTGCAGCGCGATGTAGATGCCCTGAACCACGTCCGTGATGAGCTCCACGTTCCGTGCGTCGACGCTCCAACCGAAGCGCTCCCCGGCGCGCCTGGCGAAGACTTCGGGGAGCGCGGTGGGACGGGGATGCATCGGGTAGCCGAGATCGCCGAGGTCGAGGCTTCGCTGGATCAGGCGCCGAAGCGGCTCCGCCACCGGAAAGTCCATGTCCGCCACCCAGAGCGGCAAGACGTCCTCGGGATAGACGGTCCATTTCTCACCCCCGCGCTGGCGAAGCAGCGAGAGGTCGAGATCGTCGAGCCGCGCGCGCGGGTTGCGGAGGCTGCGCTCGACCCGGTCGAGTGCGCTCATGAGCGCCGCTTCGTCCCATGCCACCGGGCATCCCGCCTTCGCCAGGTAGCCGGCGAGGTCGGCGCGAAGCTCTGCGAGTGTCCACTCCAGCGAATCGACGCCGGGCGGAAGCGGGGTGACCTCGTCGCGGCCGGACGGATCCAGGTGCCAGTGGGCTCCCCGGGCGAAGCAATCGAAGCGAAGCAGCTCGCGGCCCTCGCGCTCTTCGAGGACGCAAAGGGTGGGGCCGCCGTGGGCACCGGGGGCGCGGTGCTCGACGACCAGCCGGATGGGATCGAGGGCCGTTGCGTGCATGGCCCGCGGAGTGTACCGCGCTCCGCTCCGGGTCGATCAGGGCACCCGGTAGAGCTTCTTCACCAAGGGACCGAGGCTCGGTCCCTGGACCAGGATCGAGAAGACCACCACGGTGTAGGTCGCGGCCAGGATCACCTCGCGCTCGGGGCCAGCTGGCAGGGAGAGCGCCAGGGCCACCGAAATGCCACCCCGGATCCCGCCCCAGGCCATGATCTTGACGGCGTGGGGGCTCATGGTCCTGCGCCTGCGCAGCAGGGAGACGCCGAGCCCCACGGCCGCGAAGCGCACCGCGAGAACCAGGGGAATCGCCAGAAGGCCGGCGGTCAGCAGCCGGACGTCGAAGCTCAGCACCAGCACCTCGAGCCCGATCATCACGAACAGCACGGCGTTCAGCATCTCGTCCACCAGCTTCCAGAAGGTGTCGAGGTTTTCCCGCGTGTGGTCCGACATGGCGAAGCGGCGTCCGTGATTCCCGATCACGAGCCCCGCTGCGACCATCGCCAGCGGCCCGGAGAGGTGGAGCGCCGTCGCCAGGGCGTAGCCTCCCATCACCAGGGCGAGGGTCAGCAGGATCTCCACCTGATAGTCGTCGATGCCTCGGAGCAGCCGATAAGCGATCACCCCGGCGACCAGGCCGAAGACGATTCCGCCCACCGCCTCCTCCAGGAAGAGCAGCGCGATTCGCGAGGAGCTCGGCTCGGACCCGCCGGCCGCGGCTCCGAGCAACACCAGGAAGACGACGACGCCCACCCCGTCGTTGAAGAGGGACTCACCCGCGATCTTCATCTCGAGGCTGCGGGGGATGCCCACCTGCTTGAGTATCGAGAGCACCGCGATGGGGTCCGTCGGCGAGATCAGGGCACCGAAGAGCAGGCAGTGAATCAGCGGGAGCTCGAAGCCCAGCGCAGCGAAGGCCAGGTAGGAAACCGCGCCGATGGCCGCGGTCGAGAACAGGACGCCCACGGTGGCCAGGAGCGACACGACCCACTTCTGATCGAGAAGGTCTCCCAGGTCGACGTGCAGTGCACCGGCGAAGAGCAGGAAGCCGAGCATTCCCTGGAGGAGGGCGGGGCCGAAATCGACGGCCCCGAACCACGCGGTCCAGGCCTCGCCCACCACCCCGAAGCGTCCCAGGGCGATCAGGACGAGGGAGAAGAACAGCGCCAGCCCCATCACGCCGATGGTTGTGGGAAGCCGCAGGGTCCAGTGGTTCAGACAGGCGAAGAGCGCGGTTAGCGAGACGAGCAACGCGACCGCGTCGAAGAGTTCCATCGCCGAAGAGCCTATCCCGAGGCCATTCTGCCGTCGAGAACGGAAGCCGAGGGGTGATGGAGAGGCATCACTTTTCCTAGGCTATGCGGTCCATCGTGGGAAGAGAGATGACTGCCGAGAGACCCTGGTTCCGATCCGTGGATCCGTCCTCCCTGCCCAAGCACTTCGATTCGCCGGCGGCGGAGACCCGCTGGGACGAGACCTGGCAGAAGAACGGAACCTACCACTACGATCCCTCCCGCCCGCGGGAGGAGACCTTCGTCGTCGACACCCCTCCTCCGACGGCCTCGGGATCGCTCCACCCGGGACACGTCTTCAGCTACACCCACACCGACATCGTGGTCCGCTACAAGCGGATGCAGGGCCAGAACATCTTCTATCCGATGGGCTGGGACGACAACGGCCTTCCCACCGAACGGCGGGTGCAGAACTACTTCCACGTCCGATGCGATCCAAACGTGCCGCAGGATCCGGAGCTCTCGATCGAGGCGGCGACGGCCAAGCAGCGCAAGAAGTCGCCCCGCAAGGTCTCCCGATCCAACTTCATCGAGCTCTGTCACCGCGTCACCGCCGAGGACGAGCAGGCGTTCATGACGCTCTGGAAGCGCCTGGGCCTGTCGGTGGACTGGAGACAGGAGTACCAGACCATCGACGATCACTGTCGTCGCATCGCCCAGCTCTCCTTCCGCGACCTGTTCGAGAAGGGACACATCTACAGCGGCGAGGCGCCCACCATGTGGGACGTGGACTTCCAGTGCGCCATCGCTCAGGCCGAGACCGAGGACCGACCCACCTCCGGCGCCTTCCACGACATCCGCTTCGGCGTGGAGGGAGGTGACCAGAGCTTCGTCATCTCCACCACCCGGCCGGAGCTGCTCGCCGCCTGCGTCGGCGTGACCGCCCACCCCGGGGACGAGCGCTACACGAATCTGTTCGGAAAGCGGGCGGTGACGCCGCTCTTCCGGGTTTCGGTGCCGATCTTCCCCAGCGAACTCGCCGACCCCGACAAGGGAACCGGCGTGCTGATGGTCTGCACCTTCGGCGATGCCACCGACGTGCTGTGGTGGCGCGAGCAGGAGCTCTCCCTGCGAGAGCTCGTCGGAAGAGACGGTCGGCTCGCCCGGGTGCGATTCGGCGATCCCGGCTTCGAGAGCCTCGATGCCGAGGCGGCGAACCGGTACTACGGCGAGCTGGTCGGCTTGGACGTGGCGCGGGCGCGACGGAGGATCGTCGAGCTGCTGGCCGAGCCCGGAGGAGGCGCCGCGGGGGAGGACCCGCCGCTCCAGGGCGAGCCGCAGCCCGTCGAGCATACCGTCAAGTACTACGAGAAGGGGGAGAGACCCCTCGAGCTCCTGTCCAACCGGCAGTGGTTCGTGCGCCTGCTGGACAAGAAGCCCGCACTCGTCGCGATGGGCGAGCGGATCCAGTGGCATCCCGCTCACATGGGGAAGCGCTTCCGCGACTGGACGGAGAACCTCGCCTCCGACTGGTGCGTGAGCCGCCAGCGATACTACGGCCCCACCATCCCGGTCTGGTATCCGCTCGACGATCGGGGAGCGCCGATCTACGAGGCGGCGATCGTCGCGGAGCCCGAGCGGATGCCGGTCGATCCCATGGAGGACACGCCACCGGGCTACCAGGAGAGCCAGAGGAACCAACCGGGTGGCTTCGCCGGGGAGTCGGACATCTTCGACACCTGGTTCACCAGCTCGATGACGCCCCAGATCAGCTCCCGATGGTGCACCGATTCGGAGCGGCACGCGGCGCTCTTCCCGGCCGACGTGCGGCCCCAGGGTCAGGACATCATTCGAACCTGGGCCTTCTACACCATCGCCAAGGCCCTGCTCCACGAGGACTCGGTTCCCTGGCATCACGCCGCGATTTCCGGCTGGATCCTCGATCCGGACCGCAAGAAGATGTCGAAGAGCAAGGGGAACGTGGTGACCCCGCTGCCGATGATCGACCGCTTCACCGCGGACGGCGTGCGCTACTGGTCGGGAAGCGCGCGCCTGGGCGTGGACACCGCGCTCGACGAGAAGGTCTACAAGATCGGCAAGAGGCTGGTGACCAAGATCTGGAACGCGGGCAAGTTCGTGCTGAGCCAGACCGCTCCGGTACACCCGATCACAGCGGAGCTGGATCGCGCGTTCGTCGCGGAGCTGCGCCGGCTGGTGGTGCAGGTCACCGAATCCTTCGAGGGGTTCGACCACGCCCATGCGCTGATGGATACCGAGAGCTTCTTCTGGAACCGCTTCACGGACACCTACATCGAGCTCACCAAGACGCGGGCGCGCAACGAGGACGGCGAGTGCGAGGCGGCGCGGGGCTCGGCGGTGGCCGGCCTGCGCCTCGGCATGAGCGTGCTGCTCCGCCTCCTGGCCCCCTTCCTGCCCTACATCACCGAAGAGGTCTGGTCCTGGGTCTTCGCCGAGGAGACCGGTCACCAGAGCATCCACCGGGCCCCCTGGCCGAGCGTCGGCGAGCTCGAGGAGATCGCCGAGCCCGCAGACCCCGGGAGCTTCGAGATCGCCGTCCTCGCCCAGACCGCCATCAACAAGGCCAAGACGGAGGCCAAGGTGTCGATGGGAAGGGAAGTGCAGAGCCTGACTCTGACGGCTCACCCCGCGAGCCTCGAGAGACTCCGGCCGGTTCTCTCCGACGTCCTGGAAGCGACCCGGTGCCACGAGCACGGGCTGGGGCCGCGCGACGACCTCGAGGAGGAGATCTTCGAGGTGACCGCGGCCGAATTCGTCGTGCGCGAGTGAGCGGAGAGGCAGTCTGGCGGTCCCGGGGCCTCTCTGACAGAATCCCACCGCGGAATCGGTCTCGATTCTGGGTGCGGGAGGCGATCTGATGCGCGGAGCCGTCGAGGCCCTGGGCACGCGGACTCTGAATGTGATCGCCGAGACGGGCCGTATCGCGCTCTTCGGGGGCCGCATCCTGGTGACCGCGGTGAGACCACCGTTCCGCTTTCGCCGCATCGTCTCGGAGATCTACGAGACCGGCGTGCTGTCTCTGGCGATCGTGTGTACCTCCGGGGTCGCGGTGGGGATGGTGCTGGGCCTGCAGGGCTACAACACCCTGGTCCGCTTCGGCGCCGCCGAGAACCTGGGGGCGGTGGTGGGCCTCTCGCTGATTCGCGAGCTCGGCCCGGTCCTGACCGGCCTGCTGGTGACGGGCCGGGCCGGCTCGGCGATGGCCGCGGAGATCGGCATGATGACCGCAACCGAGCAGATCGACGGGATTCGCACGCTCGGGGTGGATCCGGTGCACTTCGTCGTGGTGCCGAAGGCGATCGCGATGAGCCTGGTCATGCCCCTGCTCTCCTGTCTCTTCATCGTCCTCGCGGTCCTCGGCGGCTGGCTGGTCGGCGTCGAGTTCCTGGGGCTCGACGGAGGGGTCTACCTGTCGAGCCTGGAGAACTCAGTGGATTTCAGCGAAGACGTGCGGGGGAGCCTCCTCAAGGCTCTGGTCTTCGGTATGCTGCTGGCGTTGATCGCCAGCTACCGCGGCTTTACCGCCGCCCGAAGCACGGCGGGTGTGAGCGCCGCGACCACCTCCACGGTGGTGACGGCGTCGGTCTGCATCCTGCTCGCCGATTACGCCATCACCGCCTTCGGGGTTTGAGGGATTTCAGAGACCCCTAGGGGAGGACGCCACATGCAAGGGTCACGAGGACGCGACTTGGGCGTCGGGATCTTCGTGCTGATCGGCCTCCTCGCGGTCGCCTACCTGTCGATCCAGGTCGGAGGTCTCTCCTACGCCGTTCCGGGAGGCATGATCCTGCGGGCCCATTTCGACGAGATCGGCGGCCTCTCGGTGCGCGCGCCCGTGGTGATTTCCGGTGTCAAGATCGGACAGGTCTCCGCGATCCATCTCAACGAGGACCTCCGGGCGCAGGTGGTGATGGACGTCGACTCGAATCTGGTGCTCCCCGTCGACACCTCCGCGGCGATCCGCACCGCGGGAATCCTTGGGGATCAGTTCATCGCCCTCGAGCCCGGTGCCGAAGAGGTTCAACTGGTCTCCGGCGACGAGCTCTCGTTCACGGTGGGCGCGTTCAACATCGAGAAGCTGGTGGGAACCCTGGTCCACAACATCCAGATCGGAGGCAGCGAATGAGCCAGCGAGGATTTCGTGCGCGCTGGATCGCAATCCTCCTCGCCCTGGGCGGACTCCTCCCCGGCTGCGCGACGAACGGACCCGATCCACTCGAGAGCTGGAACCGCCCGGTCTTCGCGTTCAACGAGGGTTTCGACAAACACATCCTGGAGCCCGCCGCGAGGGGATGGGACGCGGTAGCTCCCGAGTTGGTGCAGACGGGCATTCGGAACTTCTTCGACAACCTCCGGATGCCGGTCACTCTGGCAAACGACCTCCTGCAGCTGAAACCGCTCGCAGCCACGCAGGATCTCGGCCGGATCCTGGTGAATACCACCGCCGGCATCGGCGGCATCCTCGACGTGGCCTCGATGATCGAGATCCCCGAGAACGACGAGGACTTCGGCCAGACTCTGGGGCGCTACGGCGTCCCGGCGGGTGCCTACCTGATGATCCCCCTGCTGGGGCCCTCGACGACCCGGGACGTCTGGAGGTATCCGGCCGACGCAGCGGCCACACCCTACACTTACTACGTTCCAGGCTGGGCGTCGTTCTCGGCGCGCGTGGTGGAGATGTTCAACATCCGCGCCTACTACTTGGAGGAGGTGCTCACCAGCCGGGAATCCGCATTGGACTACTACGTGTTCGTGCGAAACGCCTATCTCCAGAACCGCCGCCGCAAGGTGGCGGACACCACCGAGCAGCCACCGGAGCTACAGGATGACCTCTACGAATTCGAAGACGATGAGTAGCCACTGGATCGGGCGAGCCTTCACCGCGCTCCTCGTCTGGGCGCTGCTCGCGACGCCCGGTCTCGCCCAGGATGCGTCCGAGCCGCTGGCGATCGTCCGGGAGACGCTCGACGAGGTGCTCGGGATCCTGGCCAAAACGGATTTGAGCGCCGCCAAACGCGCGCAGGAGGTCGAGGAGCTCACCGCGCATCGCTTCGACCTCGCGACCATCTCCCGCCTGGTGCTGGCCCGCAGGTGGAAGGGATTCTCTCCCGAGCAGCGCGAGGAGTTCGCCGAGGAGTTCGGGACGATGCTCGCCAGAAGCTACGGCGCCAGGATCACCAGCTACGAGCAGGAGCAGATCGCGATCCTGGACCATCGCTTCGAGCCGCGGGGCGATCTGACGGTGTTGACGCGCGTCGTGGGGGGAACCGCCGACGGAATCGAGATCGACTACCGCCTGCGGAAGGGCGACGACGGCTGGCAGGTGATCGACGTGATCATCGAGGGAATCAGCCTGGTCTCGAGCTATCGCTCACAGTTCGCCGAGATCCTGGCCCGCGGCGGCCCCGACGAGCTGCTCAGAATGCTGCGCGAGAAGAACGCAAGCACCGAAGGTGCGCGCAGTGAGCCGGAGGCGAACGAAGTTCAGAAGGAAGGCACCGAAGAGGCGCCTGGCGAGCCGGAGGCGAACCCGTCCTGAGCGCCTCGCCGGGGGGAGCTTCAGGAGTTGCGCTCGCGGCGCTTCTGCACCGCCTCCGCGAGCATTCCGAACAGCGGTAGCGTTCTCTCCCATCCCATGCAGGCGTCGGTGATGCTCTGGCCGCGGACCAGCTCGCCTCCCTTCCGGTAGTCCTGGCGCCCGTCCTCGAGGAAGCTCTCCATCATCAGGCCAACGATGTTCTGCCTTCCATCCGCGATCTGACCGGCGAGATCGGCGGCCACCGCGGGCTGCCGGGTGAAGTCCTTCCCGCTGTTGTCGTGACTGCAGTCGACCATCACCCGGTTCGGAAGCCCCGCCTCGCGGAGAACGTTCTCCACCGCGGTGAGGCTCGCCGGATGATAGTTGGGTCCTGGCGCGCCCCCGCGCAGAATCACGTGACAGTCCTGGTTTCCCCCCGTCACCACGATGGCGGCGACGCTCTGCTTCGTCACCGAGAGGAAGCAGTGGGGGTAGGCGGCACAGCGAATCGCGTCGATGGCAATCTGGACGTTTCCATCGGTCGCGTTCTTGAACCCCACCGGCATGGAGAGGCCGGAGGCGAGCTCGCGGTGAACCTGGCTCTCGGAGGTGCGCGCCCCGATCGCGCACCAGGAGACCATGTCGGCGATGAACTGGGGACTGATGGGATCGAGGAACTCACAGCCCACCGGAACGCCGAGCTCCGCCAGGTCCAGCAGGAGACGGCGTGCGAGGCGAAGCCCGTGGTTGATGGCGAAGCTCTCGTCGATGAAGGGATCGTTGATCAGACCCTTCCATCCGACCGTGGTCCGCGGCTTCTCGAAGTAGACCCGCATGATCACGAGCAGATCGCGCTCGACCTCGGTGCTCACCTTCGCGAGGCGCCTCGCGTACTCGAGCGCGGCTTCGGGATCGTGGATCGAGCAGGGGCCTACCACCAGCATCAGGCGATCGTCCTCGCCTCGCAGGATCGCCTGGACCTGCTCTCGGCTGCGGGCGACGACCTCGGAGCCCTTCTCCCCAAGGGGAATCTCTTCCATCAGAATCGCCGGTGGCAGCAGCGGGCGAATGTCCTCAATCCGCAGATCGTCGGTCCTGTAGATCATGTTCGGACTCTAGCGAGAAACCCCATTTACCTCAGGTTGGATCCCCCCTGGGGCAAGGGTCTACGGAGGTCGCACGGCCTTTCCGGGCCGGTTTTCTCGTCCGGCGTTCCAGGAATTCCGGGCAGACTTCCCGAAGATTCGTTAACTCCATGGTGACCGCTGCGCACTTCCTGGACGGAACAAGCGGTCGCGCTGCAGTCACCGGCTCCGCGAGGCATATCTGTCGTCGGCCTCGTCACGCCCGGGTGACTCGGTGGTTGGGCGAATTGCACGCGAGAGAGCGAAACGTGCCCCAGAAAGCGGCGAACGGATCCTCGGAGCAGAACCCGAGGGATCCGGCGACGGAGAGCGAACAGGCCAGCGCGTCGCCTTGCGAGTGCCCGGCTCCGGAGGAAACGTCCGCCGCAGAGGGGGTGGCGAAGAAGAGCCGTCGCAGGAAGGCGGCCGCCAAGAAGGCGCCGAGCGGGAAGGAGGCGAAGCCGGCGGAGGAGCCTGCGGCAGCGCGCGAGGTGTCCGCGCGGCCCAGCCTGCCTCTCGGGCCCCTGTCGCTCGGAACCCAGACGGAGCGCCTTTCCGCCATGCGCACCGCCGCCGAGTGTCTTGGCATCTCCCAGCTCTACCCGGAGCAGGTGGAGGTGATCGACGCGGTCATCACCGGGCAGGATGTGATGATGGTGCTCCCAACCGGGTTTGGGAAGTCCGCCTGCTACCAGATCCCCTCGCTGATCCTGAACAAACCCGTGCTGGTCCTCTCCCCGCTCCTGGCGCTGATGCGGGACCAGTACGAGAAGCTGCAGAAGCTGGGGGTTCCCTGTATCCGCCTGGACGGCACGATCCGGGGCAAGAAGCGCGAGGCGGCCCTCCACCGCATCCGGACCGGAGAGCCGGTGCTGGTGATGACGACCCCTGAGACCCTGGGCTCATCCGACGCGGCCGAGGCTCTGATCCACTCGGGCATCTCGCTGGCGGCAGTGGACGAGGCCCACTGCATCTCCGAGTGGGGCTACGACTTCCGGCCCGCCTACCTGCAGATCGGCGAGCGGCTGCGGACCCTGGGCGGGGCTCCGATCCTCGCCCTCACGGCCACGGCCACGGAGAAGGTGCGAAGCGCGATCCAGCGCTTCGTCGGAATGGATGACCCGCGCATCGTCGCGAGCTCGCCCCACCGATCGAACCTGGCCTTCGACGTGGTCCAGTGCAGCGGCGGGGCGCGGCACCGCGCCCTGGCCCGACTCGCGCTGCGCGTACGCCGGCCGGGCATCATCTACTGCTCCACGACCCGCGAAGTCGACGAGCTCTACGCGGTGCTGCAGCGCTTCGGCGTACCCTGCTACCGCTACCACGGAAAGATGTCCTCGAGCGAGAGAAGCAAGAGCCAGGACGGGTTCATGCAGCGCGGGCGCCGCACGGTCATGGTGGCGACGAACGCCTTCGGCCTTGGCATCGACAAGCCGGACATCCGCTACGTGATGCACTACCAGGCGCCCGCCTCCCTGGAGCAGTACGTCCAAGAGGCGGGGCGCGCCGGGCGCGACGGCCGGCGGGCGAACTGCATCATGCTCTACTCACCGGAAGACCGCGCCATCCACGAGGCCCTGCTCTCCCGCAGCCGTGTCCGGCCGGAGCAGCTCTACAAGCTGGGAAGAGCGCTGGCCGCCTGGGCGACCGAGGAGAAGGTCCCCAGCCTCGAGTCCCTGGCTCTCTCCGCCGAGCTCGGCACCCGGACCACGGGTGCCCTGCTGGCGCTGCTCGAGGAGGCCACACTCGTCCGCTGGGATACGACCGCGGTCTTCGTGACCGTCCCGGCCGATGAGATCGAGGATCGCGCCAGGGAGCTCGCTGGACAGTTCGAAACCCTCCGCACCCAGGACGCGCGGCGTCTCGACTCGGTGGCGACCTATGCCATGCACCAGGACTGCCGCGCCTCCTTCCTCCACGAGTACTTCGGGGAGAACGAGATCGACGGCTGCGGGATGTGCGACCGCTGCCGGGGGCAGGACGACCGGCCCGAGAGCTTCTGGGAGCCCCTGGCCCCCCCGAAGACGGGAAAGGACCGGAACCGCAAGCGCCGCTCGGCCCGCGGCAAAGGCAACCGCGGTGGCTCTCAGCGCAAGGAAGAGAAACCGAGCAAGGAGGGGAAGAACGGGCGCCGGCGCGGAAGGCGGCGGGGCTCCCGGGGCCGGCGCGGACGCCGCTCGAACCGTGGCTCCGAGCCGACCTCCCCCGATAACTCGACCCGACCCACCTGACCTGCGCGAGAGACTGTCTCCGGCCCTGCATCCAAAGGATGCACTGACGACGCCTGAGTTGGCAGGTCAAGGACCTGGATGGCCACCTCGGTGCAGGAGAGGGCCGATCAGACTTGGCACGGTCGTTGCTAATACGATGGCAAAGCCTCCCCTAAAGGAGAATCGCCATGGTGCTTCGGCTACTGACACTCGCAACCGTTGCTTTCGTCGGATTCGGCCTTGCCAGCTTGCCTGCCGCAGCAGAAGAGCCTCTGGAGAGGTCCTCCGAGACCACGATCGAGCGGGCCGAGAAGACCATCGTCCCCCTGCCCGTGAAGACCCGGCAGGCCCGACTCTCGACCCGGGACCGCTGGCGAGGTGCTCCGTATCTGCGCAGCAGCTCCGACGAAACGCTGAGGAGCCATGCCCTGGACATCGCGCTTCCGCCGGCCAATGCCGCCTTCCAGGGTGGCGCAGCCATCCCGCAGCCCGGCGTGTTCGCGACCGAGGATGCCGTTCGGCATCGAGCGCTCGACAAGGCGCTGCCTCCGGCAAACCCCGCGTGGGTGGGTGGAGGCCAGACGATCAGCGCGGGCGGCTTCTAGAAGCTCCGACGATGACTTCGCGAGCGCCCGGTGGCCTGTGCCGCCGGGCGCTCTGCCTATTCAGGGGCTGGAAATCGCCGAAACGATCCTCCTGCGATCCCGCCGCGCGACCCGCCCCACGCGAGCCTACCCCGATTGCGCCCACGGAATCGTTGACAGGCCGGCTCAGCGATATATCATTCCATCCGAATATCCAGATGAATGGTCGTCCCGAGCATGGGATGGACTCAGGAGAGCACCATGAGCGCCGACAGGCTGGCCTTCAAGATCGCTGACCCCAAACTCGCCGAGCTCGGCCGCAAGGAGATTCGCCTGGCAGAGCACGAGATGCCGGGGCTGATGGCGCTTCGCCAGCGCTACGCCGTCCAGAAACCGCTGGAAGGCACGAAGGTCATGGGAAGCCTGCACATGACGGTACAGACCGCGGTGCTGATCGAGACGCTGACCGACCTCGGCGCCGACGTTCGCTGGGCGAGCTGCAACATCTTCTCCACTCAGGATTCCGCCGCGGCAGCGGCGGCGGTGGGCAGGGATGGAACGCCGAGCGAGCCCAGGGGAATCCCGGTCTTCGCCTGGAAGGGAGAGACCCTGGAGGAGTACTGGTGGTGCACGGATCAGGCCCTGGTGTGGCCCGATGGCTCCGGCCCCGATTCGATCGTCGACGACGGCGGCGACGCGACGCTTCTCCTCCACAAGGGCGTCGAGTTCGAAAAGGCCGAGAAGGTGCCTGACTGGAACCCCGAGACCGATTCCGAGGAGTACGGGGTGATCCTCGCGCTGCTCAAGGAACAGCAGGAGAAGGACCCGAAACGCTGGCATCGACTGATCGCGAACGTCCGGGGTGTCTCGGAGGAGACCACCACGGGCGTCGGCCGGCTCTACCAGATGGAGAGGAACGGCACCCTTCTGTTCACGGCCATCAACGTCAACGACTCGGTCACCAAGAGCAAGTTCGACAACATCTACGGATGTCGGCACTCCCTGCCCGACGGCCTGATGCGCGCCACCGACGTGATGCTGGGCGGCAAGGTGGCAGTGGTGGCCGGCTTCGGGGAGGTCGGCAAGGGCTGCGCGCAGTCGCTGCGCGGCCAGGGCTGCCGGGTGATCGTCACCGAGATCGACCCGATCTGCGCGCTCCAGGCGGCGATGGAAGGCTACGAGGTGAAGAGGCTGGACGAGGTCCTCACCACCGCGGACATCTTCGTCACCTCCACGGGCAATTTCGACATCATCACCGCCGAACACATGTCCCGCATGAAGGACAAGGCCATCGTCGGAAACATCGGCCACTTCGACAACGAGATCGATATGGCCGGTCTCAAGAAGATCCCCGGCATCCGCTGCGAGAACATCAAGCCCCAGTACGACGAGTGGATTTTCCCGGATGGCCACAGCGTCCTGATTCTGGCCGAGGGCCGCCTTCTCAATCTGGGCTGCGCAACCGGGCATCCGAGCTTCGTGATGTCGGCCTCGTTCACCAATCAGGTGATGGCCCAGATCGAGCTCCAGCAGAACTTCGAGAAGTATCAGAAGCAGGTCTACGTGCTGCCGAAGCATCTGGACGAGGAGGTGGCGCGGCTCCACTTGGATCAGCTCGGCGTGTCGCTCACCACCCTGACCCCGAAGCAGGCGGAATACCTGGGCGTTCCGGTGGAAGGCCCCTACAAGCCGGACCACTACCGGTACTAGAAGCATCCGCGGGAAATCCACCGCGGCACCGAGGGCGTCCTTCGCACCGCGGCGGGGCGGTTGATATGATCCAAGAGGCATGTGCACGAGAAGCCTTCGCCTCGCCCTGATCGTTCCCCTGCTCGCATTGCTCGCGACGGTTCCCCGGACCGCCTCGGCAGGGCTGACCTGCGGGGACATCTCGGATCTCATCACCATCTACTTCCAGAAGCACATCCGCTTCCACCAGCTCAGCGAGGAGATCCGGCAGCGCACCATCGAGACCTATCTGCGGCGGATCGATCCCCAGCGGGTGCTGTTCCTCGAAGCCGATCTCGGAGCGTTCACGGCGTCGCTGGAGCACATCTTTCGCGAGACCGAGAAGGGCGATTGCCGCCGGCTCAGTGAGCTGCATCAGGAGATCATCGCGCGACATCGCGAGGTGGAGGGCTTCGTCCGCGGCTTCGTCGGCAGCAGCGAGTACCAGATGGACCCCTCCGTGGAGCTGCGCCTCGACCCGGACGAGCGAGGTCAGCCGAAGACCAAGGAGGAGCGCGACGAACTGCTTCGGGTCCTCTCCCACTTCGGCATCTCCAACTACCTGGGCACCGGCACCGAGCTCGAAGAGGCCAAGAGGCGCCTCATTCACCGCTACGAGCTCTTGACCCGCCGGAGCATCGAGAAACGGCGCGAGGACATCTACACCGACTTCCTGGATGCCTTCGCGCGCTCCCTGGATCCGCATTCGGGATATCTCTCCGCCGACGACGTCGAGGACTTCCAGATCCAGATGCAGCTCTCCCTGGAGGGAATCGGCGTCGCGCTGACCGAGCGGGACGGATACGCGGTGGTCGAGCAGATCATCTCCGGGGGAGCCGCCGACCGCCTCAAGGTGCTGGAGCCAAAGGACAAGATCATCGCGGTCGCAGAGGAGGGAAAGGCTCCCGTCGACGTCATCGACATGGCGCTGCGGGACGTGGTACGGCTGATCCGCGGCAAGAAGGGCACGCGTGTCCACCTGACCATCCTTCGCCAGGCGGAGAAGACCGAGCGGTTCCAGGTAGCCATCGAGAGGGACACCATCGACCTGAGCCAGCAGGCGGCGAAGCTCCGCTTCGAAACCGTGGTCGTGAACGACCGACCGCTCAAGCTCGCGGTGCTCGACCTTCCCTCGTTCTACGGCGACCGGGATCCCACCAAGCGCAAGGGCTCCCGCGACGTCGCCCGGCTGCTCAAGAAGGCGAGGGATGCGAAGGCCGACGGCCTGATCCTCGACCTCTCCCGCAACGGAGGCGGTCTACTGGAAGACGCGGTAGCGATCTCCGGATTCTTCATCCGCGAGGGCGGCATCGTCGCCGTCAAGGAATCCGACCACAAGGAGAGCCGCGTGATGGAGGATCCGGACGACGGGATCCTCTTCACCGGCCCGATGGTCATTCTCGTCTCCCGGTGGAGCGCCTCGGCTTCCGAAATCCTCGCCGGCGCGCTCAAGGACTACGGACGCGCAGTCATCGTCGGCGACAACCACACCTTCGGGAAGGGCACCGTCCAGAGCGTATTCCCGCTGCGGCCTGGTCTCGGAGCCCTCAAGATCACCACCGCGCTCTTCTTTCGCCCGGGAGGTGCCTCGACCCAGAAGGCCGGCGTTCGCGCCGACGTGATGCTCCCTTCTCTCTTGAGTACCGACGCCTTCGGGGAGACCCACAAACGGCATTCCCTCACCGCCGAGCCGATCCCCCCGTTCCGAAGCGACCGGGCCGAATCGGACGACGAGAGGAAGCGCTGGGAGCCGATCACGCGGCAGGCGGTCGCGGTGCTGGCGGGAAGATCGAAGCGCCGGATCCTGGAGAGCGAGTACTTCCAGGAGATCGAGAGCGAGCTGGCGGAGCGGGAGAGCGACGATGGGGTGGTTCGGCTCGCGGAGATCATCCGGGAGCGCGAGGAGGCCAACGGGCAACGCGGGGACGACGCGGACGGGGCGACCCGGAGTGGCGCGGCGGGAAGCAGCGACGCGGATACCGCCGGTGTCGCCGTGCCGAGGGATCCCGAAGGGGAGACCGAGCCCGCCCCTCCGGTCCGTGAAGCGCTCGCGATCCTGGGGGACATGATCACGCTCGGCCCGTGAGAAGCCGCGCGCGCTTCGGGGAGACTCCCCGCCCCCGCGAGAATCCTTCGTTATCCTCTCCGGAAGCGGCGCTCCGCGGCCATCTCCCTCGGTGGATCCCATGGACCTCGACCAAGCGACGCGAGATCGCCTCGCGGATCTGATCACATCGGACCGGGTGGTGCTCTTCATGAAGGGCGGGCGCGACGCACCGCGGTGCGGCTTCTCGGCGTCGGTGTGTCGGATTCTCGACCACCTCCTCCCGGAGTACGTCACCGTGGATGTCCTCTCGGACGCAGAGATCCGCGAGGGGATCAAGATCCTCTCCTCCTGGCCGACGATTCCGCAGCTCTACGTGGACGGAGCATTCGTCGGAGGCGCCGACGCGGTTCGGGAGATGTACGAGGAGGGTGGGCTCTTCGCCAGGCTCGGCGTCGAGGTTCCCGATGCGACGGCTCCCGAGATCGAGATCAGCGAAGCCGCCGCGGAGGCCGTGGCCGACCTCGCCGGAAAAGCCGGGAATCGGGATCTCCACCTCTCGGTCGACGCGCGGCTTCGAAATGCTCTCTTCTTCGCTCCCACCAGCGAGGCGGACCTGCGGGTGGAATCGAACGGCGTGGTGCTCTTCGTCGATCCGCTCACGGCGCGGCGCGCCGACGGCGTCCAGATCGACGCCGAGGACACCCCCGACGGTCCCGGCTTCCTGATCCACAACCCCAACACCGGTGCGTCGCTTCTGGAGATCGGCGTCCAGGAGCTCCGAGCGCGCCTCGACGCCGGGGAGCGCTTCGAGCTCTACGACGTTCGCGGTCCCGAGGAACGAGCGAGCGCCTGCCTCGACGGCTCTCGGCTTCTCGATGCGGAGGCCGCCGCCCAGATCGA
The DNA here is from genome assembly GCA_964615365.1 of uncultured Spirochaetales bacterium. GTDB lineage: Bacteria > Myxococcota_A > UBA9160 > UBA9160 > UBA6930 > CAVXZE01. The sequence goes on from CAZTOU010000068.1 coordinate 18,814, forward strand.
AACCTTCGACCGGGGCACGCCCCTCGTCTTCTACTCCCACCACGGCCGGCGAAGCCGCGCGGCGGCGGAGCACTTCGCCGCCCTGGGCTTCCGAAGTGTCTCGAGCCTCGCCGGCGGAATCGACGCTTGGTCGAGGGAGATCGACCCGAGCGAGCCCCGCTACTGACACGGACCTGGATGGACCACCGCTACCGAAGCGAGATCAACTGCGACGTCCCGCCCGCGGCGCATGGGGAGTTTTTCCCTCTCACCCTGGGTCCGATCTCGGTGACTCCCCCGGTCGTGCTGGCTCCCATGGCGGGCATCACCGACGCCCCCTTCCGATCGCTCTGCCGCAGCTACGGGGCCGAGATCTGCGTGAGCGAGATGATCACCGCCCGGGCGCTGGTCGAGGGCAACCTCCGCACGCGCCGTCTCGCCGACTTCCCGCCCGACGAAAGGCCCCGCAGCCTGCAGCTCTACGGCGTCGAGCCCCGCTACATCGGCGAATCCGTGGCCCGACTCGTCGGCGAGGGTCTCGTCGACCACATCGACCTCAATTTCGGATGCCCGGTGCCCAAGGTGACGAGGCGCGGAGGCGGGGCGGCGATTCCGCTCAGGCCCCTGCTGCTCTCCCGGATCATTCGTGCAGCGGTGGACCAGGCCGGACCGGTGCCCGTCACCATCAAGTTCCGCATCGGCGTGAGCGACCGACACCAGACCTACCTCGAGACCGGCCGCATCGCCGAGGAGGAGGGCTGTGCCGCCGTCGCACTCCACGCGCGCACCGCCGCCCAGCTGTACTCCGGCAGCGCGCGTTGGGAGACGATCGCGGCGCTCAAGGCAGCGGTTCGCTCGATTCCGGTCCTGGGAAACGGCGACGTCTGGGAGGCCGAGGATGCGCTGCGCATGATGCGCACCACCGGCTGTGACGGGGTCGTGGTGGGCCGCGGCTGCCTGGGGCGCCCCTGGCTGTTCCGCGATCTCTGCGACGTGTTCGGCGGCCGCGAGCCGGTGAACCCGCCGAATCTCGGCGAGATCGCCGACCTCATGGGCGAGCACGCCAGACGGCTCGCCGACTGGTTCGGAGAGGGGCCCGGTGTGCGGGCCTTCCGCAAGCACGCCACCTGGTACACCAAGGCGTTCCCGGACAGCGCGCGCCTGCGGGCGAGGCTGACCCGCGTCGGCACCCTCGCGGAGCTCTCCGCGGGTCTCGAGGGCATCCACCGCGAGGAGCCCTTTCCCCCCGCCGCCGTGCGCGTCCCGCGTGGCAAGAGCGGCCGGGTCCAGAAGGTCGTCCTGCCCGAGGGCTACCTCGACCACCTCGACGAGGATGCGCCCCCGATCTCGGGAGGATAGCCCGCCTTTCCGAACTTCGTTCGCCTACGGCTCACTGCGCGCGCCTTCGGCGCTTGCGGGCCTTGCCGGTGAACGGCCGGCAAAGCCGCCCTGCCGGCCTTCGTTCGCCTGCGGCTCACTGCGCGCGCCTTCGGCGCTTGCGTTACTCCTCGGCGCGGAGGGGTGTGGGCTTGCCGAAGAGCCATCCCTGGCCGAAGGGAATCTGGAGCTTTCCGAGGGTCTCGAGCTCTTCGAGGGTGTCGAGGCCTTCGGCGATGATCTTCGCGCCGATCCCTCCCGCCATGGCCTGAAGCGCCTTGAGGAGCGCCTGGCGAGCCGGATCGGTATCGAGCCCCGCGATCAGGGCGCGGTCCACCTTGATGAAGTCCGGCTCCAGCTCGATCACTGCCTGGAGACTCGCGTAGCCCGCTCCAGTGTCGTCCACCGCGAAGCGGAAGCCGAGCTTCCTGTACTCGTCCCGGATCTCCTTGAAGATGTCGAAGCTCGTGATCGACTCCTTCTCCGAGATCTCGAACACCACCTCCGACGGCCGAAGCTTGCTCTTCTCGAGGGTGCGAATCAGCGCCTCGGGGCGAAAGTTGGGATCGTGGATGGTGGTGGGTCTCACGTTCAGGAACAGCGCGGTGTCCGAGGGAAGTCCGACGGCACCGTCGAGGCCGCTGCGGCGGCACAGACAATCGAGATCGAAGACGAAGTCCTCCTCCTCGGCCGTGGCGAACAGCACCTCCGGGGAGTTGAACTCGCTGCCCACCGGTCCCCTCGCCAGGGCCTCGTAGCCGAACACGGTCTTGGTGGAGACGTCGACGATGGGCTCGTAGACCGAGCTCACCTCTCCCGCCATCACCATGCCGAGGAAGCCTCTTCGCCGTTTCCGCGCCTCGGTCCGGGCAGAGAGCTCGGCGTCGCCTCGAGCCTCCTCGAGTCCTCCGAGGAACTGGGACTCCGTACCGAAGTGCGGATTGCGCAGCACGGCGGAGAACCCGATCCCCAGAATCGGGACCTTCCGGAAATAGGGATACACGGCCCTATGTCCGCTCTGCTCGATGGCGCGCTGGAGGGCGCTGGCCAGGTCGGGAAGCTCCGAGCGATAGAACCGGCTGTCGTGCTTGTCCCGGAACAGCAGGATCACGATCTCGTGACGTCCGGTCTCTCCGCTGACGATCAGCTCGTCGCCGTCGAGCACCTCGTCGGCGGCGTCCCGGACCAGTCCGCCGAGGGAGCTCGCGGCGCGCGCGTACGCATCGTGGCCGAACGACCGTTCGATCCTCTCGAGAGGGGAGGCGTCGAGCAGCAGGATCCCGAGGGCTCCCTTGCTGTTGAAGCGCTGCACGATGGGGGGAATGGCTTCGCCAAGGCGCGGCAGAACCGCGGGCCTGGTGTTCCAGGTCTCGTTCGTGGTCCGATCGGGTTCCGCCGTCACGCCTGCTGCATCGGCGGGCCGGGGGCCTCGATTGAGCGCCAGTGAAATCCGCCCCGGGGAGACGGCTCTGGGACGCGAGGCCGGCGCGAGAGGACGGTCTCGGGACCGGACGCCGGTGGGCGCTTCGCTAAGGTCTTCCGCCGATGGACTACCGAGCAGTGATCTTCGACCTGGGCGGCGTCGTTCTCGACTCTCCGCTTCACGCGATCGCCCGCTACGAGCGAGAGCTGGGCATCCCCGCGGGCTTCGTGAATCGGGTGGTGGTGGGGGCGGGGTCGGACGGCGCGTGGCCCCGGCTGGAGCGCGGAGAGCTCCCGATGGAGGAGTTCTTCGGCGTCTTCGAGGCGGAGTGCCTCGCGGCGGGTCAGAGGATCTCGGGTGCCGAGATGATGCTCCGGATCAGCGAGTGCGGACCGCGGCCCGTGATGCTGGAGGCGATCCGCCGGATCCGGTGCCGGGGGCTCTCCGCCGGCGCGCTGACCAACAACTGGGCCGGAGAGCAAGATCGCACCCGCGAGCTCCGCGACTGCTTCGACGCCTTCGTGGAGTCCTGTGCGGTGGGGATGCGCAAGCCGGACCCCCGCATCTACCTCGTCATCTGTGAACGCCTGGGGGTCGAGCCGTCGGAGGCGGTGTTCCTCGACGACATCGGACGCAATCTGAAGGCCGCCCGAGAGCTGGGGATGGGTACCGTAAAAGTCGATCAGCCGGAGGAGGCCCTGGACACGCTCTCGGACCTGCTGGGCTTTCCCGTCCGCTAGCCAAACGGAGGAGTCCGAAACGTCTCCGGAATCACCCGACGATTCCTCTCCGAGCCGTACGGAGCCGCAGTAGGGGTGCCCACCTCCAGGGCGGCGGCGCCCCGCGCTCAGTGGCGAGGCCGCGTCCCCTGCGGCGATTGAATCATCTATTCGCCGCATATATAGCGGTGAATACTTGTCCATGCGAGAAAAGGAGGGTATAAACACCGCAAAGGATGCGGTGAACATGGCATTCATTCACGAACAGCCGGGCTGGCCCGAGCTCTCGTGGGACAGCGAGGCCCTCGCAGGGGTCCTCGCAGCCGTGCGGCACAAGCAGGGCAGGCACCTCGGGAAGATGGAGACCCTGGGCTTCGACCTGCGCACGGAGGCCACCGTCACCGCGCTCACGGATGAAGTCGTGAAGTCGTCGGCCATCGAAGGGGAATACCTCGACCCTGGCGAGGTCCGCTCGTCGCTCGCTCGCAAACTGGGTCTCGATGTTGCGGGTCTTCCCCGGCCGGGACGAGAAGTCGAGGGCATCGTCGAGATGATGCTCGATGCCACACGGAACTTCGCTGCGCCCCTGACGGCGGAGCGCTTGTTTGGCTGGCACGCCGCTCTGTTTCCGACCGGTCGAAGCGGCATGCGTCGCATCACGGTCGGCGCATGGCGCACCCGGGAGGCAGGTCCGATGCGGGTCGTCTCTGGACCCGTCGGCCGCGAGACGGTGCATTTTGAAGCACCCGACGCAGAGCGTCTCCAGGCCGAGATGGCGTCGTTTCTCGAGTGGTGGAGCGCGCCTTCGGAGATCGACCCCGTTCTCGACGCAGCGGTCGCTCACCTCTGGTTCGTCACCATCCATCCGTTCGAGGACGGGAACGGGCGAATCGCTCGTGCGATCGCTGACATGGCGCTGTCGCGGGCAGACGGCACGAAGGACCGCTTCTACAGCATGTCTTCGGGAATCGAGGCAGAGCGAAGGGAATACTACCGCCAGTTAGAAGCCGCGCAGCGTGGCGACCTGGAGATCACTGAATGGCTTGCGTGGTTTCTTGATTGTCTCGATCGGACCCTCGACGATGCCGACGAGACGCTCTCAACCGTCATTCACAAGGCGCGCCTGTGGCAGCGGATCAATCCGAACCCCGTGAATGAGCGACAGCGAAAGGTCATCAACCGGATGCTCGACGACTTCAAGGGTTCCCTGACCACGTCGAAGTACGCCAAGCTTGCGAAATGCTCAAATGACACAGCGCTTCGCGACATTCGCGAGCTGCTAGCGCGGGGCATCGTCGTGAAGAACCCCGGTGGTGGTCGAAGCACCAGCTATCGCCTGGCTGAACCCGGCGAGGTGTTGGCGTGAGAGGCCTCGGTTCTGGCCCCTGCCCGGCAGGTTCGGGGTCTGGATTGTTCGTTGGAATCGGTACAGGGTAGGTCAGCTCGATGTCATTCTCGGGGGTGCTTCCATACACGATGTTCACAAGGGTTGCCGTTGGTGTCTGGGCGGAGGCGCCCATTGCAGCACAGAGGAGACCACCCGAGGCAACCAAGGCCAGAAGGGCTCTTCGGATCCGCTCACTCACCGGTACGCTGCTCGCGGATCCAGACGGCGTCTCGCTCGTCGGGATGGAGATCGAGGTATCGGTCTACTGCCTCCGCGGCATCGGGTCCGCCGACCTGAGAGAGCTGCCGGGCGGCGACGCCGCGCACGCGGGGATCCTCTTCACTAGACGCTTCGATCAGGGCGTCGACCCCCGGCTGCCCCATGCGCCCCAGCGCGCGCGCGGACGTGACTGCAACCTTCCGGCTGCCGTGGCGCAATTCCTCGCGGAGGAAGGGGATGGCCCCGGGATCGCCAAGTGTGCCGATCACATTGATGATCGAGACATCGGGCCCGCTCTTCGTCACACCGTCTCGACGGGCGCGGGCGATGAGCTGGGGGGAGACCTCCCGGGCGCCGGTCTTGCCGAGCTCGCCCAGAGCCGGGCCCCAGACGTTCCTGTCTTCGCTATCGACCAGGGCGAGGAGGCCATCCAGGCAGGCGGCGTCCCGCGTCTCGGCGTATCGCTCCCCGAAGTAGGAAGCCATGTGGCGCTGCGCGGCCGCGTCGGCACTTCGGGCATAGGGGAGAGAGGCCCGCACCCCCTCTGCTCCCAGCGTGTCCAGGGCCTCGCGACCGGCGAAGCGCTCGGCATCGGTTCCGGTCCAGGTCAGCTCGGCCACATGGCCGGCTCGCTCGTCCGGCCCCATGCGAGGCAACTCCTCCCCGAGGCGCGTTCGCGCGCGCGTGATGTGAATGCTCCTCAGGGCCGACTCCGCCTCGGTCGCGAATGGGAACCTGGGGGCCGTCCTGGCGGTATCGAACCTCTTTGTCTCGACGTAGGTGACCGTAGGCTCGGTGGCAGCGAGCTCCTCCAGCCGAACGACCAAGCACCGCCGAGCCACACCTCAGCGGGTGCGGTCGTTGTCCTGCGAAACACTGAGGTCTTCTCATAGCCGGTGCCTCATGGCTGGGCCGTGGTCGTGGACGACGGCGTATCGGGGCTGAACTCGGGCTCGACGGGCACTCCGCTGGCGGCATCGAGCGCAAGGCTTCCGGTCTCCGTGAGGTGGGTCACCGAGGGACTCTTCGAACAGGAGCTGCCAGGAGAGCAGCCCGACGTCGCTGTCCCCGGGGCGGCCGCGGTGGGTGGCGACTACCTCGAGCATCCCGGCCTGGCTTCCGTCCGTCGCGGTCGCGGGCGCGACATCGAGGGTCTCCAATACGAACTGACCGCCCCGGTTCTCGAGATAGACCACCGTGTCCGGATAGCCGCTGACGGACGCTACCACATCGAGATCGCCGTCCGAATCCATGTCGGCGACGGCGATGTTCCCCACTGAATCACCCGGGAAGCTGGCGGCTTCATGCTCGGAGAAGTTCGGCGGCGATCCACCGAGATTCTCGTGCCAGAATACCCGGTAACCCAGGGCCCCGACGACATCGAGATCTCCGTCTGCATCGAGATCTGCCGGCTCCATCCATTTGTGTCCGCTGCTCTGCGCGAGATCGTGCTCCGCCCAGACACTCCCATCCCCCAGCGTGTTCTCGAACAGGCGGAAGCCGCCGCCGGAAGCGATCACGTCGGTGTCGCCGTCCCCATCGAAGTCCCCGCCAGCGGCCGCCTCGAAGGTGCTTCCGGTCTCGTTCGAGATGGCATGACCCACCATGTACGGGTCGATCAACTGCAGCGAGTACCAGGCCAGGCCACTGAAGCCGAAGGGGCCGTAAGGGGCGGAGATGGGGTTCATCATCCCGTCGCCGTTGATGTCGGCAGCCCATACCACCTTGGAGTCGTCGCTCAGCTCGACATAGCCGTTGGCGGTTGTCACGGTGGGGTTGCCAAGCCAGCGGGGGTCGTCGTTGTCGGGAGCAGTGACGAGATCGTCCGCCCCGTCCCCGTTGACGTCGGCGACGACCAGTTCGCGGATCGGCGTGGTCGTATATGTCCATGTCCGCCGGGTCCATGAAGATCCGTCGCCTCCGGTGTTCTCGAACCAGTAGATCCTCCAGGGGGACAAGTGTTCCCCGACGGCGACATCGAGATCGCCATCTCGATCCACGTCCAGGACTCGCGTCCCCATGGGGCGGGTGAGGGTCGTCCAGATGTCGTGCTGCACCCAGGTCGAGGCGTCACCTACCGCATTCTCCCACCAGACGACGCGGTCTTCGGAGATGGCGTAACTGATGGCGATATCAACGTCGCCGCAGGTCACATTCCTTAACATGGACCTGCCCAAGACTGTCACCGAGAATGGTCAGACCTTCCATCACATCCTGTTCCATCATGAGGGCATTGGAAGGATCATAATATGCTTTCACAGCCGGCGAACCGATCTCATCGATGATCTCTTTCTGCATCTTCAGATCACAGGCAAATGAACGGCCTACGTTCTCCAGACAGAAAACAACTCCTGCTTCTTCTGCAGCCGAGGCACATCCTTTTATTCCATCCACCCATCGATTCTTAGCATCCGGATCTTCGACTCCTTCAGCCGGAGTAATGGGAATGAGTATATTTCCGGCTCCGACACCTGCGGCTGCCGCTGCACCCCCTTTTGCGATCTCTGCCGCCTGCTTTCGGATCTCTTCATCAGGACTGGCAAAGCTGAAAGCCCAGTATGAATGGAGACAGATAGACGCGGTCGCAATACCTGCAGCTTCTGCAAGTCCATTGATCTTCGCTCTCCCTTCATCAGACCAGAGAGGAGATTCATGCAGGTAGGATAAAGAACGGGGGGGGTTACGTCCGATAAGCATCATAAGGGTGTG
>CAZTOU010000069.1:0-26619 GCA_964615365.1 uncultured Spirochaetales bacterium
TTTCTACCACATCTTGGGTCTTCGTTCGTTCAGGCTTCGTGAATTATCCGGGCTAGACACGCGCCCACCTCGGCGCGCTAACCCTCTTGACGCCCGGGTGAACTCGTTTATTCGACCCCCGGCCGACCCTCCGGGGCATCGGCATCAGACTCATGCATCGCCGTAATCGGTGCTGTGAAGTAGTTCACAGCACCGAAGATTTCCACGCGCTATCGGGACACCTCACGGCGCGAAGCTCGGGATCGCCGCGACGAAACGTTCGAACAGGGCGGGGAGTCTGCTCGGGTCCTGGAGCGCGGAGACCTTGCCGCTCGCGATCCGGTAGTGCGGAAAGTGGAGCACCGTCTCGAAGGCGGCTGCGTCTCCTGCGTTGAAGGCGACCATGAAGGCGTCGAGCACCTTCATGGCGGCGGCTTCGGCCTCCGCGTCGCGAGCCAGGGCCGGCGTAGCGGCTGCCAGCGCCAGGGCGAATGCGAGATTCCCAACCGATCGAGCTTTCACGTGGCACCTCCTCTCACTGGATGGACGGCCGAGGGCCCGGGAATGGCGTTATCCTCCCGCCTGCGCCGCCCCCGCTGCGGGGGTAGCGTTCGCTTCGCAACAACGCCAGCGAAGGACCACGCGATGCTCGAGCTCTTCCTCGAACCGGCCTTCTGGGCTGCCCTCTTCTCCGTCACCCTGATCCAGGTCGCCCTGGGGGCGGACAACCTCATCATCATCACCATTCTCGCCAACAAGCTCCCACCCCGGAAACAGGGGCTGGCCGTTCAGGTGGGGCTGATCCTGGCCATGGTCTTCCGGATCATCCTGCTGGGGCTGGTGAGCTGGCTCCTCAGCTTCGCGACCAACGTCTTCCTCACGGTGAACACCACCGCCCTGGGCCTGCACTTCGAAGCCGCCTTCACCATGAAGTCAGTCGTCCTGGGCCTCGGCGGGCTGATCCTGATCTGGAAAGGCGTCAAGGAGCTCCGGGTCAAGGCCAAGGGGGTGGGGGAAGAGGTTCAGCCCACCGACAGTTTCGCCGAGGTCGTGGCGGTCATCGTGGGCATGAACCTCCTCTTCAGCATCGACTCCATCCTCACCGTGGTGGGAATGACGGACATCTTCGCGGTCATGGTGGGATCGGTGGTCATCTCGGTGGCTCTGATGCTGGCCTTCGCCAAGCCACTGGCCCGCTTCCTGAGCGAGAACCCGGATTTCGAGATTCTGGGCCTCTTCGTGCTCCTCCTGATCGGCTTCGTGCTCTTCCTGGAGGGCGGGCGCGAAGCGCTGGTCTCGGTGAACGCCAGCGAGTTCCCGCACATCCCCCAGTGGATCGTGATCTTCATTCTCATGCTCATGTTCAGCGTGGACCTCTACCAGAACTGGTGGGAGCAGAGGTTCCGCAAGCAGACCAAGGCCCCGCTGGAGCTGGGACGGCGGAAGAAGTAGGAGAGCTCGAATTCTCCGGAGCCCTTCTCAGAGCTCTGGCCGGCTGGCGTCGCCCTCGATCAGCTCAAAGATGAGGCCGCCCTCGCGGCGGGTGTCGAGGTAGGCGTAGAAGCGGCCGACCGGCCCCGTCTGGAGCACCTCGAAGCCCATCGCCTTGGCCTGCTCGAGCTTCGCCACGAAGTCGTCGACCCGGAAGCCCAGGTGGTGGATGCCCTCGCCGTGCTCGCGCAGGAACTCGAGATGCACGCTGTCGCCCTTCACGATGTGGATCAGCTCGAGCTCGACCTGGCCCATCATCGCGAAGCCCAGGCGGGCCGCGATGTGCTTCTCCTCTCCGCGGTCCCAGACGTTGGGCGCCTCCAGCTCCTCCACCCGGAACGGCCCCAGACCGAAGCTGGCTTCCAGGAAGGAAGCCGCGCGCTCGAGGTCCTCCACCACGACTCCGATCTGACTCACCGGGGGCAGCTCGAGCCGCTGCTTCAACTGATCCGCCGTCATGATGCGCTCGCTCCTCAACTCAGGGGTCGGGGAGATGCTACCCTCTGGACCATGATCTTCAACGCCGACGAAGTCCTCAAGATCGCCGAGCAGATCGAGCGCAACGGAATCGCCTTCTACGAGACGGCTGCGGAGCGCTTCGACGGCGACGCGAAGCGCACCCTGCTCCGTCTCGCCGACATGGAACGGACCCACGAGCAGCTCTTCGCCACCCTGCGCAAGGAGCTCCCCGAACAGGGGTACAAGGCCTTCGATCCGGAGGGCGAATCCGGGCGCTATCTGGCGGCCTTCGCCGACGGCCAGATCTTCGCTCCGAAGGCGGACTCCAGCGCCCTCCTCGCTCCGGGAAAGACCGAGCGCGACATCCTGGAGACGGCCATCGGTCTGGAGAAGGATTCCGTGGTCTTCTACGTGGCGATCAAGGACGCCGTGCCGGAGACGCTGGGCGAAGACAAGATCGATTGGATCATCCAGGAGGAGATGGCCCACATCGTCCTCCTGAGCAAGATCCGCTCCTCGCTCGACAAGTAGGCCGGCTTGAAATTCCCACCCGCTCGATTAAGTTGGGGCGGTGTGGTCCCAGGCGTGGCGCCGCTTCTGCCTCCCGCACCTCGCCCAGCTCCGGGCCGACGGGTACCTGGTCGCCATCCTGCTCGTCGCCCTCTTCCTGAATCTCGTCGGTGTTCTCTGGGGCCTGCCCAACGTCGAGTCGTGGATGGCGGACGACATCTCTCCCTGGCTGCCTCTGCGGGTAGGGAAGACCTACTTCTTCGGATGGCACAAGTACCCCTTTCTCCACTCGTGGATCAGCCTGATCCTGTACGCGCCCTATCTTCTCTACCTCCTGCTGAGCGGAAACCTCGACCTCTCCTGCTATCCGCGAATCAGCGAGGCCTGCTTCTCCGACGCCCACGCACAGCTCGGGGCGCTGATGCTCATCTCCCGGGCGCTCTCCGTCCTGATGGGCCTGGGCGTGGTCTACGGCATCTACCGCCTCGCGCTTCGGATCTACGAGGATCGGGTGGCGGCTCGCTTCGCGGCACTGCTCGCCGCCTGCTCCTTCGTCCTGGTGTTGTATTCCCACATGGGGAATCTCGACGTTCCCCACTGCTTCTGGTTCGTCCTCTCCCTCTACTTCTTCGCGGGCGTGCTGCAGCGCGGTCTCCTCTTCGACTACGTCGCCTTCGGGCTCTCCGCCGGCGCCGCGCTGGGCACGAAGGAGGGGATCATCGGGGCCTATGTCCTCACCTGCCTGGCGATCTACGGGGCACACCTGCGGCGCAGCCTCCGCGCGGGTGATCGCGCGAGCGAGCGGAGCTGGCTCGCCGTCTGCCTGGATCGCCGGCTTCTCGCCTCGGCGGGATCACTGCTCCTGGTCTATGCGATCTCGATCAACCCGTTCAACTGGAAGGGATTCCTCGAGCACTGGAAGCAGTGGCTCCCCTCCCAGCCCCGGATGACGGGCTTCCGGTCGGACTTCGAGGGATACCCCGATCTCCTCCGGGAGATCGGGCAGAACCTCGAGTGGGCAATGGGCTGGCCCGCGCTGGCGCTCTGCGTCGCGGGGCTCCTCTACGCGGTCTGGCGCCGGCCCCGGGGCGCGGTGCTGCTCCTCCCCGCCGTCTCCTACGTCCTCTTCTCGCTGATCCCCGCCCGATACGGCGCGATGCGCTTCACGCTTCCGCTGGTGCTGATCCTCGCCGTCTTCGGCGGAGGCCTGGCGAGTCGCCTGCTGCGCGCACCCCTCTTCGCGCGTCTTGTCGCGATTCCGTTGCTCGCCTTCGTCATCGGACACGCGTTCCTCCACTCCCTGAACGGGGACCTCATGCTCGTGAACGATTCCCGCTACCTCGCCGAGGCGTGGATGCGCGAGAACGCGCAGCCCGGGGCGCAGATCGGCACCTACAGCACGGCGCAGTACCTGCCCCGCCTGGCCTGGCTGGGTCATCGCGTGGAGCGCATCCCCGAGGACGAGATCGATCGGGCCGGGCTCAGCAAGGCGAGCCCCGACTACCTCGTGCTCTCCTCGCTCTACTACTTGCGCTTCGAGGGGGAGCGTCGAGACTGGATCGAGCGCCTGCTCTCGGGCACCGAGGGCTACCGCGTGGTCTTCGAGGGCCGCGGGCACTCGCCGCTGGAGCCCTGGATGGGCCATCGCTACGCGGTGGCCGACGTGAATCCGAACCTCATCATCCTCGAGCGAGACGCGCGGCCCTGAGACGGACCGGTCTCGCACCCCACCGCCGTGACGAGAAGGGCCCCGGGGATTCGTTCCCCGGGGCCCTCATCCCGCAGAGGGGATCCGAACCCGTCCCGGTGGGCTACGGCGTGGCCTTGCGGTACATGGTCACCACGCAGGCGCCGCCCAGACCGATGTTGTGCGACATCGCAACCTTGGCGCCCTCGACCTGGCGCTTGTCCGCCTTGCCGCGAAGCTGCCAGACCATTTCCGCGCACTGCGCGAGACCCGTGGCACCCAGCGGGTGGCCCTTGGAGATCAGACCGCCGGACGGGTTCACGACGATCTGGCCGCCGTAGGTGTTCGCCTCGGAGTCGACGAACTCGCCGCCCTTGCCCTCCGGGCAGAGACCCAGGGCCTCGTAGGAGAGCATCTCGTTGGTGGCGAAGCAGTCGTGGAGTTCGATCACGTCAATGTTCTCCGGCCCCATACCCGACTGCTCGTACACCTTCTGACCTGCCGCCTTCGAGAGCGTGTAGCCGCACAGCCCGGCCACGCTGTCGAAGGTGTCCTCGAAGTCGGTGGTCATCGTCATGCCGAGAATCTCGATCGCCCGGTCCTGCAGATTGTGCTTCTTCATGAAGTCTTCGCTGCAGAGGATCGCAGCTCCTGCGCCGTCCGAGGTGGGGCAGCAGCAGAGCTTGGTCAACGGATCGAACACCATCGGAGCATCCTTGATCTCCTGCAGGGTGTACTCGTCCTGGAACTGCGAGTAGGGGTTGTTGACCGAGTGCTTGTGGTTCTTGTAGCCGATCTTGGCGAACTGCTCGGCCGTGGTGCCGTACTTGTCCATGTGTTCACGGCCGGCATTGCCGAAGAGCTGCGGCATCGGCGGGGCCTTCTCGAAGCCGCGCTTCTCGATCATCACCTTCATGTGCCGGTCCATGGAGAGGGTACGGTCGGTGTACTTCACGCCGAGCGACCCCTTCTCCATCTTCTCGAAGCCGACCGCCATCCCGCAGTCGATGATGCCGCCCTCGATGAACTGCTTGATCATGAAGGTCGCGGACGAGCCGGTCGCGCAGTTGTTGTTCACATTGTAGATCGGGATCCCGGTCATCCCGAGCTCGTAGACGGAGCGCTGACCGTAAGTCGAGTCCCCGTAGCAGTAGCCAACGGACACCTGCTCGACGTCCTGGATCGAGAGCCCCGAGTCCTCGAAGGCCTTGGTGCCGGCCTCCTTGACCATGTCCGGGTAATCCCAGTCCTTGGAGAAGGGCTTCTCGAACTTGGTCATCCCGACGCCGACGATGAATACCTTGCGTGACACTTCGCGTCCTCCACTTTAGGTGATGAGCCGGTTGCTTCGGCCGGCGCAGACCTTACCCCAACGGCACGTCTCCCGCTTCCCCTCCCCTCTGGGTCGGTGAGCCACCCCGGCGCGAAGCGGAATCATCAGAGCCCGGGGCCTTCCGGCATTGCTGCGGGAGCTACAGATCCTCGGGCAGGCGCACACCCGACACCTTCGCGTACCGGGTCAGGATGTTTCCCACGATCTCCGAGTTGAGCGCTCGAAGCTTCTTGATGGCGGGGTTCGAGTGAAGCACGATCAGGTTGTCGAGCTCCTCGTCGTCGAAGATGTCGGCGAAGACCTCTTCCGTCATCGCCACGGCGTTCGCGAAATCCTCCCGATACTCGCCCTTCATCTCGGCGAGCCCCGCGGCGAACTCGCTCTTGCCTTCCTTCTCCGCCTTCGCGACGAGATAGGTGAGCGCGTACTCGACGATGCCCTCGTAGTGCCTGTGTGCTTCGGACTCCTCCAGGAACTGTTGGACCTTCTCACGGCTACCCATCGCGTTCCTCCCCTGCCAGAGGATACACTCTCCCGCGCAAGGGTGAAGGAGAGAAAATGCGGCTCGAGGATCGTGTGGCGATCGTGACGGGGGGTGCGCGGGGGATCGGCGCGGGGATCGGACGCTGCCTCGCGGCCGAGGGAGCCCGGGTGGCGCTGCTCGACATCGACGCGGACGAGGCGGAGCAGACCGCGGGAGAGCTCGGCGGTGGGCACCTGGGCGCCGGCGCCGATGTCTCCAACGAGAACGCCGCTCGGGAAGCGGTGGACCGGGTCGCGCAGCACTACGGTCGCCTCGACATCCTGGTCAACAACGCGGGCGGTGGAAACCGCCGCGCCGCCAAGGCGAGCGGTCCCTTCACGCGAGTCACGCAGGAGGGCTGGGACGAGCAGATGGCGCTCAATCTTCGCACCGTGTTCGCGCCCACCAAGGCGGCGATCCCGCACCTGGAGCGGTCGGGAGACGCCTCGATCGTGAACGTCGCGTCGGTCGCCGGCCTGGTCCCCTCGGTGGCGATGCCCGCCTACGCAGCGGCCAAGGCCGGCGCGATCTCGGTGACGCGGACTCTGGCCGTGGAGCTCGGGCCCAAAGACGTGCGGGTGAACGCCATCTGTCCCGGACTCCTCTACACGCGCGCCTGGAAGGTCCTCGCCAGGAACATCCAGAAGAGCGATCCGAGGCATGCGGACAAGGATCCCTACCAGGTCTTCCTGGAGATCGTGAAGGCGCAGACGCCCCTCGGTCGCGAGCAGACCCCGGAAGACGTCGGAAAGCTCACGGCCTTCCTCTGCAGCGACGACGCCCGCAACGTCACCGGCCAGATCATCGCCCTCGACGGGGGCATCGCCCTGCGCGGCGGTTGAGCGCCTCGCTCGCACCGCTGTCGATCGGCTAAGGTCATCGGATGGGCGCAGCAGCGGGGGAGGCGCCTGCCGAGGCGGCGCAGGGAACGCTCACGCTTCGCAACAAGGTGGGGGTGTGGCTCGGCCCGATCCTGTTCGCGGCGATCTGGTTCGGCCCCGAGCTCGACCCCGCAGAGCCCGCGGTCCGCCACATGATGGCGATCGCCGTCCTGATGGCCACCTGGTGGGTCACCGAGGCCATCCCGATCCCCGCCACCGCGCTCCTGCCGATCGTGCTCTTCCCGCTCACGGGAATCATGAAGGGCTCGGCTGTCGCCCGCGAGTACATGAGCTGGCTCATCCTGCTCTTTCTCGGCGGCTTCCTGATCGCCATCGCGGTCGAGCGCTGGAACCTCCACCGGCGCATCGCGCTGCACATCCTCCGCCTGATCGGCGGTCAGCCACACCGCCTGGTGCTGGGATTCATGGTCGCCACCGCGTTCCTGTCGATGTGGCTCTCCAACACCGCCACCACCATGATGATGATGCCGATGGCCATCTCTCTCGCGGTGCTCTACGAGGATCTGAACGAGAGACGTCGGTGCTCCGGAGAAGAGGTGGATCCTCGGGCGCGCAACTTTTCCCTGGTGCTCATGCTCGGGCTGGCCCACGCCGCCTCAATCGGCGGACTCGGCACGCTGATCGGCACGCCGCCCAACGGCGTCCTCGTCACCCAGTTCGAGCAGATCTTCCCCGCCGCGCCCTCCATCTCGTTCGCGCAGTGGATGGCCTTCGCCTCGCCCATGAGCTTCCTCTTCCTGATCATCGCCTGGTTCCTCCTCTGCCGCGTCATCTTCCCCCTGCCCGCCTCGAGCCCCTTCAGCGGCAAGGCGTTCATCCGAGAGGAGATCCGCCGCCTCGGCCCTACCTCTCCCGAGGAGCGGAGAGTGGCGCTCGTCTTCGCCGGCGTCGCACTGCTCTGGATGACCCGGAAGAGCATCCCCCTCGGCAGCGCCTTCACCTTGCGCGGCTGGTCCTCCCTGTTCAGCGAACAGTCCGGCATCGGCGCGCTGATCGACGACGGCACCGTCTCGATCGCCATGGCCCTGCTGCTGTTCCTGATCCCCGCCAGCAAGGAGAGAGGCGGACGGCTGATGAACTGGGAAGCCGCGAGGGCGGTTCCCTGGGGCATCCTCCTCCTCTTCGGCGGGGGGCTGGCGCTCGCCAAGGGCTTCGAGGTCTCCGGTCTCTCCGGCTGGATCGGGACCCGGTTCGAGGTGCTCGCGGGTGCGCCGCCTGCCGGCCTGGTCGCTTCCGTGGTCGCGATCGTCGCGGGGCTCACCGAGCTCACCTCCAACACCGCCACCGCTTCCATGAGCCTGCCCATCATGGCCTCCCTCGCCCGCGCCATCGAAGCGCACCCTCTCCTGCTGATGATCCCCGCCGCGCTTGCGGCCTCCTGCGCCTTCGCGCTCCCAGTCGCGACGCCGCCCAATGCGATCGTCTACGGATCGGGCCGCGTCCCCATCATCAAGATGATCAAGGCCGGCCTGGTCATGAATCTCGTCGCGCTGGTCCTGGTGACGGCCCTGGTCTTCACCCTCGGCTCGGTGGTGTTCGACCTGGGAGGACCTTTCCCCGCGTGGGCGGCTGCGACTCCCTGAGTCGCAAGGAGAGCGACGAGCCGCCATCGGCAGCAGTGCTAGCTTTGCGCCCGAAAGGAAGCTCCCGATGTCCAGCTCCCCCGGCACCGCCACACTCCTGCTCTCCTGCCGCGATCGGAAGGGCCTGGTCGCCGCGCTCGCCCAGCTCCTCTACGACCACGGTGCGAACATCCTGGACGCCCAGCAGCACACCGATCCCGCCGAGGAGATGTTCTTCCAGCGGATCCACTTCGACACGACGGAGCTCGACATCCCCCGGGACCAGCTCGAGAGTCTTCTGGAAATCGAGTGCGGCCGCTATCAGATGCGCTGGCGGATCAGCTACTCCGACCGCAAGAAGCGGGTCGCGATCTTCGTCTCCAAGTTCGAGCACTGCCTCTACGACCTGCTCCTGCGCCATCGCCTCGGCGAGCTGGTCTGCGAGATTCCGCTGATCATCTCGAACCATCCCGATCTCGAATCCGTGGCCGAGAAGTTCGACATCCCCTACCGCGTCTTTCCCATCTCCAAAGAGTCCAAGACCGAGCAGGAGGCCAGGGAGATCGCCCTCCTCGAGGAGCAGCAGATCGACCTGGTGGTGCTCGCCCGCTACATGCAGATCCTGAGCGAGACCATGACGGAGCGATTCCCCGAGCGGATCATCAACATCCACCACAGCACGCTCCCCGCCTTCGTCGGCGCGCGCCCCTACCACCAGGCGCTCGACCGCGGCGTGAAGCTGGTGGGCGCCACCGCCCACTACGCCACCAGCGACCTCGACGAGGGCCCGATCATCGCCCAGGACGTGGTGCGCTGCACCCACTCGGACACGGTGAAAGACCTGGTCCGCAAGGGCCGCGACGTCGAGCGGATGGTCCTGGCCCAGGCGGTGCGCTGGCACCTCGAGGACCGGATTCTGGTGCGCGGCAGGCGAACCGTGATCTTCTGAGCGGGGCGGCCCGACGACGACGAGTCCCCAGACCACCGGGGAAACCGCTGTGGGTCGTCGGCAGTCTCGTGCGACTGCCAATCAGTATCTCGCTCAGCCTTCCTCCACGACGCGAAGCAGATCCAGCGCGGTCACCACGCCGACCAGCAGCCCGTCCTCCGTGACCAGGAGGCGGTGGATCTTCCGCTCGCGCATCAGCTTCGCGCCCGCCGCGGCACTCGAATCCTGAGCGATGGTGTACGCCTCCTTGCTCATCAAGCTCTCGACGGGTTCATCAGACGCGTCCCGCGGCAGGTTGGCGAGCTCGCGATACTCGTTCAGGTTGCTGAAGAACCGACCGGACTCGCCCACCGTGGTGCGCTGGCTGATGTAGCGAGCCAGATCACTCAGCGACACCACCCCCAGGATCTTGCCGGACTCGTCCACCACGGGGGCACCGCTGATCCCCCGTGAGGCCAGCAGGTCTCTCAGCTCGGCGACCGTCATTCCCGGCCGGGCACAGACGACGTCCGAGTTCATGAAATCCGAGATGCGTTGCCGGGGCATGGCCGAGAGGTGATCGCTCGAATTCTCGTCCCGGTCCACCTCTGGTGTTCGCGGAGCCATCTCCGGAGCGAGTGCTGACGGGGCAGGTGCCCGGGGAGCGAAGGCGATCGCGGTGCCCAGGTTCGCCGCAGCTTCGCTCCCGCGCGCCGGCGGCGCCTCCGGGCGGAGAGAACGGGGCTTCGAGAACCCACCTCGGAAGGCGGCTGTTTTTCCCGAGAATCGGCCCTCCTGAATACTCGAGGCGAAGGTTTTGGCGGGTGGGGTGCGGTTTCCCAGAAAGGCGATGAGGCGCCGTTGCAGAAAGCCGATTCTGTGCTATATTTTGTTAATTGATGCTCTGGTCGAGTCCGCTTCGAGCGGGCTTTTCTTTTGGGTGGGTGTTTCGCCTTGTTTTCGCCCACGCTCGGAGCGCGACACTGGAGTGATCGCCTTGCTCGGCCGACGCTTCCTTCGCGAGCCCTACCGGAACCTGCTCCCCGAGGAGTGGCTGCGCGGTCGCCCCCGGAGGAGCTGGCGGGCAATCCCGCGGCCGCTGCGAAGCGCTTCTTCGGCCAGCTCGCCTAGAGCTCCTGGACCACGACCTGGTTGCGGCCCGCTTCCTTGGCGCGGTAGAGGGCCGCATCCTCGAGCGCCTTGCGCCAGCGCTCCGCGAAGATCAATCCCGCGTCCAGACTGGCGTGGATGAGGAGCACCAGGAACTCTTCGCCGCCGTACCGGCCTGCGATGTCGCTCGCTCGCAGCTGGGATTGGAGCCGCTGCGCCACGGCGCGGAGCACCCTGTCCCCGGCGAGGTGACCATAGCGGTCGTTGACCGCCTTGAAGTGATCAAGATCCGCCATCAGGACGGTGAGCCCCGTCCCGTAGCGGTGTGCGCGCTGAAACTCCACCGACAGCATCTCCGTCAGGAAGCGGCGGTTGCGGATTCCGGTGAGGGCATCGGTGATCGAGAGCTCTTCGAGCTGCTTGTTCTTCTCGATCAGCTGCTTCTGGAGCTGCTGGAGCTTGAGGTGCAGCTCGATGCGCGCAATCAGGTCCATCGCGTGAAAGGGCTTGATGATGGTGTCGCAAGCGCCGTCCCGGAGGAGCTGCGCCGTTCGTTCGGCATCGGTGACCGACGTCAGCACCAGGAACGGGGTCTGATTCCCGTGAGCGGAGCGCGACATCCGCAGCAGCTTCTCGCCGTCCAGGCCGGGCAGCTCGAGATCGCAGAGCACGAGATCCACCGGTTCCGAAAGCAGGAGCTTGAGTCCGCGAAGGCCGTTGTCGGCCTCCAGAATCCGCTCGAAGAGCCCGGACTTCTGAAGGACACTGCGCACCTCGGCGCGCTGACTCGCCGAGTCCTCGATGATCAGGATCCCCGTCGCGCCGGGCGGCACCCTGGCGATCGACGTGGATCTCGGCGAGGGCCTCCGCCCCGACCCCGGCTTCCTCGAGCTCACCACCCACGACGCGGACGAGATCCGCGTGGTGGGAGACGTGGACGGCTGGGGCTCCTGGGCCGTCGCCTTCGCGCTGGACGACAGCGCGCGCGCGGGACGCCGGGATCGAGGTCCGCGGCGTCTCCGGACCAGTAAAGCTCCGGGTGGTGAACGGACCCGTCGAGGTCGAGGAGATCACCGGTGATCTCCAGGTCACCAGCTCGGAGGGTTCCATCCAGGTCGCCTGGGTCACCGGAGACGTAGAGGCCCGGACCACCTCCGGCCCCATCGAAATGCGCCACGTCGATGGCGAGGTGACGGCAAAGACACTGGACGGTGCCATCGAGCTCGCCCAGGTGCGCGGCCCGATCGTCGCGAGAACCGAGCACGGATCGGTTCTCGCCAGCTTCTCCGGGTCGCCGGCGGGCTCCGTCGAGACCGAACGGGGCAGCATCGACGTGGTGATCCCGGCCGATTCCGCCGCCGACCTCGACGCCCACGCGACGCGGGGAAGCGTCGTCGTCGATGCGGCAATGGGCCTCCGCGGGGAGGAGACGGAGAGCCTGGCCGTGGGGAAGATCAACGGCGGAGGTGCGCTGCTGCTCCTGCAAACCTCTCGCGGTCGAATCCACCTGAGCCGGCGTTAGCGGTGCCACCCATGCGCGCAGGAGTCAGCGAATCTCCAGTCTGAGATACATCGCCAGCAGGACCGGAAGCTTCTTCGTCCCCCTGGCGCTGCTCGTGGCCCTCGCGGCGAGCGGCGCGAGGAGCGAGGACTTCGAGAGAACCGTCCCGGTACGACCCGGCGGCACCCTCCGGATCGACCTCAGCGTGGGATCGATCGACGTGGAGACCCACGACCTCGATGCCGTCGACATCGACGCCCGGACCACGGGCTGGGCCTCGCGGGCGGTGCGCTTCTCGCTCGATCATGACGACGACGAGCTGCATCTCCGGGGAACCCGCTCCTCCTGGCTCCGGGGCCTCGGATCGGGCCGGGTGACGGTCCGGGCACGGATCCCGAAGCTCTTCTCCGTCGACCTTCACACCAGCGGTGGCCGAATCGACGTCCAGGAGGTGACCGGCTCGGTCGAGGCGGAGACCAGCGGGGGCGATCTCGAGCTGAATCAGATCACCGGCGAGATCGACGTCGAGACCTCGGGTGGAGCCATCAAGGCCGCGGAGATCCACGGCAACCTGGAAGCGGACACCAGCGGCGGATCGATTCACATCTCCGAGGTGCGCGGCGACGTGGACGTCGAGACCAGCGGCGGGACCATCCGGATCCGCGACGTCGACGGCAGGGTCGAGGCGGAGACGAGCGGCGGCTCCATCTCGGTGCGCTTCGCCGGCGCACCGGCCGGAGATCTCGAGACCTCGGGCGGGAGCATCGACGTCCAGTTCAGCGCGGACGCGGGGGTCGATCTGGAGGCGCGCACCAGCGGCGGCCGCGTCATCCTCGACGAGGAGTTCGCCATCACCGGTCGGATCGAGCGAGGCGAGGTGGAGGCGGAGCTGAACGGCGGGGGTAAGGAGCTCAACCTGCAGACCTCGGGCGGAAACATCCGGATCCGCATGCGCTAGCCCGCATTTCTCACCAGCTCGAGCTGGATGGGTCGGGCGCTCACGCCAGACCGGCGCAGCCGGCGCCCACGATGTCCCGAGATGGGTCTCGTCTCTGCCCGATTCTTTGTGCCCCTCGGGGATTCAGACCATATTCTGGATCTTGTGGGCGTCTTTCTTCCGAGGAGATCAGGACGGGGTTCATCTTTTGCCCTAGAATTCCGTTTTCCACCACATCTCGAGTCCAAATCTCTCGATTTGTGGATCGGGGAGCAGATTTTCGCGATCTGACTGCTCAGCAGGAGCCGCCGTGACGACAAACGTGCCGACTGGAGCCGAAAAGATCATCCAATGCCTGGAAAGAGAGGGAGTTGAGTGTGTGTTTGGCCTCTCGGGCGGCGCCGCCATACCGATCTTCGACGCACTGGTCGATTCCAAGATCAAATTGATACTCGTCCGCCATGAGCAGGGCGCAACTCACATGGCCGATGGCTATGCGCGCGCCACCGGAAAGCCGGGGGTCGTGGTGGTGACCTCCGGACCGGGAGCCACCAACACGGTCACGGGTCTCTTGACGGCCCACATGGACTCGGCACCCGTCATCGTGATCTCGGGGCAGACCAACACGACCAGTCTGGGAATGGATGCCTTCCAGGAGGCCGACGTCACGGGCATCACCTACCCCGTGGTCAAACACAGCTACCTGGTCAAGAACCCGTTCGACATCCCGCGGATCATGCGGGAGTCCTTTCACATCGCCACCACCGGGCGTCCGGGACCGGTGCTGATCGACGTCCCCAAGGACGTGAGCTCGGGGCCCTGCGACGCGCCGTTCACCGACGAGGTGGACCTGCCGGGCTACCGGGTGCCGGGGCGCGGCGACCCCGACGCCATCGCCGCCGCGGCGGAGCATCTGAAGGCGGCGCGGAGACCGCTCCTCGTCGTCGGCCACGGCGCCGTGATCGCCGACGCCGCAAAGGCGGTCATCACGCTTGCGGAGAGGCTGCGCGCACCGATCGTCAACACGCTGCTCGGCAAGGGGGCGGCCGACGAGACCCATCCCCTTCACCTGGGGATGCCGGGAATGCACGGCACCGCCTACGCCAACAAGGCCGTCGTCGACTGCGACCTGATCATGTCGATCGGCTCGCGTTGGGACGACCGCGTCACCAGCAAGGTCGAGGCGTTCTGCACCGAGGCCTTCAAGATCCACGTCGACGTGGATCCGGCGGAGTTCGACAAGGTCGTCCGAACCGACCTCTGCATCGAGGGCGACGCCCGGCTGGTCCTGGAGGACCTGATCCCCCTCGTCGAGGAAGCCGATACCGACGCCTGGCTGCACCAGTGCAGCGAATGGAAGCGGCGGTTTCCCCTCAAGTACCCGAAGAAGGGAGGCCTCCGCGCGCAGCACGTGCTGGACCGCCTCGGGGCCCTCACCGACGGCAAGGCGGTGATCACCGTCGACGTGGGGCAGCACCAGATGTGGGCCGCCCAGTTCATCCGCGTCAGCTCGAATCGACACTGGATCACCTCGGGCGGCGCGGGGACGATGGGCTTCGGATTCCCCTCCTCCATCGGCGCGAAGATCGGACGACCGGAGGCGGAGGTCTGGGCGGTGGTCGGAGACGGCGGCTTCCAGATGACCATGTCCGAGCTGGCGACGGCACAAGTCCACGGACTGACGAACAAGGTGCTCATCATCAACAACAACTACCTGGGAATGGTTCGCCAGTGGCAGGAGGCATTCTTCGACAACCGGCTCTCCGGCGTGGACCTGGAGGGAAATCCCGACTTCGTCAAGCTCGCCGAGGCCTACGGCGTCAAGGGGATCCGGATCCGGCGGCCGGCGGACATCGACCGCAAGCTCCGTGAGGCTCGGGCGTACGACGAGGGCCCCTGCCTGGTGGTCGCCGAGGTGATCCGGGAGGACAGCGTGTTCCCCTGGGTTCCGGCCGGCGCGCCGGTGAGTGACATGTTGCTCGAACCTCCCAAGGAGAAACTGGAGAAGCCCAGTGGCAGCACCTGAGATCGCGACCGAATCGGCCCCGCGCGAGCACGTCATCTCGCTCTACGTCAACAACAAGCCCGGCGTCCTGGTGCGGGTCGCCGTCGTGTTCGCGCGGCGCGGGTACAACATCGACAGCCTGGTGGTGAGTCCGGGGGCGAAGGGAGATTTCTCCCGCATGACCATCGCCTGCTCCGGAGACCCGGAGACTCTCGAGCAGATCATCAAGCAGCTCGCCAAGCTGGTGGACGTCGTTCACGCGGTCGACCATACCGGCGACGAGGCCTACGAGACCGAGATCGCCCTGGTGAAGCTCCAGTGTCACCTGGACGAGCGCACCCAGATCCTCCAGATCGCCGAGCACTTCAACGCCAAGGTCGTGGACTACGGTACCGAGTCCCTGATCTTGCGGGTCTACGGCGCCAGCGAGAAGGTCGACACCTTCATCGAGCTGCTCCGCCCCTTCGGCCTGCGCGAGCTGGTCCGATCGGGCAAGGTGCTGATGGCGCGAGGACCCCAGGCGACCTGAGCCGAGCCTGCATCTCCCACCGAGCCGCCGGTGAGAGATGCAGGCGATACCTTACTCGTCGGTGACGCAGCCCTCCGACGCGGACTTCACCGTCTTGATGTACCGGTAGAGAGTGCCGCGGGTGGCCTTGAGGGGAGGCGGCGTCCAGCGCTCTCGACGCCGGGCCATCTCTTCGGCGTCGACCTCCAGCTCGATGGTCTGCCGCTTCGCGTCGATGCGGATCTCGTCGCCGTCCTCCACCAGCGCGATGCTTCCCCCCTCCTGAGCCTCCGGCGTGACGTGCCCGACGATGAAGCCGTGGGAGCCCCCGGAGAAGCGGCCGTCGGTGATCAGTGCCACCGAGTCGGCGAGGCCGGCGCCCACCAACACGGACGTGGGAGAGAGCATCTCGGGCATGCCCGGCCCCCCTTTCGGTCCCTCGTAGCGGATCACCAGGACCATTCCCGCCGTGACCTCGCCCCGCTCGACCGCCGCCAGCATGTCCTCCTCGCAATCGAACACCTTGGCGGGGCCGTTGAAGTGGAGACCCTCCTTCCCGGTGATCTTCGCGACGGCACCCTCCGGCGCGAGACTGCCCCGCAGGATCTGGATGTGACCCGTCTCCTTGATCGGATCCTCGAAAGGACGGAGGATCTTCTGCCCCGCCGCCAGCCCGGGCAGTTCCTCGAGGTTCTCCGCCAGTGTCTCGCCCGTCACCGTGAGGCAGCTTCCCTCGAGCAGGCCGCGCTCCAGCAGCAGCTTGAGGACGGCGGGTGTGCCGCCCACCCGGTGCAGATCCTCCATCACGTACTGGCCACTGGGCTTCAAGTCCGCCAGGTAGGGAATCCGATCGCTCACCGCCTGGAAGTCGTCGATGCAAAGCGGCACGTCCACCGACTTCGCCATGGCGATCAGGTGCAGCACCGCGTTGGTCGAGCCTCCCAGCACCGTGACCAGGACCATGGCGTTCTCGAAGGCCTCGCGGGTCATGATGTCGCGGGGCCGGATCTCGCGCTCCAGGAGACTCCGGATCGCGGAGCCCGCCCGCACGCATTCCTCCTGCTTGGCGGGATCCTCGCCGGGGATCGAGGAGCTGTAGGGCAGGCTCATTCCCAGCGCCTCGATCGCCGAGGCCATGGTGTTGGCGGTGTACATGCCCCCGCAGGCGCCCGCCCCGGGACAGGCGTTGCGGAGGAGATCCATCCGCTCCTCTTCGGTCATCTTGCCGGCCAGGAACTCGCCGTAGCATTGGAAGGCGGAGATCACGTCGAGCTTCTCGCCCTTGCGGCTCACACCGGGCTTGATGGTGCCGCCGTAGATCATCAAGCCGGGCCGGTTGAGCCGCCCCATCGCCATGATGCAGCCGGGCATGTTCTTGTCGCAGCCGGGAATCGAGACGCAGGCGTCGTACCACTGCGCGCACATCACCGTCTCGATGGAGTCCGCGATCAGGTCCCGGGACTGGAGCGAGTAGCTCATCCCCTCCGTCCCCATCGAGATACCGTCGCTGACCCCGATGGTGTTGAAACGCATGCCGACCAGCCCGGCCCCGCGGACTCCCTCCTTGACCTTCTCGCTCAGGAGGTCGAGGTGCATGTTGCAGGGATTCCCCTCGAACCAGCAGCTGGCGATCCCGACCTGCGCTTTGTCCATGTCCTCGTCGGTGAGCCCCGTCGCGTAGAGCATCGCCTGAGAGGCTCCCTGCGACTTGACCTGCGTGATCCGAGCGCTCGTCCGGTTCAGTTTTTCTGCCATGATCTTCTCCCGAAGCCCTGAAGCCAGCCTATCATCCGTCCAGACTTCCAGCGAGGGGCACTCGAACCGATGACGACGGCACGCGGAGCGCTCGTCGCCCTCCTGGCCGTCCTCCTGCCCGTGGGGCTCGGAGCGGCTTCGGAGCGGCCCTATCCGGTGACGGAGCAGCGCGAGCCCTGCGCGGAGTTTCACCCGCTCCGGCACCCCTATTTCGGCGACACCCACGTCCACACCGCCTTCTCCCACGACGCGAGCACCCAGGGCACCCGCAACACGCCCTGGGACGCCTACCGATTCGCCCGAGGCGAGGCGCTCGGCATCCAGCCCTACGACTCCGAGGGGCGCGCTCAAAGGACGGTGAAGCTCGCGCGCCCGCTGGACTTCGCGGTGGTCACCGATCACGCCGAGCAGCTCGGGGAGGTGCGCATCTGCGAGAACCCGGAGCTTCCCGGCCATGACTCCTGGGTGTGTCGCATCCACCGGCGCTGGCCCCGAGCCTCGTTCTTCCTGATGAACACCAAGGCCAACTACTTCGCCTCGCCGACGCGCTTCGGCTTCTGCGGGCCGGCCGGCGCGGACTGCCTGGTGGCGGCCCGCACCGCCTGGAGGGAGATCCAGGAAGCCGCCGAGGGAGCCTACGACCGCTCCTCGGCCTGCCGCTTCAGCAGCTTCGTCGGTTACGAGTGGACCGGCTCCGCCCGCGGGCGGAACCTCCACCGCAACGTCATCTTCCAGAGCCAGGTCGTCCCCGAGCTTCCGGTCAGCTACTTCGAGGCCCACTCCGCCCAGGCGCTCTGGCAGCAGCTCCGGGAGGGCTGCCTCGACGGGAGGCAGGGCTGCGGCGTCCTCACCATCCCGCACAACTCCAATCTGAGCGGCGGTCTGATGTTCCAGACCGTGCGCGAGGATGGAAGCCCGATCTCCGCGGACGAAGCCCGGGAGCGCCAGAGGTGGGAGCCCCTGATCGAGCTGATGCAGCACAAGGGCGACTCCGAGTGCCGTCTCGGCGCGGGAAGCGAGGACGAGCTCTGCGGCTTCGAGAAGCTCCCCTACGACAGCTTCGCGGGGAGGTACGTGCCCTGGCTGGCGGACCCGCCGGCCGCGGGGAGCTTCGCTCGGGAGGCGCTCAAGCAGGGGCTCGTCCAGGAGGAAGAGATCGGGGCGAACCCCTTCAAGTACGGCCTGATCGCCAGCACCGATACCCATCTCGGAACGCCGGGCCTGGTGGAAGAGGATGGGCATCCCGGCCACGGGGGCGCCGGGGCGCCGCCCGCCGGTGCCCTGCCCCGAGGTCTTCCCGACGACCTCGAGTTCAACCCCGGCGGTCTCGCGGTGCTCTGGGCCGAGGAGAACAGCCGGGATTCCCTGTTCGCCGCGATGCGCCGCCGCGAAGCCTACGGCACCAGCGGGCCGCGCATGGTGGTGCGGTTCTTCGGCGGCTTCGACCTGCCGGAGAACCTCTGCGGATCGGATCGCTTCGTCGAGATCGGCTACCGGACGGGGGTACCGATGGGAGCCGACCTGCCCTCTTCCCGGGGAGCGGCCCCGCGCTTCGCGGTCTGGGCACTGCGCGATCCCGGAACCGAGGCGCGACCCGGCACCCTCCTCCAACGAATCCAGATCGTGAAGGGATGGATCGAGGATGGCGAGGTGCGGGAGCGCGTCTACGACGTCGCCGGCAAGGCCGAGCCGGAGGCGAGGGTGGACCTGGCGACCTGCGAGGCCTCCGGCCCGGGAGCGGAGAGTCTCTGCAGGGTCTGGACCGACCCGGACTTCGACTCCTCCGAGCGCTCCTTCTACTACGCGCGGGTGCTGGAGAATCCCACCTGCCGCTGGAGCCAGTACGTCTGCAACGCCCACCGGGTCGACTGCAGCGCGCCGGGTCGCATCGCGCCCGAGCTCGAAGCCTGCTGCGCTGCGGACCACCGGCGAACCATCCAGGAGCGGGCCTGGACCTCACCGATCTGGTACGCGCCGTGATCGCTGCTCCGCTCCGCCCGCGAATACCGAGACGGCCGCTCCGGTGGATGCTCCCGCTCTTCTCGCTCGCCCTCGTCCTGTCCCCGTGGCACGCCGAGGCGCATCGTCTGGCTCCCTCGCTCCTGGAGATCCGCGAGCTCACCCCGAAGCAGATCTCGGTCCTGTGGCAGACCCCGCTCCTCCAGGCCTCCGGGAGCGCCCTGCGCCCCGTCCTTCCCTCTCGGTGCCGACCTCTCGGAGCTCCCCGGATCGCGCGGACCGAGGTCGCGCTCCGCCAGCACTGGGAGCTCCGCTGCGAGGAGCCGGGCCTGGTCGGATCGGAGCTCGCGGTGGAGGGACTCGCCGGGAGCGGTACCGACGTCCTGATCCAGGTGAGCCTGCTCGACGGCCGCCGCATCCGGGCGGTAGCGTCGGCGCGGACGCCGCGCTTCACCATCCCGGCCCGAGAGCAGCCGACCCGCGTCATCGCGGACTACGCGCGGCTCGGCATGGCGCACCTGGCGACGGGTCCCGAGCACCTGCTCTTCGTCACCGGCCTGCTCCTGCTCGTCTCCGGGGGGCGCCGGATCCTTCTCGCGGTGACGGCCTTCACCGTGGGACACAGCGCGACCCTGGCGCTGGCGGTTCTGGGCATCGCCGCCCTGCCGAGCGCCCTGGTCGAGATCGGGATCGCCGCCAGCCTCGTCGCGCTCGGCGTGGAGCTCGCCACGCAGGGCCCGGACCGGCACGGGCACCCCTGGCTGCTGGCGCTCCTCTTCGGTCTGCTCCACGGGTTCGGGTTCGCGGGAGCGCTGCGCGAGACGGGACTTCCCGCCGACGCCATCCCCCTCACACTCTTCTCCTTCAACCTGGGGATCGAGATCGGCCAGCTCGCCTTCGTCGCCCTCGCGCTCAATACGATCTCCCTCGCCCGCCCTTTCCTCGCACGTCTTCCCGCCGGCATCAGCCGGGTCCCAATCCACGCGATCGGGTCCCTCGGTGTCTTCTGGTGTCTGGAGCGGGGGGCAGCGCTGTTTCAGCCGTGACCCCGTCGGGCCGAAGTGCCCACAGAGCGACCGAGGTACCGCCGTGATCCGACTCTCCATCGACTTCGAGCATTCTTCGCGCACCTGGTGGGAGCGAGGAGGCCAGGAGCTCTGGGACGGAATCAGCGCGGGATTCGGCGAGAGCGCCGTGGTCCTCGACGAGGATCTGGCCGAATCCTGGCTCGCCGAGGCGAGGAGAATCCCCGGCTGGGACGACGGCCCGGAGCACGCTCCCCACCCGGTCGCCGCGGCAACCATCGAAGACGACGAGGAGTTCTTCTAGGATTCCCTTGCACCAGCCCGGTGCGGGGGAGAGCCCATTGGCCGATGAACCGCTGATCGCCGTCTTCGTCGACTTCGAGAACCTCGCCATCGGCGCCCAGCAGTCCAAGCACGGCCCCTTCCGGGTCGAGCTGGTCCTGAAGCGCCTGTTGGAGAAGGGCCGCATCGTCTTCAAGCGCGCCTACTGCGACTGGGGCAATTACCGCAAGGAGGAACGCGAGTTCCACAAGCACGGGATCGAGATGGTCTCGATCCCGCAGACCAAGATGAGCGGCAAGAACAGCGCCGACATCCACATGGTCGTGGACGCTATCGATCTCTGCTACGCGAAGCATCACATCGACATCTTCGCCCTGCTGACCGGCGACAGCGACTTCTCACCGCTGGTCGCGAAGCTGAAGGAGAACGACAAGCGGGTGATCAGCTGTGGCGTCAAGAGCTCGACCTCCGATCTGCTCGTCGCAGCCTCCGACGAGTTCATCTACTACGACGATCTGGTCCGGGCGGCGGGGAAGCCCAAGACGAGAGCGAAGCCGCGCGCCGGCAAGAAGACCGAGGACACCGGCGATGACAAGCGAAGCGAAGGCGTCGACCAGGTCATGGAGATCGTCCACTCCCTGGATCGCGACTACGACCAGATCTGGGGCTCCATGGTGAAGCAGACGATTCGGCGGGTCTATCCGGGCTTCAACGAGGAGTACTACGGCTACGCCAGCTTCGCCGCGATGCTCGAAGATCTGGCCGACCAGGAGCTCGTCGACCTCGACTTCGACGCGAAGCGGGGCAACTACCTGGTCACGATTCGCGGCCAGAAGAGGCGCTGACCCGCCGCCGAAGCGCCCCCGCGGATTTCCCTCACTTTGCAGCCCACCTGGGGGTGGATTGCGGCTAGGATGGGGGGTCTCGCACCCACCAGGAAGGAGATTCTCCGATGCGGAGCACCCGGAACCGAACCCGCTTCCTGTTCCTCGGACTGCCGGCGTTGCTCGCCGCGCTGGTCACCTCGGCACCCGCGCTCGGCTTCGGCAGCCCCCCTCCGGCGCCGGACTCCCTGGGCCCCTGGGCAGTCGGCCATACCCGGTTCGAGATCGTGGATCCCAGCCGCGACGATCGACCGCTCCCGATCGAGGCCTGGTATCCGGCAGACCCGGAGGACGCTGTCGGCCTCCAGACCCACTACCTGCTCGTCCCACCCTTCATCTTCTTGGCGTCTCCCGTTGCCGTCGAGGGCATCCCGGTTCTGGATCGCTTCTGGATGCCCCTGATCGTCTTCTCCCACGGAAGCGGAAGCCTCAACATCCAGTCCACCGAGCTGATGGAGGCCCTCGCCAGCCACGGCTTCGTGGTGGTGGCGCCGAGCCATACCGGCAACACCATCAACGACCCCTTGCCCGATCCCTTCCCGACGATCGCGGTCAACCGACCCCTCGACGTCTCCTTCCTGATCGACCACATGCTCGCGCGGGGCCGCGACCCGTCCGACCCCTTCTACTACCGGATCCGCCCCTTCGGAATCGGCGTGGTCGGCCACTCCTTCGGCGGCTACACCTCCCTCGCCATGGCGGCGGGTCTCGACGGCGAGGTCTCTCCGGATCGGCGGGTGAGCGCCATCGTGCCCACCTCCGCAGTCACGGGCATTCACACCGACGAGGAGCTGGAGTCGATCGCGATTCCCACCATGTTGATCGGAGGCACGCTCGACACCGCGGTGCCGATCGACCCGGACACGATTCGCGCCTTCGAGCTGGTCTCCTCTCGCCACCTGTACCGCGCCGACATCCTGGGAGCGACCCACAGCCACTTCGCCAACGTCTGCGCCATCGCCGACGTACTCATCAGCGTGGGCTACCCGCCCGATCGCTGGGCGGAGCTTGGCGCGGAGGATCTGGTCTTCTACTACAACGAGGCCTGCATACCCGGGGTGTTCCCGGTAGAGGAGTCCCAGCGCATCCAGGCGCTCTACACGGTGGCGTTCTTCCGCCGGCACCTGTACCTGGACATTCGCTACAGCCGTTTCCTCACCGAGGGCTACGCCCGAGCCCACGAACCCAACGTGAGCTACTTCGACGGAAACCGCTGGGAATGCGGCGTGGGCGTCGAGCTGGCCCTGATCCTGCCCGCGCTGATCTGGATCAGGAGGCGCGCGCGGCGCTCCCCACTTCGTTAGCACCGCGACGGAGGATGGACTCGTCGGCGAGTCATCATGAGCCCTGATATCCTCGTCGGCGCCATGGGGAGATCCCTGACCTGCGCTGTCCTGTTGGTCGGCCTGCTGTCCCTCGGCTGCGCCTCCGGAGATGACCCGCAACCCTGCCTGCTTCTCATCACCATCGACACCCTGCGGGCCGATCGGTTGGCCTGCTATGGAGGCGACCCGGAGATCGGAACGGGCATCTGCGCCCTCGCGAATCAGGGGACCCGCTTCGTCTGGAGCTTCTCTCCGGCTCCCTCGACCGCTCCGTCGATCGCGTCGATCCTGACCTCGAGCTGGCCCTCCTCCCACGGCGTGACGCAGTTCGCCACCACGGCGCTCTCCGAGTCAGCCCGGACCCTCGCCGAGTCCCTCCGCGATGCGGGCTACGACACCGCCGCCTTGGTCTCCAACCCCGTGCTCCGGCGCGGCCGTCACTTCGAGCGGGGCTTCGCCATCTACGACGACCGCATGACGCGGCAGGAGCCGAACCGCCCGGACCTGCAGGAGCGCGAGGCGGGCGAGATCACCGACGCGGCGCTGGCCTGGCTGCGCGTGGCAGAGCGCCCCTGGTTCCTCTGGATTCACTACCAGGATCCGCACGGGCCCTACCAGCCGCCCCATGCCCCCCGGCGCCGCGATCTACCGGACGCCTCCCCTCTGCCCCTGCTGAAGGATCACTCCGGCTATCAAGGGATCCCGGCCTATCAGGCCCTCCCGGGTCTCCGGAGCCTTCCCGCCTACGAAGAGCGCTATCGGGACGAGATCCGCCACGTCGACCTGCACGTCGCGCGGTTGGTCGCGGGGGCGGATGCCCTCGGACCGCAACCCTGGGTGGTGCTCACCGCGGATCACGCCGAGGCCTTCGGGGAGGATGGCTACTACTTCGCCCATGGCCACTCGGTCGGCCTCGACCAGATCCGGGTGCCCCTCCTGGTGCGCCCGGCGGAGTCGGGCACGGGGTGGGTCTCGACGCGCCCGGTGAGCGGCGTGGACGTGGCCCCCACCCTGCTGCGCGCCGCGGGCCTTCCGGCTCCCGAATCCTTCCAGGGCGAGCCCCTTCCGCTGGCTTCCTCCGACGAGGGCGAGGACTTGCGAACGCTGGTGGCCGAGCATCGAGCCCGGAGGGAAGGTGCCTCGGGGTAGGTGTAGTGGAACTGCTACGGCAGGGGCCGCTCAGGCGCGCGAAACCGCGTTCTACGGGGCGATCGGCGTTGAGATGGGCCCAGGGGACCGGAGAGACTCAGGGAAGGGAACGTCGGGCGTCACCTTCCCCGAGCAGAACCCCGGCTCCTAGTCGAGGCGGGGGTCACTGCTTCAGGTTCAGGGTGCGATGGACGGTGCTCTTCGTCGCGCCGACAGCGGCGGCGATGGCGCGCACGCTCTTGCCCTGGCTGGCGAGGTCGCGCGCGTCGGCGAGCTGCTCGGCGCTGAGCTTCGGGGGCCGACCGATGCGCCTGCCCCGACGCCGGGCTGCGGCGACGCCCGCACGGGTGCGCTCGCGAAGCAAGGCAAGCTCGAACTCGGCGACGGCGCCGAGGACGTGGAAGAGCAGCTTGCCTGAGGGCACGCTCGTATCGAGCGACTGGTCGATCACCGCCAGGTCGATACCGAGCGCGTCGAAGTCGGCGGCCATGTTCGCCAGGTGCCGAGCGCTTCGGGCAAGGCGGTCGAGCTTCTGGCAGACGACCATGTCGAACCGCCGCCGCCTGGCGTCCGCCAGCAGACGGTCGAGCTGCGGACGGCGATCCTTCGCACCGGACTCGCCTACGTCGACGTACTCGTCGATCACCTCCAGGCCACGCGCCTGGGCGTAGGCGCGAAGCGCGTCGAGCTGAGAGTCGGGGCTCTGGTCGCGCGTGCTGACTCGGGCGTACAGGGCGGCCTTCATGGTGGGGGTCCTCCGTCTGTCCCGTTATCGTTCGGTTGTCGGACAGACTGACTTGAGGGGAATCGGGACGAAGGGGGGCTGCCAGGCGGCCCAGGGCGGCCGGAGAGGGCCGATCGGGCTCGGGGCGAGCTGCGGGCGATGGACGATTTCGGGACAGGAGCCGAGACGGGCTCGGAAATGGGCGCTCGGCGCCCTGGAGCGCGAATCGAGATTCCGATTGGGGCATTATGCCACAGTCGGACGCCCGGGAGGGGGCTCGATTCAGGTCGAGGCGCCGGGAGAAGCCGAAGAGTATCTTGCGCGCAAGATATCTGCAAGCCCGGGTGAGACAGAAGTGGGACATCGCGTTTGGGCCCGGGCGCAGCGTCGCCAGTCGCTAAAACGCCACCAGAGGCCGCTAGAGCGGGGATGTGGAACCATATCCCCGCACATCCCCGAGCGCCAAGCGCCAAGCGCGCTGCATCAGCGCGGCCCCAGGGCCCCGGGAGCCACCCGGAGCCCCAGGACCGCCGAGGCCCAGCAGCCGGAGGGCCTCAGATCGGGAGCTTGTCGACCTGTGCGGTCTGTCCGCTGGTGACGTTTTCGAACGTGATCTCGTCGATGGCGATCGGCGTGGTGACCTCGTCGCGCTCCAAGCGCCAGCGGCGCGCGTGGTTCGAGGTGGGGTTCTCTTCGGACACCAGCCGGAAACCAGCGTGAACCGCGCCCTTCTTCTGCCGAAGATGGCTGCCGACCTGCTTGGTGAGGCTCGGCCCCTCAAGGTCGACGTCGCTCGGAAGGTACTCGTGCAACTCCGGGATGATGTGGGCCGGGACCGTGACCCACTCGCTCTTGAAGCGGTCGTGCCAGGCGACGAAGAACCTCCGCCAGTCGTCGAACCCGGCGTCGGCCGCCTCGTTGATCTGGGCGACGTTCCCGAGGAAGTCGTCGATTCCCGCGACCCGGAGCACCCCGCCGACCACCCGGCGCCACGCCTCGAAGCTGCCCGTCATTCGGAGGCCCTTGGCGGGGCCCGGGCGCCCTTCGCTGTCCCAGGCGCGAATCAAGGTGAGAACGGCAGCCATCAGCTTGCCGCGGTGCTCGCGGACGTGCTCGAGCAACTCGGGGTGCCGCCACTCTCGATTCGGCTTCGGGCCGAAGCGGGCCGCGGGCTCTTCCACCCTCGCATCCATCCGGCAGAGGTAGACGCGGCGCCGGAAGTCGCCGCTGAGCCGCGCGTTGTTCGACGTCATGGCCCAGCAGACCCGATTCGGGTAGGAGACCTTCCGCAGGCCGCCTAGCCCGCGTCCGGTGAAGTTCCGGCTCGTGATCCCGGCTGCGAGGGTGGGCGAGCTGAGCAGGCCCTGCACGTTGTCGAAGACTGCGAACCGGGTGTCATCCTGGCCGAGCGTCAGCATCAGCTTCCACCACTCGTCTCTCGACCCCACGACCGCGAGGGGCTCGACGGGCATCCCGAAGATGATCTCCGAGGCGACTTCCAGGATCAGCCCCTTGCCGGTGCCTTCGACCGGTGCTTCGACGACCAGCATGGGCACCGGGCCGCTGATTAGCGGGCGGCCCGCGAGCGAGATCAGAAGGGCGTAGAACGACGCCCGTGAGGCGTCGTCGACGAACGGGAACTCGCCGATCACGTCGTCGATCGTCGCGACTGCGGCCTCGATCTCCTCCTTCGTCGGCTCCTTCGGGATCTTCGGAACCTCAAGCCCTGGCTTCGGGCTGTAGAGCCAGCCGGTTTCCGCGTCGTACCCCGGTGTCTCCAGAATCTTGCGGTTGTCCAGGATCATCGGGACTTCGGTCACCCCGCGAAGCACGGGGATTCGCTCGTCATGCGCCAAGCGCGAAGCAACCATGCCCACGACCGGCCCCGGAACGAAGGCCGGGACGCTTTTCTTGCCGCGGTGCTTGCGCCACTTCGTCGCGTTGCCGAGGCGGTCCTGCATCTCTGCATTGACAGGGCTGTCCAGCACGATGGCCCCCGTGAGATCGTTCCGCCTGACGACGGTCAGTTTCCCGTTCCGCCGGAAGAAGTACGGCTTGCCGTCCTCATGGTTGTGCTTGAC
>CAZTOU010000070.1:0-26256 GCA_964615365.1 uncultured Spirochaetales bacterium
TCCGGGAGCTGGAGGAGATCGGCCCGCCGCCCTACGACGGCGTCGCGGAGCTCCTGGTGCAGCGGGGTTGGCTCGAGCGCTTCGGAGGTGTCTCCCGAAGCAAGGAGACCGAGATGCGGGCCCTGATCCGACGCGCGCTCTCCTCCCCCGACTACTCGCTGCTTGACGCCGTCAAGTTCTTCCGCGGGCAGTCCTTCTCATCGGGTCACATGTATGAGGAGAGCCGCGTTACGAATCTCTTCCAGCAGGCCCCGAGAATCGAAGTCCCCGTCTACTTCTTCGCCGGCCGCCACGACTACAACTGCCCCTCCGAAGAGGCCGAGCGCTACTACAGGGCGCTCGACGCGCCTCGGGGAAAGCACTTCATCTGGTTCGAGAGCGCCGCCCACATGATTCCCTACGAGGCCTCCGACGAGTACGCGGCAGCGCTCATCCACCGCGTGCTCGCGGCGACCCGGGGCAGGAGGGAGCATGACCGGTGGGCCCCGCGGTGAGGCCGTCGCCACCTGGCTGGGGCCGAGAAGCCGTCCTCATGCTCCGGTGCGCTGGGCGAACCGGATCGGGCGTTCCCTCGCGCGCCTCTTCGATCTCGACGAGTCGTACCTGGTGGAGCGGGCGCTGCGCCCGTTCCCCGACTTCCCCGCCGAGCGCCTCGAGTTCCGGGATGGACTGCGCGCCCTCACCACCTCCTTCGAGCGCGAGGCCCGCCTCAACTTTCTCGGTCGCGCCATCGCCCAGCAGCTCGTGCTCCGACTGGTCCGCTCCCAGATCCGGATCCTTACGAAGCTGGACCGGCACCCGGAGATTCACCAGCAGGAGATCCATCGTCCCGTCTTCGTCGTGGGACTCCCCCGCACCGGCACGACCATCCTTCTCGCCCTGCTCTCGCAGGATCCCGCCCACCGACCTCTGCTCCTGTGGGAGGGCCTCGACCCGGTGCCGCCAGGGCGCGGTCGGGATCGAAGGATCCAGCGAGCGCACAGCGCGCTTCGCGGCTTCGACTATTTCTCGCCCAGCTACCAGTCCATCCACCCCATGGGCGCAGAGCTCCCGGAGGAGTGCGTGCTCCTCTTCATGCCGCTCTTCTCGACTCCCCAGTTCGACTTCCAGTACCGGGTACCCGGCTATCTGGACTGGCTGCGCGAGAGGAGTCTTGGAGATGCGTACCGACGCTACCGGGATCAGCTCCGCCTGCTGCAGTGGCAGGACCGATCCGCGTCGCCTTTTCGGAACTCGGAGCGCTGGCTCCTCAAGGACCCGGCGCACCTGCTCGGGCTGGAGCACATCCTCGAGATCTTTCCCGATGCCTGCGTAATTCAGACCCATCGCGACCCGCTCAAGTCGCTGCCCTCGAACTGCAGCCTCTACGCGCACTCGCGAATCATGTTCAGCGACGACGTGGACGCCCCGGAGCTCGGCGCCTACGTGGCCGGCGGCATCTGGCCCGAGGCGCTGGATATGGCGCTCGAAGCCAGGAAGCGGCTCCCGGAAGAAAACTTCTTCGACCTCCGCTACGCGGACTTCATGAGAGACCCGATACGCTCCATGGAGGGGATCTACGGGCATTTCGGATTCGAGCTCGGCGGGTCGACGCGAGAGGCGATGCGTGCCTATCTGGAGCGCCATCCCCGCTCGGGCGATCGCGTCCACAGCTACTCGCTCGGGCAGTTCGGTCTCACCGCGGAGGACCAGCGCGAGCGCTACGAGGCCTACTGCACGGGATTCGACATTCCTCGCGAGAGCTGAGCGGCGCTTCTCGACCGCCGTCGCGTCCTCGCTGCAAGTCTCCGTGGCGAGTGGTAGGGTCGCATCATGCCGCCTGCCGATCCGAGGCTCGGTGATTTCGCGGAACAGGCGCGGGTCTACGAGGCGCGCCCGGGCTATCCGGCGGCGCTGCTGGATCTGCTGATCGAACAGGTCGGCGTGCGAGCTGGGGACGCGGTGGCGGAGGTCGGCGCGGGCACCGGGATCTTCACCCGGCATCTCGCCGAGCGAGGCCTCTCGGTCACCGCCATCGAGCCGAACAGTGAGATGCGCGCCAAGGCCCCCGATCTCGATGGCGTGACCTGGAGCGCGGGCAGCGGCGAGGACACCGGCCTCGAGACCGCCTCACAGCGCTGGCTGGTGGCCGCACAGTCGTTTCACTGGATCGACACTGCGCGCGGTCTCGCCGAAGCCCGACGCGTGCTCGCCCCGGGCGGTTACTTCACCGCGCTGTGGAACGACCGCGACAACCACAGGAGCGAGATCCTGGGGGAGACCATGGCGGCGCTGCGCCGCCTCGCGCCCGAGTACGAGCACGGCTATCGCGCGCGCCCCTGGGGCGAGATCATCTGTTCCACCGGCCAGTTCCGGGACGTCGTCAGCCATCAGGTCCCTCACTCGGTCCCGATGACGCGAGCGCGGTACCTGGACCTCTGGCGCAGCAACAACCGCATCTGCACCGCAGCCGGCGATCGAATGCGGGCGTTTCTCGACGAGGTCGCCCGCCTCTTCGACCGGCGCGGCGCGACGATGGTCGACGTGCCCTACGTCTGCCGCGCCTGGACGGCCGTCGCCTCGCACGAGAGATCTTCCTGACTCCCGCCGAGGGATCCAGGTGATCGGCCTTGCGGCCTCAGTCCCCACCCGGGGGACCCATCCCCGGCGGGAACTCGTCGAACTTGGGGAGGTCGTCGCCGAGCTCGACCCAGGGGGCCTTGGAGCCCACGAAGACGTGGCCCTGGACGCGCACTCCGGGGTCGTCATCCAGTGTGCCCACGGGAAAGAACCACAGCGCCTCGTCGGGATGGGGCGCGGGAAGGCTCGAACCGCAGGTGCGGCAGAAGATGCGATGCATACCGGGAGAGGATTCGTAGTCCCCCAGCAGCTCCTCGCCCTCGAGCCAACGGAACTGGGACGGCTTCACGCCGGCGAAGGTCACGTATGATGCGCCGTGGTGCTTCCGGCACATGGAGCAGTGGCAGTTGGCCATCACCTCGATATCCCCGTCCACCTCGTACTGGATCCCGCCGCACAGGCAGCTTCCCTTCGCCATCGATCCGGTCCTCCCTCGGGTCTGCTTCTCCCGTCACTTCGTTCATAGCTGGGAGGGCGGTCTTCGCCAAGTCCAGCGAAGAGCGGTGTCGCTCGCCGCGATGGAAGTGGGAGGCCCGGTCAATCCGAGCGCGGAGCGAAGACCTGGAAGCTCTGCCTCTCCAGGAAGAGGTGCTGCTCGACCAGCGCGTAGCCGGCGGTGTCCATCTCGCTTGCGATCATCTCGGGCTGCGTGGCGTGGCCGCTCGGAAACGAGTGCTTCTCCACCTCGATGATCGCCACGCGCCCGCCCGGTCGGAGCACCTTCTTCGCATTGGCGAAGTAGCGGGCGGGCTCCGGGAGGTGGTGGAAGACGTTGGCGAGGAAAACCAGGTCCACCGATGCGTCGGCGAGCCCTGGATCGGCGTCGCCGGCCTTCACGGTCTTCACCTGCGGAAGACCCCGCTTCTCCGCTTGCCGGGCCACGTAGGCGAGCAGGGATTCGTCGACGTCCACCGCGTAGACGCGCCCGCTCTCGCCGACCTCGGCGGCGATCGGATAGGTGAAGTAGCCGCCCCCGGCTCCGAGGTCGGCCACGAAGTCTCCCTCCTCGAGGGCGAGGGCGGCGACCACCTCCGAGGGCTGCTGCCAGCCGTCGCGGCCCGGGTGCTCGTACATGAAGCGCTTGATGGCGCCACAGCCCGCCTGGCCGAGGCAGCCCAGCGCGGCGAGCGGCAGGATCAGCAGCGAGAGGAGGAGCGGGGGAGGAGTCGGCTTGGATCGCGTCATGGTTGCCTCCAGCGGGCGCTCTCCAGTACAATATGTGAGAGTTTTATCGTATTTTCGACTCGCATCTGGCTGGCTTTCAACCATGCGCAAGAATTCCATTAAATCACTGAAAAAACAGCCGAAACAGGATCGTTCCCGCTCCACAGTCGAAGCTATTATTGAAGCTACAACTCGCATTATTGAAGGCGATGGTCTGGAAGGCCTGACGACCAATCGGGCTGCCCGGGTGGCGGGGGTCTCGGTGGGCTCCCTCTATCAGTACTTCCCGAACAAAGAGGCGCTGGTCGAGGAGGTGCGCAGCCGCTTCGCAGAGCGATTTCGGACGCGCCTGCTCGAGCTGGTCGGGCGTCTCGGTGGCCTCGACCTGCGACAGGCGATTCGCGAGTGGGTGGTCACGCTGGTCGAGCTCCACACCGAGAGCCCGGGGGTTCACAACGCGGTGGGAAGGGGCGCACCCGCCGAGACACACGGGGCGTTTGCCACCGTGGTCGGGGGCTTCCTCGACGCCCGCGCCGAGGAGACGAGGCGGCCGGATCGAGCCCTGGCGGGCCGCATCCTGATCGACGCCTCCGAAGCGCTGATCCACAACACCGCCCTGCGCGATCCGGCCTGTCTCAAGGACGAGGCGTGGGTCGACGAGGTCTGCGAGCTGCTCCAGCGCTACCTGGTGCGCGACGCAGCGGGCTAACGCAGCTCAGACGAGGGTGACGAATGCGAACGAGAAGAGCGAGGTTCTCATGGATTTCGAGCTGACCGATGAACAGAGGATGCTCAAGGAAACGGTGGCGCGGTTCGTCGAGGAGGAGATCACTCCGCGGGCGGCCGAGTGGGACGAACAGGAGGTCTTCCCCTCCGAGGTGTTCCGGGCCATGGGTGACCTGGGCCTGTTCGGCATCACGATTCCCGAGGCATACGGAGGCAGCGGGGCCGACTTCCTCTCCTGCCTGCTCGCCATGGAGGAGATCAGCAAGGGCGACGCGGGGCTGGCGACCTCCTGGGGAGCCCACACCGTTCTGTGCACGGAGAGCCTCTATCGGAATGGGAGCGAGGCGCAGCGT
Source organism: uncultured Spirochaetales bacterium (assembly GCA_964615365.1). Classification (GTDB taxonomy): domain Bacteria; phylum Myxococcota_A; class UBA9160; order UBA9160; family UBA6930; genus CAVXZE01. Next base: position 4,863 of record CAZTOU010000070.1, read on the forward strand.
CGGCGGTACCTGCCCGGGCTCATCGACGGCAGCAGGATCGGAGCCCTCGCCATCACCGAGTCCGAAGCCGGTTCGGATGCCCTCTCGATGCGCACGCGGGCCGAGAAGCAGGGCGACCATTGGGTGCTGAACGGCACCAAGATGTTCATCACCAACGGACCCCTCGCCGACGTCGTCATCGTCTACGCGAAGACCGACCCGGAGGCTGGACCCCGGGGAATCACGACGTTCGTGGTAGAGGATGGATTCCCGGGGTTTGCCAAGGGCAAGAAGCTGAAGAAGATGGGAGCCCGCAGCTCACCGACCGGGGAGCTGATCTTCGAAAACTGCATCGTGCCGGAGGAGAACGTCCTGGGCGACCTGAACAGGGGCGTCAAGGTCTTGATGGGCGGGCTGGATCGGGAGCGAATCGTCTTCTCCGTGGCTCCCGTCGGCGCCGCCCAGGCCGCGTTCGATCTCGCATACCGATACGCCAAGGAGAGGGTACAGTTCGGGACCCCCATCATAAGCTTCCAGGCCATGCAGGAGATCCTGGCCGAGATTGCCACCGAGGTGCAGGCTGCCCGCCTGCTGGCCTATTGGGCGGCGAGCCGGGCCGACCGGGGTGAGAACGTCAGTCAGGATGCTTCTTACACCAAGCTGTTCTGCTCACAGGTGGCCATACGGGCGGTGGGCAAGGCCATGGAAGTGTTCGGAGGCTACGGTTTCATACGAGAGTATCCCATCCAGCGCTTCTATCGAGACGTGAAGGGCATCGAGTTCGGTGCGGGCACCAATCAGATCCAGCGCATGATCATCTTGAAGAATCTGCTGAACGGCGCCGAGCCGTTTCCCCTCTAGGAGCAGTGCGGATGATTCGGAAGGCGGCCCGAGTTTCCGCTGAAACGAGCTACTGGTAGTGCGCAGGAAGACCTGCGATTCGCCTCGAGCTGCCGGAGGCGGTTGGACATCACGACCAGGAGGCGCTGACGACTTGAAGATCGGGATGAACCTACCCGTCATGGTCCCGGGCCTCGACCGCGATCTCATCCTCGAGTGGTCGAGGCGGGTGGATGCGGGGCCCTACGCGAGCCTGGCCGCCGGTGAGCGGATCACCTTCCCCAATCCCGAGATGATGGTGACGCTTTCGGCCGCAGCCGCCGTCACCGAGCGCGTTCGGCTGACCTTCAACGTCCTGGTACTGCCGATGCACAGCGCAGTCCTGATCGCCAAGCAGGTGGCGACGCTGGACGTGATCTCGGCGGGCCGCGTCACGCTCGGCGTGGGTGTCGGCGGGCGTGAGGAGGACTACCGGGCGGTCGACGCGGTCTGGGACGAGAAGCGTCTGGGCCGCCTGGAGCGGCAGGTGGGGCTGATGCGCCGCGCCTGGGCGGGCCAGAGGGTGACGGAGGGTGCACTTCGCCCGGTAGAGCCGGCTCCGGTCCAAGCGGGAGGTCCGGAGATCCTCGCCGGCTCGCTCTTTCCGCGCTCCATCCAAAGGGCGGCGCGCTGGGCCGATGGACTCTGCAGCTTCAGCTTTGGTCCCTCCGCCGACGAGATCGGGCGCCAGTTTGAGCTCGCGCGTGCCGCGTGGCAAGCGGAGGGGCAGAGCGCTCCTCCTCGCCTGGTGACCGGCTGCTGGTTCGCTCTGGGGAGCGGTGCCCGCGCGCAGATGGACGAGTACCTGCACCGCTACCTGAACTTCCTCGGACCGGGCGTCGCGGAGAAGCTGGCTCCTTCCGTCACGACGACCTCCGCCTCGGCCCTACGCAATGCGGTCGCGATGGTCGAGGGTCTCGGCGGCGACGAGCTGATCCTCGCGCCCACCACCTCCGATCCCGACGAGGTACACCGCGTCGCCGATCTGCTCGGCTAAGAGACCCGCTCGCGAATCCAGCTCGCCAGCCGCCGCCCCCAGCGGCGAGGAGCCTCGAACTCGAGGGCGAGAACGCCGAGGCCCGCCGGGATCACCAGCAGGGCCGGGCCGGGGGTGACGATCAGGAGCAGACCGATGGCGACGATCGCGCTGCCCGCCAGCGCGACGAGTGCCCGCCGCGCTGCCCGCTCGCCCGGTCGCGTGAGGTGTTTCACGGCGCCGCTTACAGCGTGTCGTCGTGCATTGGAGAGCGGCCCCCATGGGAGCCCTCGTCTTCGGACCGGTCGGGACGGGTGTCTCCCGTCAGCCTGCAGACCGCGTCCACCGCGCGGTCGAGCCCGGAGCTCTCCCCAGAGCTCGCCGGCATCAGGAACCACAGGGCCAGATAGAGGAAGATCCCCACGCTGGAGAAGCTCGGCAGGGCGAGCAGTAGGAAGGCGGCGCGAACCGCCGTGACCGGGAAGTCCAGCTGGCTCGAGACGCCCGCACAGACACCGGCGATCTTCTTCTCGTCGAGGTCGCGGGTCCATTCTCGCAGCTGGCGCCGCACCTGACCGGCGTAGGATTGACTCATCGGATCTCCCTCGATTCGGCGCGCCCCAGACCCCTCTTCGCCTCTAGTACGCGCGAGGCGGGTGCCCGGTTCGCGGCCCCGCGCCAGGCGGTCCGGATTCCGGGCTGCGGTAGGCTCTCTAGATGGCATCGCTGCACGCCGGCCTGGGCCGATCCGTGATCACGCCTCCCCGCGGCAGCTACCTGATCGGCTATGGCGATCGCTTCCGCGGGGCGGATCGGGTTCACGACGATCTCACCGCCACGGCGCTGGTGCTGGAGGACGGAGCCACCCGCCTCACCATCGTCGCCGTGGACATGCTTTGCCTCCACGAGCACCTCGTCGCACGGATCCGCGAACGCTGCGCCGGGGAGGTGTGGGTCGCCTGCTCCCATACCCACGCGGGACCGATCGCCTTCGCCGACCGGCGCAGCACCCGCAGGCGCCGACGTCTCGTCGAGGGGATCGTCGACCAGGTGGTGGATGCCGTCGCCGACGCCGGGCGATCCCTAGCGCCCGCAGCGCTTCGCATCGGAGTCGGCGAGGCCGGCATCGCCATCAATCGCCGCGAGCCCGGTCCCGACGGGAAGATCGAGCTCGGCATGAATCCCGACGGCCCGGTGGACCCCTCCCTCGGAGTGCTCCAGATCGTGGACGAGCGGGGGATGGTCCGGGCGACTCTGGTGAACTTCGCCTGTCACCCCGCCGTCCTCTCGCCGAAGAATCGCCAGATCTCCGCCGAGTGGCCGGGCGTCATGCGCCGGGAGGTGCGGGCTGCGATGGGCGGAGCCTGTCTCTTCTTGCAGGGCGCGACGGGGAATCTGAATCCGAAGCACGAGTGGGGAGACCAGGACCTGGCGGCGATGGAGCGCCTGGGCAAGGAGGTGGGGCGGGCCGTGATCGAGCTCTGCGAGCGGGGGCTCGCGCCGATCGTCGCCACCCCGCTGGCCTCGGCGCGGGAGGAGATCGGCCTCCCGGTGATCGAGCGCCCCGGGGAGAGCTACCGCAAGAGCGCGGCGAAGATCCTGCGGGTTCCGAGCTTCGCCATCGATCCCATGCTCCGATACATGTACCCCTGGCGCCCCCGCCTGCGGCCCGGCCCGGATGGAAGGCCGGAGCTCCCAATGGAGGTGCAGGTCTTCCGCATCGGGGATCTGGCTCTGGTGGGCCACGCCGCCGAGACCTTCACCGAGATCGGCCAGGCGATCAAAGAGGGATCCCCTGCGCCCCACACCCTCTTTGCCGGCTACAGCAACGGGTGCATCGGGTACCTGCCCACGGCGAGCGCGCACGCGGAAGGCGGCTACGAGGTCGAGCAGGCCCCGCTGGCCTACCGGATGTCGGGCACCTTCGACCCCGGCTGTGCGGCGACGGTGACCGCCCGGTCGATCGAGATGGTCGCGTCGCTGTTCTAGCTAGGGCTCCTCGTCGGAGTCCACCACCAGGGTGAGCCCGCGGACGCCGGCCACGCGGACGCGACCGCCGGCCTCCACCGGCGCCGCTCCCTGCGGAAGCTCGGCGCGCCACAGCTCGGCGGAGATGCGGACGTACCCGGAGGGCCGGAGGGCATCCTGAGCGACTCCCCGCGCTCCGACCATGCTCGCCGCGCCGCCGCCGGAGCTCGGCTGGTAGGCGATCCGAACGAAGGGGAACATCACCACGTCCTTGATCACCCAGAGCGCGATGATGCCCGCGGCGGCCCAGTCGGCGAGCCCCACCCAGCTCCGCGCACCGATGGCCAGCACGCAGACCACCGACAGCTCGGGAAGCTGGAAGAGGATGTACTTCGCGACGGTGCGATGAGAGCTCCGAATCGCGTCCCTCCCTGCGTCGTCACCTCGGCGAGGGTCGCCCCGCCTCGACCACCACGGCATCGGGTTCGCGTCACGCTCCGACATCCGATTCTCCGAAGACGTCGCCGATCGTCATTCGATCCGAAGGCCTGCGCGTTGGTTGCGCTTCTTCCAGTAGCGGCGCACGAAGCCCGGCCGCGTGTCGGGCCCGGTCTTCCGGGAGACCCGGTCCTCCCAGTCTGCTCGGAGCTGCTCCGCCTCCGCGAAGGCGCTGGCGGGATCCGGAGGATCGGCCAGCCAGGCCTTCTCCACCGCGTCGCGTTCCTCCCGGTAGAGGGGGAGCAGGCGCGCCGGGTCCGTGACCACCCGGCGGTGCAGGCGCTCGTGGCGCCACCAGAGGCTCGCGTCGTCCGCCCGATCGCCTGGCGCCGGGCCGAGATCCAGGGGCTCTTCCACGCGAACCGGCTTGAAGAGGCCGGTGCAGGGAGCGGCGGTTCCCGTCACCCAGTGCCCGAAGCCGAGCGCGGAGAGCTCGGCGACCCAGGACGCGGTGGTCTGGGAGCTCGCCACGGTTCCGCCGGCGTGCACGCAGGGCAGGCCCATTGCACCGTTGACCCGGGAATAGGAGGGAGCGTCGCCTCCGGCACCGTGGTCGCGGAGGAGCGCCATCATGTCGGCGAGGCTCTCCACCTTCCGCGCGCGGCGCTCCGTGCAGGCCCGGCGCTCGTGGGCGGCCGCCACCTTGCCCTCGATCGAGGAGGCGTACCGGCTCGCGAAGGGCTCGACGGTGAGGGCGTTGGAGATGGTTCGAGCGCTGCGCACGGTCTCCGCGACCCAGCGCCGCCCGGCGGTTTCGAGCACGAAGGCGCCGTCCGGGTCCGCCACGATGTAGCTGTTGTGGTAGGTGAAGAGCCGGTCCTCGTGGCCGCACCCTCCGCCCTGGCCGTGGACCTCCAGGAGTCGCGTCATGGTCTCGACGGCTTCCGCCGCCGTGCAGGACCTCTCCAGGGCCAGCCGCAGCAGATCCATCCCGGTGAGTCCGGTGTCCGCGTAGGGCTCGGTGGTGAAGACCGCTTCGTTCCCGATCACCACCCCGTGCTGATTGGCCCCGATCTCGGCGCCCCACATCCAGAAGGGGCGGGAGAGCAGCACGGCGTGCGTCTCTCGGACCTGGGGGATCTCGATCCAGGTGCAGCGCACGCGCGCTCCCGGCTCGTGGCAGGCGCGCGGCTGCCAGTCCAGGATCTGGGACTCGTTGGCATCCCGATCGGAGTTCTTGGCGAACAGCACCCGCCCTTCCCTCAGGACGACGGCGGTATCACACATCCACGACCTCCCTGATTCCGCATCCGATTGCCGCGCCCGGCGTCTTCGGGGGCGCGGGGCGAGGTGGGGGAAGGGTACCGATCCGCAGGCTCACCCACTCGCCCGCAGCGCCTCTCTCACCAGCACCAGGCGGTCGTTGCCGAAGTACATGTCGTCCCCGTTCACGAAGATCGTGGGAGAGCCGAATCCGCCCCTGGCGATGAACTCGTCGGTGTTGGCGCGGAGCTTTGCCTTGTAGGCGGGATCGGCGATCTTCGCGAAGAACTCGCCTCGGTCGAGGCCGACGCGCTCCACGATTTCGCCCAGGACTTCGTCCCGGGAGATGTCCTCCAGGTCTTCCCAGTAGCTCTCGAAGACGGCCCGCGCGTAGGCCGGGAGCCGCTGCCTCTCCTCGGCCACGAAGGCGCCCCGCATCGCCTTTACGCTGGTCACCGGGAAGACGGGGGGCATCCCGATCCGGAGACCGCAGTACCGCGCCCAGTCCGCGAGATCCTTGACGTGGTAGCGAGCCTTCGGCGGGACCGGTTCGGCGCGCTGCTCGTAGACGCTCGGATTGACCGCGTTGAAGACGCCTCCCACCAGGATCGGACGCCAGACGAGATCGGCTCCCGTCTCCGCCGCGAGATCCTCGATCCGATGGAATGCCAGGTAGGTCCATGGGCTGCTGCAGTCGAAGAAGAACTCGAGTTTCAATACCGCCTCCTCGGGTAAGCGTAAGCCTACCTTGTCCAGCTAAACCTTTCCCCTGTGTCCGGCACTCGTCCTCTCTGAAGTTGCGCGATCTTTCGACGATACCGTCACAATACACCGCTTGACGTCGGTGGAACATCTCGACTATCCTGCCGCGACTTCGGTCCATACTTCCGTCCATCTTTGGGGGAGGACCAGCTTCGATGATCAGCTGGAGACAGTGACCCTCTTGGCGTTCCATCACTCGATGCGACACGTGCGAACGCTCGCCGGAAAGATCCGCGGCGCGGGGACCTCCCTGCCGCTCTTCGGCGATGCGTGCGTGCACTCCGTCGTGGGGAGGGATGGCGCGCCGGCGCGCGGGGACCCAGCACCCTAGGAAATCGTGGCTGTCGTTTCTGGACGGCCTTCCGGGTGCGGACCCGGAAGGCCGTTTTGTTTTACCTCGGTTCGAACCAGCACCAGCGGCGAATCGACCAGAGAACTCATCATGCGGATCCAGAGATACGACTCCGACCGACAGATCATCGAGCGCTACACGGATCAGCCCCCGCTGATCCCGCCGGCGCTGCGCCTCCGCATCGAGGAGCACTTCGAGGGCGGGCCGGTGCAGCTCTACGCCCTGGCCGACCTGGACAGCTCGCTCCGGCTCGGAGAGACCTGGGTGGCGCTGGGGAGCCGGGCGATCACCCTCGCCCGGGAGCGGGGCGAGGAGCTGGAGGTGCAAGGCTTCGAGCGCGCGCGGATCCGGGAGGTGCGCCTCGAGCCCGGCCTCTCCTGCAATACGCTCCGCTTCCTGGCCGGCCCGGGCGAGCCGGCCCTGGCCCGGGTGCGCTTCACCCACCGACAGCGCCGCGCCATGGAGAACCTGCAGTTCGTCGTCGAGCAGCAGCTCCGGGGGAGAGAGATCCCGCCGGCGGATCCGGATGCGGCCTACGCCGAGGGCGTGGCGTCTCCGATTCGCGAGGCCCAGGCCCTGGTCGCGGGCAACGACATGGCGGTGCTGTGGCGCCTGCTGGCCTACCTCAAGCCCTACCGCGGGCAGGTGGCCTTCGGTCTCGCCTCGGCGGCTCTGCTGACCGGCTTCACCCTGGTGCCGCCATATCTGACCGGCTATCTGATCGACGAGGTGATCCGACCGGTCCAGGCGGGGGTCCGCACCGTCGCCGAGGTGAGCCGGACCGCCTGGCTGGCGGTGGCAGCCATCGCGGTTGCCTACGCGCTGCGCCAGCTCTGTGCCTGGGCTCGCCTGCGCTGGATGGCGATCCTCGGCGAGCGGGTGGCGCTCGATCTGCGCACCGAGCTCTACGCTCATCTCCAGAAGCTCAGCCTGAGCTTCTACTCGCGCAAGAAGACCGGCAGCCTGATCACCCGGGTGAGCGCGGACACCGATCGCCTCTGGGAGTTCCTGGCCCTCGGAGTCGTCGACGTCTCGCTCTCGATCGTGATGCTGGCCGGGCTCTCGTCGGTGCTGATCTGGCTGGATTGGCGTCTCGGACTGATCATGACGGTCCCGGTGCCCTTTCTCTGCGCCTGGGTCTTCCTGCACGGGCGGCGCATGAACACGCTCTTCCTGCGGGCCTGGCGGAAGTGGTCGCGGCTCACCGACGTCGTGTCCGACACGATTCCCGGTATGCGGGTCGTCAAGGCCTTCCACCAGGAAGGACGGGAGATGCAGCGCTTTCACGAGCGGAACTGCTCCGCCACCGAGGAGTTCAACCGGATCCACGGCGTTTGGACGTCCTTCTGGCCGACGCTGATGTTCGCGGTGCGCGGCATGGTGGTGCTGGTCTGGATCTTCGCGATTCCCCGGGTGATCGGCAGCGACAGCGAGCTCGGGCCGGCGCTGTCCTCGGGAACCTTCGTGGCGTTCCTGCTCTACATGACCATGTTCATCAATCCGATCGACATCATCGGGCAGATGGCGCGGATCATGAACCGCGCGACGAGCTCGGCCCACCGCATCTTCGAGGTGCTGGACACCGAGCCGCAGATCGTCGATGCGCCGGATCCGGTGCGGCTCGATCCGGTGCAGGGAAGGGTCACCTTCGAGGATGTCAGCTTCGCGTACGACGGGGTGCGACAGGTGATCAAGGGGATCTCCTTCGACGTGCAGCCCGGCGAGATGATCGGTCTCGTCGGTCCGTCGGGCGGGGGAAAGACCACCGTGACCAACCTGATCGCGCGCTTCTACGAGGCGAGCGGTGGAAAGGTGAGCGTCGACGGCGTGGACATTCGGAAGCTCGCCATCGGTCACTACCGGCATCAGCTGGGGATGGTGCTTCAGGACCCGTACCTCTTCCACGGGACGGTGGTGGAGAACATCAGCTACGGGATGCCGGAGGCGAGCTTCGACCGGGTGGTGGACGCCGCGCGGGCCGCCAACGCCCATGACTTCCTCTGCAAGCTTCCGAACGGGTACGAGACCCTGGTGGGCGAGCGCGGTCATACGCTCTCGGGCGGCGAGCGGCAGCGGATCTCGATCGCGCGGGCCATCCTGTCCGACCCGCGCATCCTGATCCTCGACGAGGCCACCAGCAGCGTCGACACGGAGACGGAGTACAAGATCCAGGAGGCGATGGAGCGTCTGACCTCCGGTCGCACGGTGTTCGCGATCGCGCACCGGCTCTCCACGCTTCGCCGGGCCTCGCGGCTCTTCGTGATCGAGGATGGCTGCCTGACCGAGCAGGGCACGCACGCGGAGCTCCTGGCGAGGCCGGACGGGACCTACCGGAGACTCTACGAGCTCCAGCGCGAGCTCACCGGAACCCGACTGCGAAGGTGCTAGAGGGGAGGGAAGAGAAGGTGGCGAGAGCGAATCGACTGCGGGCGCCCAGGCGAGAGGGGCTGCGACTCGAGCGGGGATCCGACGGACAGCTCTGGGCGAGGCAGGGGGAGACCGCGCGCGCGGTGCGGGTCACGAGGTGCTTTCCGTGGTCCGAGCCGAGCCGTTACCTCTCGCTTCGCGACGGGGACGACGAAGAGGTCGCGCTGATCCGCGACCTCGCGGAGCTGGGTCCGGACTCCCGTCACGCCCTGGCGGAGTCCTTGATCGAGGCGAGCTTCGTGCTCCAGGTCGAGGGAGTCGAGGAGGTGGAGGAGGAGATCGAGATTCGGAGCTTCCGCGTGCGCACCCGTCAGGGCGTGCGCTCCTTCCAGACGCTTCGGGACGAGTGGCCGCGCCGGATGCCCGGAGGCGGAGTCCTGATGCGCGACGTGGCGGGAGATCTCTACTTCATCCCCAGCCCTGCGTCGCTGGACGAGAAGAGCCGCAAGCTGCTCTGGGCATACCTGGACTGAGCGCTATCCGATGAAACGCTGAAAATCCTCGGGCGTGTCGAGGTCCGTCGCGCCGTCGGGGAAGGGGACCTGCGCGAGCTCCGCCGCGTGGGCTTCGAGCAGGGACTTGGCGCCCCGGTCGCCGCGAAGGGCGGTGAGCTCGGGGAAGTGCGCTCGCGCGAAGAGCGCCGGAGCTCCGACGGTTCCCGCGTAGCTGCAGGCGACGATTCCGCGCTCGCCGCCCTCGAAGACCTCGATCAGCCGATCGAGCAGTGGGGTGTGGAGCCGGGGCTGATCCACCGGCGCCAGGATCGCGGCGTCGAGCTCCGGGCGCGCGGCCCGGACCGCTTCGATCCCGACGCGGATCGATCCGGCGAGTCCCGTCTCCCAGCCGGGGTTTTCGACCACCTCGAGATCGAGCCCCGACAGCTCCTGGCGTAGCGCCTCCGCCGCGGCGCCGACGACCAGGTAGACGGCCTGGCAGCGGGAGGCCAGCGCGATCTCGGCGGCTCGACGCACCAGCGTGATCCCGTCGATCCGGAGTAGCTGCTTGGGCGAGCCCATCCGGCGCGAGCCGCCCGCTGCCAGGAGAACTGCCGCGACGCCGGTCACGGGCCCGGATCGTGAATCGGGCCCTCGCGCTCGCAGAGCCAGCCGCCGCGGCGCCCGGCCAGCACCGCCTGGATCTCCGCGATCAGCGCCAGCGCGATCTGCTCCGGGGACTCCGCCCCGATGTCGAGCCCGGCGGGTCCGTGAAGTCGTTCTAGCTGTTCCGCGGTGACGGTGAGTCCCTCCTCCCGGAGATCTCCGAGCAGCGCCTCCGTCCGTCTCCTCGGGCCCAGCATGCCGATGAAGGGTGCTGCGGAGGGCAGCAGGAAGCGCAGCAGGCTGCGGTCGCGGAGATAGTGGTGCGTCATGACGAGCGCTGCGGTGGTCGCGTCCAGGTCCACGCGCTCTCCGACGCGCTCCGCCTCGCACTCCACCACCGCGCTGGCTTTGGGGAAGCGCTCGCGACGGGCGTAGGCGGGGCGCCAGTCCACCACCACGACCTCCCAGCCGAGCTCGGCGGCGATGCGCACCACGGGAACCGCATCGGGCCCGGCGCCGAAGACCACCAGCCGCGGCGGGAGCTGCACCACCTCGATCAGGATCTTCCCCGCTTCACCCGTCAGCAGCTCGCCGCGGCCGCGCGCGGCGGCGCCGCGCGCAGCCCGTTCGATCTCGTCCGCCCCCAATGACGGTCCGCTGAATTGACCGTCCGGGTGCAGTGACCAGCGAGTCGCGAGCGGCATTCGCCCCCCAAGCCCAGTGGCGAGGACTCCGGGCCTGCGTTCGCGAATGCACTCCGCCAGGAAATCCAGCGGTCCGGCTGCCTCGGCGTCGACCCGCTCCAGCAGCACGTCCACCATCCCGGAGCAGCCGAGTCCCAGACCCCAGACGATGTCCTCCTCCGGGCGCATGTCGTAGCGCACGATTCTCGGCTCTCCCGACTCGCGGACGTCCCTCGAGTGCTCGAGGAGATCTCCCTCCAGACAGCCGCCGCTGATCAGACCGATCATCCGATCGTCGGGCAGGGCCAGCATGCGGGCCCCCGGGCGGCGGTAGGTGGAGCCCTCGGTGTGCACCGCGTTGGCGAGAACCCCTGCCTCTCCGGACTCTCGCAGCACCTGGAAGGCATCGAGGATGTCGCGGAGCTCTCTCAAGGCGCTTCGCTCGCTGCGACCCGATCCCGAGGCTTTTCGCTCATGCCCGCCTCCCTCTCCCGAATCAGGATACGCGAACGCGGGGCGGGCTACACCGCCTTGCCGGCCCGGATCGCCCCCTGCACGATCTCCGACGGCGTTCCGGTGCAGGTCACCCAGAGCTGGTGGACCGCACGGGTCGCGCCCACGTGCAGCAGCCGACGCGCCATCGGTTCGTCGGCGAAGAGCTCGTCACTCACCCCCACCAGGATCACGTAGTCGAACTCGAGCCCCTTGACCTGCTCGATCTCCGTCACCTCGACGCCCGGCGCGAATCGGAAGTCCTGATTTCGGACCCGGTGGAGTCGCGGCACCTCGCTTCTCTCCAGCCCCGAGAAGTAGAGCTCGCTCAAGCTCGGAGAGGGTGCGAGCACGGCGACCGAAGCCAGGGGCTCCTCGCCCGCCAGCGCCAGGAGCGCATCGGCGAGGGAGGCGATGCAGGCTCCGTGGTCGGTGTGCCGGAAGAGCTCCACCGGCGGCCCCGAGCGCGTGGTGATGAGCGGGGCATCGTCCTCCCGGAGCTCTCCCAGCAGCGCGGCCGCGAACTCGGCGATCTCCTGGGAGCTGCGGTGGCTCACCTGAAGCGTGTCGACCTCGGTCCCGTCGATCTGGAGATGACCGAAGAAGTCGCTCCAGGAGGTGAAGCCCGCGTCCTGCATGACGTGCTGCTGGGTGTCGCCGGCGAGGGTGAGGCTCTGGTGCCGGTCGAGGCAGTCGATCAACACCTTCACCTCGATGGGCGAGAAGTCCTGAACCTCGTCGATGGCGATGTGTCTGTAGTCGAGCCGCCCCCTGGAGCCCGCGGTGATGGGGCCCACGCGTAGCTGCCAGGCACGGAGCAGCAGCGCATCGTCCTCTTCGTCGAGCTCACCCGGAATCTCCCGATCACCCCCCAGCCAGGAGGCCAGCTCTTCGTGGCGCCGCCGGCAGACGTCGACGACCTCCTCGAGCTCTCGCTTCCGGAAGTCGTCCGGCGCGGTCTCGCGAAGGACCTCGTCGAGGAGCGCGCTCCCGGTCAGGACGCTGGCCCAGTCGTCGATGGCCTGGGAGGGGGTGCGCGGGCCCGCGACGCGTTCCACCTGTCGTTCCAGGGCGACGAGGAGAGAGGGATGCAGCTTCAAGCGCCGGACCGGTGTCGGTGTATCCTCGCGGCGACGGTTGGGGAGCTCCGGGAAGAGCCTCCGTCGCTGCGCCTTCGCCCATTCACCGAAGGTCCACACCTGGACCTGTTTCACGCCGAGAGCGGGGAGTACGTGACTGACGTAGTCGCGAAGGGCCGGTGAGAAGACCACGAACAGGGTGCGACCCGAGTCGACGACGGGGTCTTGGTAGGCGAGGTAGGCGATGCGGTGGAGTGCCACCGTCGTCTTGCCGGAGCCCGCGACGCCGCGGATCACCACGAAGCCGGAATCGGGGCGCGTGATCAGATCGAACTGCTCCGGGGCGATCAGGCCCGCGATGTCGGGCAGGCGCTTGTCGGCCCGTCGCCGTCCGCCCGAGAGATCGATTCCCAGGCGCCGCCCGGTGCTCTCACTCGCATCGTGAACGCGGAGGGCCGCACCCTCACCTCCCGACAGGCGGGGCGCCCGGCGGTCGGTGCGTTTCCATCCGCCGGGCTGCGCCGAATCGGCGAGGAAGGTGCCCTCGGGCGCCTCCACCCTCTCCAGGGAGCCGCTGCGAATGGCGACGGTGCGTCGAGCCGCGATCGTTCCCAGGACGGTGCGACCGCTGATCTCCTCCTCGAACTCGTCTCCCTGCTGATAGCGATAGAAGAGCTGGGCGATCGGGGCGTGACGCCAGTCGATGATCCGAAGACCCTGCTTGAGGAAGGTGGCCTTGCCCAGGCAGAGATCCCGTACCCGACCTTCTTCGCGGAGGCGGAGATGCGCGAAATAGGGGGAGCTGCGATCGATCCGGGGTGTTTCGCGGGACTTTCGGAGTTGCCGGAGGAGGGCCGTCTGGAGGTTCCAGCGGGCGTTCAGGGCAGAGCGTTCGAAGTAGTCCATCTCCCCGCAGAGCAGTTGCTCCCGGATCCGTTCCAGATCGTCGATCAGTGAAGCCTCCGAGGGAGGCTCCTCTTCCGGGGAGCGGTCCAGGACGGCGCAGACCCGCTCCAGCAGTTTGAGCTCCTCGGTCACGATCGGGTGGGTCACCGGTTCTCCACCAGCCCTCATTCGGGGAATTCTCCGGTGTAGAGGAAATCCCTCGAGAATCCAACCCTTCTCTTGCGCAGGGGGTTCGCTGCGCGGTCTTCGCCTCGGCGCAAGCCCCCGTCCTTGCAGCGCTACCGGGGATCCGGCTGGCCCCGGGGGCGATGCCAGAGGTGGGGCTCGGGTCGATCGGCGCCACGGGCGAGGAAAGCTTCGACGGAGGCATCGTCCGATTCCTTCGCCGCAGTAGAATGGGACCGTGGAAGTCTCCCATTTCCTGACCGAGCTGGTCTTGCTGATCGGGTTCGCCGCCGCCGGCGTCGCGCTCTTCGAGCGATTCCGGCTTCCCGCCATCGCCGGCTTCCTGGTGGTGGGTGCGCTGGTCGGACCCGGAGGCATCGGCCTGGTCTCGGACCCAGAAAGCGTCCGCACACTGGCCGAGTTCGGCGTGGTCTTCCTGCTCTTCGAGATCGCGCTCGAGCTTCCCATCGAACGGCTCTGGCGGGTCTGGCGGCTCTCGCTGCTGGCGGGCGGGCTCCAGGTGGTCCTGACCGTGATCCTCGTCGCCACCGGTGCCTCGCTTCTCGGTATCTCGCCCCAGACCGCGCTGGTGCTGGGCCTGCTGGTGGCGATGTCGAGCACGGCCCTGGTGATGGGCCTTCTGTCCGACCGGGGAGAGATCGACTCCCCCCACGGTCAGCTCATCATCGGCGTCCTCCTGTTCCAGGACATCTGCATCGTCTTCTTCCTGCTGGGGATTCCCCTTCTCGCCGGCGAGACGCCCGCCGACGCTCTTCCCTTCTTGATGGCCCTCCTGCGAGCCGCCGCCGCGCTGGCGGTCTTCTTCGTGGCCGCGCGCTTCATCCTGCCGCGCGTGCTCGAGAGGGTGGCGAAGCTGCGCTCCCAGGAGCTGTTCAGCATGGTCGCGGTGCTGGTGGTGGTGGGGGCCGCCGTCTCCGCCGAGCGGATCGGGCTCACCCTGGCAGTGGGTGCCTTTCTGGCCGGGCTCGCGGTGAACTCGACGCCCTACGGTCATCAGCTCTTCGCCGAGCTGATTCCGCTTCGCGGCGTGCTGCTGGGGGTCTTCTTCACCGCCGTGGGAATGCTCTTCGATCTCGAGGCCGCGCTCCCGCAGGCGAGCGGTGTGCTCCTCTTCGCGTCGGCCGCGGTCCTCTTGAAGGCGGGCATCGTCATTGCAGTGATCGCGTGGGTGCTTCGCCAGGGGCTCCGCCTGGGCATCCTGTCGGGATTCTCCCTCGCCCAGACCGGTGAGTTCTCCTTCATCCTGGCGGCGGTGGCCGGATCTGCCGGGCTTCTCGACGCGGGGCTGCAGCAGGTCTTCATCGCGGGATCGGTGCTCTCCCTGCTGGCGACCCCCTTCCTGGTGCGCGCGGCCCCAAGGGTCGCGGCTCGGCTGACCCGAGTCGCTCCCATCCCGCACCGGCGGGCGGGGGGGTTGCAGCTCTCGGACCACGCCGTGCTGGTGGGCTTCGGCCTCGCGGGTCGCAACATCGCCCGGGTGCTCCGCTCCCTCACGATTCCCTACGTCGCCATCGAGACCAACGCGACCACGGTGCGCAAGGCGCGCGCCAAGGGCGAGGAGGTCATCTACGGGGACGCCACCCGCACCGTGCTCCTGCAACGGGTCGGCGCCGCCAGGGCGAAGCTGATCGCCGTCGCCATCACGGATCCCCTCGCGACGCGCCAGATCGTGAGCCTCGCCCGCTCCCTCAACCCGGGCGCCACGATCCTGGCCCGCACGCGTTACGTCCTGGACGTGGATCCTCTGCAGGCGGCGGGTGCCAATCTGGTGGTGGCCGAGGAGCTGGAGGGAACCATCGATCTCGTCTCCGAGACGCTGCGCATCTTCGGGATCACCGAGGGCGCCATCGAGCGCTTCACCGCCGAGCTTCGCGACGAGGGCTACGAGATGCTCCGGATGCCCGCGGCGCTGGTGCTCGATCCCTGGCTCTCCGAGCTGCTCGAGCGGGTCTCGACGGAGTGGCTCGAGGTGCCGGAGAGCTTCGAGGGAGAGGTGAGCCTCGCCGGTCTGGAGTTCCGCGCCCAGTCCGGGGCCAGCATCCTGGCGGTGGATCGGGGCGGGACGACGAGTCCGAACCCCCCGCCCTCCTTCGCGATCCGCGCGGGAGATCGCCTGCTGGTCTTCGGAGGTCCCGGGGAGGTGACTCGCGCCCGCGATCTCCTGGGAATCCGAACGGGCTCCTGAAGGCGGGCCCTGGGGGCCGTTCACCATGGCGTGTTCGGCACCGGCCCGCCACTGTTTAGAGCGTCCGCCAGACTGCCGATGGGTCTGGTCTGCTCGTCTCGCCGGGGTGAGAGGTGCGGGCCAGCGTGGAAGGAGAGACACGATGGAGTTCCTGATCTTTCTGGTCGTCGTGGGAGGCATCGTCTTCTACGTCGTCTCGCTCTACAACCAACTGGTGAAGCTGCGCAACGGGGCCGAGAGCGCCTGGAGCGACATCGACGTTCAGCTCAAGCGCCGCTACGAGCTGATTCCCAACCTGGTCGAGACGGTCAAGGGCTACGCAAAGCACGAGCAGAGCACCTTCACCGAGGTGACCAATGCGCGCTCCCAGGCGATGCAGGCGAGCGGACCCGAGGCGAAGGCGGCGGCCGAGGGGAATCTCAGCCGGGTGCTGAAGAGCCTGTTCGCCGTGGCCGAGGCCTATCCCGAGCTTCGCGCCAACGAGAACTTCCTCTCGCTCCAAGGAGAGCTCTCGTCCCTGGAGGACGCGATCCAGAGTGCGCGCCGGTACTACAACGCGGTGGTGCGCGACCTCAACACCCGCTGCGAGGCCTTCCCGAGCAACCTGGTCGCCAGGAACTTCGGCTTCGAGAAGAAGGAGTACTTCGAGCTCGACACCGCCGAGGAGCGAACCGCTCCTTCGGTCAGCTTCGGCTCCTGAGATGGCGCGCGCACTCCGGCTGTTCGTCGCGATCCTGGCGCTCGCGGTCCCCGCCGCGGCAGCCGGTGAGGCGATCCGCCAGTTCACGACGGAGATCTACCTCGAGACCGAGGACGCCTTCAGCGTCGTGGAGAAGATCACCTACGACTTCGGAGATCAGCGGCGCCACGGGATCTTCCGGGACATCCCGGTTCGCTACGGCCGCGGCCGGGCGGCGGACTACCGGATCTCCCTCGACGTGGAGTCGGTCACGGACGAGAGCGGCATCGAGCAGCCCTTCCGGACCTCGACCCAGGGAAGGAACCTGCGCATCCGGATCGGCGACCCGAACCGCACGGTGACCGGAACCAAGGGCTACGTGATCCGCTATCGCGTCGAGCGCGGGATCCTCTACTTCGAGGATCACGACGAGCTCTACTGGAACGCGACGGGGACCGAGTGGCCGGTGCCCATCGATCGCGCCGAGGCGGAGGTCTTCCTCCCGGAGGGTGCCCCCCCCGAGCTCCTGGCCTTCAACTGCTTCACGGGCCCCATGGGTGCCGTCGGCTCCGACTGTGTCGAGCGGGTCTCGAGTGGCATCGTCTTCTTCGAGACGACCCGCCCGCTCCGCGGCAGGGAGGGGCTCACCGTCGCGGTCTGGCTTCCCAAGGGTGTCGTGGTCGAGCCGACCGCGCTCGAGAAGCTGCTCTCCCGGCTGGGAGACTACCTGAGTCCGTGGACACTCCTGCCGCTGGCGATCTTCCTGGTCCTGCTCCACCTCTGGCGGAACCGCGGCCGGGATCCCGGCGGCCGAGACGCCATCCCCGTCGCCTACCAGGCCCCGGAAGGCATGACGCCCGCGGAGCTGGGAACGGTCCTGGACGAGAAGGTCGACATGGAGGACATCACCTCGTCGATCCTCGATCTGGCGGTGCGCGGCTACCTGGAGATCGAAGAGAGTGAGTCGACCAAGTTCCTGTTCTTCTCCGACCGGGACTACGCCCTGATCAAGAAGCGGGAGCCCGACGAGAGCCTCCGGCCCCATGAGCGGCTGCTGCTCTCCCACCTGTTCGGGAGCGAGCGCAGTGTGACGATCTCCTCCCTGAAGGAGAAGTTCTACAAGTACCTCCCGGAGATCAGAACCTCCCTGTACAAGCAGCTGAGCGGGCCCCGGGGCTACTTCCCGGTGTCGCCGGATCGGGTGCGAAAGGGCTACGCGGTGGCCGGCGCGATCCTCCTGGGCCTCGGCGTGCTGCTCTTCGGGCCCTTCTCGCAGACGGTCCCCGGGATTGCGGTCTTCGCCTCGGGAGCGATCACCCTGCTGTTCTCTCGGATCATGCCCCGCCGCACCCGCCGAGGACGGAAGGCGTACGAGGAGATCCTCGGCTTCAAGGAGTTCGTCACGAGGGTGGATGCGGATCGGCTCGAGCGGATGGGAGGCCGGTCGGTGGAGCAGTTCGAGGCGGTGCTGCCCTACGCCATCGTGCTCGGTGTCGCCGACCAGTGGGCCGATGCATTCGCCGGGATCTACACCCAGCCGCCGAGCTGGTACCACTCCCCCCGCTACACCCACGGCTTCGCGCCGCGTCTCTTCGTCGGTGACCTGGGGCGCTCGCTGGGCACCATGGGGCAGACGATGCGTTCCTCGCCCCGGTCGAGCGGCGGATCCGGCGGCAGCAGCTTCGGCGGCGGCGGCTTCAGCGGTGGCGGCTTCGGCGGCGGAGGAGGGGGAAGCTGGTGAGGCGTCCGGGGCGCGGAGCACCTTCGGCGGAGAGGAGCTTCGGGACTGCTCTGCCTCTGTCTGGTGTGCCATCATGTCCCTCATGGATCCTCTGCTCCTGCCGGCCGCGCGGCACTTCGGCTGTTGAGCCCCGATGATGGGATCTCTTCCCGCGCAGCTCGTCAGGCTCGCTCGCCCCTGGCACTGGATCAAGAACGGCTTCGTCCTGGCGCCGGTTCCCTTCGCCCTCGCCGTCGGGGCGGAGCTGGATCTCTCCCTCTTCGCACTGGGGCTCCTGGGGTTCTGCCTGGTCAACTCCGCCGTCTATGCCTTCAACGACGTCCGCGACGCGGAGGCAGATCGCCGGAGCCCCGCCAAGCGGAACCGTCCGGTGGCGTCCGGGGCGGTGTCCCCTTCGCTGGCCCTGGCTCTGGCAGCGATCCTGGCAGTGGCCGGGCTCGCGCTCTCCTGGCTGACCGGGCTGCGGGCGGCGATCGGATTCTCCCTCGTCTACCTGATCGTCAATCTCGTCTACTCCCTGGGCGCCAAGAACGTGCCGGTCCTGGACGTCTTCATCCTCGCATCGGGCTTCTTGATCCGCGTGATCCTGGGCTGCGCCCTGGTCGACGCGGCGCCGTCCAACTGGCTGCTCTTGTGCTCGTCGATGCTGGCCCTCTTCCTCGCCTTCGGAAAACGTCGGGCCGATCTGGCGGCCGGGCTCACCAGCGAGCACCGCGCCTCTCTCGCCGGATACACACTGACCTTTCTCGATTCCGCCCTCGCGATCACCGCGGGGATCGCGATGTTCGCCTACGCCCTCTACAGCCAGGAGTCGCCGGCCTTCATCCCGGGTCGCGAGCTGGTGGGCCTCCCCTTCGTGGCTTTCGGAATCCTCGACTACCTGCGCAGGGCGATGGGGGAGGGCGCGGGTGGATCTCCGGTGGAGATGGCCTACCGATCGCGATCCGTGCAGATCTGTGTTCTCGGCTGGGCGATCGCCACCGCCTGGAGCCTCGGCATCTCGCTCCCGACGGGGTAGCCGCAAGCGAGCGTAGTTCAGAAGGCGTGATGGCGGAGGTCTCGGGGGCTCCTGATCGCGACTCAAGCCGGGAGCAGGTCCGCGAAGACGAAGCCCTCCCGCTCCTCGATCTCACCCGGCTCCACCGGGACGGGCTCTCGGAACATCGGGCCCCGGTGGGCAAAGGTGTGAAACTCTCCGTGCTCGCCGCAGGGGTCCACCCCGGCGGGAAGCTCCTCGAGAAGATCGGCGTCGAACTCGCGCCCGACGAAGCGACGGGGCATTTGTTTCGGGTCGATGCAGGTGATGCGCGCACCCAGGCCCGCGTCCACCATCTCCCCTGCAAGCTCCGCGGTGGAGAGCCCCCACAGCGGGAAGAGGGGTGCGATCCCGTGGCCCTCGAGCTGCTCTTCGCGGTAGCGGCGGATCTCCTCGAGGAAGAGATCGCCAAAGGCCATGACGCTGACGCCCTCGGAGCGAGCGCGCTCCAGGAGCCGCGTCATGGCGCTCGCGTAACACTCGTTGCTGCAGGGGTGGGGGATGGGGATCTTCCAGAGCGGCAGGCCCGCGGAGGCGGCCTGCCGCTCGAGCAGCACCTCGCGGACCGCGTGCATGGCGATCCGTTGGAAGCGCTGGTTCACGGTGGTGACGAGTCCCACCACCTCGAATTCGTCGCCCTGCAGGAGCCGGTGAAGCGCCCAGGCGCTGTCCTTTCCGCTGCTCCAGGAGAGCAGGAGCTTCGGCCGGACCCGGGAGTCAGGCTCAGTTGCCACGAAGCGGGTATCGTCGCTGGAAAGCGCACCGCTTCTCGTTGATCCGTCCCATGGCGCAGCCCTTCAGCGTCGACGGGGCGGCCTCGTCACCGATCGCGAACAGGTAGCACTGCGCATCGACGCCGTGCCTTGCCGCCTTCGAGTTGCAGGCGGCCAGAGCCTTCCGATTGGCGGACTTCTGCCTCCAGTCGCCGGAGCGGACGGAGTATGCCTTTCTCCCCTTCGCATCGACCGCCAGGGCCAGGGCCTTCTTTCCGCCGGACAGGTGATAGGCGTCCAGGACCTCCTCGAACCCACTATCGGGCGCGAGCATCGTGGTCGAACAGCCGAGGAACAGGACCAGTGTGAGTAGTGTGGCAAGACGCATGTCTCCCTGCTTACCGCGTCGGGGACAGTCTCGCCAGAGGGGTGGCCGCATGGGCGGGCCGGAGCGAATTGCGGGCTAAGATGGGGAGGTTTCGAAACCGCTGCGGAGATCCCTTCCGGCCCGGTCCACGGGCCGGATCTGCATCCGCAGGAATGCCCGAGGAGCGACCCGTCCATGGCCATCCGCATCTGGATCGACACCGATCTCGGCACCGACGTCGACGACGCCATCGCCCTGGCCTTCGCCCTCCGCCACCCGGAGCTGGAGGTGGTGGGGGTGTCGACCGTCTTCGGCGACGTGGAGCTGCGCGCGAGAATGGCCGAGGCCCTGCTGCGGCTGGGGGGAGCCGAGGACTGTCCCGTTCTGGTGGGGCTGGGCAAGCCGCTGACGGAGAGCCGGATCGGGCTCATGTTCGGTCATGAGGGCAGGGGGCTTCTCGAGGGGGGGCCGCCGCGGAAGAGGACCGAGTCCAACCCGGATGCGGCGCGGCGGGTCGACGCTCTCGCCGAGGCCATCGAGAGCACCCGGCCCGATGCGCTGGTCGCGATCGGGCCGCTCTCCAACGTGGCGGCCCTGCTCCGAGCCGGCGTTCAGCTACCGCGTCTCTCGATCATGGGGGGCCAGACTGTGCCGGTGGAGGTCGAGGGGGTGGCGCCCACCATCGACGAGTGGAATTGGCACTGCGATCCCGACGCGGCGGCGACGCTCCTGGCGCAGGAGCCGCCGAGCGTCGGGCTGCCGCGCGTCTTTCCGGCGGAGATCACCTTTCGCACGCCCATCTCTTCTGCGGATCACAGGGCTCTCGCCGGTGGCGACTCCCTGTGTCGGGCCCTGGCTTCGATGGGCGAGATCTGGCTCGAGAAGCTCGTGGAGATCGGCAACCCCAAGCCGCAGCTTCTCCTCCACGATCCCCTGACCGTCGCGTCCCTGCCGGTGCCGGATCTCTGCCCGATGGAGCCGATTCGCCTCGGGCCCGGCGAGGACGCCGGCTACGTCCGGTGTCCGGGCCCCTCCAACATCGAGCTGGCGACGGACGTCGATCCCCAGCGGATCCGGGATCTGGTGATGGAGACGCTGCTCGGAGACTAGGCTCGCTTTCGGTCGAGGGTGGCGGGATCGCGGTCGAAGCCGCCGAACATATCCTTCCAGCGGTAGCCGATCAGGAGGTCCATCAGCTCCGACTTCCCTCCGGCGCGGGTCTTGGCCATCTCGGCCTTCAGGA
>CAZTOU010000071.1:0-24000 GCA_964615365.1 uncultured Spirochaetales bacterium
GGCTTCGAGCAGTGGAATGTGTGGGGCATTTCGTACGGATCGATCCTGGGACAGGCCTACATCAAGGTCGATCCCGCGGGCATCCGAGCCCTCGCCTTGGACGCCATCGTGCCCCTGGACGTCCGAGGTACTCCCTGGCTGCGGCGCACGGCGCAGTGGTACGACCGGGACCTCCGGAAGCTCGATGATCTCTGTCAGGCGCAGCCCGACTGCGCGCGTCACTACCCGGATCTCGGCAAGCGCATGCGCGAAGCCGCCCAGTCGGTGTGGGACGATCCGCTCGTCGTCGACGTCGATGACACCGAGAGGTACCCGACGGGCAAGGCCTACCTCTTCCCCGACGTGGTCGCCTTTCTCCCCTTCGCCTTCCTGTACGAGCAGTCCAACTATCCCGGCCTGCCGGCGCTGATCCATGCCTGGGCCGACGCGGTGGAGCGTCGCGACGAAGACCTGACCAGGGTGGTCGCCAGCATCAGGGATTCGTTCTTCTCTGCCAGTCAGGGCATGACCAATGCGATGCTCTGCGCTGACGCGCAGACCGAGGTCCAGGCAGTTGCCGGGCGGGAAGCCATCGAGGCCTTCCCGATCCTGGGCTCCGCCCTCGGCTCCGCGGAGTCCTTCCAGCGACGCGCGGAGCTGTGCCTGGAGACTGGCATGATCCCCCGGGACGGCGCCCAGTACGAAGCGGTCGAGACCGACCTGCCGGCCCTCATCATCGAGGGCGAGATGGATCCCATTACGCCTCCCCCGATGGCGAAGGCGATCCTTCCCGGCTTCGCCAACGGCACCTACGTGGAGTTTCCCTACGCCGGTCACGGACCCTCGCGCTCGGTCGATTGTGGAGGCGACATGCTCAACGCCTTCTTCGATGAACCCAAGGCGGAGCCCGACCTCGGGTGCGTCGACGAGGTGGAAGCACCCGATTTCTACGCGCCGCTGTACACGACGTCTCTCGTGCCGCGCTTGATGGTCAGGGCGCGGGAGGACAAGAGGAGCCTGATCGGTCTCGGCATCTGGGCCGGACTCAGCATCCTGCTTCCAGCGATCGGCTTCCTGGTCCTCACGGTTGCCCCGCTCGGCCGGCGCATCGACGGACGCAGCGCTGCGCCCGCCTCCGACGTGCGCGGGATGACCTGGACGGCGAGCTGCCTGGCGGTGCTCTCGGTTGGGATCATCGGCGGCGCCATCGGCGTGACCTACCACGCCTTCGAAGAGCTGCTCCTGCTCGGGCTGGTGCCGTGGGCGAGATTGGGGGCCCTCGCCGGTCTGTTCGCGGGACCGGCCGGGCTGGCTGCGATGGCGTTGGCCGTGGGCATCCACCGCCGGGAGCGGCTCCCCGTCGGGACACTGCTGGGATTCCTGCTCACCGGGGCCGCCGCCTTCAGCTTCAGCGTGCTCCTGCTCTACTGGGATCTAACGCCGTTCTAGCCCGCTCTTCTGCCCGGGGCGCTACTTCGAGTCGATCCGGCTGAGCGCTTGATCCAGATCGGCGATCACGTCGTCGGGGTGTTCCGCTCCCACACAGAGGCGCACCATGTTCGGCGGGATCTCGGCCAGCTTGCGGCCCTCTTCGCCCTGTTGCTGATGCGTCGAAATCGCGGGAATCGTGGCGACGCTCTTGATGCGCCCCAGGTCGGTCGCGCGCCAGATGCGCTGGAGGCCGTCGAAGAACCTGCGGGTCCTCTCGGGACCGCCCCGGACGCAGAAAGACATCAGGTGCCCGTAGCGATTCACCGGCCGTCCGTACTGTTCGTCGTGCTCGGCGTCGACCAGCCACATGTACCTGCTCGCGAGCTCGTGCAAGGGGTGATCGGGCAGGCCCAGGTACTGAACGCTCTCGACCTCTGGGTGCTCCTGCAGGAATCGCGCGACCCGCATGGTGCTGGTGCTCATCAGATCCATCTTGGAGCGGAGGGTGCGCATGTCGTTCAGCGTCATGATGGCCTGCATCGGGTGCAGGTTCGGGCCGTAGTCGCGGTTTGGCAGGTACTTGACGTAGATGGCGAAGTTGTTCTTGAGATGCTCGTTGTCGATGTTGGTGACGATCCCCTTGCGCGCGATGGCGGCGCCGCAGATGCCGAAGCCGCTGCTGGTCAGGCTCTTGGTGGCCGACTGCACGACGATGTCGGCGCCGTGACAGATGGGGCGCAGCAGGGCCGGCGTCGCCACCGTGCTGTCGACGATCAGCGGGAGACTGTGGCTGTGGGCCAGGTCCGCCACTGCCTCGATGTCGAAGAAGCCCTGCTGCGGATTGCTCGGCAGCTCGCCGTACAGGAACCGCGTGTCGGCGTCGATCTTGGAGGCCCACTCGTCGAGGTCGGTCGGGTCGTGGATCCAGCGACACTCGATGTCCCGTTCCTCCATCAGCCTGACGTTGAACTGCTGGAAGGTTCCCCCGTAGCACTGTGCGGTCGCCAGGAAGTTGCGCGGCTCGGCGCGGCTACCGAAGCGGTGGACCAGGAAGGGCTGGACGGCCGTCATGATCGCCGCCATCCCCGAAGAGGTCGAGCAGCACTCGGTGGTGCCGTCGAATCCGTAGCCCTCGAGCAGGGCCAGCGTCCACTCGTAGTAGTAGGTGGAGGGATTGGCGATCCTCGAATAGGTCCAGCTCGGGATCAAGTAGGCCAGAGCTGCAGCCATCTCGTCCGAATCGCGGAAGGCCTGGGAGGCGCTCATGAAGATCGGCTCGATGATCGAGCCCTGATAGTCCTCCAGGGCGTCTTCCATGGTGTAGAGGCCGTGGACGGCGATGGTGTCGAATTTCCACTTCTTGACGACGTCGAGGATGTAGCGATCGCGCTTGGCGAGATATTCGTCGTTGCGCTCGATGTACTGCTGCATGCCCGGCGTGATCTCGATTCCCTCGTCGCTGTACATGGTTTCCCCTCCCGCGTCCGGTCTCACATGGCCCGGTGCCGCTCGCGGGACAGGTAGACCACCCGGCCCCCCTCGGCCAGCGGGAGGAGGAGGGCGCGAAGATGCGAAGCCATCGCTGTCCGCAAGAGACTGCTCGCGAATGATTTGGCCTGGGTTAGACTGCCAGCGGATGCATCGAGACACCGGCGCGACGTGGGCTGCCTGCCCGAGATTCGCGCGGATTGGGATGCCTGGCGCGAGAGTCACTGAGGAACCAGAGCACCGGGCGTGCCGCCGAAGCTTCGGCGTCGAGCGGGGAGGGCGGTCGGAACGGGAGTGGGAGGAGAGGCTTGAGTCTGCTGCGGATTCCCGCTGAAGAAATCGAGGTAGGCGAGGAGCTGGATCTCCTGGTGGTGGGAGGCGGAGCGGCGGGCATCGCCGCTGCCGTCTCCGCCGCCCGGCGCGGCCTCCGCACCGCCCTGGTCGAGGAGATGCCCTTCCTCGGGGGCATGAGCACGGGCGGCTGCGTGGGGACCTTCTGTGGCTTCTACACCCGGGAGCCCGAGGGGGGCCTCTCTCCCCTGGTCGGCGGGCTGCCGCTCCAGATCGCCGAGAGGCTGCTCGCCCGGGGGCATGCCCTCGGACCGATTCCCTACGAGGACAGCGGCGTGCTTCCCTACGTGCCCTGGGGCGTGAAGATCCTCTTCGAGGAGCTGGTGCGCGCCGAGCCCGGGCTGCGAGTCCTGCTCCACGCCAAGCTCACCCACGCGCTGGTAGAGCAGGGCGAGATCCAGGGTGTCGTGGTGCAGACGCGAGCGGGTCGAACCGCGCTGCGCGCGCGCGTCTACGTGGACGCCAGCGGTGATGCCGAGCTCTCACGCCTGGCCGGAGCAGAGGTCCGGCTGGGTGAGGAGATCCAGTACCCGTCGATGATGTTCACCATGCAGAACGTCGACCTCGGTACGGCCTTCGCCCAGCTCGCAGAGCTTCCGAAGATCCTCGCGAAGCACTTCGAGAGCGAGGGGCTCCCCCGCAAGACCGGCAACCTGATTCCGACGGGACGACCGGGAGAGATCCTGGTGGCGCTCTCCCGGCTCGACGTCGCCGGGCGGCCGGTGAACGCGACCGACGCGGAAGAGCTCACCTGGGCGGAGATGGAGGGTCGCAGTCAGGCCGCGCGGCTCTCGGAGTTCCTGCGCCGCGAGGTGGCCGGCTTCTCCGAGGCCTTCCTGGCCGACAGCGCCGCGCGCCTGGGGATCCGCGAGACGCGGCGGATCGTGGGGGAGTACGCGCTCAGCGAGGAGGACGTCCTCGGCGGACGGAAGTTCGAGGACGGGATCGGTCGCTCGGCCTGGCCCATCGAGCGCCACGTCCGCGGCGGCGAGACCCACTGGCGTTTCCTCCCGCGCGGCACGTGGTACACGATTCCGTACCGCGCCCTGGTGCCGCGGGGTGTCGGCAACCTCCTGGCGGCGGGCCGCTGCCTCTCGGCGGACGCGGGGGCCTTCGGCTCGGCGCGGGTGATCGGGCCCTGCATGCTCGAGGGGCAGGCCGTCGCGGTGGCGGCGCGGCTGATTCGCGATGCCGACACCCGGGCGGGTGCCGTGGACGTCGAGCGGCTCCGCGCCGAGCTCGAGGCGTTGGGCGTTCCCCTCTGACGAGGGCGAGGGGAGGAACATGACCTCCGATTTCGATGCCGAGCAGGTCTTCGGCGACCACTACCTGCACTTCTACGAGGCGCTGCTCACCGACCAGCGGAGCGACGACGAGACGGAGCGGATCTGTTCGCTCGGCCCCGTGAAGCCGGGCGATCGCGTGCTGGATCTGGCCTGCGGCCATGGACGCATCACCAATCGCCTCGCCCAGCGCGGCGCCTCGGTGACAGGCTACGACCTGACCCCCGCCTTTCTTGAGATCGCCCGGACCGATGCCGAGCGCCGCCACGTGACGGTCGAGTACGTCCAGGGGGACATGCGCGAGCTCGCCTGGTCGGAGCGCTTCGACCTGGTCATCAGCTGGTTCACCAGCTTCGGCTACTTCGACGACGACGAGAACCGCCGCATCCTGGCGGCCGTTCGACGTTCCCTGCGGCCGGGGGGTCGCTTCCTGCTGGAGCTCAATCACGGGCCGGGGCTGTGGGCGGGTTACCTCTCGTCAAACGTCACCCGTCGCGGCGAGGATTTCATGACCGACGAGCACTACCACGATGCGCTCACGGGCCGGACCCACAACCATCGCACCGTCGTCCGGGAGGGGCGGATTCAATCTTTTCGCTTCTCGAACCGGCTCTTCAGCTACCCCGAGCTGCGCGACTGGCTGATCCAGGCGGGCTTCAGGGAGGTGGAGGGATTCGGATCCGGCGGTGAGCCGCTCACCCACCGGGACCGGCGCATGATCCTACGCGCCGTGCGGTGAAGTCCAGGTTCGATCGGCGCAACTCCGGCGCCCCGATCATCATGTCTCGCCTCGGCGGCGTCAGACCACCTTCACGCGCTTCGAACCGGCGATGCGCAGCTCCTTGACCACCTTGCCTCCGAGAACGTGCTCCTCGAGGATCCTGTCCAAGTTCTCCGCCGTGGCGTCCCGGTACCAAGTGGCGTCGGGCCAGACCACCGCGATGGGGCCTCCCGCGCAGATGTGGAGGCAGCCCACTGCGCTGCACATTACCCCACCGGAACGAGCGGTTAGCTTGCGCGCGCTCAGGCTCTTCTTGAACTTCTTGACCGCGCGCTCCCCCTCCGCCTTGCCCGCGCACTTCCCGGCGCTGCAGACCAGGACGTGGGCGCGCAGCTTGCCCAGCTGGAGCTTCTTGGCCTTGCGGTCCAGATCCTTCTTGCCCATGCGATAGTCCCTCCCGTCTCAAGTGCCTTCCCGCGCGGGACGCCCGGCTCCGCACTGCCACTCGGCGCGCGCGATCTCGCAGTGGATCTGCTCCCACTTGAAGCCCGGCGGCGCCGGCTCACGCCCCGTCTCCCGCATGCCGAGGCGCAGCATGACGGCGAGAGAATCCCGGTTGGGGAGGTCGGTGCTGGCGCGCACGCGCTCGCGTCCGGCGGCGACGAAGGCGTGCTCGATGGCGGCGCGCGCCATCTCCGAGGCCATTCTCTGTCCCCACAGGTCGGGATGGAGCGCGTAGAGCAGCTCCTCGACCGGGGGATCGTAGAAGTCGCGGAAGCCGACCAGCCCGATCAGAGCGGGATCGCCCGGCTGGCGAGCCGCCCAGAGGCCGAGGCCCCGGCGGGCGAAGTCGTCGCACGAATCGGCCACGACGGACGCGACCCAGGCGGCTTCCGGCGGGCTTCCGTCGAGCAGGTAGCGGTAGACCGGCTCCAGGGAGAGCAGGGCCTGGAGGGGCTCACGATCATCGTCGCCGATCGGCGTCAACTCGAGGCGCTCGCTTCGCAGGATCGGGGCGCTCGCGCTCATTCCGTTCTCCGGTGGTTCGGCGCCCAGCTTCGGGCGGAGGGGCGGAGAGAGTAGGGAAACGCCGGGGCTTCGCGCCCGCGCCGTATCGGTTGACGTCTCCCTGCTCGGCCACGAAGATCACGCCCCTGGAGGAGGAGAAGCATGTTCGAGCTCGATGAGACCCAGCGGATGGTGGAGAGCGCTGCGCGGAGCTGGTGCGAGACCGAGCTCGCTCCGATGCTCCCGGCCCTCGAGTCGAGTGAGGTCCTTCCCTACGAGCTGCTGCGCAAGCTCTGCACGGACCTCGGCGTCTCGGAGATGCTGGGGGCGATGGCCCAGAGCCGCCTCGCCCGGCTCCGCGGCGATGCCGCGAAGCCGAAGGCCGAAGCCGGCGGCGGGACCTCCACCGGCCTCGGGGGCGACCCGATGCTGACCAGCGTGCTGCTCAAGGAGATCTCCCGGGTCTCGCCGGGCGTGGGCATGGTGTTGATCTCGAGCCTGGGCTGCGCCATGACGATCCTGGAGCGCGGCTCCGCCGAGGTGATCGAGCGCCACGCGCTTCCGATCTTCCGCCAGGAGAAGGTCGGGGCCTGGGCCCTCACCGAGCCCAGCGCGGGGAGCGACGCCTTCGGGGGAATGCGAACGGCGGCAGTCGCCGACGGGGACGAGTTCGTCCTGAACGGCCAGAAGACCTTCATCAGCAACGCGCCCTACGCCGACACCTTCGCCATCTACGCGCGCGTGCGCACCGGAGAGGAGCGCGGTCCGGTACGGGCGTTCGTCGTGGATCGCGGCAACGAGGGCCTCGAGACGGGACCGCCGATGCGGAAGATGGGCATGCACGATTCGCCCACCGGCGAGATCTTCCTGCGCGACTGCCGGGTGCCGCAGGAGGCGCTGCTCGGGAGCCTGGACGGCAAGGGCGGCGGCGGGGGCGGGACCGCGCTGGACACCATCAACGCCGAGCGCTCGGTGATGCCGGCGATGTGTCTCGGAATCATCGAGCGCTGCGTCGAGGAGTCCGTGCAGTACGCCAAGACGCGGGAGCAGTTCGGACGGCCCATCGCGGAGTTCCAGGGCCTGGCCTGGAGACTCGCCCGCATGGAGCTCGCGCTGGAGAACGCCCGCAACCTGGTCTTCAAGCTGGCCTGGGCGCAGCGGGAGGGCAAGCTCGATCCGAGGCTCGCCTCCCTCGCCAAGCTCTACTGCGCTGAGGCAGCCGTCAGCGTTTCGCTGGACGCGATCCAGGTCCACGGAGGGGCGGGCTACATGGCCGAGCTCCCCATCGAGAAGCTCATGCGCGACGCCAAGATGTTCGAGATCGGCGGGGGGACCAACGAGATCCAGCTCGAGACCATCGCGCGCTCCATCCTCGCCTGAGGGAGGCTATAATCGCCGCTCCCGGTACTCCGAGCGATGGGAGGAATCGAAATGCCGCGTGTCGCCGTAGTGCTGTCGGGTTGCGGATACCTCGACGGCGCTGAGATCCATGAGAGTGTGGTCACCCTGCTCGCCCTCGATCGCGCGGGTGCAGAGGTGCAGTGCCTGGCTCCCGACAAGCCGCAGCGGGACGTCGTCGATCACCGCACCGGCCAGGCGGTGGAGGGCGAGCCGCGCAATGTCCTGACCGAGTCGGCCCGCATCGCGCGGGGGGAGATCCAGGACGTCGCCAGCGCCCGCGCCGACCAGTTCGACGCCGTGATTCTTCCCGGGGGCTTCGGGGCCGCGAAGAACCTCTCGAGCTTCGCCGTCGAGGGTCCCGGCTGCACGGTCGATCCCGGCGTCGAGAGCCTGCTCCGCGACGCCCACGCCGCGGGCAAGCCCATCGGCCTGATCTGCATCGCTCCCAACATCGCTGCGAAGCTCTTTCCGGGGGTCGATCTCACCATCGGCAGCGATCAGGCGACGGCGGGCGCGCTGGAGCAGATGGGGGCGCACCACAAGGCGTGCGCGGTGGAGGACTTCGTCTGCGACGAGAAGGCGAACGTGGTGAGCTGCCCGGCCTACATGCTCGGCCCCGGCATCAAGGACGTGGCCGCCGGCATCGAGAAGCTGGTCGGCGAGGTGCTCCGCCTGGCGGGCTGAGCGCCCGGCGGTCTATCGCGCATCTCCTTCTCGAGCCGCCTCTGGCGAGGCGACGGCGCGGCGTCCCATCAGGTTGAGCTTGAAGCTCCGGATGGTGTCGGGATCGACGCGCTGCCCCGAGTCGTCCTCGAAGTAGAGCGCGTCCTCGGGACACTGCACGATGCAGGCACCACAGCGGATGCACTGCTCCGCGTGGGACAAGTCCACCTTTCTCTCACCGGCGGCCGCCTCGGGATTGGGCTTCTCGAAGCACGCCTCCGGGCAGACCTCCCAGCAGGAGTAGATGCCCTCGCAGCGCTCCCGGTCGAGGGTGACCTTCCAGCGCCGCTCCTCGAAGTGGCTGCCTCCCTCTATGGGTGTCGATCCCGAGTAGTCGTAGGTGAGGATCGCGCTGAGCAGCGCGCTGGCGACGGCTGCCGCCGAGAGCGCCGCCGCACCGCCACCGGCGAGGGCCACTGCGAGCATCGACAGCGCGACGGCCCCGCCGCCCAGGACCAGGCGGCGGGGGCCGGGAATGCGGTCGTAGACCAGGAACACCGCGGCGGCCAGGGCCCAACTGAGCAGCGCGATGGGCAGGCACCAGGCGGGCCGGATCAGGGCGGCCAGCGCGGCGAACACCAGACTGGTGGGGGCGGCCCAGGCCACCGCCATCTGCAGCCGCTCCGAGACGCCGAAGCGCACCCGGCGCATGTCGTTGCTCTTCTTCTCGTGCTGCGCGAGATATCGCGGGAGGTCCTCGGCGTAGACGGGGCCGAAGCGCAGCTTCCAGCCGCAGCGGCGCGATACCTCGCGCGCCAGCACCCCGGTCGCGGCGAGCTGGGGGAGGATGGCCCGGCGGTGCTCGACGCGATCCTCGACTCCGGAGGTCTTGAGCGCCGTCACCACCTGGTGGGAGGTCAGGTGTCCGCCGGCCGCCGCGCACCAGACGTTGATGCCCCGCGACGGGGCGACGACGACCCAGGCAGGGGTCCCCTCGAGAGCGCGGAGCAGGCGCCGAACCGTGAGGTCGTAGTTGCCCGTGACGATCACCGGACTCCCCGGCGTGGGGTCACCGACGCGTCGGAGCCCCGGCTCCGTCGACCAGGGGAACAGGCGCAGTAGCGTCAGCAAGGCCTCGCTCATCAGGTCCAGGATTCGGGTTCGCCCGACGCTCACGACGTCTCCTCCTCGGGCCTGGCGCGCGTCTCGCGGCCCGCTGTGATGGCCGCCAGACGGCCGAGCAGCCAGCGCTCCTCCCGCTGCACGGCGAAGCCCGCTGCGCGGATCTCCTCGGGCAGGTCCGGTATGGGGTGCGAGGTCGCGCCCGCCAGCAGCCAGCCGATCGAGGCCTGGGGCAGTCGCAGCACGGCGTGAATCACGCGCTCGCCGATCGCCTCGGGGAACACCTCGTCCGCGACGGCGAGCACACCTCCGGCGCGCAGGAGCCTCGCCGCCTGGCGCAGAGTGAAGGCGCGTTCGCCGGCGGACATGTCCGAGAGGCAGAAGCTCAAGACGACCGCGTCGAAGCTCTCCTCGGGAAACGCATCGATCTCGGAGGCGGTCCTCTCCAGCCATTCGATCGAGCCGGAAGGAGCGCCGGCGAGACGCGCCCGCGCCCGCTCGAGCATCTCCGGGCTCTGATCGAGGGCCGTCACTCGCGACCCCAGAGCGACGAGGCGCTCGGTGACCGCCCCGGTTCCGCAGCCGATCTCGAGGATCCGCAGACCGGGGCGGGGCGCAGCCGCGGCGGCCACCGCGGCGTGGAGCCGCGCGACGCGGCCCAGGGTGATGGCGCGCATCCCCGCGTCGTAGCGATCCGGCGTGGACTCGAGCAGCCGCATCAGGGCCAGCGAGCTCATGGCTCGAGCAGCTTTCGAACTGCGAGGACCAGCGAGTCCTCGAGCGCCTGCGGTTCGGAGAAGGCGCCCGGATCCACCAGGTGCTGGAGCAGGAGGCCGTCGACGGTGCCGATCAGGGTCGCGGCGCCGAGGGAGGGATCGAGGCGCGTGTCCATCTCGCCGAGGCGCTGACCCTCCTCGATCAGGCCGGCGAGGTGGCCGCGGATCCGGCGGAAGAAGGGGCGAAAGCCGCGGGTCTCGCGCAGGCGGAAGTCGAAGAACATGCGGGCCACGGCCTTCCACGGCTCGAACATGCGCGCCAGGATTCTGGCGAGCCGTTCGGCCCGCTGCATCGGAGATCCCTCGCCACGGACTGCCTCGGCGAAGAACGACTCCTCCTCGCTCATGACTTCGTGCAGCAGGTCGCGCATCAGCGCGGCCTTGTCGGGGTAGTAGTGGTAGAGGCTGGAGCGCCCCATCCCGGCCGCTTCGGCGACGTGGGTGAGGCCGGTGCCGGCGACCCCGCGGCGCGAGAAGACACGGCGCGCCGCGCTGCGGATCTCCTGCCGTTGCACCACCGGGTCGACCAGCTTGGGCATCTCTCGGTCTCTCGCGTCGGGATTCTTTTTCGACAGTATTGTCGAAAAAAAGGAGATCGTCAAGCCCCGCGGAGAAGGCGCCGTCTGGCGCAGGGGAGGGCGGGCCGATTACGAGTCGCGGGCGAACATCCGGGCCTCGACGCGGCCGCCGGGCGGGATGACGACGAAGTCCTCCCCGAGCGCATCCATCGTGCGCGGCGCATCGAGGAGCCCGGAGAGGAGTGCGTCCGAGCCGATCCGCTCCTCGTAGGTGATGCCCCAGCGGCTCGCGCAGAACTCCGCTACCGGGCGCACCTCGGCGCGGCACTCTGCCAGATCGGCAGGGGTGGACCCCAGCAGGCAGAGGTGGGTGTAGTGCCCGAAGAGCGCGTCGACGACGTGATCGGCGTTCTCGCGGCCAAAGCGCTCGACCAGGGAATCGTACTCGGCGAGTGGGTGGGCGCCGACTTCGAGCCATCCCCGGGTCAGGTAGTAGGTTCCGGGCTGCTCCCGCTGGGCGCGCAGATACGCCTGGTGCGATCCGAGCAGGATGGTGATGCAGTCGTCGACCCGCGGGATCACCAGTGTGTGCTTCCGGGCCTCCAGTCCCTCGACTCCATTCCCACAGAGCCCGTACCCGATCAGGACCAGGCTCGGCTCCTCGATGGCGTCGAGCTGCTCCTGCAGGCACGGAGCCATCCGCTTGGGCTGGATGTGGAGTCCGTAGTCCAGGTAGACGGCGGAGGTAGAGGCGTCACCGAGGCGGGGCTCGATCAGGTCCCGCAGGACGGGACACGCGATCACCCGCACGGGCTGCGTGGACTCAGCCATTCGATGCCTGCCGACCCGAGCCGGAGCGGTCTCGCGCGTACATGCGAAGAGTATATCCTCCCGGCCATGACCGATCGCGTCCGCATCTCCCTCGAGCCGCTGGGACAGACCCTCCAGGTCGAGCGCGGGACTCCCCTGCGGGACCTGCTCTTCCGCTACGGCGTCGAGTTTCCGTGCGGGGGGCAGGGACGTTGCCGGGGCTGTCGGGTGCGCTTCGTCGATGGGACGGCGCCGGTGACGCCCGCGCAGGAGGAGATCCTCTCGCCGGATGAGCTGCAAGAGGGGTGGCGGCTCGCCTGTCAGTGCGTGGCGGAGAGCCCGGTCACGCTGCAGGTGGCGCAGTGGGAGACCGCCGTGCTCACCGATCACGCGACCTTCGCCTTCACTCCTCGCGAGGGTTGGGGCATCGCCGTCGATCTCGGCACCACGACAGTGGTCGCGCAGTTGCTCGATCTCGAGTCGGGGCGAGTGCTGGGCGTTCGCACCGCCCTAAACCCCCAGGCGCGCCACGGGGCCGACGTGATGAGCCGCATCGAGTACGCGGTGACCTCGGGGGGGCACGCGGAGCTGGTTGGTCTGATCCGCAGGAAGATCGGCAGTCTGATCCGACGGCTGCTCGCCGCCGCCGAATCCGAGGAAGCACCCCTGCGCAGCGTCGTGGTGGTGGGCAATACCGTGATGCATCACCTGGTAGGGGACTTCGATCTCGAGCCCCTCTCGCACTGGCCCTTCGAGACGGAGTCGGGCGGTGGGCACGAGCTTCCGGCCAGTGAGTTCGGCTGGAATCTCCCCGGCGATCCGACGGTGCGACTGATGCCCTGCCTCGGCGGCTTCGTGGGGAGCGACATCCTGGCCGGCGTCCTCGCGACCGAGATGCACCAGAGC
This sequence comes from uncultured Spirochaetales bacterium, assembly GCA_964615365.1. GTDB lineage: Bacteria > Myxococcota_A > UBA9160 > UBA9160 > UBA6930 > CAVXZE01. The sequence continues at coordinate 12,458 of CAZTOU010000071.1, forward strand.
GAGTCGCTGGTCGCGCTGGTGGACCTCGGCACCAACGGCGAGATCGCCCTCGGCAACCGGGAGCGCATCCTCTGCGCCTCCACCGCGGCCGGCCCTGCCTTCGAAGGCGGCGGGATCAGCATGGGAATGCAGGCGACCACCGGTGCCATCACCTCGGCGAGCATCGAAGAGGGCGCGCTTCGTTGCCGGGTCCAGGGAGAGGTTCCCGCGCGGGGCATCTGCGGGAGCGGCCTGGTGGACGCCATCGCGGCCGGACTCGAGCTGGGGGTCATCGAGCCGAGCGGGCGCCTGTCGAGCGAGGCCAACCCCTTCGAGATCGCCCCCGGCGTCTCACTCACGCAGCGCGATGTGCGCCAGCTGCAGCTTGCGAAAGGGGCGACCTCGGCGGGGATTCGCATTCTTCTCGAGCAGTGGAATGCGGAGCCGAGCGACCTCTCGCGCCTGCATCTGGCCGGCGCCTTCGGCAACTACGTGGACCCGGCGAGCGCACGGCGCGTCGGCCTGATCGACTTCTCGGACGAGACGGTGAAGCCGGCGGGCAACACGGCGTTGCTCGGCGCCAAGCTCGCGCTCTTCGCTCCCGAGTCGGAGGCGGCTGACCTCGCCGCCCTCCGCGGCCGCATCGAACACGTGCCCCTTGCCGCGGATCCGGAGTTCCAGGAGATCTTCATCGACTCCATGGCGTTTCCCGCTCTGGGCATCGGTCGAAAGGAGAGCAGGTGAGCGACTTTCCCGTCTTCCCCGAGGGCTGCGTCTTCGGGACGGCCACGGCCGCCTACCAGATCGAGGGCGCCTGGGACGAGGATGGCAGGGGCGAGTCGATCTGGGATCGGTTCGCCCACACCCGGGGAAAGACGAAGAACGACGACGTCGCCTGCGACCACTACCACCGCTTCGAGGAGGACGTGGCTCTGATGAAGGCGATGGAGCAGAACGCCTATCGCTTCTCGATCTCCTGGCCGCGCATCCTCCCCGAAGGCACCGGCCAGATCAACCAGCGCGGACTCGATTTCTACCATCGTCTGGTAGACGCCCTGCTCGAAGCCGGTGTCACTCCCTGGGCGACGCTCTTTCACTGGGATCTGCCGGTGGCCCTCCAGGACCGCTTCGGCGGATTCGCCTCGCGGGATTGCAGCCAGTGCTTCGCCGACTACGCGGAGGTCGTGGTCAGGAGCCTGGGCGACAAGGTCAAGGACTGGATCACGCTCAACGAGCCCGGGATGTTTGCCGCCGAGGGCAACCTGATCGGAACCCTCGCACCAGGGAGAAGAAATCCCTGGGTCTTCCTCCGGACCCTGCACCATCAGCTCCTCGGGCACGGTCTGGCCTACCGGGCCATCAAGAGCCTACATCCGGACAGCCGGGTGGGAGCGAGCCTCGCGATCATGCCGATCCATCCCATGACCGCCTCGGAGAAGGACCGGGAAGCTGCAAAGCTCGGCGATCAGCTGGTCAACGGGCTTGGCCTCGAGCCGCTCACCACCGGCAAGTATCCGGAGCCGCTGTGGCGAAGGTTCCGCCTCTTCCACCCCAGGATCCATCCCGGTGACATGGAGATCATTCACACGCCGGGGGACTTCCTGGGCGTCAACAACTACACCCGGGAGCGGGCCTACTACAGGTGGTACGTGCCCTTCCTGCGCGCCTGGATGACCGGAACCGGGGTTGCGGAGAAGGAAACCGTCAGAGACGGCGTCCAGTACACGTCGATGGGATGGGAGGTCTATCCGGCCTCCATCTACGAGGCTCTGATGCAGGCGAAGAGCCTGGTGGGAGATCTCCCCATCCACATCACCGAGAACGGCGCGGCCTTCGACGATGTCCTGGAAGGCGATGCCGTCCACGATCAGAAGCGGATCGACTATCTCCGGGCCTACTTCGAGGAGATCCGTCGGGCGACCTCGGAGGGGGTCAACCTGAAGGGCTACTTCCACTGGACCCTGATGGACAACTTCGAGTGGGCGAGTGGCTACGAGAAGCGCTTCGGGATCGTGTACACCGATTTCTCCACCCAACGCCGCATCATCAAGGACAGCGGCTACTGGTACCGGGATCTGATCCGCGCGCAGCGACGCAGGCGCTAGCCCGTCAGCTTGGGATCGATGACCACGTTGAGGCAGGCGGCCTTGCCACTGTCCCGGGCGCGCTCCAGGGCGGGGCGAATCTGCTCGGGATCCTCCACGCGCTCCCCGTATCCACCGAGTGCCTCGACCATCTTCTCGTAGGGCCGATCGCCGAGCATCGCCGCCACCAGCCGATCCTCGCCGAAGATGGGGCGCTGGGCACGCTCGATCATCCCCCACTGCTGGTCGTTGCCAATCACGCAAATGAAGGGCAGATCCAGCCGCACCGCGGTGTCCATCTCCATGGCGCCGATGCCGAACGCGCCGTCGCCGGTCAAACAGATGACCGTATCCTCCGGGGCCGCCGCCTTGGCCCCGATGGCGAAGGGGAGGCCGGGGCCCAGTGAGCCGAGGATGCTGGCATTCGAGAGCTGCGAGCCCGGCCGGTTCGCCTCCAGGTGCCGCGCCGCCGCGACGCCGATGTCCCCGCCGTCGATGCAGAGGGTGGTGGGGCCGGAGGCCGCGAAGGCGTTGATCTCGTGCAGCAGCCGCATCGGATGGATCGGCGTGCCGGCGGCGTGGAAGCCGGCGGCGAACTTGTTCTTCCTCTTCTCGACCGCGGCATCCAGCGTCGCGGTCCAGTCGCTGGGGGCCGCGTAGCCCTCCAGTGCGTCGGTCAACTGCTCGAGCACGAGGCGGGCGTCCCCGCAGATGCCGAGGTCGATGCCGCGATTGTCGCCCAGTGCGGCGGCGTTGCAGTCCACCTGGATCACCCGCGTGTTCTCGGCGAACTGGCCGTAGTAGAAGGTGGCGTTGAAGCGCGATCCGATCACCAGGACCAGATCCGACTTGAACACGCCGAGGCCGGGCGAGCCGCCGTAGCACTGGGGGTGCTCGTCGGGCAGGAGTCCGCGCGCCGCGTTGCGCGTGAAGACGGGGAGCGAGGTCTGCTCGGCGAAGGCGGCCAGCGCCTCGGAGGCGCCGGACCAGAAGGCGCCGCTCCCCACCACGACGGCGGGCCGCTCGGCTCCGCGCAACAGAGCGGCGGCGCGCTCGACGTCGGCCGGATCTCCCGCGGAGCGCGGCGTCGGGCGCGGGCCGAATCCCAGCGGCGCATCCTCGCCCAGCGGCTTGTAGAGCACGTCCTGGGGGAGCTCCAGGAATGCCGGCCCCGGGGTCGGGCCGAGCATGTGCTGGAAAGCCGCCTCCAGGTACTGGGGGATGCGATTGGTGCGCCGGACCGTCTTCGCGTAGCGCGTGTACACCTCCGCGACGCGAAGCTGCTCGAGCTCCTGGGGTGCGCCCTTGTCGTCCTCGGCGACGGGGCTGGCACCGGCGAGGCAGAGCGTGGGGCTCAGCGTGACGGAGGCGTGGGCGAGACCGCTGACCGCATTCACGAAGCCGGGGCCCGCGGTGACCACGTAGGCTCCGGGCCGCCCGGTCCGCAGCGCCCATCCCTCCGCGGCGAAGGCGGCGGCCTGCTCGTGGCGCGTGTCGACGACGCGGATCTCCGCGTCGATGCTGCCGTCCAGCAGGGGGAAGATGTGGCCCCCCGTCAGTGTGAAGAGCGCGTCGATCTCACGCTGCCTCAGATAGCTGGCGATCCATTTGCCGACGGTGTCCATGAGGTGGCTCCCTGTCTGTGAGGCTGTCTCTGCTTCAGTTGGTGATGGAGGGTACGCGGTCACGACCAGGGCGTCCCGCCGAACGGATCCTTGAGCAGACGACGCGCCACCACCATCCGGTGCACCTCGTCGGGGCCGTCGTAGATCCGAGCGTAGCGCGCCTCCCGGTACATCCGATCGAGTGGCGAATCCGCGGTCACTCCCATGCCGCCGTGCACCTGGATGGCGCGGTCGATCACGTTGTGCAGCATGCGCGCGCCCCAGAACTTGATCAGCGAGATCTCGACGCGGGCCTCGCCGCCCTCGTCCAGGACACGCGCCGCGTCGAGGGTCATGAGACGCGCCGCCTGGATCTCGGCGGCCGATTCCGCCACGTAGCGCTGGATCTCTCCCTTCTCGGCGAGGTAGGAGCCGTGGGCGTAGCGCGCCTTGGCCCACTCACACATCAGCTCGAAGGCCCGCTGAGCCTGGCCGAGCCAGCGCATGCAGTGGAAGATCCGGCCCGGCCCGAGCCGCTTCTGGGCGATCACGAAGCCCGCGCCCCGCTGGCCCAGCAGGTTCTCCCGCGGCACGCGGACGTCGTCGAGGCGCACCTCGCAGTGGTGACCCAGCGTCGTCCCCATGGTCGGGACCACGCGGACGATCTGGTAGCCAGGGGTGTCGGTGGGAACGATGATGGCGGAGAACTTGGCGTACTTGGAGGCCTCCGGCTCGGTATCGCAGAACACGGTGGTGAAGGCGGCGAGATCGGCCCCGCTGGTGAACCACTTGTGGCCGTTGATTACCCACTCGTCACCGTCGAGTCGGGCGGTGGTTCTCATCAGCGTCGGATCGGAGCCCGCCACCTCGGGCTCGGTGAGGCCCACCGAGGGATAGATGTCGCCCGCCACCAGCGGCTCGAGCCAGCGCTTCTTCTGCTCCTCGCTCGCGAACAGATGCAGCATGATCGAGTCCTGCATGGAGAGGGAGCCGACGGCCATCTGACCGTAGTGGGAGCGACCGATCACCTCGTTCATGTAGACGAAGTCCATGAACGGCAGCCCGCCTCCGCCGATCTCCTCGGGGTGGCCGAGGGCCCATAGACCCTGGCGCTTGGCCGAGGCCTTGAGCTCCGCCATCCGTTCGAGGGAGCGCTCGCTCTCCTCGTCGAGGATCGGCTCGGCCGGGATCACCTCCTTGTTGATGAACTTCCGGAACCTCTCCTTGAACTCGACGACCTCGACGCTCTGGCCGCGATCCGGCATCGCACCTCCTCGTGTCCCGCTTCGGCACCTCGTCGCGCAGCGACGCTTCTACTCAGTTTCCGAAGTCCCACGCCAGACGCAAGCCCCGCGGGGGTGCGGGCCTCGTCGAGGTGGTCGACCCAGCGCGCCAGTGGAAGAAACGGACGCTTGCGAATTCAAGGACTTCCGCTCTAAGCTGCGAAAACGGGGGGTGGCTCGTGAGCCAGCGGAGAGCGTCGTCCGGCGGGGGCAGCTCGCGCGAGCGGATGGTTGCGCGGCTTCGTGCGCAGGGCATTCGAGATCCGCGCGTCCTAGCCGCGCTGCGCAGCGTTCCCCGGCACATCCTGGTTCCCGAAGCCCTCCGGCACCGGGCCTATGAGGAGAGCGCGCTTCCCATCGGAGAGGGACAGACCATCTCCGCGCCCGGAGTGGTCGCCGCGATGTCGCAGGCCCTGGCGTTGCGGGGCGGCGAGAAGGTGCTCGAGATCGGAACCGGCTCGGCCTACCAGTCCGCGATTCTCTCTCATCTCGCCGATCGCGTGATCTCCGTGGAGCGGATTCCCAACCTCGCGAACTGCGCGCGCTCGGCGCTCGATGCGTGTGGAGTCACCAACGTGGTGGTCTTTCTGGGCGATGGAACGCGGGGGTGGCCCGCCGAGGCTCCCTACGACGCCATCGTGGTGACGGCCGCGGCGCCCGCGGTGCCCGAGCCTCTGCTCGCGCAGCTCGGGCCGGGTGGCCGCCTGGTGGGCCCCTTCGGCGAGCGCGACGAGCAGGCACTGCTGCGCATCACGCGACAGCCCGACGGCAAGCTCCTGCGAGAGAAGCTCGGGAGCGTTCGCTTCGTGGACCTGGTCGGTGAGCACGGATGGGCCGCCTAGGCGAGTTCCGGATGCAGGGGGTTCCGGTCGCGGCGGCGATCCTCGCGGTCCTGCTGCTGGGCTGCGCCCACTCCCCGGCGTGGGAAGGAGAGGGCGTCGTCCACACCGTCCGCGAAGGCGAGAACGTCTTCCGGATTGCCATCTACTACCAGGTGCCGGTGAGCGAGATCCTGGAGGCGAACCGGATCCGGAACGAGCGGTCGCTGCAGGTCGGCGAGCGGCTCTGGATTCCCGAGGCCCGACGCAGCCCGCCTGGATTCGCCTTGGTTCCCCCACCGGAGATCCCCGGCGAGGTCGTCGAACAACGGGCGCCTCCCGACGCGGCGCCAGCCAGAGAGCTCTCTTTCGTCTGGCCGCTGCGCGGGCGGCTCACCGGTCTCTTCGGCACCCGCAGGGGACGGCGTCACGAAGGCATCGACCTCGCCGCGAGGAAGGGTACTCTCATCCGCGCCGCCGAGTCCGGGCGGGTGATCTACAGCGGGAACGGTCTGGGGGCGTACGGAAACGTGGTGATCGTCCGGCACAGCAAGCGCTACGTCTCCGTCTACGCCCACAATCGCAAGAACCGGGTCCGCAAGGGGGCCTTCGTCGACAAGGGGGAGGTGATCGCCGAGGTCGGCAAGACCGGCAACGCCACGGGATATCACCTCCACTTCGAGATCCGACGAGACGAGCGCCCCCGTGATCCCCTGGATTTCCTGCCCTGAACCGCTCACCCTGGACGACACCAGGAGGACTCCGTGAACGCCGACCAGCTCCGACGATACATTCGCGACATTCCCGACTTCCCCAAGCCCGGGATCCTGTTCCGTGACGTCACGCCGCTCCTGCTGGAGCCGGCTGCGCTGGAGGGCGCCGTCGAGGCGCTCGCCGAGCCCTTCCGCGGGCAACGCGTCGATCGGGTCCTCGCCATCGAGTCCCGGGGCTTCGTGGTGGGCGCTCCCGTGGCCCTGTCATTGGGCGTCGGCTTCGGGCTGGTCCGCAAGGCGGGAAAGCTCCCGTACCAGACCCACCGGGTCAGCTACGACCTCGAGTACGGGACCGACACCATCGAGATGCACGTCGACACCGTCGAGAAGGGGCACCGCGTCATCATCGTCGACGATCTCATCGCCACGGGAGGCACGGCCGCAGCGGCGGTCAAGCTCGCCCGCGAGGCTGGCGGCGAGGTGATCGGCTGCAGCTTCCTGGTCGAGCTCAATGCCCTCGAAGGGCGCAAGCTCCTCGACGTGGAGCCGATCCACTCGGTGATCGCCTACTGAAGGCTCGCCCCCCGCCACCCCGTGGGCGGCGGTCACGAGAGCCAGGACAGGGAGGTAACGACATGGAGCCCTATCGGACGCCGAAGTCCGACCAGATCGGAGAGGCGGCTCGGGAGACGATCCCCGGCTCGCTGATGAGCAACTTCCGCAGGTACGAAGACCACCATCCCATCTACATGACCCACGGGAAGGGCGCACGGCTGTACGATGCGGATGGGAACGAGTACATCGACTACAGCCTGAGCTACGGACCCGCCATCCTCGGCCACAGCAACGAGCGACTGCGGCAGGCGATCATCGATCAAGCCGGGCGGCTCTACTCGGGCGAGGTGTGTGAGCTGCAGGTGGAGGCCGCCCGGAGGGTCTCCTCCCACATCGCCTCTGCTGAGCTGGTGCGGTTCGCCTGCTCGGGAACCGACGCCACGTACAACGCCATGCGCGCGGCGAGAGCGCATACGCAGCGAAACATGATCGTCCGCTTCAACGGCCACTATCACGGCGGACTGGACCAGTTCATGGGCGGGATCGTGGCGACTCCGGAGAACCCGATTCCGATCGCGGGAGAGCTCGAGGAGGACATCTACTCCCAGATGGCCAACACGGCCGGCCGCGCCGCTCACGCCTTCAGCGATGGCTACATGATCGAATGGAACGATCTCGACGCCCTCGAGCGGCTCTTCTCCGCCCACGGATCCGACATCGCGGGGGTGATCATGGAGCCGGTCATGGTGAACTGCTCCGGCTGCGTGCCGGAGCCGGGGTACCTGGAGGGCGTCCGGGAGCTCTGCACGCGGAGCGGGACGGTCCTGATCTTCGACGAGGTTCTCACGGGATTCCGCATCGGCCTGGGGGGAGCCCAGGAGCATTTCGGAGTCGTTCCGGACATGACCACGCTGGGAAAGGCGCTCGGGGGCGGCTTCCCCGTCTCGGCCTTCTGCGGCAAGCGCGAGATCATGGAGACGATCGCGAGTACCGAGGTGGTGGCTGGGGGGACGTACAACGGTCATCCGCTGGCGATGGCGGCGGTGATCGCGAACATCGAGGAGCTCGAGCGGGAGGACGGCGCGGCCTTTGGTCGCATCGAAGAGCTGGGGCGGAGGCTCAAGGACGGGCTGGATGCCATCAACCGTAAGCACGAGCAGAACCTGCTCCTCCAGGGCTTCCCCGGATCTTGGACGTTCACGACCTCGCCCAAGAAGAAGATCATCAATCACAAGGACAGTCTCGGTCCCGGCATCGCGCTCGCCGGCATCTTCGCCGCGCTGCTCAAGCAGAGGGGGGTGCTGACGAGCTTCCGCTTCTGCACCTCGGCGGCGCACACTGGGGAAGATCTCGAGGATACGCTCGAGCGTGCGGACGACGCGATGCGGGAGCTGGCCAGGGCCACCGCCGGGACGTAGCCGGAGGACGTCCATGAAGCTCACGAAGGCGCTCACGATCTGCCTGGTGGCCGGCCTCCTGCTGGTCCTCGTGCCTGCCGTCCTGATCGCGATCGCCGGGGCGGTCTTCCTGCAACGGCTCGAGTTCGGCCCGATGGAGTCGACCCGGGTGGTCGACACCCTCGCCCGATCCCCCGAATTCCCGGAGATCGGAGAGAAGCCCCGCCTGGCCGCGGAGTGGGAGCCCGCCCTGGGCGCGCTGGTGCGCTGGCCGCTCATGGTGCCGGCATCCGTGGTGGTCGAGATCGCGAGAGACGACACGCTCTTCCTGCTGGTCGAGGACGAGGAGAGCAGAGCCGAGGCCGAGGCGGCGCTCGCCCTGTGGGGCGTCGACCCGGGAAACGTGCAGTTCATCACGGCGCCGCAGGGCGATGCCCATCCCTGGACGCGCGACTGGGGCCCGTCGGCGAGGTTCAGCGAAGGGGAGGGAACCAGTCTCGCGGACCCCTGGTTCGACGACTATCCGCTCACCGAGTCCGGATGCGAGAGCCGCCTCTACTCCCAGCGCCGCCTGCTCTTCCAGGAATTCAGCAAAGACGACCGGGCGACCGAGGTCATTGCAGAGACACTCGGGCTCACCAACACCCGCGTTCCCATCGCTCTCACCGGTGGCAACGCGCTGGTGGACGGCTTTGGGACGGTCTTCTCCACCTGCGCCATGCTGAACGAGAACCGTGCGCTCGGCGTGTCCGAGGACCAGTTCTTCGCCGCGGTACGACGGCAGCTCGGCGTTTCCAGATACGTGGTGATCCCGAACTTCGAGCTGTTCGGGATTCAGCACATCGACTGCTTCCTCAAGCTGCTGGACGAAGAGAGGATCCTGGTGGCCCGGCCGCCGGTGGGTCATCCGCACTCCGAACGCGCCGAGGCCATCGTCCGGGAGCTGTCGTCGCTGACGAATGCACATGGACGCCCATACGAGATCATCCGGATCGACACCCCGCCCTACTGGTGGGACTTCATGCCCGCCTACACCAACTCCCTGATCCTGAACCGCAAGGTTCTGGTGCCTCTGTACGGAATCCCCGCGGATCGAGACGCTCTGGAGACCTGGCGGAAGGCGATGCCGGGCTATCGGGTGGTCGGCTTCGAGCACGACGGTGGCTGGCTCGAGCGATGGATGGCCTTCGATGCGCTGCACTGCCGCACGCGGGCGATCTGGGATCCCGAGATGCTCTACATGGCACACCGACGGATCGATCGGACTGTGGCGCCCAGGGAGAGCCATCCGATCGAGGTGCGGATCGTGGACTACAGCCGGGCTGGACTGATTCCCGAGGCGCTCCAGCTATCGTGGCGACCGAGCGGGGAGGATCGCTGGAGCGTGATCCCACTGGAAGCGACGAGGCATCCCGAGACCTTCGCTGCGTCGATTCCCGGCACGGATGCCGATCGAGGCGTCGAGTACTTCCTCTCCGCCGCCGACCGCTCCGGCCGTCGGGAGTCGCTGCCGCGAACCGCGCCCGACGGCTACTACTCGTTCCGAGCGGTCTCCGAGGACTGAGATCGCGCTTCCGCACCGGTGGCAGCGCACGGGCGGGTTCGCGATGCTGCCGACATGACTCAGGACCGACGCTGGGAGAGACTTCTGCCCGCCGAGCCGATCCGCTTCGACGAGGGATTCCGGTGGGGTGTGGCATCCTCCGCCTTTCAGGCCGAAGGTGGCGATGTGCCCAACGACTGGGTGGCCCTGGCACGGGAGGGTCGGTTTCCGCCGAACCCCGGGAACGGTTTCTGGGAGCGCGCCGAGGAAGACTTCCGCCTGGTGGCCTCCCTGGGGATTCGGCACTACCGGCTCTCGGTCGAATGGAGTCGGGTCGAGCCCGAGCGCGGACGCTTCGACGAGGCTGCGCTCGACCGCTACCGGGCGATCTGCGATGCCGCCCGCGAGGTGGGCGTCGAGCCCTGGGTGAATCTCTTCCACTTCACCCACCCCCGCTGGTTCGCGAAGCGCGGCGGCTTCCTGGAGCCCTCCAACCACGACGACTTCCTGCGCTACGCGGAGCGCGTGGGGCGGGCGCTGCACGGACACGCCAGCCAGTTTCATTCGCAGAACGAGTCGATGGTGTACGTGCTGATCGGCTATCTGGTGGGTGAGGTGCCGCCCTTCGTGAGCGATCGAGCGCGCGCCTACGAGATGACGCGCACCGTGCTCACACTTCACGCGCGGACCTACGCAATCCTGAAGGAGATCGATTCCCGCCACCGCGTTACGACGATCGAGGTCTACCTGAACTTCCTGGCCGAGGATCCGGACGACGAGGAGAACCGGAGCTCCGTCCAGGAGCTCGACCGCTGGTACCACGGCTGCCTGCTGGAGGGCCTGGCCACCGGGCGGATCGAGCTCCCGGGATGCGAGCCGGAGGAGATCCCGGGGCTCCAGGGGGCCCTCGACGCCTACGGCTTCAACTACTACAGCACGACCCTCCTCGGAAAGTCCGGAATCGGCTCCTACTCGGATCTCGACGATCCCCCCATCGACACCATGGGCCGCGCCGTTCATCCACGTGGCCTCGAAGAGGGGCTCCTGCGGGTCTCTCGCGCGCTCCCCGCGGTTCCGATCCTGGTCACCGAGAGCGGCTGTCCCACCGCCGACGAGGACTTCCGCATCCGCTACCTGGCTGCCCACCTGGCGGCGCTGGACCGGGCACGGCGCGCGGGCGCCGACGTGGGCGGCTACTTCCACTGGACCGCCGTCGACAACTACGAGTGGGCCCACGGCTTCTCCGACGCGCGCTTTGGCTTGATCGGCTTCGATCCCGAGAGCCTCGAACGCCGCCCCAAGCGCTCCGCACGGTGGCTCGCGGACCTGATCGAGCGAGGAAGCCTCGATCCCACCTCGATCCCATAGGCGCGCGACCACGGGAGGGCAGCACTCCCTCCCCACGCCCCGCGCCGGCGTTGGACCCATCCGACGATCGCAGGCAATGCACATGCGCTCTTTGTTATGCTCTCTCTTCCGCCGCCCCCGTAGCTCAGGTGGATAGAGCACCGGTTTCCTAAACCGGGTGTCGCACGTTCGAGTCGTGCCGGGGGCGCCAGGGATTTCG
>CAZTOU010000072.1:0-22691 GCA_964615365.1 uncultured Spirochaetales bacterium
CGATCGTCCCCACGTTCACGTGAGGCTTCGTGCGCTCGAACTTCTCCTTCGCCATCGATCCCTAGTCCCTCCGTCCCTTCGGTTCCCCTCGCGGGATTCGGCTCTCGCCGGAGATGCTGGAGCTCACGAGCGGATTCGAACCGCTGACCTCGTCCTTACCAAGGACGTGCTCTACCGCCTGAGCTACGTGAGCAGTCGATCCTCCTCGAAGCTGGAGCGGGAAACGGGACTCGAACCCGCGACCCCGAGCTTGGAAGGCTCGTGCTCTAGCCAACTGAGCTATTCCCGCTCGATTTCCCCTTGCTATGGGTGGAGAGGGGAGGATTCGAACCTCCGAAGGCTAAGCCAGCAGATTTACAGTCTGCCCCGTTTGACCGCTTCGGTACCTCTCCGCCATGCCCGCGAGGCCGACACCCCGCCTCTAGCTATCCCTCACCATCCTCGAGACCAGAAAAAAAAGCGCAAGCGACCTCATGCCATGCCTACCACTCTTTCGGACCCCGCTTCGAAGCCGAAGAATGGAACGCTGACTGAGTGGTCGCGTTATGAACCGCCAATTCCCGAGGGTCGGGTGCGCGACCCGACCGCCGTTCGCCGTGATTTCGATACGAATCTATCAGTCTAGCGACAGTTTCGAAATGCGCCGCCCCAGCTATACCCCCTCCTCGCGAAGCTGAGCGGAGCTGGCGAGGGGACTCGAACCCGTAACCTGCGGATTACAAATCCGCCGCTCTACCAGTTGAGCTACGCCAGCCTGGACCTGATCCGATCGAACTATAGACGTCGGATGCCCCGCGGGCAATGACCACCGAGTGCCCAATAATGGGGTGATTACCCCTCAAACAGCGCTTCCCCTGCGGATGGCCTCGAAGAGAACCACGGCAGCCGCAGCCGCCACATTGAGGGAGCCCACCCGACCCGCCATCGGTATTCGAACCCGGTGGTCCAGCAGCTCGAGCACGCCCCGACGCAGGCCGCGGCCCTCGGCGCCGAACACCAGAACCAGATCTCCCTGCCAGATCCGACCCGCGGTCTGGAAGAGATCCTCCCCGCCGACGGCATCCGCCCCGATCGCCCAGAATCCCCCCCTCTGGAGCTGCTGCAGGGCCCGCCGCAGATTGCCGACCCGGGCGACCGGGAGGTGCTCGACGGCGCCGGCACTGGCTCGGGCCACCGCGGCGCCGAGCGGCGGAGCGCGGCGAGCGGTGAGGATCAGGCCCTGTGCGCCGGCGGCCTCCGCCACGCGGATGATGGCTCCGAGGTTCTGGGGATCCTCGACACCGTCGAGGGCGACCAGGCGCCGGGATCCCCCGGGAGATCCGGACATCGACTGGAGCTCTTCCAGGGAGGGGGTCGGCAGCGGACCGGCCTCGAGAACCAGACCCTGAGCCTTCACCCCGGCGGGGAGCATGGCCGCCAGCTCCCGGCCGGGTACCCGTTCCACCGGAATGCCCGCGGCGAGGGCTCGCTCTGCGAGCTCCCGGAGCTCCGCCCGCGTGAGGTCCTCCTCGACGTGAATCCGGACCGGATGACGCCGGCCGGCTCGCAGGGCCTCGAGAACCGGGTGCAGACCGAAGATGAGCTCCGAGGTCTTTCCCGCCGCCATTCACCCAGGGTATCGAGAAGAGCCGGTCTCGGAACCCGCTGAGGAATGCCGGCTAGCCGGTTGCGGCGCGGGCCTCGGCCAGACCCGCCAGGATCTCGTCGGGATTCTCGATTCCCGGGTGATTCTTGATCTCGAACTCCAGGTAGGAGACCAGCTCACCCAGCGCCATCGTCACCTGCTCCTCGCGGTTGCCGGGGAGCTTGAGCGCCCGGTCGATGATGGGCTCCGGGGCCGGGCCGGATTCGGAGATCAGCGTGAGCCCGCTGAGCAGGGCCGGGAACCGGCCCGCAGCCTCGTCCATGACGCGCCCGAGGCGATCGCGGATCCCGTCGGGTCCGCCTTCGGCGTGGGAGAGGTGCGTCACCAGCGCACCGATCAGCTTGACCAGATCGACCACCAGGGTGCGCAGCTGCTCGTCGTCGTGGCGCTCCAGGTCGGACTCTCCCAGGAAGCCGTCGCGCGCCTGGACGCGGACCAGCTTGACGGCGCCCACCAGTCGCAGCAGCTGGATGCTCCGCGCCGCCGACCCCCGATCGAACCCGAGCGTCTCGCAAACCTCGGGAAAGGATCTGCCCGTCCCGATCGTCTCGGCCAGAGCGCGCTCGTTGCCGGTGAGCTGACGGCTCGCGCCCTCGATCGCCGCCAGCTGCACCCGGGAATCCTCGAGCACGCTCAGGAACTTCCGCAGCTCGTCCCGGCGCTGAATGCCTTCGGAGATCAGACGGTGGGTGTCGAGGGAGAGCCGCACCACGTTGTCGGGCTGGATCTCGCCTTCCCAGAACAGGAGCTCTCCTGCGGGGTAGGAGAACAGGGAGCGAACGATCTCCTCCACCTGGTACTTCACCCCTGTCCACAGCTCGCGAGGGGTCAGGAAGCCCCGCTCGACGAGGATCTTTCCGAATCGGGACGGCGGAGAGAAGCAGCGCTCGGCCTCGCGCAGCTGCTCGAGGGAGATCACCCCGGCCCGCAGCAGGCACTCTCCGAGGCGATCCACCCGCTGGTTGGAGCGGGCGAACACGACCTCGCCCTTGTGCAGGTAGACCGACTTCCAGTGATCGCGGTAGGTGAAATGGATGAAGCCGGATTTCCCGGCGGCGTGAATCGCTCCCAGCATGTCGAAGAGGGGGAAGGCAGCGATGTCGGAGCGCAGCGCCGGGGGCCCGCTGCAGGGAAGCTCCTCCCCCTCGGAGACGCGCTCGAGGATGATGGTCCGGGGACCGGACTCGAGGAGACGAAGCCCCTCCCCCTCCGCCAGACCGAGGTGCGCGCGTAGCCCGTCGCCGAGCTCGCCCATGACCTCCGGAATCCCTGAAGACTCGGACACGGGATTGGCCCCTCCCCGCCGTCTCTTCGACCGGGAACGCTGCGTGCTTGAGGCCCGCGGGACCCCTCCCGCGGGCCCGTTTTGCGCTCAAGCTGCACCTTCGTGAGCCGATGTGACGCCTGAGGAGGGTGTAGGAATGTCCGAGACCAGGAGCACCCAGAGGCGCCACCGGCGAATCGCGGTCAACATGCCGGTGCGCATTTCGACGATTGACCCGGAGACGGATCCCCGGACAGGGCGCCCTTATTTCCGCGCGACTCGGGAGTACTGCGCGAACCTCTCGCGTGGCGGCGCCTTCATCCGCACCTCCGACCCCCTCTCGCCGGGCCGCCGGGTGCTGGTGGAGATCCACCTGCCGGAAAGCGAACCCTTCGAAGCCATCGGTCGGGTCGCCTGGTCGAAGACCGTGCTCACCAGCAGCGGCGCTCCCGATGACAGCGGAGTCGGGGTGGAATTTCTGGGCTCCTCCGGGGAACGTCTCACGGCTCTCGCCAACTACCTCCGCGTCTCCCCCGAAACGCTGAAGCCCGGGGAGGAGTAGCCCGGAGCAGCTCGCCCCCTTGGTGCGCCGCGTCCGCCGCGGGTATCCTATCCAGCGCCATGACGATTCGCGGCAGCTACAAGGTCGCGAGCCGCGGCGGCGCCTTCGAGGCCTACCAGGACCCGGCGCTCCGCGGCGCGCGACGCGCCGAGCGCATCCTCGACTCCCTGCGCGCCGAGATCACCGCGGACGACGGGGTGAAAACGGTTCGAGTCCGCCGGATTCTCAGCGAGCCGCGCGAGATCTTTCGCCTCGAGATCGAGATTCCCGAGCATGGCTACCAGCGCACCACCCTGCTGGATCGCGACGCCCTCGAGGAGCTCCTCGAGTTCGAGCAGGTCCGAGAGAGGGTTCTGGGCCTGTCGCACGGCAATTGAAGATTGCCCGGGGCAGGACTCGAACCTGCACGGCCGAGGCCAAGCGATTTTAAGTCGCCCGCGTCTACCCATTTCGCCACCCGGGCACGAATCCGGCGATCTCGCCGGGGTGGCAAGCATAGCCGCTCGGGGTGCTCGATGGGAGAAGCAATGGGCGGCGCCTCGTCGCCGAGGCGCCGCCCGCTGTGGGTGGAGTCTCAGTTCACCGTGACCGGAATCTGTCGCGGCTTGTTCCGCTCGCTCTTCGGGACGTTCACGCGAAGCACGCCGTCGCGGAAGGATGCGTCGATCCCGTCCACCTCGACGTCGTCGCGGAACCCGATCGCCCTGGCGAACTTGCCCGTGGCCCGCTCTCGGCGGTACCCGCGCGCCTCCTCGGGAAGCGCGTCGGCGACCCGATCACCGCGGAGGTGGAGCACCCCCTCGATGAACTCGACCTCGACTGCCTTCTGGTCGACGCCGGGCAGGTCAGCCACGACCTCGTAGCGATCCGGGTACTCGATCAGGTCGAGTGCCGGCCGAAACGGTCGGGCCACCGGCGCGGGGGCGAATGCCTCGTCGAAGAATCGATCGAAGAGACTCGGTACTGTGTGGATACGCATGGTGACCTCCTTGGTCTCCATACGTAAGCACCGCTCAGGAGTCGTCAAGCCGAAGCCCGCTCTCCGAGTCGAAGAAGTGGAGTGCGTCCCGGTCGAGGCACAGCCCGACCTCCTCCCCGGTGCGTTCCCGAGGGAAACCCGCCGCCAGCACGCGAAGATCCTCGTCCTCACCAAGCTCTACGTGAAGCAGTGTCGCGTTCCCCAACGGCTCGACCACCTCGACTCGCCCCACCAGGTCCGCGCCGTCCACCGTCGTCAAGGTGAGGTTCTCGGGTCGGATCCCCAGGGTCACGGCGTGCGTCTCCGGCAGACGGGACGGCGCGAGCAGCCGCAGGCCGGCACCGCGAAGCCAGGTGCGGCCCCCCTCCTCCAACCGCTCGCACGGAATCAGGTTGATGGCCGGCGCTCCGACGAAAGCGGCGACGAAGGCGTTCCGCGGCATCCGGTAGACGTCGAGTGGCTCCCCGATCTGCTCGATGCGACCGTCGCGCATCACGGCGATCCGGTCACCGAGTGTCATGGCCTCTTCCTGATCGTGGGTGACGTAGAGCATCGTCGCGCCGAGCTGCCGGTGCAGTCGCGCGATCTCCGCCCGGGTGTCGCCTCGCAGCTTGGCGTCGAGATTCGAGAGGGGCTCGTCGAGCAGGAAGGCTTTCGGCTCTCGCGCGATCGCGCGACCCAACGCCACGCGCTGGCGCTGTCCTCCGGAGAGCTGGGACGGCCGGCGATCCAGCAGATCCGCGATGCCGAGCCTCCGCGCCACGCTCTCCACCCGCACCCGGATCCGGTCACGAGGCATCCCGGCCATCCGGAGTCCGAAGCCGAGGTTCTCGGCGACGCTCCGGTGCGGGTAGAGAGCGTAGCTCTGAAAGACCATGGCCAGATCCCGTCGCTCCGGCGGCTTGCCGGTGACGTCCTCTCCGCCGATCCAGATGCTCCCGCCGTCGGGGACCTCGAGGCCGGCGACCAGGCGCAGCGCCGTGGACTTGCCGCAGCCCGACGGCCCCACCAGCACCAGGAGCTCCCCGTCGTCGATCTCCAGGCAGAGATCGCGGGCTGCGCACTGACCGTTCGGATAGGTCTTGCAGAGGCTGCGAAGGGAGATGCTCGCCATCGCTCAGCCCTTGACCGCGCCGGCGGTCAGGCCCTGCACGATGCGGCGCTGGAAGAGCAGGACCAGCACGGCCACCGGGGCCGTGGCGACGATCGACGCGGCCAGGATCTCGCCCCAGGGAACCTGGTACTGGCCGCGAAACAGGGCGATTGCGACGGGAACCGTGCGTCTTTCCGGACCCACCGTGAAGGCCAGCGCGAACAGGAACTCGTTCCAGCAGTAGATGAAGGTCAGGATCGCGGTGGCGGCGAGCCCCGGTGCGGCGAGCGGTAGCACGACCTCTCCCAGGGTTCGAAGCGGTCCCGCCCCGTCCAGACGGGCGGCATCCTCGAGCTCGCCGGGGAGCTGTCGGAAATAGCCCACCAACAGCCAGACGGTGAGGGGCATGGCGAAGGTGAGATAGGGAAGCACCAGTCCCGGGTAGGTGTTGATCAGACCGAGCTGACGAAGCAGCAGGTAGAGGGGGGAGACGATCGAGATCTGGGGGAACATGCTGACCGCCAGGATCGTCCCGAGCACGATCCGCTTCCCGCGGAAGTGGAGGCGGGCGATGGCGTAGGCGCAGAACGCACCGAGTGTCACACAGAGGCCTGTGGTGGCGCCGGCGACCACCATGGAGTTCCGGATCGGCCGCCAGAACTCGCGGCCCGAGAACAGATCCCGGTAGTGCTCCAGCGACAGCGCCGAAGGCAAGAGGACCGGCCCCTCGAAGAGGCGAGACTCCGGTGTCAGCGAGGCGAGTGCGGCCAGGTAGATCGGCGCGGCCAGAAAGACCAGCCCCAGGATCGCGGCGATCCGCCGGATCACCTCTCCTCCTCCAACAGGCCCGCGCCCACCGTCCGAACGTAGAGCAGGGCCAGCCCGAAGGTCACCAGGAAGACGATCACGGAGATCGCCGAGCCGTAGCCGAAGCGGAGGTTCTGGAGCAGCATCTCGAAGGCGTAGAGCGACACGGGTTCGGTGGCGGTCCCGGGACCACCCCCGGTGAGAGCGTAGATCAGGTCGAAGACCCTGAAGGCGTCCAGGGTGCGGAAGATCAGCGCCACCAGGAGGGCGGGACGCAGCATCGGAAGCGTCACGTGGCGAAACTGCTGCCACTCCGTCGCTCCGTCGATGCGCGCGGCCTCGTAGAGTGATTCGTCGATGGTCTGGAGACCGGCCAGCAGCAGCAGCACGACGAAGGGGGTGGTCTTCCACAGGTCCGCCAGCACGATGGGAATCCAGGCCCGAAGCGGGTCGGCGAGCCAGTCGGTCGGTCCGTCGAAGAGGAATCGCCAGAGCAGCGCCGCGACCACCGTCGGCAGAGCCCAGGGAATCAGGGCCAGGGTCCGGACCGGACCCCGCGCGGAGAAGACCC
Source organism: uncultured Spirochaetales bacterium (assembly GCA_964615365.1). Lineage (GTDB taxonomy): Bacteria > Myxococcota_A > UBA9160 > UBA9160 > UBA6930 > CAVXZE01. The sequence goes on from CAZTOU010000072.1 coordinate 6,922, forward strand.
GATGCAGGGCCAGCGCCAGGAGCAGCCCCAGGGCGATCTCCAGGGCCACGCTCACAGCCGCGAATCCCGCCGTGTGCGCGAGCGCCTGCCAGAGTCGGGCATCCCCGACCGCCTCGGCGTAGTTGGCCAGTCCGACAAAGGGCTGGCCCAGCCAGGGGGCGCGGAGATCGTGAAGATGGAACGACTCCCGCACCGCCCAGGCCAGGGGGAGCAACGCCACCACGACCACGCTCAAGGCGGCGGGGGCGATCAGCAGCCAGGCGCGTCGGGCCTCGGTCGCGTCACTCCGCGGCATCGCCCGCCGCCTCCGGCGCGAGACCCTTTCGGGCTAGCAAGTCCTGCATTTCGCGCGCTGCCAGGGAGAGCGCTTCCCCGGGATCGCGCTGCCCGGTGAGCGCTTCGTGGAGCCGGACCTGGAGAAGGCCCGACAGCTCCGAGTAGACGGGGGACACGGGACGGGATCGCGCGCGCTCGATCACCCTTCGAATCGCGACCAGGGGGATCGCCATTCGGCCCCGGAGGGCGCTCCCCTCCTGATACAGCGATCGGCGTGGCGGGTACTGGCCCACCTGTACCGCCCGATCCAACATCTGCTCGGGTCTCGTCAGATATTCGATGACGGACCAGGCGGCCTCCGGGTGCTCGCTTCGAGCGTTGATCGCGAGGAGGGATCCCCCCAGCGCGGCGGTCGGCTCGCCGGAGGGATCGGCGAGCATCGGCGCCACGGCGAAACGACCGGCCACCCGGGAGTTCGACCCCTCTTCCATCAGGGGGTAGGCGTAGGGCCAGTTCCGCATCAGCACCGCCTTGCCGTTCTGGAAGGCGAAGCGGGTCTGCTCCTCCTGCCAGCCGAGCACCGCCTTTGGCACCTGCCCGGCTTCGATGGCCTGCCGCATCGCCCCTAGAGCGCGAACCGCTTCCTCCGAGTCCACGCGCACCACCCCCCGATCGTCGAGGATCCGCCCCCCGTGTCCGCCGAGGAACTCCAGGAAGACCGTCACCAGGCCCTCGTATCGGGCACCCTGCCACACGAAGGCGTAGGGGAGATCGGCTCGCCTGGCGGCCTGGGTCACCACGCCCCCCAGGTCCGCGAATCGGGTGGGCGGCTCCAGGAGGAGATCGGTGCGCCAGTAGAGAAGACCCACGTCGACGAACCAGGGCAGCGCATGGAGCCGGGAGCGATAGCGACTCGCCTCGAGAGGACCGGGAAGGAAGTCGGCGGTATCGGGATCGAAGCGGTCCAGCGAGAGAATCCACCCGGCCGCCGCGAACTCGGCGGTCCAGATCACGTCGAGCTGCAGGATGTCCGGATCTCCGACCTGGGCGTTGAGCCATTGGACGTAGAGCTGGTGCCGCTGATCCGACGCGTCGGGAGTCGCCTGGCGCTCGACTCGAATCTCCGGGCGCTCGGCCATGAAGCGCTCCAGCTGCTCCGCCAACAGCTCCCCCTCGGCGCCCACCGCGCTCCCCGGGAAACGGATCACGATCTCTGCGTCGCCACCGGAGCCACAGGCGAGAGCCAGCCACGCCAGCGCGAACGCGGCTATCCGGTTCGGGACCGCCAAGTCACCTCCGCCAGAACCGGGGGAAGAAGAGCACCAGCACCGTGAAGATCTCGAGTCTCCCCGCGATCATGGCGAGGGCGAGAACCATCTTCACGTAACCGGGGAAGTGCGCGAAGCTCTCGCTGGGACCGACCGCGCCGAGCCCGGGTCCGACGTTGCCGACCGAGGTGAGCGCGGCCGAGAGGCAGGTCACCACGTCGTACCCCGCCGATCCGACAGCGAGGGCGGCGAGGAAGACGATCATCAGATAGGCGGCGAAGAAGACGCCGACGCCGCTCACCACCTCGTCGGACACCGGGCGACCGCCGTAGTGGATCCCCTGAACCAGGTGGGGGTGAATGATCCGCGCCACGGTCGACCGCAGGGCGCGCAGGCCGAGCAGGAGGCGCAGGGACTTGACTCCGCCGCTGGTCGACCCGGCCATTCCACCCAGGAACAGCAGAGGAATCACCAGGAGCTGGGCCAGCTGCGGCCAGAGCTCGTAGTCGGCGGTCCCGAAGCCGGTGGTGGTGATGAGGGAGACCACCTGGAACGCGGCGGTGCGAAGCACCTCGCCGACCCCCGCACCCCCCGGAAGGATCCAGGCGACGGTCGCGACGAGCGCGGCGACGATCAGCAGGAAGAAACGGAATTCCGTGTCTCGAAACAGCGCACGGGGTCGACCGGTGACCAGCTTGTAGTGGAGGACGAAGTTGATTCCCGCCACCATCATGAAGACGATGACGACCCACTGTACGGCGGGTCCGAATGCACCGATCGAGGCGTTCCGGGTCGAGAACCCGCCGGTCGCCAGGACCGTGAGCGCGTGGTTGACGGCGTCGAAGAATGGCATCCCGGCGATCATCAGGGAGACGAAGGCGAGGGCGGTGAAACCCAGGTAGACCGCCCAGAGGCGCCGCGCGGTATCGGCGACCCGGGGCGTGAGCTTGTCCGTGGTGGGGCCGGGCACCTCGGCCCGAAAGAGCTGCATGCCGCCGATCCCCAGCAGGGGAAGCACGGCCACCGTGAAGACGATGATGCCCATGCCTCCCACCCACTGGGTCAGGGAGCGCCACAGCAGGAGAGCACGGGGCGCGGACTCGACGTCCGTCAGAACCGTCGACCCGGTGGTGGTGAAGCCCGCCACCGATTCGAAGAGGGCGTCCGCGGGCGAGAGGGTGCCGGAGACCAGGTACGGCATGGATCCGAACAACGAGGCCAGGAGCCAGGCCCCGCTCACCACCAGGAATCCGTCGCGGATCCGCATCCGTCGGTTCGGAGACCGAGCGGAGAGGGCCAACGGAAGGCCGAAGACCAGGGCGGTGAGGGCGCTCGCGAGGTAGGCGAAGACCGGCTCGCCGGAGATCAGCGCCGCGGCGATGGGAACGCACTCCAGTCCGGCCAGGCCGACCAGGAGCCACCCCAGGATCTCCAGGTCGAGCAGTAGGTTCATCCCCCTCCCCAGGGCGCTCGCTGCGGGGCAGTGTAGGCGATTCTTGGATAGCGCGGACCGGGCTAAGCTTCCCGCACCAGCGCGCAGCGAAGCGGGATCGGAGCGAAATGGCGACCGGGGATTCTCCGATCGTCGTCCGGACGGACGACCGGGAGTGCCGGGAACGATGTGAGGCCGTGTGCAGAGGAGTGCGCGACGCCGGCGGGCGGGCACTGCTGGTGGGTGGATGCGTTCGCGACTCCGCGCTGGGGCGCCCCGCCGCGGACCTCGACCTCGAGGTCTACGGAATCCCGGCGGCGGAGCTGGTGGAGCTGCTCGGGAGTCGCTTCGCGCTCGACCTGGTGGGGCGCGCTTTCGGCGTGATCAAGCTCCGGGGCGTTCCCATCGACGTGTCGATCCCGCGTCGATCGTCGGGGAGCGGCCGAGGCCCGGAGGATTTCGAGAAGCTCTCGGACCCGGACCTGACACCGGAGCAGGCCGCGACGCGCCGCGACTTCACCATCAACGCGATTGCAGTCGATCCCATCACCGGTGAGGTGATCGATCCCTTCTCGGGGCGGAGGGATCTGGAAGCGCGCATCCTCCGCCACACCTCGGAGAGGTTCGCGGACGATCCCCTGCGCGTTCTTCGCGGGATGCAGCTCGCCGCACGGTTCGATCTCGATGTGGCGCCGGAGACCGTCGCCCTGTGCCGGGAGATCGATCCCGGCTCACTGGCTCCGGAACGGGTCTTCGAGGAGTGGAAGAAGCTGGTGCTTCGGGGCCACCGTCCGTCGCGCGGCCTCGCCTTCCTTCGCGACTGCGGATGGATCCGCCGCTTCCCCGAGCTCGAGGCGCTGATCGGCTGCGGGCAGGAGCCCGAGTGGCACCCCGAAGGCGACGTCTGGATCCACACGCTTCACTGCATGGACTCCTTCGCCTCCGAGCGCGTTGGCGACGATCGGGAGGATCTCGTGGTGGGGCTGGCAGTCCTCTGCCACGACCTCGGGAAGCCCGAGGTGACGGTGGAGGAAGAGGATGGCCGCATCACGTCGAAGCGTCACGAACCGGCCGGGGAGGCGCAGACCCGCAGCTTTCTCGGCCGGATGACCCGGGAGCGCGGCCTGATCGACGAGGTGGCCGCCCTGGTGGGCGCGCATCTCGCCCCGACCCAGCTCTGGAAGGCGCGCGCGGGGGATGCCGCCGTGCGCCGGCTGGCACGGCGGGTGGGGCGAATCGACCGCCTGGTCCGGGTGGCGCGTGCGGATCGGGCTGGACGCCCACCGCTCGAGGCGGGGCACTTCGGCGCCGGGGATTGGCTGCTGGAGCGAGCGCGGGCGCTCGAGGTCGAGGCGGCGACTCCCAAGCGCATCGTGAAGGGACGGCACCTGATTCCGCTCGGCGTGAGCCCGGGACCTCGGCTCGGATCGATCCTCGAGGACTGCTACGCGGCGCAGCTCGCGGGAGAGTTCTCGACCCTCGAGGAGGGGCTCGAGTACGCCAGGAAGCACCTCGGTGTGGGCCGCGACCACGGCTCGGAGCCGGGCTAGGAGGCCGAGACGAGGCCGGAACGCGAGAGAGGCGCCGCGGGCTAGACGCCGCGGCGCCTCCCGGCGTCTCCGTCCGCGGTTCAGCCGGACTTGACGGGCAGTCCCTCGCCGTCCTTGAAGTTGCCCGTCACGATCATGATGAAGTCCACGATGGTCCAGAGGCCAAAGCCCCCGAGCGTGAGCAGCATCAGGATGCCGGTTCCGATCTTGCCTGCGTAGAAGCGGTGGACCCCCAGGCCCCCCAGGAAGAAGCAGAGAAGGATCATCGGCACGAAGCCCTTCTCGGAGAGGCTGCTGCTGGGAGCGGCCGCTGCCGCGTTGTTCATTGCACTTGCGCTGTCCATTCTAGATTCACCCCCTAGTGACATCGAGTTTCTGGCCCGGATAACAGACGACGTGCCCGTCACCGTCCCGGAAATTCCCCGTGAGAAGCATGATCGTCACGGTCAGCGCGTGGACCAGGTCGGCGATCAGGAACAGCACACCCAACAGCGGCTCTCCGGTGGCGAAGCAGTAGATCCACGCCGTGGTGAGACCGAGATCGAGGATCCCCTCCCCCAGACGGCCCAGGTAGAAATGCTAGACGCCGACGAATCCGAACACTGCGGAGAGCACGACCGCCTTCGCGTAGCTCTTCTTCGAGGGCTGCACCGCCCCGGGATGGACCCCCGCCAGACCGGCGATTGTTTCCTGCATCGGGCGCTCCACGGAGTGGTGTCCACGGGGACACCGAGCCTTCAGGATCGACCTGCCGGGCGAGCCGCTTGAGCCCGAGTGCCCTACCCGGACCCCGAGTTGCACATCACTTGCACGCGAGCGTCGATCCGGATGATTCGCGACCCGGGTGCTGCCGCTTTCCGGGGCGCTCCGGCTCCGGGGTCCCGGGCGGAGCGCGGGGGCGCAGGGGGATGCGGGTTGTGTTCCTTCTCGCACGTCTGGCGGCGGCTTCCCCGGAGCGGCTACGCTCCGCCGGCGCCCGACGGGGAGGGATCCGATGACACCTTCCGCATTTCGCTATTGGCTCAAGCCGTGGCTCTTCGAGAGCTATCCGGGCATTCGCGTGTACTACAAGAAGAAGCTCGCCGGGGGCGGTCAAACCTTCGGCCAGGACTACCTCCGATTCTTCCGCGAGTGCAAGCTGCCGAAGCAGGGCCGCGTCTTCGAATGGTGCGCGGGTCCCGGGTTCATCGGCTTCTCGATCCTGGCCCACGGTCTGTGCGAGACCCTGTGTCTCGCAGACGTCAATCCGCGGGCCGTCCGCGCCTGTCGCAAGACGATCCGCAAGCACGGCCTCGAGAACCGCGTGACGGTCTATGAATCCGACAACCTCGACGCGATCCCCGCCGAGGAGCGCTGGGACCTGGTGGTGAGCAACCCACCGCACTTCGCCGACCAGCATTGGGGTAGCCTGCGCGCCCACGACCCCGACTGGTCCATCCACCGCGGGTTCTACGCCAGCGTGGGGCGCTTCCTCACGCCCGAGGGGCTGATCCTGATCCAGGAGAACGGCGACGGATCGGGCCCGGAGACCTTCCGCGAGATGATCGAGTCCGGCGGACTGCGACGGGTCTACGGCGCGGACAAGGAGCGCTCGGGCTCGGGGACACCGCCCTTCTACTTCCTGGGCTCGATGCGAGCCGGGGCGCCGCACCCGAGCTGGCTGCCCGTCGACGCCTGATCGAGGTTCTCGACCCGGAGTTTCAGTGTGGATTGTTGGATGATGTCGCTCTTGCGGCCCCTCCGGGTGACCGGGCTGATCCTCGGGACGGTGCTCCTCGCAGCGCTGCTCGGCTCCACCCCGGCCGATCCGGCGCGGCGTGAGGCGGCCGCCCGTCTGCCCGGCCCGGGACAGAAGCTCGGGGCTGGCGTGTTCCTGGTGGCGAGCCACCGCCTCGTCGACCCTCGATTCAGCCGGAGCGTCGTCCTCCTGACCCAGTACGACCGGGAAGGGGTGATGGGCGTCATCATCAACCGCCCCACGGAGCATCGGCTCTCCGATCTGCTGCCCCACGTCGAGGCCTTGCGGGGACGAAGCGATCGCCTCTTCTTCGGTGGCCCGGTCTCCGTGGATGTGATCGTCACACTCATCCTCTGCGCGGAGAAGGTGGAGCTCCCGGAGACCACCCGGGTATTCGGCGACGTCTACCTCTCCGGCGATCCGGCGGCGTTCGCGTACATCATCGGCCGGAAGCGGGAGGACGAGGCGATCCGCGGCTACGCCGGATACGCCGGCTGGGCCGCGGGACAGCTCGAAGGCGAGATCGCACGGGGAGACTGGTCGGTGGTGGACGCGGACGCCTTCACCGTGTTCAGAAAGGAATCCTCCGCGATCTGGAGGGATCTCTCACCCGGACCGGAGCCCGGGCGAGAGCTCCGCGCGGGCCGGTAAGCCGGCGCGACCGCTATGCTCGGCGGCCGTGACTCGCACCGCCGTCAAGCCGAGAGATGCCGCCAGCCTGGTGATCGCGCGAGGCCGGGGGAGCACGGCACAGGTCCTCCTGGGGCGCCGCGAGCCCCGCCACCGTTTCATGCCCGATGTCTGGGTGTTCCCCGGAGGCGGGGTGGACCGCGAGGATGCGCGCTCCCCCGTAAAGAGCGAGCTCTCGCCCGCGGTGGCCGCGAAGCTGGAGGCGAGGTGGTCCCCGGCGCGGGCCCGCGCTCTGGCGATCGCAGCGGTCCGGGAGACGTTCGAGGAGACCGGCCTCGCCTTCGGAGAGCTGGTGGACGGAAGGCTGCGTCCCGATCTCCGCCGCCTCGACTACCTGGCGCGGGCGATCACGCCGGCCATCAGCCCGATCCGCTTTCACGCGCGCTTCTTCCTAGCCGACGCCGCCGGCGCCTCCGGCCGACTCGGCGGCAACGGAGAGCTGCTGGATCTGCGCTGGGTCCGCATCCCCGAGGCGCTGAAGTTCCCCATCATCAACGTCACCGGGTTCGTACTTCAGGAGGCCGCGCGGCGCGCAGCCGGCGAGCCCTCCCCGGGAGTGCTCTCGATCCGCTTCCGGCGCGAACGCCCCCTGCTTCGTTACGAGTAACCGCAGCCACCGCCTAGACGGAGCGGCACCGCGAGAGCAGCCGCCAGCGTCACGCGGCAACGCAAGCGCCGAAGGCGCGCGCAGCGAGGCGAAGCCGAGCGAAGATCGGACAGGATGGATGGAGGCGCGGGCGGGAGTCGAACCCGCGATTACGGTTTTGCAGACCGTCGCCTTAGCCACTTGGCTACCGCGCCCCGGAGCGCCAACTTAGCGCACGACACCCTCTCCATCGCCCCGCGGCGGCGCGTCCGGAACGCCTTCCCCTGGGGAATTCTGCGGGTCGGGAGCTTCCCGGTGGAGCTGCGGCAGGGGCAGCGGCCGGCCTCCGATTCGAATCACCGGACCGTCGGCGCCGTCGTCCACCGCGGTGAGAAGCTCGGCCTGGGCCGCGTGGGTGAAGCGGGCGGGAAGCCCGCCGGACACCAGCGCGCTCTTCACGGTGCACAGGAAGGCGCCGTCCAGCTCGGAGAGGCGCAGGCTTTCGAGATCGAGTCGGTCACGAGATCGGTCGGAGAGCGCCACCTCTCCCCGGTCGAGATCGACGTCGCGGACGAAGAAGCCCGCCTCCTCCACCTCGATCTCGCCGCGAAAGCGCCCTACCTGCACCACGTACTTCCCCTCCTCGGGGAGGTAGCGGACGGAGACATCGAACTTCTCGCGAATCCGCCGATTCGAGATCGGCTGCCCCTGGTGGGTCCAGCGGCCGTCGTGGTGGAGGACGAGTCCGAAGGGCTCGAGCGGCGGCGGACCCGCACCCCCGCTCGTCCGTGACTCGCCGCGCGCCGGCGCCGCCGGCTCGCGCGGCATCACCCGTCGAGTGACTCCTGCTCGACGCTCCCGTCGGGCTTCCGCGTGAACACGCCGAGGAGGTCGTAGCGATCCCAGAGCACCAGGCGGTCGCTGCCATCCCCTTTCGGATCCCGGTAGAGCCACTTCTCGTTCCACCGGACGCCGCACTCCTCGCTGGTGCGGGGATCGTTCGCGCTCCCGAATTGCTCGGTCGGAGGGCCGAAACGCTTCCACAGAGCGCCGCGTTCGACGGTCTTCTCGACGGTCATCAGCGATCGCACTCCCCGCCGATCATGTTCACGAAGTCGAAGGTCGGGATGAGGTCGGCCAGCATGTCGCCCCGGACCATGATCGGAAGCGGCGCGACGTTGATGAGACTGGGCGGCCGGCAGCGCACCTTGTAGGGAACCGCGCTGCCGTCGGAGACCAGGTAGAAGCCGAGCTCGCCGTTCGCACTCTCGATGGCGAGGTAGGCCTCGCCCGCCGGTACCCGAGGCCCCTCGGTCACCGACTTGAACTGCTGGATCAGCTCTTCCATCTGGTTGAAGACGCGCCCCTTGGCGGGCCAGCGAACCCGGGGATCGTCCACGTTGACCGGCCCGGGACCGGTCTTCTCCAGGTGGGTCAGGCACTGCTCCACGATGCGCAGGCTCTGGTGCATCTCCTCGACGACGACGAGGTAGCGGTCGTAGTTGTCGCCGACCTCGCCGATCGGAACGTCGAAGTCGACCTGATCGTAGACGAGGTACGGCTGGTCCTTGCGGATGTCGTAGGGCACGCCCACCGAGCGCAGGATCGGACCCGTGACCGCGTAATCGATGCAATCCTCCTTCGAGATCACCCCGGTGCCCTTGAGCCGGTCGACGAAGATGCGATTCTGCGTGACGACGGCGCCGTAGTCGGCGATCAGAGCGCGGATCTTGGGGATCATCTCCCGCGCCGCACTCGTGAAGCCCGGCGGCATGTCGTGCTTCACGCCGCCGATGCGGAGGTAGTTCGTGGTCACCCGGGCGCCGCACAAGAGCTCCGTCAGGTCGTAGGTCAGCTCCCGGGCCTCGATGCCGTAGAGGAACGGCGTCATCGCCTGCAGCTCGAGCGCCGCGGCGCCCAGGCGGGTCAGGTGATCCGAGATCCGGGCGATCTCGCCCGCGAGAACCCGCAGCCACTGGCAGCGCTCCGGGGTCTCGAGCTCCAGGAGCTTCTCGACGGCCATGCAGAAGCCCACGTTGCAGAGCATCGACGAGGTGTAACAGAGGCGATCGGTGTATGGGATCGCCTGATACCAGGAGCCGCTCTCGCACTCCTTCTCGAAGCCCCGGTGCAGGTAGCCGACCTGCACGTCGAGATCGACGATGGTCTCACCGTCGAGCTCGATCAGGAACTTGACCGTCCCATGGGTCGCCGGATGGGACGGCCCCATGTTGAGGATCTGATGCTCGGTGTGGAGGTCGCGCTCGAGATCGTCTTCGGGCAACGGAGGTGCGCTGGCCATCTTCTCTAGTTCCTCGGCCCGACCAGGGGCTGACGCTTCTCCTTCGGGTAGTCCTTGCGAAGCGGATGCCCTTCGAACTCCTCGTAGAGCAGCAGGCGCCGCAGATCCGGGTGCCCCTTGAATCGGATCCCGTACATGTCCCAGACCTCGCGCTCCATCCAGTTCGCCGAGGACCAGAGCGGAGAGAGCGTGTCGATCTCCGCGGCCTCCTGCTCCACCCGGGCCTTCACCCGGAGCCGCCGGTTCTTTCCGAGGGAGTAGAGGTGGTAGACCATCTCGAAACGCGGCTGCTCGCCCAGGTAGTCGACGGCCGTCACGTCGGTCAGCATGTCGAACTCGATCTCCGGCGTATCCCGGAGAAAGCGCATCACCTCGACGATCCTCGCGGCGTCCACGACGGCCGTCGAGTCGCCGTGCTGTGCGTGGGTTTCGAGGACGGCGTCGGGCATCGCGTCCAGCAGTGCGCGGAGGACCGGCGATCCGTGATCGTCCATCAGGTCTCCTCCGCGCCGGGTGCTTCGCCGGTCCGATCGTACTCGGATCGAAGGAACTCGATGCGCCGCTTCAGCAGGGCCTCCGGTATCAGGAGGTTCTCCTTCTCGTAGACCATCCCGGGGCGGTCGAAGGCGGCGAGCTCGACCTCGCGGCTCAGCACGATCGCCTCCTCGGGGCAAGCCTCTTCGCAGAGGCCGCAGAACATGCAACGAGACATGTCGATCTGGAACGCCTCGGGGTAGCGCTCGATTCCGGCGTCCTCCAGCTCACCGGGGACGATGGTGATGCAGTCGGTCGGACAGGCGAACTCGCAGAGCCCGCAGGCGACGCAGCGGGGCTGACCGTTGTCGAGTGCGACCAGGACCGGCTGGCCGCGAAACGAGTCCGGGAAATCGACCCGCTGCTCCGGGTACTGGACCACGAAGTCCTTGCGATCTCCCGTGATGAAGCCCTTCATGTTGCGCAAGAAGTGGGCGGTCGTCACCCAGAGCCCCTTCACGATCATGGGGACGTAGAGCCGCTCGACCCAGGTGAGCTTGTCGTGGCGTCTGACGGTGACGACCCGGGATGCCATCGCGGCGCGCAGTATAAGAAATGAAGGCAGATCAGGCGAGTCGGGCGGCCAGCTTCTCGGAGTGGTAGGAGCTCCGCACCAGGGGCCCTGCCACCACGCCGCGGAACCCCATGGCCAGCGCCCGTTGCCTCCAGAGCTCGAATTCCTGGGGCGATGGATAGCGGTCCACGGGGATGTGATCCGCGGAGGGCCGCAGATACTGACCCAGCGTCAACAGGATCACCCCGGCCTCGCGCAGATCGCGGAGGGTCGCCTCGATCTCCTCGTCCCACTCGCCCAGACCCACCATGAGTCCGCTCTTGGTGGGAATCTCCGGGCGGATCTCCCCCGCGCGGCCCAGCACCGAGAGCGATCGCCGATAGCTCGCGGCGGGGCGGACCCGGCGCTGGAGCCTTTCCACGGTCTCGATGTTGTGGTTCAGCACCTGGGGACCCGCGTCGAGAACCAGACGAAGAGCGGCCTCGTCGCCCCCGTAGTCGGAGATCAGGACCTCGACACCGGTGCCCGGGCAGCGGGCGTGGATGGCGCGGATCGTCGCGGCCATCTGGCCCGCGCTCCCGTCCTCGAGGTCGTCCCGGGCCACACAGGTGATCACGGCGAAGCGGAGACCGAGCTCGGAGACCGCCCGGGCGACCCGATCCGGCTCCTCGGGGTCGAGGTCGTGGGGACGCGCAGTGGTCACGGCACAGAAGCCGCAGCGCCTCGTGCATCGATCTCCGCCGATCATGAAGGTGGCGGTCCCACGCGCCCAACACTCGCCCAGGTTGGGGCAGGAAGCGGAGTGGCAGACGGTGTGGAGCTTCTGCTCCGAGAGCATCCGCTGCACCTGCTCGAACTCGGGCGTGGCCTGCACCCGCACCCGCAGCCAGGGCGGCCGCGCACCCCGGTCGACCGGGACCCGGCGGTTGTCCTGCGGCCGCGCGACGCGCCTCTCCTCGCTCATGCCCGAAAGGGTAGCCGGTCTACAGGCTACAGATTGATTCCCCGGTCCTCGGCGAGGAGAGCGGCTTCCAGGAGCGCCTCGGAGAGGGTGGGATGCGCGTGGCAGGTGGCAGCCACCTCCGCTGTGGTCGCCTCCAGGGTCATCGCCAGGCCGATCTCGGCGATCAGCTCCGTCGCCCCCTGGCCGACGATGTGGGCGCCGAGGATCTCGCCGCCCTCCGACTCCGAGAGAAGCTTCACGAAGCCCGCGGTATGCGCCGAGGCGACCGCCTTGCCCGACGCGGTGAAGGGGAACCTTCCAACCCGGAGCTGATCACCGTACTCGCTTCGGGCCTCTTCCTCGGTCCACCCGATCCAGGCGACCTGGGGCTGCGAGTAGATGCAGCAGGGAATCTTGCGGGGGTCCAGCGCCGGACGCTCCATCCCCGCGAGATGCTCGACCGCCGCGATCCCCTCCTCCGACGCCTTGTGGGCGAGCAGCGCTCCCCCCACCAGATCTCCGATCGCGGAGACGGTGGGCGCGGAGGTCCGCAGCTCCCGATCCACCACCACGAATCCGCTCCGATCGACCTCCACACCCGCCTGCTCGAGGCCGAGATCATCGGAGAGGGGACGGCGCCCGATCGCGACGAGCACCTGCTCCGCCTCGATCTCACCTCCGCTGACGCCCACGCGAACCGCTCGGCTCGTCTTCTCGATGGCCTCGAAGGTGGTCCCGAGGCGGATCTCGATCCCCTTGCGGCGAAGCTCGCGATGGAGTGCGGCAGCCACCTCCCGATCGGCCCCGGGCAGCACCTGATCGGCCATCTCCACGACCGTCACGGCCGAGCCGTACATGGCGTAGACGTAGGCGAACTCGATCCCGACGGGCCCGGCTCCCACCACCACCAGTCGTTCCGGAATCCGCTTCGACTCCAGCGCCTCCCGGGAGGTGAGCACGCGTTCTCCGTCCACCTCGAGATCGGGGGGCACCCACTCCCTCGAGCCGGTGGCGAGCAGGACGTGGGATGCCTCCACGGTCCGGTCGCCCGCGCCCGAAACCTCGACGCGGGCCGGACCCGCGAGGCGCCCTCTGCCCTTCACCAGCTCGATCCGGTTCTTCTTGAGAAGCCCCTGAACGCCCTTGCAGAGACGGTCGGCGCTCCGGCGGCTGTGATCGATCACCTTTCCGTAGTCGAGACGGACGCCGTCCTGGGAGACGCCGAAGCTCTCGCCGTGTCGCCTCAGATTCTCGACCAGCTCCGCGCCAGTGAGCAGGGCCTTGGAGGGAACGCAGCCCCAGTTGAGGCAGACGCCTCCGGGACGGTCCTCCTCGACGACCGCGACCTTCCGGCCCAGCTGCGCGGCGCGAATCGCCGCCACATAGCCCCCGGGACCGGCGCCGATGACCGCGAGGTCGAATCGATCCGTGGAGGCCATCGGGTCCTTCTCGGGCTACGCGACCGGCTTCTCGACCACCTGCAGGGGGAGATCGTCGGTCTCCTGATGGCGCCCGCTGCCGCTCACCTTCTCCGCCTGGATCCGAGCCTGCAGCTTGATCAAGCCGTCCAGCACCGCCTCCGGCCGCGGCGGACAGCCGGGAACGTAGACGTCCACCGGGATGATGGAGTCGATCCCCTGCACGGTGGCGTAGTTGTTGTAGGGCCCTCCGGAGCAGGTGCACGCCCCGAAGGCATACACCCACTTGGGCTCGGCCATCTGGTCGTAGACCTTCTTCAGGATCGGCGCCTGTCGGTGCGAGATGGTGCCGACGACCATCAGCAGATCGGCCTGACGCGGAGAGAAGCGAGGCAGAGCGCAGCCGAAGCGGTCGAGGTCGTAGCGCGGGCCGCCCGCGGACATGAACTCCATGCCGCAGCAGGCGGTCACGAAGGGATACAGGAACATCGAGTACTTGCGGCCCCAGTTGACGGCCGAATCGAGCTTCGTGGTCAGGAAGGAATCGCTCCCCTGACGCAGGATCTCGACCATCTCTTTCGCGCGCTCGACGGGCGAGGTCACTTCCGGTTCCGCCATCGCTCCTTGCCTCCGCTGGAGAGACGACTATAGCGGCTCTGTTATGCTCCGTCTGGTGATACGCCTTCTGCTCGCCTGGGCGGTCCACTTCCTCACGGCCAGTGGCGCCGTGCTCGGGGTCGTCGCCCTGCTCGCGGTGGCCCAGGGGGAATTCCCTCGCGCAGCTCTGCTGATGCTCGCGGCCCTCGCCATCGACTCGGTCGACGGCACTCTGGCCCGGCGCTTCCGGGTCGCCGAGGTGCTGCCCGGCTTCGACGGAAGACGCCTCGACGACCTCGTCGACTACCTGAATTACGTGATCGTGCCCGCCGTCTTCATGATCGCGAGCGGCGCTCTACCGAGCTGGGGCTGGGCGGCCCTGCCGGTGCTGGCGAGCGCCTACGGCTTCTCCCAGGAGCAGGCGAAGACCGAAGACCACTTCTTCCTCGGCTTTCCCTCCTACTGGAACGTGGTCGCGATCTACCTGTGGCAGCTCGAGCTGTCGCCCAGCCTGTCCGTGGCTCTCGTGACCGCCCTGGCCGCCGCGGTCTTCATCCCCCTCAGGTACGTGTATCCAAGTCGCACGCACGCACTCTGGCGGACCACCTACGCGGGAGCAGTGCTCTGGCTCCTGGCCATCTCCGCGGCGATCATCTGGCCCCGGCCGCTGTCGGAAATCCGGCTGGTGGAGATCAGTCTCCTCTTCCCCGCCTACTACATCGGGATCTCGATGTGGCTGGGTGGATGGCATCGGAGCGGCCCGCGAAGGACGCCGTGATGGAGCGGCGCGGAGCGAGCCCTCCCCCCTCCACTATGCTCTCCCCCATGACCGTCGTTCGGCGTCGCACGGGTGTGCTCCTGATCCAGCTGGGTACTCCGAGCTCCCCGTCCGTGGGTGACGTCCGGCGCTACCTGCGCGAATTCCTCGACGACCGGCGGGTCCTCGACATGCCGCGCCTCCCGCACTGGCTCCTGCTCCACCTGGTGATCCTCCCCTTCCGCCCCCGGAGATCGGCGGCGGCCTACGCTTCGATCTGGACCCGGAACGGCTCACCACTCCTGATCCACAGCCGCGGACTCGCAGAAGCACTGGCGGCTCGGCTGGGCAGCGACTTCGTCGTCGAGCTCGGCATGCGCTACGGGGAGCCCCCGGTCGGAGAGGCACTGGATCGGCTGGCGCGGGCAGACGTGGACCGGTTGATCGCGCTGCCGCTCTTTCCCCAGTACGCGGACTCTTCGACGGGCTCCGCCGTCGCCCACCTCCTCGAGCTGACACGCGCGAAGTGGCCCGGGGGCGAGATCACCACCATCGATGCCTTCTACGACCACCCCGGCTTCATCGCCTCGATGGCCGAGCTGGCGCGCGCGCCGCTGGAGGAGTTCCAGCCCGAGCACGTTCTCATGAGCTACCACGGATTGCCGGAGCGCCAGATCCGCAAGAGCGATGCCTCCGGCTCCCACTGTCTCTCCAGCGACGTCTGCTGCGCGGCGATCGGGACCGCCAATCGCCACTGCTATCGGGCGCAGTGCTTCGCCTCGACTCGCGCGCTGGCGACTGCCCTCGGACTCGACGCCGCGCGCCACTCGATCTCCTTCCAGTCACGGCTCGGCCGGACCCCCTGGATCCGCCCCTACACCGATGACGTGCTCCCGGAGCTCGCTTCCCGCGGCGTTCGGCGCCTCGCAGTGCTGTGTCCCTCCTTCGTGGCGGACTGCCTCGAGACCCTGGAAGAGATCGGAATCCGCGCGAGGGACCAATGGATGGAGGTCGGCGGCGAGGACTTCCTCCTGATCCCGTGTCTCAACGCGGAGCCGCGCTGGGTGAAGGCCGTCGCCGACCTGATCCGCGAGCACGCGCAGTAGCCGGTAGCGGCGGGGACGTTCCTTGCGTTCTT
Source organism: uncultured Spirochaetales bacterium (assembly GCA_964615365.1). Taxonomy (GTDB): domain Bacteria; phylum Myxococcota_A; class UBA9160; order UBA9160; family UBA6930; genus CAVXZE01. The sequence goes on from CAZTOU010000072.1 coordinate 22,665, forward strand.
GCGTTTCCGGAAATCCGGAAACGCAAG
>CAZTOU010000073.1:0-22080 GCA_964615365.1 uncultured Spirochaetales bacterium
TCTGCGCATTGGCCCTCGTGGCGTACAACCTCCACAGTACGACGAGCTTCCTGCTCGCTCAACAGACGTGGCTGGGGAGAGGCGCGAAGCACGAGCTCTATTCGAACGTCGCGAAATGGGCGAACCAGAACCTGGCCAGGTCGAGCCGCATCGCCGCTACGGAGGTGGGCGCGCTCGGCTTCTACAGCGAAGGGTTTGCGGTCGTCGATCAGATGGGTCTGGTCTCTGACGTGTTCAGGCGCGGTCGTCGCATCTCGTCGAAGGAGCTCTTCGAGTCGCAGCGCCCGGATTACATGCTCCTGGCCGGCCCCCTGGAACGACTCTCGGCCAGGCGCCCGTTCGGCCGTCCCGTGGAGCCGCTGCAGACCTTCGTCTGCGAACCCGAGGATGCCAGGCGGTCCGTGGTGACCCTGGTCCGGATCCTCCGGGACGAATGACCTAGCAGTGCGAATGGTCGTACCTCTGGGCATCCGCTCCCGAGCAGCTTCGCCGAGTTGGGGGAGTGCCGTTTCGAGCACGAGGGCCTTCCCCTGTGGCTTTCGTTGTCGTCTTCGGTAGGGACGGTTATTCTCGAGTGGCCCGAGAGCAGGACCGACGATTCGACTTTCGACTAGGTCCCCGCTCGAGCGCAGCGGTCTGCCGTAACTTCGAGGAGTCGAATTGATCCAGAGGCCCCTCGCCCTTGGAGCAGCTCTCCTGCTTGCTTGCATGCCTCTGCTTTCGTGTGCCGGCAAACGCCCCACGAACCTCGGAGTCTCGGACACGGGTCTCTCTCCCTGTCCCTCTTCACCGAATTGTGTCTCGAGCGATGCGTCGGATAGCGGGCACCAGATATCGGCTCTCCAGCTCGCCGCGGCTCCCGCCGAGGCCTGGAGGTCCGCCCGAGAGGTGGTGATGGAGCTCCCTCGCGCCCGGATCGTGGAGGAGACCGAGGACTACCTTCACGCGGAGTGCCGCAGCGCGCTGTTCGGCTTCGTCGATGATCTCGAACTTCAGCTTCGTCCCTCGGAGAGCATCATCGCAGTCCGATCTGCGTCACGTCTGGGCTACTCCGATTTCGGCGTCAACCGACGCAGGGTCGAGGCTCTTCGAGAGAGCCTCGCCGGTCGAGGTGTGCTCCGGTAACTTCCATCTCTGCTAGCATCGCCCCATGCGCCTGCTTCTCGTGCTCGTCGGCCTCATCGCAATCGTCATCTTCGGCCCGCCTCTGGCGGCGTCTCTGCTCGGCTATTCCCACGATCCCACCGCGCTGCCTCCCGAGGGCCGGCGCGTCGACAACGGTGACGGCGAGGCGATCAACGTCGTCGAGCAGGGCTCGGGTCCGGTGATCGTGCTCGTGCACGGGCTCCCCGGGAACGCCTACGACTGGGGCGAGACTCCGGAGAAGCTCGCCGCACTCGGCCACCGTGTCGTCGCGTACGACCGCGTAGGCTACGGGTATTCGAGCCGCGCGCAGGGGCGCGAAGGCGAGTACACCTACGAATCCAACGCGGCGGACCTCGCCGCGCTCATGGACGCTCTCGGGATCGAGAGCGCGATGCTCGTGGGCTGGTCCTACGGCGGTGCCGTCGTGCAAACCTTTGCCGAAGCATGGCCGGGCAAGACTGCGGCTCTGGTGCTGATCGGGTCCGTGGGTCCGGGTGACTGGACTGGACGAGACGTCGGGCTCCTCGATGCGGTGCTCGGATCGCCGTTCGGGGCTCCGATCCTCCGCTGGGTGGCATCGATCCCGCCGCTCTCGAGGGCGATGACGCGCGACACCCTGATCGCCGCCTTCGGAGCGGAGAAGGATCTACCGGAAGGCCATGTCGAGTTCACGCGCGCAATGCTGTCGCTTCCGGGAGCCCTCGATGCCTTCGCGTATGAGGCGCAGCGCGGCGACGAGAACGAGCTGCATCCAGCCGACCTCGCGATGCCCGGACTCGTGATCCACGGGACGAATGATCTCCTCGTTCCGTATCCGGTCGGGCAGGAGCTCGACCGCTTGCTGCCGCACTCGCGAATGGTGACGGTGGACGATGGCGGGCACATGCTCCCCATCACCCACCCGACCTCGATGGCGGACGAAATCTACCAGTTCGCACGGGCCATCCGAGACTAGCGCCCCTCTCGGGAAGATGAAGCTCGGTCAGGCGTTGGCTCCGAAGTAGCTCTCCAGGCACGGGGGCGTAGAGTCTGTCCTTCAGCTTCAGATGGGGGACTTGTTGCTTTAGCGGGGGTCCGGGTCCGCGATAGTCTCGCCCGGACAGCGCCCAGAAGGCGGGGCGGATGCCTGCCGGTCCCCGGGGAGTCCGCCCCCAGTGGGTGGCGCGGGCAGGAAACCGCGCTGGTCGTGGACGACGACGATATGGTGCGCAACGCCGCGGGGCTGATGGTCGAGCGGCTCGGCTTCCGCGTGCTGAGCGCGTCGGGCGGAGCCGAGGCGGTGGAGCTCTTCCGGAAGAATCTCCGGGAGATCCGCTGCGTGCTTCTGGACGTGACGATGCCGGTGATGGACGGCGAGGAGACCTTCTGGGCGCTTCGGGAGATCCGGAAGGACGTGCCCGTGGTCTTCATGAGCGGGCACAGCTCGCGGGACATCGACAGCCGGCTGCTCGGGAAGTCACGCGTCAGCCGGCTGCGGAAGCCCTTCCATCGAGCCGAGCTGGAGCAGACGTTTCGAGGAGTGCTCGAGGAGAGCTGATCGGAATCGATGCCCCGGGTCTGAGCGCGCGGGTTAGAGGTTCGCGCGGGGGCGCTCGCCGAAATCCGCGGACCAGCGGGCCAGGTTGCGGCACGCCGGGTCGATCTCGATCCCCTTCTCCGCAAGATAGATGCGGACCTTGGTGGGATTGGGAGCGATGGGAAAGCAGTAGAGCTTCAAGCTGGATGAGCTCCCGAGTCAGTAGTCCAGCGTCAGGATCCGCCCCTTGGTGAAGCCGAAGAACTCATCCTTGTCGGCTACCTTGATCCCGGGCATCAGATCTGCCGGGGTTCTTCCAGCCGCCTTCAGGCAGCCCGGACACGCGAAAATCGTGATGCCCATCTCGATCAGCTTCGCGAGCTGCGCCTTCGAGGTCGGGAAGTGACTGTAGGTGAGATCCGGGGCGTCTTTGACCACCACCTCGATGCCTTTGATGTCGAAATACACCAGCACATCCCGACTCTCGGCCATCAGCTCCGCCATCCGGAGGGCCATCAAGACCCGTTGCGGGTCGTCCACGCCGTGACTGACGTGCACGAACACGCCATCCCGCGCACTCTCTTCCTCGGCCTGGACGAGCTGCCCACACGCCATCGGAATGAGCAAGGCGGCCAGAATCACACATCGCTGTAGACCTCGAGAAGACATCCGAGACCTCCGTTTCTGGTTTGGTGTCAGCGTGAGAGCGACGACATCGCCCCGGCGGCTTCGTGCCGCAGACGCATCGAGCCACACCTCCATCGGCGTGACTCGCGGCCATCATACAGAAACAGGGGTGCCCCTCACAGCGGCTTGTGTCTGACAGGGAGGCGCTGGCTCGCGGGGGCAGCTTCGACGCGATGGGTCGGGGATTTATTCGAAACGGCGCGTTCGTTGGCCGCGGTGCCGAGGTTCGAATTTCACTCCCGCCGATCCGTCGGAGGGAATGACGGGCTCAAACGGACCAAGCTAGAGGAGAGATCCCATGCCGAAGAAGACCGTACTCCTGACCACCCTCCTGGCGTCCCTGCTGGTGATTGGCGTTGCCCCGGCGCGGGCAGACCGCCCCGATCGCGGCGGGTCACACCGCGGCATCGACGCGAGCCGACTCGAGGTGCTGTCGCATCGGCTCGAGCGCCGCGTGCAGCACCTCCAGCGCGAGGCGAGGCATCACATCGACGACCGCAGGCACCGCAGGCACAGGCCGCTTCGTTCGCTCGAGCGGCTGGAGAGGCGCGCCAGCCGGTTCCACCACCTGGTCGAGCGGCGCCCCCGCGCGACGCGGCGGCTGATCTCCCACTTCCTTGACGTCGGCGAGAGCTTTCGGGTGGCGGAGGCACGCTCGGAGCGTCTTCGCTCCCGGCATCTGCGGCGTGAGTTCCGGCGGGTAGGTGCGCTGCTCGAGGAGATCGATCACGAGCTGCATCGCAGGGCCCGGTTCGTGCGGCACCGCGGTCCCGGCCACCCGAGACACATCCGGTGGCACCCGCCCTTCCTCGACATTGCGCGCAGTTGGTAGCAGCGCCACGACGAAAGACCGGCGACCCCGGGAGAGCCCGTCCCGGGGTCGCCGGTTGTTGATGTCCCCTCTTCGAGATCTGTAGAAGACCCTAGAAGTCCCCCGCGCCGCGAACCTCGGGCATGGAGAGGAGCGGGCGACCCGCTCAAGTCAGCAACTCACCCCGTCGATGCTGTGTAGCGTTCACCCATCCTTCTCGGGGTTCTCGCGATGATGGCGCTCGCTGCGGCCTGTGGACTCGCGTTTGCGGCCGTGGGTCTGGTCGTGGCGATTCGACTCATCGCTCTGGCGAGACGGACCCACGGTCTTCCCGAGATCCTCGTCGCCGTGGCGCTGCTCTGCGGAGGTCTCGGTGTGGGCTTCCTGCGGGTGACGGCGCTCTATGCGCCGCTCTCGGAGGGTCTCGCGTCCGTTGCCGCGCTCGGCGTGCACCTCTGCAGGGGCATCACCGTCGGCGCGATCGTGATCATGGTCTGGCGTGTCTTCGTGCCAGGTCGCGTCTGGTCGAGCGCGCTGGTCGGACTCCTGCTGCTCGGACTGGTGGTGGCTGTGGCGGGAGAGGTCCGGGAGATGCGACCGCCTGCCACCACCAACCATCCCATCTACTGGCTGTGGACCGCGCTGATGGCGGTCTCCTTCTCCTGGGCCAGCTGGGAGTCGCTGCGCTATCACGCGATGCTCCGGCGCCGCATCAGGCTGGGGCTGGCGGACCCGGTGGTGGCGAACCGCATTCTCCTGTGGGGCGTCGCCTCGGGCTGCATCGCGATCCAGACGCCGGTCATCCTCGCCAGCATCGTGCTGAGCGGGGGCGATCACATCGCCTCCTGGGCGCTGGTGGTCGTCTCCGTCTTCTCGTGCCTGGCGTCCGCCACCGTATGGCTCGCCTTCTTCCCGCCCGCACTGCTTCTGGCCGCCTTGCTGGAAGCGGGAGATGCGCTCCAGGTCCTGATCCTGGGCACGGGCCAGGCCTCTCGGGTCGCCTGGATCCTGGTAGGGGGGGTCCTCGCGACGCTGCTGATCCTCTCGGCGGTCGATGAAGTGCGAAGGGCGGGAGCGCGCGCGGAGCTTGCGCTCCGCGAGGCCGAGCAACGCTTTCGTCGGCTCGCGGAGCGCTTCGACGACATCATCGGCGATGTCGGGCCCGACGGCCGACTCACCTACGTCAGCCCCAATCAGCGCGAGGTTCTGGGTTACGAGCCCGAGGAGCTTCTCGGGAGGCACGTGGTCGAGATCGCGGCCATGCTCGGCGCTTCGCCCTTCGGAGCTCTCTCTCCGGCGGCTCCAGTCACCGAGCTGAAGGCAGCGGGGCCGTACCCGAAGACCTGGCGGGTTCGCCGCAAGGACGGCGCGGGGCGCTGGTTCGAGACCGAAGCGCACACCTATCGGAGTTCCGAGGGTGAGCTTTGCCTGATCTCCGTGTCGCGCGACGTCACCGAGCGGATCGAGGCGGAGAAGGAGCGCCGAGAGCTCGAGGCGCAGATGCAGCAGGCGCGGAGGCTCGAGAGCCTCGGCGTCCTGGCGGGAGGAATCGCGCACGACTTCAACAATCTGCTGGTCGGTATCCTCTCGAACGCGGAGATCGCAGTCGAGGATCTGGAGCCGGGGTCTTCCGTCCGCCTGAGAGCCGAGGAGATCAAGAGGGCGAGCGAGCGGGCCTCGGAGCTGACGCAGCAGCTGCTCGCCTATGCCGGGAAGGCGGACGTCTCGCTCGAGACGATCGATCTGGGAGCGCTGGTGCGGGAGCTGGCGCAGCTGCTGCGCGCCAGCCTTCCCAAGACGGCGAAGCTCCGAGTCGAGCTCGGGGAGGAGACCCCTTGGATCCACGCGGATGCCACGCAGGTGCGTCAGGTCGTGATGAACCTCCTCACCAACGCCGGCGACGCTCTCGAAGGCCGGCCCGGCGTGGTCACCGTGCTCACGGGGATGACACGGGTCGACCAGGCGGATCTCGCCCGGCACCGCTTTGCCGAGGGACTGGAAGCGGGAGAGTGCGCCTACGTCGAGGTCGGCGACACGGGCCGAGGAATCGATGCGGAGCAGCTGCACCACATCTTCGATCCATTCTACACGACGAAGTTTCAGGGGCGCGGATTGGGGCTGGCCGCGGTGGCGGGCATCGTGCGCGGCCATCGGGGCGCGGTCTGCGTGGAGAGCGAGCCATCAGAGGGAACCCGGGTCCGGGTCTTCCTTCCGCGAGCCGCGGAGGCGGTCGAATCGGTGGGAGAGGTGTCCGGGCCCGGCGAGTGGCGCGGTCATGGAACCGTGCTCGTCGTGGACGATGACCAGATGGTGCGGACCGCCGCGGTGCTCCTGGTCGAGAGACTTGGCTTCCGCGTGCTGAGCGCCTCGAGCGGGGCCGAGGCGGTGGAGCTCCTGCGAAAGAACGTGCGCGAGGTCTCCTGCGCCCTCCTGGACGTGACGATGCCCGTCATGGACGGTGAGGAGACCTTCTGGCGGCTTCGCGAGATCCGACCGGACCTGCCGGTGCTCTTCATGAGCGGGCACAGCTCGCGGGACATCGACAGCCGGCTGCTCGGGAAGAGTCGGGTCGACCGGCTGCGGAAGCCCTTCCATCGCGCCGGGCTGGAGCGCAGGCTTCGGGGAGTGCTGGAGGGAGACTCGCCGGACTCGACGGCTACACCCGGCCCCGGGCCTCGGTGAAGACCTGAGCCCCGGACTTTCCGAACGACTCAGGCCGAAGCGGGGTCGAGAATCTGCGCCGGGCTTCCCCAGAGCTCGGACCAGCGCAGGATCCGATCGGAGAAGGAAGCCGGGGCTCGTTCCGACCACGGCTCTTGGTCCACCAGGACACTGAGAATCCGGACCCGATGCCTCGCCTTCATCACCAGGACTTTCGAGAGCCAGCGCTGATCCACGTCGCAGAGGCCGTCCGAAATCAGAAGGATCTGCCCCCCTCCCTCTCCTCGTCCGGCGATGAGATCGAGCGCCGACGAGATCGGTCTCTCGAAGTCGGTTCCACCCCCGAAGAAGGTCTCCGCCAGGTTCTCGATCTGGTGCCTCTGGGGGGCGCGCCCCTGGAAGTCGAGGTGCCAGAGCGGGGCGCTGCGGTGGCCGAAGAGGATCGCGACCACCGGCTGTCCGCGGCGGGAGGCGACCTCGGACAAGGCGATGGCCAGCGCCTTGGAGGCGAGCTCCTTTTCGCCGCTCATGGAATGGCTGACGTCGACCAGAATCAGCATCGGATCTCCGCACTCCCGTCCCGCGATCTGGTAGGTGAGCAGCTGGCGGCCAAGCAGGCGTCTCAGGAAGTCCTTTCTTCGCGCCGATGCCCGGAGTGAGAGAAGCTCCCCGGGGAGCAACCGTGACAGCTCGTTGCCGAGGCCGATGTCGTAGACCTCCGTCGGCTGAAGCTCGGTGGGGTCGTTGCGCGTCAGCCGACTCACCAGCGTCTCCGCCAGGGTGAGCAGGCTCTCGAAGCTCCGATAGCTCTTGAGCGCCTCCGCCATTTCGAGGCGCTGCTGCAGATCGAAGTCCAGGATGCGAAGCCCCTCCCCGGCCCCGAGAGCGCCATCCCCCGACCGACTCCCGACGGCCGACTTCCGGCGCACCCGGGCCGGGCTCTTCCTCGCCGCTCCCGCCCTCTCGATCGACTCCTCGAGGTCGAAGAGCCGGTTCTCCTGGCTGAGATCGGTGGCGGCGAGCTCGCCCAGGAGCCGTTCTCCCACCGACGCGGTCGCCACCGCTGCCCCTCTCTCGTCGAGAGGCGTATCCGCGCGCATTGCCGTGAGTCGCGGCTCCGCCGCGAGGCGCGCGATCAGGTAGCGATTCACCTGGAAGGCGGGCCGGATCAGGCTGCGCTCCGCCAGCCGGGGCCACAGCTTGAAGAGCAGACAGAAGAGGTCGCTGAGCAGAGCGGGAAAGGAGTGCAGCTTCATCTCTCCCCGACGGCTGCAGCGACGGAGCCTGGGGTTCTCGATCAGGAGGCTCCGGAAGGCGTCCTCGTCGTAGGCGTCCCGCAAAACGCACCGGCTCTCGAGCGCGAGACGGCCCCTCACGCCCCCGCCGGCCGCGAGCCTGGAGGCGTCAGACGCTCGGGGTTCGTCGCGCGCCGTCACGCGCGGACTCCTCTCCCTCCGAAGGCCAGGCTCCCTCCTCCGCGAGCTGCGTCTTGCGGGCTTCGACCTCGCGCAGGTGGTCCCTGAGCCTGGCGCCGAGTCTTTCGAGACGGGGGGCGATCTCGTCCTCGACCGGCTCGGCGCGGATGTCCTCGAGTCGCCGGCCGAGGCGGCGGAGCTTGGTCTCGGCCTCGAGGATGGCGGCCCGCTCCTCCTCCGGGTTGAACCAGGTCTGCAGGGCCCTGGCGTGGACGTCGTCCGCCAGCTCCATCAGCTGCAGGGCGGCGTGGAGCTTCGGCGCGACGACCGACGCGATGATCTCCTCGAGGGGAGCGCGCTCTTCGGGAAGCGACCACAGCATGTGTCCCAGCAGGGCCAGGTCGCGAGCCTCCACGCCGCTCCTGCCCTGGAGGTAGGCGTGCGCCCGCAGACCGAGGAGGCTCGACTGAAAGCGGCGATCGGAGACCACCAGGCCGCGGCCGCGCGCTCGCGCGCGGATCTCGGTCAGCCAGCCGGTGACTTCGGCGCCCGCCGTCACTCGGGCCGCATCCCTTTGCGCCTGCTCGAGCTCGGCCAGCTCCAGCTTCGCCGAGAGGAAACCGTCCCGGGGAGTCTCCAGCATGCTGCGAAAACCCTCGGGGTCCTCGATGTAGTCCACCTGGTAGCGGAAGAGGAAGCGATCGAAGAGGCAGTCGAGTTCGCGCGAATCCGGCAGCAGATTGCTCGCCCCGAAGAGGGTGCTCAAGGGGACCGGGGTCGGAGAGGCGTCGTTGTAGTAGACGCGCTCGTTGATCAGGGACAAGAGCGCGTTCAGGATGGCGGAGTTGGCCTTGAAGATCTCGTCGAGAAAGGCGATGTGCGCGGTCGGCAGCTTCCCCTCGGTTACCCGGTAGTAGCGATCCTGTTCGAGCCCCTGGAGACTCACGGGGCCGAAGAGCTCCTCGGGCGTGCTGAACTTGGTCAGCAGCCACTGGAAGTAGACGGCGCCGGAGATCCGTTCGCAGAGGGCGTGGACGAGGGTCGACTTGCCGCTGCCGGGCGGACCGATCAGTAGCACGTGCTGCCGCGACAGGAGTGCGGCCAGCGCGCCGTCGATGAACTCGTCCCGCTCGACGAAGAGCTCCATGAGCTCCTGCCGGAGCGCCTTTAGCTTGTCGGCGGCCCGCTGCTGCATGGTCAGGACAGAGCGCCGATCGCGGCGGCCCGTGGAGCCGATCCGACGGGACGGCCGGCGCAGTCGTGATCGGCCCGGACCACCTCCGGCGCCTGGCCGTCTCCCCGATAGGTCGTCCAGCGCGTCGGTGCAAAGGTGATCGGTTCCTTCTCTCCCCGCTCGAGGCGCAGCTGGCGCTCGCGCAGCAGATCGCGGAGATGCCGGGCGGCCTGCTGCTGACCTGCCTCCATCTCACCGAAGACGGCCTTGCACCGAGCTTCGGCGTCGCGGGCCTTCTGCGCCACCCGTTCGTTGGGTGCGAGCTCCTCGCAAGCGAGCAGGAAGAGGCGGAGCGTACGAGCGCCCTCCGCGTTCGCCTCGGCCCGGGCGCGCAGGTAGGGCTCGTCGGAGTCCTTGAACTTGAGATACCCATTGAGCGCCACCTTGGCCAGCCGGATATGCGAAGGGCCGTTCTCCTGGTAGAGCTTCTCCAGCGCCAAATCGTAGTAGCGCCGGAGCTCTCCGGCCGCGAAGTGCCGGAGCTGCATGAAGTCCTCGTCCTGGTACCGCGTCATGCTCCAGTCCTGTCCGGAAAAAAAGCGACCGTCCTCCTGCAGGCGCCGGTAGAGCGGGGTGCCAGGACAGGGGACGAGCGGAGTCACCTGGTAGAAGAGTGGCTCCAGCGCGACGAAGGCGTCGATGTCGCCGACGATGTTCTCGGGGGTATGGAAGTCCCAGCCCAGGATGGTCGAGGCCGTCACTCCCACCCCGTGCTCCTGAAGGCTGTGGATGAATCCGTGCACGTCGTCGCAGGTCCTCTTGGCGAGGTCGTGCTCCGAAGTCACCACCTCGTCGATGGTCGACTCGATCCCGATCCACACCGTCGACAACCCGTTGGCGACCAGCTCCTCGACGCTGAACTGGGAGAGAGAACGAAGGCTGCCAAACGCGAAATACCGGATACCCCCGTAGGGCAGCAGCTCCTCGTCGCTGCGAATCAGTTTTCCCAACTCTCTCACGTACTCGACGTCGGTGAAGAGATCCTCATCGAAGATGGTGAAGACGGCGTTCGAAGGGTTCTCGGATTGCAGCACCCGTTCGCGCATCTCGCCGTACAGGGACTCGGCAGAGGAGACGCGGATCTTCTTGCGCCGGTAGAAAGCGGAGGTGGTACAGAACTCGCATCCGTTGGGGCAGCCGAGGCCCGCGAGGACCATCGGCTGGCCGGCGCGGGCGAGATGCTCGAGTCCCTTGATCGCGGCGGCTCCCGCCGGAATGAAGCGCTGCCGAATCGGGCGCTCCGCCGGCTCGTCCCCGATCAGGTGCCTGAACCAGCGGACCCCCTCATCCCGACAGAAGTGATCGGTGAGCTCCTCGATGCGACGCGCCATCTCCGTGTATTCCCCTTCCGGAGGATCGCTGACGTAGAGGCTGCCGTAGCCGCCGCCCACCGTCACCGTCTCGGGCGATCGGCTGCGAACCGTTTCGAGCATGCGGATCGTCTGCGGGAAATAGGCCGCCATCAACTGGGTGCCGAAGTAGTCGTAGCCCTTGCGGACCTCGGCCTCGAAGTCCTCCCAGGTCGGGTTCTCGAGGACCGTCACCTCCGCCCGCAGGTTCTCGGCGATCAGGTACAGGGCCCAGCAGTGTGCGTGGCCGGACGGGGTGAAGGCCCCCTGACCACGGGCCAGTCTGGCGGACATGATGTCGTAGAGATCGATTCCGTCGGCCAGGTCCCTGGGTCCGGGAATGGTGGACAGCAGGATCCGCTTCGTCACCTTATCCTCCCCTCTGGTGTGGAGGTTTTTCGCCAGCAGCGTCTGCCGCCGCCTCTCGCCCGGACTCTGGGGCGAGAAGCGAGGGCAGGAAGAAGAGGGCGGCCTGGTCCATCATCTCGGCCAGCGCCGGGCCGGCGGGCTCATCGGCGGTCCGAAGCCAGCTCTCGATCACCATGTCGATCGACCCGACCAGACACATCGCGGCGACGCGGGGGTCGTGCCGACGAAAGACCCCACGCTCGGCACCGTCCTGTAGCGTCGCGGCGATGCCGTCGATGAGGTCGCCGACGAAGCGTCGTCTCTGTCCCTCGAACTCGGGGTCGCTTCCCGGGGCGCGGTAGACGAAGACCCGGGCGAGACTGGATTCTCGCTCGAAGAGTCTGGCCAGGTCGGATAGTCGCCGTCTGACCAGCGCGCTCGGGTCCTCGCCCTCGGGCGGCGCCTCGGCCACTTCCCCAGGCAGGATCACCGCGAAGATCTGCGACTGCAACTCGCCGGCGAGGGTCTGATAGACGTCCTTCTTGTCCTTGAAGTAGAGATAGAAGGTGCCGTGAGCGATTCCCGCCCGCTGCGCGATGTCCTTGACGGTGACCTCGTGAAAGCCCTTCGCACCGAAGGCGGCCGCTGCGGCGTTCAGGATGAAGCGCCGCTTGTGCTCTCGCCCGATGTCCTGGAAGGGGAGCGCGCCCCGCTCTTCCGCCTCGGATGATACAGTGCTCATATTTCTGACACTTATGTCATTCGGTCGCCCGGGATGTCAAGAGAGTATCGTCGCAGACCTGTTGCTATCTGAAATCATTGAGGTTTCTGGTGCTCCTGCCGCGGGTCGATCTCCAGATAGCCGGTGAGGAAGCGCACTCCCAGATAGAAGGGAAGGGTGTCGAGCAGCGCGACAGTGAGCTTGAAGACGTAGCCGGACCCGATGAACACCCAAAGCTGGGGCCAGATCGGCAGGGCGGCGTCGATGGGCAGCCCCCGGGCGTAGAAGTGGGTGATGGTGATGACCGCGAAGGTGTCGATGAACTGACTGACCAGGGTCGAGCCGTTGTTGCGCAACCAGAGATGTCGGCCGCGGGTGATGCGTTTCCAGAAGTGGAAGAGGAAGACGTCGCAGAACTGAGCGGCCAGGTAGGCCACCATCGAGGCCACCACCGCACCCATCGTGAGCTGGCGCACGCGGTAGAAGGCGAAGTCGTAGGCTTCCTCGGCTGGAAGGCCCGTCGCGGGCGAAAGCTCCGGGACCGGCGGCAGCACGCCCGCCAGCCACAGGAAGAAGATCACCCAGAGGTTGAGGAGCAGTCCCACCGAGACCACCCAGTTGGCGCGGCGGCGTCCGTAGAACTCGCTGATGAAGTCGGTGCACAGGAAGGTGATCGGATAGGGGAGCACTCCCACGGCCAGTAACATCGGGATCTCGACGCCGAGGACGGTGAAGGACAGGTCGAGGAAGCGGGTGATGCCGAGGATGTTCAGCATCGCCATGGATCCGAGAAAGAGGCCGGCGAAGAGGAGGAAGACCCGCTCTCGCCGGGCGTGGAGCTCGGAGGCTTCGATGGGGTGGAGACCCTCCGGTCTGCTCACCATGGGTCGGGCTCCTGGCTCGGCGGGAATCGAGGTCACCCCTCGGAAAGGTCCGCGCTCCCCGCCCGCTCGAACACCTCGATCACGTGGGAGTACATCTGCCTCTTGATGGCCGCCAGTGTACCGCGGTGCTTGCTCGCGAGACCCTCCGCGATCTCGATCGCCATGGTCAGCACCTCGTCCTCGGCGACCGCGTGGTGAACGATCTGGCTGTCGGCCGCCTCCACGCCGCCATAGCGCTTGCCGGTGCACATGGCCTCGTGGGCGGTGACCTTGGGGAGGCGCGCCCGGATCAGCGCGTCCATCTGCGTCGTGAAGGGGATCTCGATATCCACCTCGGGCAGGCAGAAGAAGCCCCGGTCGGCGCGCATGACCCGGTAGTCGTGCGCGAGTGCCAGCATCGCACCGGCGGCGAAGGTGTGACCGTTCAGACCCGCCACGGTGATCATCGGAAAGGTCAGCATACGCAGAAATGCGCCGTGCACGTTGGCCATGTGCTGCTGGAGCTCCCCCGCGCCCTCGCCGCCCATCCACTCCAGATCGAGGCCGTTCGAGTAGAACTTGCCCTGCCCGGTCGTTACCAGTGCCGCGGGTCCCTCCGCGTTCTCTACCTCGTCCAATGCGCGATGGAACGCGCTCATGAACCTTCCGTTGAAGCGGTTGTCGTCGGCGACCATACGCAGCACGTGCACGTTGCCCTGCTTCTCGAGCTCGATCATCCGACGATCTCCCCGCACCGGAACGTTGTTCGCGATTCCGATTCCACCGATCCAGAATGACACAGGGAGTCGAAACCACAAGCGAGCAGAGAGGGTGGATCGAAGCTACCCTGCCTTCGTGTCGATTCCGCAGCCGTGGCAAGGCGAGGCCTTCAATCAGGTCCCGGAATCCGAGAACCGGATCCACTCCGACGAGGTGGCGCGAAGGTACGGCTTTCAGGGCGGGCTGGTACCGGGCGTGACGGTGACCGCCTATCTCTGCCATCCGGCGATCGACGCCTGGGGACTGGATTGGCTCGAGCGCGGACGCGCCCGCGCAGTGGTGGGCACGCCCCTTTACGACGGCAAGCGCTTCCGGGTGGAGCTCGACAACGCGACCGCGAGCGCCTACGACGCAGAGCTGCTCGACGAAGCCGGCACCCGCTGCGCGACCGCGAGTGTGGAGCTGCCGGAGACCTTGCCGACGCCCCCCGCGATGCGCGGTGATCCCCACATCGGCGAGGGTTTCCAGCGCCCGCGCGCCAGTCGCGAAGTCATGGAAGAGCTGCGCGAGCGGGGCATGCACGCGATGCGCGCGCGCTGGGACGTGGACGGCTCGGCGAAGATCACCGGCTACCTGCGCAACACCTCCGAGATGCCGAAGCCGGTGCAACCCGAAGGCGACGGATACGCCAACCCCGCCTTCGTCCTCGGACTGACGAACTGGGTGCTGGGGTCCAACGTGATCATGGAGGCCTGGCTTCATCTGCAAACCGAGTCCCAGCACTATCGGGCGATCCCCCGCGGCAGCGAGCTCGTCGTCGAGTCCGCCATCGCCGATCTGTTCGAGAAGAAGGGGCACGAGTTCATCGACCTGGACGTGGCCATCTATCTGCTCGATACCGAGGAGCCCGCCTTGGGCGCGAGGCTGCGCGCCATCTACCGGCTGCGCGGGAGCTAGGAGACCGCGCAGAAGGGCGCTTCACCGTGGGGTGCTTGCGGCCGGGCCGCGGAAACGGCTATTACGTGCACGCCAATCGGACCGGGAGGCGCTCCCAGGCGCGAGACGCCCCGGGCTGACGCCGGTCCTGCCTCTGCGCTTCATCGGAAGGAGAACCCCCATGGCCACCGACCTCCAGAGCTTCGTGAGCGAGTACCAGAGCCACCTGTCCCAGCGAGAGGCGCAGGGGATTCCGCCGCTGCCCCTGTCGGTGGACCAGGCTGCGGGGGTGAGCTCGGCTCTCCAGCAGAAGGACCTCGATCCCGGCCTGCTCGCGGTCCACGGTCAGGCGAATACCGTCGCCTCGCTTCGTTACCTGATCTCGGAGCGAGTTCCTCCCGGGGTCTATCCCGCCTCCAAGGTCAAGGCCGAGTTCCTCGCCGACGTGGCTCTGGGGCGGGCCAGCTCGCCTCACCTGGAGAAGGTGGAGACCCTGGAGATGCTGGCGGCGATGGGCGGCGGGTACAACATCGCGCCGCTGATCGAGATCCTCTGCCAGGGGGGCGACGAGGCCGACAAGGCGGCCAAGCTGCTCGAAGACCTGTTCCTGGTCCGACTGGAGGACGTGGATCGCATCGCCGAGCTGGTCGAGGGTGGAAGCGAGCCCGCGCGCCGCCTGCTGGCGGGATGGGCCGAGGCTCGGTGGTTCTCCCATCGGTCCGAGATCCCGGCGGAGCAGCGTCGCAGGGTGATCCGGACCACCGGAGAGATCAACACCGACTTCTTCTCTCCGGCCCAGGAGGCTTCCACCCGGGACGACATCCCCCTGCACGCCCAGTGCATCCTCAGCACCAGCCCCGAAGACCGCGACTTCATCGAGCGTCGCACCAAGCTCGCGGCGGGCGAGCTGCCGCTGCTGTTCGTGGGGGACGTGGTGGGTACCGGCTCCAGCCGCAAGTCCGCCTCCAACTCGCTGGTCTGGTGGATCGGCGACGACATCCCCCACGTGCCCAACAAGCGCCAGGGCGGCATGCTGATGGCCGCCAAGATCGCACCCATCTTCTTCAACACCATCCGCGGCTGTGGAGCCATCCCGGTGCGTTGCTCCACCGGCAATCTGAAGGAGGGGCAGGAGGTCGTGCTCGACCTGGCCGCCGGCCAGGTCGAGTCGGCGGAAGGCAAGGCGCTCACCCAGTTCCAGGTGGAGCCCGCCTCGATCCTCGAGGAAGCTCGAGCCGGCGGCCGCAACAACCTGATCATCGGCCGCAAGCTCACGACTCGCGCCAGGGAGATCTGTGACAGGCTGGGGATCGAGGTGGGAGAGCCGGCGTTGACCCTGTCCCAGCCCCCCGCGCACCCAGAGGGGACGGCGTTCACACTCGCCCAGAAGCTGGTGGGATCGGCCGCCGGGCTGCCGGGAGTCCTGCCCGGAGACTACGCGGAGCCCCGGGCGCACCTGGTGTTCAGCCAGGACACCACCGGCAAGATGACCCAGCAGGAGGTGCTGGAGTTGGCCACGCTCCGCTTCGCATCCCCGACCATCCAGTCGTTCTGCCACACCGCCGCCGGTCCCCGGAGCAAGGACGCCGGGATGCAGGCCGACCTCGGCGCGTTCATTGCGGACATGGACGGCATCGACCTCCGGCCCGGCGACGGCGTCATCCACACCAACGGCAACCGATTCCTGCTGCCCTACTTCGTGGGGACGGGCGGCGACAGCCACACCCGCTTCCCGATCGGCCTGAGCTTCCCGGCCGGCTCGGACCTGGTGGCGTTCGCCGCCAGCCAGGGGTACCTCCCTCTCGACATGCCCGAGTCGGTGCTGGTGCGCTTCAAGGGCAGCGTGCAGCCGGGGATCACGGTGCGGGATCTCGTCAATGCCATCCCCTACGTAGCCCTCCAGCAGGGCAAGCTCAATCTCGAGAAGGGCGACGCCAAGATCAACATCTTCGCCGACCGCGTCCTGGAGATGGAGGGACTGGAACAACTGACGGTGGAGGAGTCGTACAAGTTCACCGACACCTCGGCCGAACGCAGCGCCGCCGGCTCCACCTTCCACCACGAGCTCGGTCAGGTGGTCTCATCCGTCGAGAACAACCTCCGCTTCCTCAAGAACAACTTCCGAGAGCGACATGCCGCCAAGGTGGTGGACGTCATCATCGAGCAGATGGAGGAGTGGCTCGCCAACCCCGTCCTGATCGAACCCGACGCCGAGCCGTCCTACGCCGAGGTGCTGGAGGTGGATCTCGACACGATTCGCGAGCCCCTGCTCGCCGCGCCCAACGATCCGGACAAGATCGTCACGCTGTCCGAGGTGGCGGGCACGCCCATCGACGAGGTCTTCGTGGGCAGCTGCATGACGGACATCACCGACTTCAGGGCGGTGGCGGCCATCCTGGAGGGCAAGCGCATCCAGCATCGAATGAAGGCGTGGACCGTGCCGCCGGATCGCGAGAGCAACGCCGCGCTCACGCGAGAAGGCGTGCACGCGACGCTGCTGGAGGCCGGGGCCAACGTGCACGTGCCGGGCTGCTCGCTGTGCATGGGCAACCAGGGCCAGGTGGCGACCGGCTCCACGGTTCTCTCCACCAGCACCCGCAACTTCGACAACCGCATGGGAGCCGGAGCCCAGGTATTCCTGGGGTCGTCACAGCTGGCTGCGGTCACCGCCCTGCTGGGCGAATTCCCGAGCGTCGCGACCTACATGGAGCACGTCTCGAAGCTCGAGCCCCGGGCTCGGGAGATCCGCGAGCCCTTGCGGCATCCCTGACCCGGATCAACGCCGCTCGAGAATCGCCGCCTTCACCGTCTCGGCGACGATTCTCGCGCCGTCGGCGTTGGTGTGTACGCCGTCCGGAAAGAGCTCCGCCCTGTCGCGGAGCGCTCCGTACAGGTCGATCATCCCCAGTGATTTCTCGTTCGCCACGCGCTCGATGATCGGGATCACCTCGCTCCGGAGGACTTCCGCGTCGATCCCCAAACGGCGGCCGTTGACCACGGGAGCCGGCCTGCACAGCCAGATCCTCGGCTTGCTCGGCAGGGCGGCGAAGTGATCGATCATCGCCTGGAGATCGCCCGCGAACCAGTCGCGAAACCGCCAGTTCTCCGGCTTGGAGTCATTCGTTCCCAGCTCGATCACGACGATGTTTGGCTTGAATCGCGTCGCCGCTCGAAACGCCCTCTGCTTCCGATAGGCGAGGTCGCCGCCGTACAGCAGCGTCGCGCCGCTGACGCCGAAGTTGCGGACGTCGTACTCGTCACCCAGCAGGTCGCCGAGCACCTTGGGGTAGTTGTGCTCAGCGCGATTTCCGAGTCCCAAGCCGTAGGTGATGCTGTCTCCGATGCACGCGACACGTATCTTTCCCGCGGACTCTGCGGTGCGGGCCAGCCCCGCGAGCAGCAAGACGCAGATCGCAAGAGAAATCAGACACTCGCGTCGTCCCATTGTGCCAGGCCCCCGAGAGATGTTACTGGTCCGGACCCGGATGTGACAGAGCGCCGAATGGCTGCGAGCATGGGTGCGGGCCGGGCACCTCGTGGGAAGGAGAACGAAATGGACGTCCAGGGAAAGCACGTGGTCATCTCGGGCGCCAGCGGCGGCCTGGGGCGGGTCCTGTGTCACCAGCTGATCGAGAAGGGCGCCCGCGTCACCGCCCTCGATCTCAATCGGGACGAGCTGACCTCGCTCGCCGACTCGATCTCGTCGGACCGGTTCGAGCCTCACCAGCTGGACGTGACAGCTGTCGGGCAGTGCCAGGAGGTTCTGGAAGGGGTCGTCGCCGGGAGCGGTGATGCGGATCTGCTGATCTGCAATGCGGGGATCACCCACTTCAGCACCGTGCTGGAGACCGAGCTCTCCACCATCGAACAGGTGATGGCGGTGAACTTCACCGGCAGCGTCAACTGCTGCAAGCTTCTGCTGCCGGGGTTGATCCGGCGCCGAGGCATGATCGTCGCGGTGTCGAGCGTCGCGGGCTTCGCGCCCCTCTTCGGGCGGTGCGCCTATTCAGCCAGCAAGCACGCGATGCACGGATTCTTCGCGACCCTCCGCAGCGAGGTGGCGGACCAGGGGGTGCGGGTGATGATCGTGTGCCCCTCGTTCATCGACACCCAGAAGGGCAATCTGACCGGAGCGAGCCTCTACGAGGGGACGGCGCGGCCGGGCCAGGCCAGTCAGACCGTCGGCAAGACCATGACCCCGGAAAAGGCGGCGTCGATCATGCTCCGGGCCGTCGAGAAGGAAGCCCGTTTCCTGCCGCTGGGTCGCGTCGCCCGGATCTCATGGTGGCTCACCCGGCTCTTCCCCGCTCTACTGGAGCGAATCATGATCCGGCAGACGCGGCGGGAGGTGCAGAGCCACTGAGTCTACCCGGGGGGCACTGCCTCGCGGAAGGCCTCCGAGCTGCTCTGGCGAAGCCCCTCGTCGCAGAAGAAGTCGAGGGCGGTCATCGCCAGCGCCTTGGCGCCGTCGAGGACGGCCTGGTCGGCGATCTCCGAGTCCGTCCACTCGGCGAACTCCGCGTTGTGGATCGTGCAGTGTGGCGGTGCCGCCGCGATCATCGGGTGGATCGAGGGCACCCGGTGGCTGATGTTCCCCATGTCGGTGCTCCCGGCAACGCTCGCCGGGAGCTTGTCGTAGGGGAAGAACTTGCGCCCCAGGGCCTCGGCGTTGCTCTGGTAGGCCCGCGCCAGCGGCCAGCAGGGTTTCAGGTCGAGATAGTCGATCTCGCTCCAGCGGCTGGAGAGCTCGGCGCCGGTGGCGCTGGCCCCCGCCTCGAAGCAGCCCTGCGCGCGCCGCTTGAGCTCTTCGAGCTCGCCGGCGTTCTGTGAGCGGACGTAGAAGTGCCCGGCTGCGCGCTCCGGAACGATGTTCGGGGCGTTGCCTCCGTCGGTGATGATGCCGTGGATGCGGTCGGTGTCGCGGATGTGCTGGCGGAGCGCCGCGAGTCCCTGATAGGCGAGAACCAGCGCGTCCAGCGCGTTGATGCCGCGCTCCGGCATCGATGAGGCATGGGCGGCCTTGCCCCGGTATTCGACCTTCACCTCGCCAATGCAGAGGGAGGGCATGCTGATGAGGTCGACGCCCGCGGGGTGGACCATCATGGCGGCGTCGACCGCGTCGAACGCCCCCCTTTGCGCCATCAACTCCTTGCCGGCCCCGCGCTCCTCGGCCGGCGTCCCCACCAGGAGTACCCGGCCCGGCAACCGATCGCCCAGCTCCCGCAGCGCCAGCGCGGCGCCCAGCGCGATGCTGGCGATCACGTTGTGTCCGCAGGCGTGCCCCAGCCCGGGGAGCGCGTCGTACTCCGCGAGGAGCGCGACTCGGGGAGACCCCTCCAGGCCGAACTCCGTGCGGAAGGCCGTCGACAGCCCGCAGATTTCCTCTTCCACCTCGCAGCCCGCGTCCCGCAGCTTCCGGGAGATCAGGGCGGCCGCCTTCACCTCCTCGAATGCGAGCTCCGGGTTCGCGTGTATCTGGTGTGATACCGCGATCAGCTCGTCGCCGATGCGGTCGACACTCTGCTGCACGTCGCGTTTCAGCTGCTCGATCGACATCGTACCTCCTTCACCTCCGAGTATACGGGTATCCCCGAGGTCCGGTCAGCGCCCCGCGGCTCCGGAGCGGAATCCGGGCGCCTCCACCCTGGGAAGCCCGGGAATCGGAATTCGAGCTATCCGGATCTCGGCCTGGAGGGCCTCGCCTCTCGCGCTTGTTCGACGGCGATCCCGGGTGTAGCGTGAGCGCAAGGGAGGAGCACCATGGACGAAGCGCACGAGGGCGGCTGTCAGTGCGGACGGGTCCGCTACCGTTTCGAGGGAGAGCCGCTGGCAATCGCTGCGTGCCATTGCACCGAGTGCCAGCGGCAGTCGGGCAGCGCCTTTGGAATGAGCATGTTGGTGCGGGAGAGCTCGTTCCAGCTCATGGCCGGAGAGCTTCGGGACTGGACGCGCAGCTCCGACAGCGGACGGCCGGTGCGCTGCGCGTTCTGCGCGGATTGCGGCACCCGGATCTACCACGATCCGACCTACGCCGAGGGAATCCTGAACATCAAGCCCGGGACTCTCGACGACACCTCCTGGCTGGAGCCCACGGCCCACGTGTGGACCGGGAGCAAACAGCCCTGGACCCCGATCCCCGAGGGCGTCCGGTGCTTCGAAAAACAGCCGGGCTAGGAACGCCTGGGCGCGAGACCCTTCCACAGATCGCGGGCATAGAAGCGCGCAAAGCGCAGCGCGTCGCGCACATCGGAAGCCGGGCTGGGCATGCCAAAGGTGCGGGGAAGGGTGAGAAGCGTGCGGGCGGTCCCGATCGGGCAGCCGGGAATGCGCTTCACGGTACCCGCTTCCAGCCTGCCCGTGACCCTCGTGCACTCGCCGAGCAACATGACCGGCTGACCGGGGTGAATCACGTCGCCATCGTAGACACCTGTCACGATGGCGCCGGGCTTGGCGTTCCGGACCGATCCGGGGCGCCGCTTGTCGATGGTTCCCAGACAGCCCTTCACCGCCGCCAGACAGCCGCCGTAGCAGAAGGCATCTCTTTCGGGCGCGTTGCCGCAGTAGAACCGGAGCGGAGTATCCACCTCGTGGATGTCCTGGTATTCGCTGGTGATGTCCTTCGTCTTCTCGCGGAGTTCTCCGAGCGGATAGTCTCCCTTGATCGCGATCTCGTCCAGAGAGATGGAGCCGTAGCCGCGTTCCGAGGCGATCTTGAGGTGCTCGGTCTCTTCGGGCTCGTAGCCCAGCACGGCTGAAGCGACCGCATCCGATGCGATCGGATCGTTCGCGACCATGATCAGGCCGAGATGGAAGCCCTGCGGCGCGGACTCGTAGCCGTGGCCGATGTAGATCGCATCGGTGGCGACGAGGTCCGGGTAGCCGACTTCGAGCAGGTCGACGATCTTCTCGTTCAGTCGGTCGTCGTGGTACAGCATCCGCTCCTCGTGCAGAAGGATGCCGATGTTGAGCTTGAGGGCGTTGGTGATGGTGCAGCAGATGTGATACTTGAGCTTCGGCGCCCAGACCTTGTAGTCGGCACCGTGAAGGCTGCGGGCCACCTTCATGCTCTTATGCGCGACGCCCTTGCAGAGCTCGACCGTCTCGCAGGCTTCCTGATTGAAATCGCTGACTCTGACGCCGAGCTTCCTTCCGAGCTCGAAATACCCGGCTTCGCTCAGGAACAGCCCGGGGGGGACTCCGAAGCCGCTGGATTCGCCGATGGTGATGTTCTCGGCAGGCGTGTGCTGTTTGAGCTCCTCGACCAGCCCTTCCATGAAGCTCGGATGCGTATACGAATGGTGTATGTACTTCCTGTTGGCGGTGACGACGTTCGGCTTCACGAGCGTTCTGCCGTGCGGCTGCTCACCGAGCTCTTCGATGCACTCCCTCACGATCCCGCGAATCAGCGAGGGGTCGAGATCGGCGCAGCGTCTGAGGATGACCTTTCGCGGCCTGGCGAGTTCACTAGTCATCTTCCCGGTTGAACATAAGACAATCGCCGAGGTGCGTAAATCAGCGACAGCTCGGCCGTTCGCGTGGGCTCTGCTGCGAACACCGGAACCGCTGGGAGTCTCTCCTCCGCGGTTCCTGGGGGGGGGGATGGCTGCCCCGTCGGAGGGGTCGCGGGGCGCCTCGGTCGACTTACGTTGGGGGGGGGTTAGCAGTACAATGCC
>CAZTOU010000074.1:0-21502 GCA_964615365.1 uncultured Spirochaetales bacterium
AGCTCGTGGAACCTGGCGGGGTCCACCACGCCGGTGTTGGTGACGGCGTCGGTCACCAGGATCACGCTGGTGGCGCGATCGGCGTCCAGGTCGTCCAGCGCTCGGGTGATGCCAGCGTAGAGATTGGTGCTGCCACCGGCCTGCAGCGCTTCCACCTCGCCAATGTACCGGGCCACGTTCTCGGGCGTGGCGGGGGTCCAGCCGCGGGTCAGCTCCCGCTCCCGATCGTTGAAGGTCACGATCCGGAAGCGATCGCTTCCGTCGAGCTCGCCCAGTGCCTGGCCGACTCCGTGGGCCAGGGTCTGGATCTTGCCGGCCATGCTGCCGGAGACGTCCAGCACGAAGGCGTAGTCCGCACCGCCGGTGATGGGCTGGAGATCCAAGCCCGGCGTCACCACCATCATGAAGGTGCCCGGCGCGGACGCATCGGCCCGGTAGGGGATCACCTCGACGCGCCCGGGAAGCCCGTCCTGCAAGCGGTAGTAGAAGACGAAGTCGCGGTCGAGCTTCGCCCCCGGCCGCTCCAGGTGCACCTGGTAGCGCCCCTCCTCGACCTCGGTCACGGCGGCCTGGCCCTCGAAGCCCGGCACGCGCACCTCGGCGACGGGCCAGGCGCTCTTCAGCTCGAGGTCGATCGAGAGGAAGCCCTCGACCTGGGTGTTGGGGACCCAGAAGCTCTTGGCGATCTCGTCGGTGCCCCCCTCTTCGAGGGGATAGAGATACCGCCCGACACCGGTGTCGATCTCCAGCGGCTGGTAGTAGACGAAGCGCAGGCGCGTCTCGTCCTGGGCGCGAATTGGAGAGACCCGGAACTCGTAGGTCTGGTAGCCGTTCTTGGAGGCGAGGCCGGAGTCGTTGCCCCGGTCGCGCTCCTCCCGGTAGATCCGCTCCGCCTCTTCCTTCGGGGTGACCTCGCCGTTGATCTCCGTCTCGCCGATGAAGAGGGTCACCTCGGAGAGGCTCGCGCTTCGCGGTACCGGAAATGCGTAGATGCCCTCGAGGTCGACCGGGTTCGGATTGAAGAAGGTCTGGGTCACTTCGGTCTGCGCGAAGCCGTTGTTGATCACGACCTGGGCGTGGTGCTCGCGGATCTGGATGGGCGCGTGGGACGAGCCCACCGGTGTGAGCGTTCCCGCCGCTCCCGCGCCGCTCGCGGCGAGCAGGACGGCGAGCAGGGCGGAACAGGCTCGGATTCGAGTACGCATGCTGGGGTCTCCTCTGATCGGATGGGTGGATGACTGGATCTCTCCGACCCAAGAGCACTCCCCGTGCCAAGTCTGAAGAAGAACGAAAAGCTCTTATGAATCAGGTAGATGAGACGAAACAACGGCTTCGGAAAAGACCGCGGCTATCGCTGTGATTGTGCACATAATGTGTATTGATGTACATTTTTTGTATAGACATGGTATTCGTCAGCGACAGGGAGCGCGAGGTCCTCCGGGCGATGTCGGGGCTCGCCATGTGCAATCCCTTCCTGCCGGAGCGGGTGGAGAACGAGCGGCGTGCGCTCGGGAGCGACTTCACCCCGATGGCGGCGGTCTGGCACGAAGGGGGCGACCTCGAGGTCGAGAACCCCAACGTCGAGCGGATCGCCGAGCTCGGCGAACGGCTCGCACCGGAGCTGCGAGCCCGGCTGATTCGAGGTGCAGACGCCTCGGCCGAGGAGCTGCGCGATTACCAGGGGCTGGTCTTCTACCTGCTCTACTACCGCTATCTGGACGTCTTTCACGACCTGGTGGAGAAGGGCAAGGAGGGACGCTCCACCACCCGGCGGGTGGCGGCCTACGCTCGCTACCGAGAGGACGCCGAGCACTTCCTGGTGCTGCCCGGGGTGAGGCTGCCCCTGGAGGTCGACTCCGCCCATCTCTTCGCCTGGGGCTATCAGGTCCGGCGCGGCTTCGAGGGCACCTTCCGGGGGATCCACGGAGGGTCGATGCCCGCAGCGCGGCTGCGCGCGGCGGTCTGGCAGTCGATCTTCACCCACGACATGAATCGCTACGGGCGTTCGCTTCACCGCTCCATGGGTGACGTCACCACGCTGATCCTGGGCGAGTCCGGCACCGGAAAGGAGCTGGTGGCCCGCGCCATCGGGATGTCGCGCTACATCCCCTTCGACCCGGAGAGCCGGCGCTTCCAGCAGGACTACACCGGTTCGTTTCACGCGGTGAGCCTCTCGGCGCTCTCGCTCACCCTGATCGAGTCGGAGCTCTTCGGTCATCGCCGGGGCGCCTTCACCGGCGCTCTCGAGGATCGGGAGGGATGGCTGGAGGTCTGCTCGGAGCTCGGCACCGTCTTTCTGGACGAGATCGGCGAGCTCGCACCCCTGATCCAGGTCAAGCTACTGCGCGTCCTTCAGGCGCGAACCTTCCAGCGGGTGGGCGAGACCCGTGACCGCCGCTTCCGGGGCAAGCTGATCGCGGCCACCAACCGCGACCTGCCCGACGAGATCGCATCGGGCCGCTTCCGCGAGGACCTCTACTACCGGCTCTGCGCCGACGTGATCCGCACCCCGACGCTGCGCGAACAGATCCGCGACTCGCCGGGCGAGCTTCCGGGACTGATCTCGGTTCTCGCCCGCCGCATCGTGGGCGAGCCCGACGCCGAGGCATTGACGCGCGAGGTGGTCGCCTTCGCGGCCCGCGAGCTCGGCTCCGACTACCCCTGGCCCGGAAACGTGCGGGAGCTGGAGCAGTGTGTCCGCAACGTGCTGATCCGCGGCCACTACCGGCCCCCCGAGATTCCCCGGCCGAGCGACGGTGACGATCTCGTCCTGGCGCTGCGGAGCGGAAGCCTGAGCGCGGAGGAGCTCCTGCGCCGCTACTGCACCCAGGTCTACGCGAAGACCGGGAGCTACGAGGCCGCCGCCCGCCGCCTCGGGCTCGATCGCCGCACCGTCAAGTCCCGCATCGATCCGGAGCTGCTGGAGAACCTGCGAAGCTGAGGGGTCAGCCCGCCGCGGCTGCCGGAGGTGGAGGCGGCGCGAGCCTGAGGTGCGAATTTCTGGCAACCTTCGCCCTCGCGCTCGGTGTGAGGTCCTGGAATGACGGAGATCGCACCGCGGACATCGAGGGGAGGAATCCATGAGAAGGTCGCTGGTCGCGTTCTTCCTCGCGCTGCTGGTGCTCCCGGCGCCCGCCACTCCGGAAGAGCCGGCCGCGCCTCGGTCTGACGATGACGACGTACTGCTCATCGTCGCCTTCTCGGGGGGCGGCATCCGAGCGGCGGCGTTTGGCTACGGCGTCAGCCAGGCCATGCGCGAAGCCGCAGTGGGAGACCGCGCCTTCATCGACCGGATCGATCGGGTGACCGGAGCCTCGGGGGGGAGCTTCATCGCCGCCCAGCTCGCCATCGACAACAGCGCCGAGGGGCTGGAGAGCTTTCGCCAGAAGGTGCTGATGACGAACCTCGAGACCGAGCTGGTCAAGTCCGCCGCGGAGGACAGCCTCAAGCTGGTGCGAACCGACTACAACCGCTCCGACTCTGCAGCAGCCTACTGGGGATCCCTCTTCGGGGAGAGGACTCTCGCCGACCTCGAGGGGCGCCGGCCCGAGCTGTGGATCCAGGCCACCGACCTGATCTCGGGCCGCCCCCTGGCCTTCCGCCCCGCACCGCTAGCCGAGCTGGGCCTCACCAGCGAACAGGTCTCCGTCGGGCAGGCGATCGCGGCCTCCGCCGCGATTCCGGGCGCCTTTCCGCCACTGAACCTGCAGATCGCCTCCGAGGACGGGCCGACCTCGATTCCTCTGGCCGACGGTGGAATCGCCGACAACCTCGCGCTCGAGGCCCTCTTCCTGGGGGGTGTCCCCGAGCACGTCCGCGCGGTCATCGTGATCGTGGTCAACAGCCGCCGCGCACTCCCCCTTCCCTGGCGACTCGAGAGCTCCAGCCTGATCTCGGGTGGCTACACCTTCCCCCTTCAACAGAGACGCATCGACGATCTGATGCTCGAGCGCGCCCGGCAGCATTTCCGCCTTCTGGAGCTCGAATCGCGTCTCGAGGGCCGAGAGCTCGAAACCGAGCTGATGGTCCTGAGCTTCGAGGGCTCTGCGCGAAAGCAGAACCTCGACCAGATCGGCACTCGCTTCAGCCTCGACGAAGAGGAGATCCTGCTTCTCTCCCAGGAGGGTCGTGAGCAGGCGCTCGCGGCCCTGCCGGAGCTCTCTCGCTACTGGGAGCGCCAGGATCAGGACCAGGCCGCCGACTGAGCGTCTAGGAGCCTCTTCAGGGAGCAGGCACGAACCGGTAGCGCGATGCTTCGATCAGAAGGTCGCGATGGGGCGAGGGTACGGACCGCACGCGCCCCTCGCGGATTGCGAACCCGAGATCCAGCGACTCCGGCGCGGTGCCCGACGCCTGGAGTATGCCCCGGTAGGTGTAGCCCCCGGCTTCCTCCTGACCGAAGACGTACAGCATGGGCCAGCGGGGGTCTCCCAGCGCCAGGACCCACTCATCCGGGGGGCCGTCCGAGATCTCGGCGGCGAAGAGTGTGCAGAGCTGTTCGGACACGCATTGCTGCCCGCCAAGCTCCCGGGTCCGACGGATCTCATCGAGGAGGCGATCGGGGGCAACCGTTACTCCAGGGGCCAGGACCTCGAGACCTTGCAGGTCCATCCCCGGCTTCTCCTGCTCCTTCCACTCCCAGTAGCCGGTGGCTTTGCGCGCACGGGCCACAGCGGCTCGGATCGCCTCGATCTCAGGGTGCGCGTCCAGGTGTGCAAGCTGCTCGAAGCGATCCGTGCCGGCTCGGCCGAGCTGGAAGCGCAGGTAGCCGTAGTCGAACTGCTCGGCCGCGACGCGCCCGCTCTGGAGGCGCTGGTACTGGCTGCGCGCGCTCCATCCCATCGGATCCAGCACCGGCGTGTGGGCGAGCAGCCCGACCACCACCACCAGCCACGCGACGGCCCGGTTCACCGGCCGCACGGCCGGCAGCCAGGGCGAGCCCCGGCGCAGCACGGCGCCCGCGTAGCCCAGCGCGTAGGCGGCCAGGACCACCCACAGCAGCACTGCCCAGACACGAGGTGGCGTGAATCCGTACTGGTCGATTCGCAGCCACAGCCCCCATACGGAGATGAAGAGGAAGCCGGTGATCGCCAAGAGACCCGCCTCCACCAACCACCTCGCCGGCCGAGGAAGCGGCGCGGCGCGGCGTCCCTCCTGGTAAACGGCGTTCAAGAAGAGCACGGTCACCGCCACCCAGGCCAGCAGGAGGTGGGACGCGTGATCGGTATCCCAGAGCGGATCGAGGCCCGTCACAGGAAGCGTCGCCAGGAAGAGAAGCGCCACGAAACAGACCAGAGGCAGCAGGCCGGTAAAGACCTTCAACGTGATGCTGCGAAGCGCCGCCACGACGCGCTCGCTCTCGCGGCCGAGAGCGAGGCCGAATCCCACCGCGGCGCCCGACACCGGGAACACGAAGAGCTCCTCTGTGAAGAGGTCTCCGAAGAAGTCGATCCCGATCAACCCGAAGAGCGCGGCCCACAAGAGGAGCACCGTCCACAACGCACCCGTGAACAGCGCCGCCACGAGAGCCACGAAGAAGTTGTTCCAGGAATGGAGAAAGAGATCGTCGTATGGGAAAGTCAGCCGGCCACTTCTCTGATAGATCTGGAGGAAGGGACCGAGCACGTAGACGGTGACGAGCGAGGCGTGGATCCACGTGAGGATGCGGTTGTCGCCGGCTCGCGAGACAGCTCCCTCTGGCGCGATTCCAAGACCCACCCACGTCGCGACGAGCGCGTAGGCCACCCCCGTCGCGGCGGCGAGTACAAGGAGCCGCACGATACGCTCGCCGGTCCAGGCGAAGTGGAGAACCGCAGCCGAGACGGCCACGAAGGTGAGAACTCCGACGCAGACGGCACGCGCGGCGTGGGCTTCGGGCCAGCCCTCCACCAGCAACCACACGGCACAGCCCTGTACGGCTCCAACCACAGCGAGGCCGATCCGCTCGCGCATGCATCCCCCAGGTGACAGGGTTCGACCCAAGGTAGGGCGTGCCGACGGTACCTCGCCATCCACCTTCCCGCAGCCGGGTGGATTGCCCTGCCCCGCGCCTTCGAATCCGCCTCGAAGGTCGGCCCGATGGCGCCCGCAGGACCGGGAGCAACCCACGGTGTAGAATTCGCGTCTTCGGAATCGGGGCGAGGCCGGAGCGTTCGGCGAGCCTCGATGCTCCCCCGAGCGACGAGCGCCTGTGACATGAACGAACTTCTCTTCGAGCCTCATACGACGCCGGAGCGGTGGTGCGAGATCCAGCCTTGCTTCGAGCTCGGCAGCATCACCTTCACCCAGCCGCTCGGCTCGATCCTCGTCTACCTGCTCACCCTTCTCTGGATCGCGGGCGGTCTCCACTTCTGGCGGATCCGCGACGGGCAGCGCTCGCGCGAATGGATGGCCATGGCGCTGGTGCTCGGCGGCATCGGCGCCGGGCTCGCCGGAACCAGCTATCAATTCCTCGGCTACCAGCTCAAGTGTGCGGGTCGCGATCTATGCCTCTGGACCCACTGGCTCGAGGTCGCCTACATGATGCTCCAGGCGGCGAGCACCTCGGCGATGCTCATCGCGGTCGCGTACGCCTGCAGCACCGGCGGGCTGCGATTCTCGCTGGTCGTCTACGCAGTCGCCAATACCGTCGCCTATCTGGCGCTCGCTACGTACGGAGCGCTGACCGGAGCCAGGGCCCTGATCAGCTTCGAGCTCCTCATGGTCTTCGCCGCGCCAGGTCTCCTGTTCATCCTGGTCATCGCCGCGGTGCGTTGGCTCCGCGACCGAGACGGCATGGACCTGGCGCTGATCGGCGCCGGCGTCTGGCTCATGGTCACGATCTGCGCGTACTCCGCGTACCTCGCAGCCGGTCTCACGGCGCGCCTTTGGGACGGCGGCAACGGCTTCTACTTCTCCGAGAACGACGTGCTTCACGTCGGCATGATCCTCTTCATCGCCTTCCTGGTCGCTCTCGTCGCCAAGAGGCTGCGGGACAGGCTCGATCCGGGCGCGCCTCGAGACCCTCCCCCCCGAATCGGGTAGATTGGGTAGATGCTAGAAGTAGGGGCGGCGAAGAGCGAGATCACGGCGTACGAGCTCCGGCTCGGAATGATGGGCTGGGGCATGCTGGAGAACTTCGTGGAGAGCGTCGCCACGCCGCTTCACGCCCGGGCCTTCGTGCTGCGAGACCCGGAGTCCGGCGCCCGGCAGGCGATCGCGATCTGCGAGCTGGCCTTCATTTCGATCGCGCTGCGCGAGGAGGTGGTATCCCGCCTCGAGAACGAGCACCCCGATCTGGAGCTCCGCTACCCACAGGTGTTGCTGCAGGGAACGCACACGCACAGCGGACCCGGAGGCTTCACGCACTACCCCTTCTACAACGTCACCATCCCGGGATTCTCGGCGACCGTGCTCGAGCAGCTCGCGTCCGGGATCGTCGCCGCGATCGTCGAGGCCGACGCGCGGTGTGTCCCGGCCACACTGCGCTACGGCGAGGGGACCTTCGAGCCCGACCTGCCGGTCGCGTTCAACCGATCGATCGAGGCGTACAATCGCAACCCCGACGTCGAGCCCGCCACCGAGGCGAACCGGAACCTGGCCATCGACCGGACGCTGCGTCTCGTCCGGTTCGATGCGGAGGACGGCATGCCGATCGGGTCGCTCAACTGGTTCTCGGTGCACTGCACCAGCGTCCACAGCGACAACACCGCCCTTCACTTCGACAACAAGGGATACGCGGGCCGGTTCGTCGAAGCGGCCCTGGCCGAGGCCAACCCCGACTACGTCGCCGCGTTCGCTCAGGGAGCGCCCGGCGACGTGACGCCGAACTTCAAGCGTCACCCCGGCCGGCCGCTCCTGCGAGGCGCGTCCTCCGACGACGACGAGAGCGCGCGCTACAACGGGCGGCTGCAGGCCGACAAGGCGCTGCAGGTGATCGCCGAGGCCGAGACGGCGCCCCCGATGCAGCCCCGGATCGCCAGCGCCCACGCCTTCGTCGACTTCTCCCGAATCGAGGTCGATCCGCGCTTCTCCGACGGACGGAACGGCCTCCACACCGCTCCCGCCGAGGTCGGGATGGCGATGTTCTTCGGCACCGAGGAGGGTCCGGGGCTCCCGCGGCAGCTGCTGTTCCTGCAGAAGTGGATCGCTGCGGTCCGACCCCACTGGCGCCGGCTGCTCCGCCACCAGTCCCGCGAACACGAGGAGACGCAGGCGGAGAAGATCTCGTGGGTGGAGACCGGCCGGCGGCGCCTGCTCGGGATCCGCAGGCTCCGACGGATCCCGCTCCCGTGGCGTGCTCATCCCGCCCTGCGGATGATGCGCTCCATGGACGAGGACGGTCCGGACGCCAAGCCGTGGACCCCCCAGGTGCTGCCCGTGCACCTGGTCGTGATCGGCGACCTGGCGCTGTGCGCGGTGCCGGCGGAGTTCACCACGACCTCCGGCCGCCGCCTCACCGCCTCGGTCGCCGACGCGCTCGGAACGATCGGCGTCGAGCGCGCGGTGCTGGCCGGCTACGCGAACGCCTACTCGGGCTACGTCACCACGCCGCACGAGTACGAGGTGCAGGACTACGAGGGAGCGAGCACGCACTTCGGCAAGTGGACGCTGCCCGCCTACCAGACCGAGTTCACCAAGCTCGCCGAAGTCCTCACAGGGAAGCGCCCCGCCCTCCCCGCCTCGGAACTCATGCCGCCACGCTTCACCGACTCCGAGCTACGGTCCCGCTCGTTCCCCGCCTGAGCCTGCGGAATGGTCGGAAGCTCCGAGGTCGTGTAAAGGATCGACCACTCCTGTAGTCTCACCCGGATCTCGTGAGGCCCGCGTTCCGGTCGACCAGGACGATACGGGGACCGTTGGCTTCGCCAGCAATGCGAGGATGAGTCGATGAAGATCAAGCGGCGCCAGGACGTGCCCCCCGTCGAGACGCCGGGCTATACGGCGGTGACCAAACAGGTGATTCTGGGACCCGAAGACGGGTCGGAGGAGATCGTCCTGCGCTACTTCAGTGTGGCCGGGGGCGGGGCGACGCCGCACCACAGCCACGGCTTTCCGCACCTGGTGAAGGTCGAGGCCGGTCAGGGCGTGGCCGTCGACGCGGAGGGAAACCGGGCCGCGCTCGCCACCGGCGACTACGTCTACGTCGATTCCGATGAGACCCACAACTTCGAGAACACCGGCGACGAGCCCTTCGAGTTCGTCTGCATCGTGCCGATGCGCGGGGAGGCGAGGCAGCCGTGAACCATCGAGAACGCGCGATGGCAATCCTCCACTATCAGGACTACGACCGGATGCCCGTCGTGCACTTCGGGTACTGGCCTGAGACGCTGCTCAAGTGGGCAAGCGAGGGGAACCTCACCGAGGAGCAGGCGCGGATGTGGGGGGACGGCAACTCCATCGACGACGAGATTGCGAGCAAGCTGGGCTTCGACCTCGATTGGTACAACTGCCTCCATCCCGAGACGCGGCTGCAGCCCGCCTTCGAGGAGAAGGTGATCGAGGAGCGTCCGGATGGAGGATGCGCCGTACGGAACGGGGAAGGTGTCGTCATCCTGCGCAAGCCGGGTGTGAGCTCCATCCCGAGCGAGATCGATCATCTGCTCAAGGACCGGGCGAGCTGGGAAGAGCACTATCTCCCGCGGCTGCAGTACTCGGAAGAGCGGGTGGCCCACACCCTGCTCAACGTCGGCGAGGGGAAGATCACGACCGTGGGCCGCGGCGGGAGTGAGTATCTGCGCAAGGGGCAGTGGGATCACCCCTACGGCCTGGAATGTGGAAGCCTGTACGGGGTGATCCGCAACTGGTGGGGACTGGTGGGGCTCTCCTACCTGCAGGCCGACGATCCCGCGCTCTTCGACGAGGTGATCGATACGGTCGGCGATCTCTGCTACCGCGTCACGAAGCGGGCACTCGAGGTGGCGGACACCTTCGACTTCGGCCACTTCTGGGAGGACATCTCATACAAAGGCGGGCCATTGGTGAACCCGAAGCTCTTCGCGGAGAAGGTGGGGCCGCACTACAGGCGAATCACCGAGCTGCTCTCCGCGCACGGCATCGATCTGGTCTCTCTGGATTCCGATGGCAACATCGACAAGCTGCTGCCCATCTGGCTCGAGAACGGGGTCAACCTCATGTTCCCGATCGAGGTCGGCACCTGGCACGCCAGCATCGCACCGTGGCGGGCGGAGTACGGCAAGGATCTGCGCGGCGTCGGCGGGATGGACAAGAAGGTGCTGGCCCGTGACTACGCCGCCATCGACGCCGAGATCGAGCGACTCAAGCCGCTGGTCGATCTGGGTGGCTACATCCCCTGCCCCGACCATCGGATCTCGCCCGACGCCGAATGGTCGAACGTCCAGTACTACTGCGAGAAGATGCGCGAGACATTTCCGGGGTAGAGCTTCATCCTGCTCGGCGGCTGCTGCTTCGAGCGCCTCGAGGCGCTGGGGGCCGGAGGAGGCCGAGCAGCAGCGCCGCCGCGACGGGGATCGGCAAGAGCATCTGAATCGCCGGGACGTAGCCCCCGAGCTGGTCGAACAGGATCCCGACCGCCAACGGGCCGAGCGCACCCATCAGCGAGGTAAGGAGCTGCACCATCCCGAAGATGGTCCCGAAGGAGGCCAGGCCGAAGAGATCGGCCGCCACCAGCGACTGCATCATGTACACGTTCCCCATGGTGAGACCGAAGACGAAGGCACAGGCGAGCAGCACCGCAGTGTGTTCGGCTGAGATGAGAGCCAGCAGGGCCGCGGCCTGAAGCAGGAATATCCCCTGGCTCACCAGCCGCTTGGAGACCCGGTCTGCGAAGGCACCCACCGCCAGCCTGCCCACGACGCTGCCGAACGCCGTGACGCTCACCGCGTAGGGTGCGAGGTCGCCAATCCGCTCGCGAAGGAATGCCAGCTGGTGAATGAGAAAGCCCGTCTGGGTGAACAGCATGGCTCCAAAGCACAGGGCGATGACCCAGAAGCTCGCGGTACGGGCGGCCTCGCGCCGGCTCCATCCCCGAAGCTGCACTTCGTCCGAAAGAGCGGAGAGCTCGGCTACCCGTCCTGCACCCCCATCGGGCTCGAGGCCGTGGTCCCGCGGGTCCGATCGCAGAACGAAGAGCACGATCGGCAGCGCCACGGCGAGGACGATCGCCGCGAGACATCCGACCGCCAGCGCGAGTCCGCCCTCCCGCACGAGCGCGCTCGCGAGCGGGACGATGACCATCCCGCCGACCGATACCCCGGTGTGCGAGAAGCTCATCGCCCGCGCCCGCCGGGCCACGAACCATCGCGCGAGAATCGCATTGGTCGGAACCCCCGAGCTCATTCCGAAGCCGACGGCCATCAGAAAGTAGGCTGCGAACAGGTCGCTCGGCTCTCGAACGCGCCCGATTGCGAGGAGACCCACCACCATCAGGAGCGCGCCCCCCGCGATCCAGCCCCTCGGGCCATAGCGGTCGACCGCGCGGCCGATCAATGTCCCCGTGGCTCCGGCGGTGAGGAAGTAGAGCGTCGTGGCCCCGGAGACGGAGGCGCGGGACCAGCCACGGTCCAGACACAGCGCATCCAGGAAGATGGTCAGGCTGTAGAACCCGACCCCGACGATGACGAAGGAGAGAAGGAACGCGCCGGCGGTGATGATCCAGCCGTAGAATAGCTGCGGGGCCAGGCGGTGCAGTGCGGGAAGCGGTCGTGTCGTCACACGTCGGTAGGTAATGAAAGCCCGATCTGGATGCCAATCGCTCGAGGATGCGACCCGGCCCGGGATGGCCGGGAAATCTTCACCGCTGCCGTCTAGCCGCGGCGTAGCGCTGGCGCAGCGCCCGCTGGATCTCGGCGTGCCGCTTTCGATCGAGCGGGAATCGCAGCAGCAGGAGGGCGCTGATCGTACAGGCGATCGCCGGAACCACGCAGAACATGATCCTGATTCCCCGGATCGCCTCCGGGCTCTGCTCCACGACGCCACTGGCGTAACCGAAGTAACCCAGCCCCACTCCCGAGAGGCCGATCGCCAGCGACCTCGAGAGCTTGCGGAGCAGGCTGATCATCCCGAAGTACGCGCCGTCCTTTCGGGTCCGGGTGCGCACCTCGTCGTCGTCGATGACGTCGGGAACGATCGCCATGCCCGCCACCATCCGCCCGCCCAGGCTGAAGCCCGCAAAGTAGAGCGTGGCATACGCCCACCAGAGCCCGATCGTCGGTACCAGCAGCATGCCGAGGAGGGCAACCGCTGCCGCGAGGGTGCACGCGGCGTAGGTGTGCGCCTTGTCGAAGTGCCGGGCGACGCGCATCCACAGTGGGATGGAGACGGCCGCCATCGTCATGTAGCCGATCAGGATGAAGCGCGGGTGGGGGGCCTCGAAGCCCCACCACTCCTCGAGCGTGAAGAGGGCGAGTGACGCGGTGAGTCCGTCGGCAATCTGTCCGATCACCCACGCGATCGTCAGCCATCGGAAGGGCTTGCTGCGGAAGGTATCGCCGAAGTCCCCGAACAACGACTCGCGCGGGGGGGTGTGACGCCCTCCCTCCTCCCGCGTGCCGAGAAAGGAGACCAGACCCAGCACCAGGGTCAGCAAGCCGAACCACAGGGTGACGTCCCCGTGTGCCTCGCCGCGGGCGACGCGGACCGCCTCGGCCACCGCGTCCCCAACCAGGCCCGCCGCCGTGGCGACGGCCACCGCGCCTTCCTCCGTCCGTTCCAACAGGACGAACATTGCGAAGCCGCCGGTGATCAGGCCGGAGGCGAGGAAGCCCTCGCGCCATCCCATCACCGAGATCCGCTCGTGATGGGTCTCGGTCATCTCGCTCGCAAAGGCCGCGTGCGGGACCATCACCATCGTGGTCCCCACCCAGAACAGGATGTTCGTGGCCAGCAGCCACAAGAACAGCTCAGTCTGGGACCAGAGGGGATCGGCGGAGAACATCCCGATGAAGCTGACCGTCAGCGGAACGACTCCGATGACGAACCACGGCCGACGCCGCCCCCAGCGCGTCTTGAAGTGGTCGGAGATGTATCCCATCACCGGATCGCTGACCGCGTCGAAAGCCTTCCCCAGCAGCAGGGCGAGGCCCGCCCACTCGATCGCCAGCCCCGTGTAGTCGCTGTAGTACTTGAGCAGAAAGACGGCGACGATGTACTCGATGCCGCCGAGTCCCAACGTGACCGTCGAGAAGAGAGCCTTGCGGGGCGCCGTCAGGATGCCGGCTCCGGGGGTATCGGTCGGAGGAGCCGGAGGTGCGGCGGATCCGGAACGCTCCTCCATTCACCCACCCTACAACGCAGAGCCGTCCCTCGCCTCCCGCCAATTCGATTCCCTCACGATTACCGCCACTTATCACGATGCCGCGGCAGCCGCTGGAGAGCCTGGCCGCGCGGCGAGATGCGCTTGGCGGTCGACGGAAACGCTCCCGCTCCGCCGTCGGACGGCGAGCAGATTGGCCTCGGGGAGTCGCATCTGCTACCTGACGCGCCGTGCCGGACTCCCTTCCCCCAGCCGAGAGAGATCCGGCCTCGCCCCGATTGGAGCCCCGGGATCGCGATGTCCGCCTCGGCGGTCCGTGGGGAGTGCGCGATCGCTGGATCGCAGACCTCCGGTCGCGCGGCGTTCACCAGCGCTGGATCCTGTTCGCGGGACTCGCGGGCATGTTTGCGGGGATGTTTCCCTTCACGGTCCTGGCGGTCTCGCTGAAGACGATCGCCGCGGACCTGGGATCCACGGAGACGACCCTCGCCTGGGTGGTGACCGCACCGATCCTGTTCTCGGCCATCGCGCTGCCGGTGCTCGGCAAGTTCGGCGACATGTACGGGCACCGGCGCGTCTTCCTGCTCGGGACCGGTACCGCGACGCTGCTCTCGTTCGTCACGGCCGGGGCCTGGGATGCCTACTCGTTGATCGGCCTGCGCGTGATTGCCTCGGTCATCGGAGCGGCCTCGGGCCCCAGCTCCATGGCGCTGATCTTCGACGCGTACAGCCCAGAGGAACGCACGCGGGCGATGGGTTGGTGGTCGATGATGGGAGCGGGTGCACCCGCATTGGGCCTGATCGCGGGCGGCCCGATGGTCCAGTACCTGGGCTGGCGCATGCTCTTCATCGTCCAGGGGGGCTTCTCGCTGCTCGCGCTCGTCTTCGCCTGGTTCGTGCTCGTCGAGACCCGCCGGCTGAAGGTGCGCTTCGACGTTCTGGGCTCCCTGCTCCTGGTGGTGAGCGCGGGCTGCCTGATGTTCGCACTCGGCCAGATCGGGGAGCTCGGCCCGGGCTCGCCGTGGATCTGGGGCGCGGTCCTGCTGGGCGCCCTGTTGCTGTACGGGTTCGTTCGCGTCGAAGCGAAGACGGAAGAGCCCCTGTTGCCCCTGGAGTTCTTCTCGCGTCGGAACTTCACCGCACCCATCCTCTCGAATGCACTGCAGAACGGGGCGTACATGGGCGCGTTCGTGCTGGCTCCATTTCTCCTGCAGAACGTCTTCGCGCTGACCCTCGTCTCCACATCGCTCTTCATGCTCCTCCGGACCCTGACGCTGACCCTGACTTCGCCACTGGGAGGGGTGCTGGGCACGAGAGCCGGCGACCGCAGGGCTTCCATGATCGGAACCGCGACGATCGTGGTCTCGATGGCGGTGCTGGCGACGGGCGCATCGAACGTGTGGATTCTCGTGGTGGGTGCCGGGTTGGTGCTGCAAGGTCTCGGCCAGGGGCTCTGCGCCCCCTCGCTGAACGCCGCGGTCGCGGGAGCGGTTCCGCCGGAGCACCTGGGCGTGGCCACGGCGGCCAAGAACCTGGTCAATCAGGTCGTGACGGCTTTCGGGATCGCGCTCCTCGCGGGGCTCTACGCCGGTGGCGCCGGCTTCCAGCCCGCCTTCTTCGCAGGTGGCGCAATGGCGCTGCTCGGCTTGTGCGCCGCCGCCTTCATGAAGAAGGACGATCCACGGGCCCGTAGCGATCTCTAGAGCTCCAGAGCTGAGCTCTGCCAACCCCCTTCCCGCTCCCCCCTCCGAAAACATTCGGGCGAGTGCGAGAGCAAGGCTTAGAGAGTCCCGGCCGAACGGCTGGAGCGTCGCAGTGGCGTCCGAGGGAGAGCCCGGACCACCTGCAGGCTTCCGTAGCAGAACCACCCTGCCAGAAAGGCAGCCCACCAACGCCCTAGCGAGATGGCGAGGCACGCGGCGAGACCGCTCACCACCGCGGAGATCAGGAAGGGCCAGTAGTCGTCCTGGCGGCGCAGCCACGAATGCAGGATCGCTCGCATGATTTGGCCGCCGTCCATGGGAAGGATGGGAAGCAGGTTCAGGATGCTCCACACGACGTTGACCCACAGAAGATCCATATAGGCCACCTGCACCCGCCAGTCCGTCGCCTGGGAGAAGAGCGGCTGCGCCCAGAACACCAATCCCGCCAGCAGGAAGCCCGCCGCCGGCCCCGCGAAGCTGATCCCGATCCGCTGCGCACCGCGGAGCCGCCGCGGCTCGACCCACTCCGTCTGGCCGCCCATACCGTGCAGCCGGATTGCCGGCTCGAGCCCGAGCCGACGCCCCGCGAACGCATGCCCGAGCTCGTGTACCAGGATCGAGACGAGGGCCACCGCCATCCACATGGCGATCAGATCGACTCGCTCGCGACGGATGCCGAGAAAGCCCACCAGGACGAAGAAGATGGGCTCGATGGTGACGGGAATGCCGAAGATCCGGAAACGCAAGTGCTCCGCTCTCGAGTACAGCCCTGACCTGCACCGAGCCAGCAGGCCTTCTGCAGCATCGGGCGCAGCTCTGGAGAATACACGCGAATCGGCGATCGGTGCTCCGCCACGGCGACTCGAAAGGCGCCCCGGGACCGCTGAAAGCGCGACCGCTGCTTCCCATGTGCCTCCGACAGCTTCGGGCATCTGGCGGGAAGCTGGTCGGGCCGGCGAGATTTGAACTCGCGACTTCCTGAACCCCATTCAGGCGCGATACACCTCTAAACATTCGTATCTACACGAGTTTTTCTGACCTCGAATTCCCTCGTAAGCACATTGTAAGCATTTGAGATCGTAGGCGAGCGTAGTGGAGAGCAGGCCGCGCGACCCTCTGTCAGACGAGCCCCGCGAGCAACTTCAACGCCGGGGCCACGCGAATCCCCTCGGGCGTCACGTAGTCCTTCTTCCCGGTCGCGCTGATCTGCCAGGCGTCGGCCCTCGGATACCTGAGCTTCAAGTAGCGCAGGTTCTTGTCGCGCGCGTCGTCTCCCCACTTCGCCTCGACAAGCAGGAGCGGCCGACGCTTCTCCACAACCACGAAGTCCACCTCGCGGCCGTCGGTGTCTCGGAAGTACCGCAGCTCGAGGTCGCGACCAACGACGTCCTGCTCGTAGTGAACCCATTTCAAGAGGTGACAGGCAACGAGGTTCTCAAAGCGCTGCGGGTCGGCGGGGACGAGGCTCCAGTCGAGGTGGTAGAGCTTCTGCTCCTTCTTGACCGCGCGGATCTTCGGTCCGGCGAAGGGCGGTACGCGAAACACGGCGTAGAGGCGTTCGAGAATATCGATCCAACTCGCCACGGCCTTGTGGCTAACCTGCAGGTCCTCGCGCAGCGCGTTGATCGAGAGCGGCGAGCCGACGAGCTCGGGCAATCGCAGGATCAGGAGCTCGAGGTTGCCGAGGTCCTGCACACGCTCGAGGCTGGTGACCTCCTCGCGCACGAGAAGCGTGCGGTACTCCCGCGACCAGCGCCGCGCCTCGACCGCGGAGCCGGCGAGGAACGGCTCGGGGAAACCGCCTAGCTTCAAGAGCTGGCGGAGCTCCGCGGGGCGCTCGAGACCGAGCTCCGCAGCCGAGAACGGATGCAACCGCAGGAGGTGATAGCGTCCCTGGAGCGAGTCCCCGCCGTGGCGATAGAAGTCGAGGCGCGCACTCCCCGTGACGAGGATCCGCTGTTCAGCCCGGCGTCCGTCGTACAACCCTTTCAAGAACCCGCGCCACGAGCGGTATTTATGGATCTCGTCGAAGATCCAGAGTTTGGAAACTGGGAGCTCGCGCCGCAGGATTCGCTCGCGATGCTCCGCCACGTCCCAGTTCAGGTAGCCGGTCTTTGCATCGGGCAGCGATCGCGCGAGCGTCGTCTTGCCCACCTGTCGGGGACCTGCAACGAAGACCATCTTGCGGGCCAGGTCGGCCTCGATCTGGGGCTGCAGGTAGCGAGCCCTGAGGGGCATTTGAGCAGAATACTGGCATTTTCGCCTTGTGTCAAAAACACATACAGTGGTTTTCGACTCCCCGTACTCCGCGAATACTCTGTCCGTGCGATCACCAAGGGCACCCATCCCCCGATGACGCTTTTTTGCGCCACATAGGAAAGTTCACGACCACTCCCTTAGTGCAGGGAGGCGCCCGGTCCGGGAGGCATCCGATCCGCCCATCGGAGGGAGGGACTCCGTGATCGTACGAAGCATCTCGCTGGCTCTTTTCCTCGCCGTCCCCACCGTGGCCGCGGGGGCGCCGCTGATCCTCAACGAGTACAACGCCGTGAGCGGCAGCAGGTGGCTGAATGGCGGCGACCAGGATTTCGATGAGGACTGTACGCCAGAGATGCTTCCCTGTGACCCGGCAGCCGATTCCTTCTTCGGCCGCGTCGAGGGAAACGGCGGGGACTGGTTCGAGCTGGTGGTGGTGGCGGACGGGCTGGACATCCGCGGCTGGCAGCTCGCGATTCGCGACGAGGAGGGTCCGCAGGACACGCTCGTCGTCAGCCAGCACGAGATCTGGTCTCAGCTGCGCGCGGGGACGATCATCACCGTCGCCGAGGACCTCCCGCCCGACGTCGACTACCACCCGGAGGCCGGTGACTGGTGGATCCACGTCCAGGCCAGCAACGACGTTGCTGACGAAGACGCGATCTACATCACCAACACGAACTTCCCCGTCAACAACGACGACTGGCAGCTCACCATCCTCGACGAGGGCGGACGCGTCGTCTATGGACCCGCAGGAGAGGGCATCAGCCCCTCGAGCGGCGTGGGGGGCGACGAGGTCTTCAAGCTGGAGACCGACCCTTCGGCGCTGATCACGCCCGACTCCCTCGCCTACCAGGACGGAAAGTCCAGCACCTTTGGCGCCCCCAACCAGTTCAGCGGTGGCATGGTGCAGGACTTCTCCGCCCTGCGCGACGGCACCCCCCTGGTGGACCAAGACTTCGACGGAATCTCCGACTGCACGGACAACTGCCGCGCGCACTACAACCCGCTCCAGGAGAACGGCAACGACGACGCCTTCGGCGATCGTTGCGACGCAGACTACGACGACGATGGCGCGGTGGGCCTGGACGACTTCAACCGCCTGCGCGCCGAGCAGGGCAAGACCGAGGCCAACCCCGACTTCGACGCGATCTTCGACGCCGACGGGAATGGCGAGATCGACCTCGCCGATCTGCCGCTAGTGGTGCCCCTGTTCGGCGGGCCTCCCGGGCCGGGCCCCGAGGATGCTGCGGCCTGCGCTCTGGAGGACCCCACCGTCGCGGTCTTCGACCCCGAGCGTCTGCTGGAGATCGAGATCCAGATGGCCCCCGAGGACTGGGACGCGCTTCGCAGCACGGGCCGGCGGATGCTCGAGGCGATCGGACCCGACTGCGACGAGGCGCCAGCGGAGAGCCCCTTCGAGTTCTTCCCGGCCACGGTGACGATCGACGGCGTCACGCTGGAGAGTGTGGGCGTGCGCAAGAAGGGCTTCCTGGGCTCCCTGGATCGCCAGCGCCCCTCGCTCAAGGTCAAGTTCTCGGAGTTCGTGGACGGTCAGCGCTTCGAGGGAATGGAGCGCCTCACACTCAACAACAACCTGCAGGATCCCTCCCACGTCAAGCAGTGCATCGGCTACTACCTGATGGCGGAAGCCGGAGTCCCGGCGTCACGCTGCAACTTCGCCCATGTGGTCGTCAACGGCGTGGACCTGGGCGTCTACAG
Organism: uncultured Spirochaetales bacterium; assembly: GCA_964615365.1. Taxonomy (GTDB): domain Bacteria; phylum Myxococcota_A; class UBA9160; order UBA9160; family UBA6930; genus CAVXZE01. The sequence continues at coordinate 18,895 of CAZTOU010000074.1, forward strand.
CAACGTCGATAGCATCAAGGATCCCTTCCTGGTGAGGAACTTCGGCAGCGCCAGCGGAAACCTGTACGAGGGCACGCAAAGCGACTTCCGCGAGGGATACTTCGACACCTTCGAGTTCAAGAACAACGACGACGGGAGCGATCTGCTGGCGGTGGCGCATGCCCTCATGGCGAGCGACGCCGAGCTGCTGGGCCGGCTCTGGCCGCTGGTGGACATCCCCGCGTTCATCACGTTCTGGGCGATGGAGGGGATCATCGGCCACTGGGACGGCTACAGCGGCAACGCCAACAACTTCTGGCTCTATCACGACCCGACCACCGGTCTGTTCCAGTTCATTCCCTGGGGCATCGACGGGATCATGGCGGGAGGCAATCCCTTCTTCGGTGTCGACGAGGTCGACGCTCCGGCCGTGAATCTGGGCTCGCTGCTGACCAAGCGGCTCTACGACCATCCGGTGACTCGCCCCCAGATGGAGGCTCGGCTCATCGAACTCCGCAACACCCTTCTCGACGGGGGGGGTACGGCCTTCCTGGAGCAGGAGGTGGACCGCATCGACGCCCTGCTCTCTCCGGTGCTCGACGCCCGGGGCGAGGACAACGACGCCGCGGTGGCCACCGTACGCGCCTGGCTCAGCCGGCGCGCCCAGACCATCGACGCCGAGATCGCCGCCGGTTTTCCGGACAGCGGCGAGCTGCTGCCGCGCTTCTGCCTCGAGCCGGTAGGCTCACTGTCGGCGCGCTTCGATACAAGCTGGGGGAACCTCGACGGCATCCCGACGATCCTGTCCGTCGGCGAAGGGGACTTCGACGTAGTAGTGAACGGGCAGACCGTCGACGTTCTCCAGCGCGGAGCGCTCTCGGGATTCGGGGAGGAGCCCTACTTCCCGGGCAAACCCGTGATCCTTCCCCTGGCCTTCTTCTTCCCGAACACTGTGGCCTACGCGTTTCCGGTCCACCTCGAGGAGGAGCAGCTGATTCCGGGCGAGACCGTGCTCGCGGACGACCGTTTCCACAACGTCGTGGCTGTCTTCAACGCCTTCCAGCCTCAGCTACCGTCGAACGTCATTGCCCAGCTCGTGGACGCGAGCGTGAGCTTCGATGCCGTGTCGACGCTGGAAGGCGCGCCCGTGGGCGGTCGCGTGGAGGCCACGATCGCCGCCTTCCTGCCCGCGGAGACGGAGCCGATCCCCCCCCCGCCGGAGTCGGCCGGGGGCTGCGGGCTGGGCTTCGAGCTTGCCCTGGTCCTGCCCGGCCTGCTGTGGCTTCGGGCCCGGCAGCGCCGGTGGCGCTTGGCGAACCGAGGAAGAGGAGCGTAACCGTGACGAAGCTGCCTACAGTGCTTTGCACACTGGGCCTTGTGCTCGCTCTCGGAGCTGCCGGCGTCTCCGCTCACGCGAGTCCCATCGTGGAGCTGCTGTTCACCTCGCTGAACGGGATACCCATCGCGCCTGCTGCGAGTGTGGCTGCCCAGCCGGGAGACCGGCTGGAGGCGAGCCTGCTCGTGAGAGCAGCCGCGGCCGGAGTGAGCTCTTACAGCATCTCGCTTCGCTTCGACACCGACCTAGGAGACGAGCTCGACCTGCTGATGGTGACCGAGGTCGTCCCCCCCGCCTTCGAGATCGATCTCTCCGAGGGGCCGGTCTCGATCCAGGAGAGCGATCTGCTTCTCGCGGGCGAGATTCTCTCCTTCGCGGCGCTCAGCCTCGGACCGGGCATCGTAGATGCCAGCTTCGAGATCGCCGCCCTGGAGTTCGAGGTGACTGACAACCTGGCCACTGATGGCGCCGATGTCCTGACGGGCCTCTTCAATGCGTCCGTCGACGGAATCTTCGACAGCCAGGGTACCGATGTCGCTGGCGCGACGGAGTTCCGGAGCGCCGCGGTCAACGTGCCCGAACCCGCCAGCGCCGTGCTTCTCGGCCTGGGCGTGACGGTCCTGGCGGTGCGGCGGAGGCGAAGCGCATGATGGCGCTGGCAGCTGGCTGTGCCTCCCGAGAACCCGATTCTTGCGGAATCATGGCTACCTGCCGGGACGCATATCCCAAGCTTTCAGGCGTCTCGGCCAGGCGGCGGCATGGCCGCGACTGCGTCCGTCGGGACCGGTCCACAGCCGCCATTGCATTGCTGCGGTGCCCGCCATGAGAGTTTCCCTCGTCGCTTTGGCGGCGTTTGGCTCAGGGCATGCGACCAGCACGGGGCTCGGGCCCCGGGCAATCGGTCCCATCGGGCGATCGCGGCGATGCTGGCCACCTGCCGTCGCGCCCGTTACCCCCGATCCAGCTACCCGAGTTCATTCATGAAGTTCGCGATCGCAACTGCCGCGAGCCCGGGAAACACATGCGAGTGACGATGAGAATCGCCGTCGGTCGACGTTGGCACGCCCCTTGCTCCTCGATTGGCAGGAGCCAGCACAGCTCGGAGGTCGGGAGGACGGGATCACCGGAAAATGAGCACACAACAAGCAGCGGGCACGGATTCGGCGGGCAGCGGCGTAGCCCGTCGCAGTGCAGCGCCATCGGAAGTACCGGAGAATGATGGGTGACTGGCGGAAAGATGGTCGGGCCGGCGAGATTTGAACTCGCGACTTCCTGAACCCCATTCAGGTTGGC
>CAZTOU010000075.1:0-21379 GCA_964615365.1 uncultured Spirochaetales bacterium
CGGCCAGATTGCGGCTGTAGACGTAGTTGATGAAGGCGTCGTCGTGGGCGACGAGAACGCCGCTCTGCACGAGGAACGCGACCATGAAGATGAAGTAGAATCTCCAGGAAGGCCAGAATCGCCGGGGTCTTGGTCATCATCGCCGTCAATCTCGTCGTGCTCGAGACGGCGGCCTTCTTCTTCGGCGAGTACCTGTTCGAAAGAGGGAATCTGGATGTCGTCCGACCGCTGGACACCGAGGAATTCGTGGACGGATTCCAGCGCATGATGGCGGTCCGCGACGACGTGCTGGGATGGCCTCCGAAGGGCCGGCTCGGGCGAGGCAGGTTCGACGGAACGGGAGCCCGCCGCAGCCCCGCCTTCCCGAGGCCGGGAAACGCCTGCGTATCCACCTACGGCGATTCGTTCACGTTCGGCGACGACGTCGAGCCGGCCCAGGCCTGGGGTAACCGGTTGGCGGAGTTGCTCGGCTGTCGGGTCGCCAACTACGGGGTGGGCGGAAACGGCACCGACCAGGCGCTGCTCAGATACGAGCGGAACACGCACGATGAAGCGCGCGTGGTCGTGCTGGGCGTTCTTCCCGGGAACCTCATCCGGAACCTCAGCCAGTACCGCGGCTTCATCACCGGGGGAATCAACCGGTATGGCTTCAAGCCACGTTTCATCCTCACCGAGATGGGTGAGATCCGGCACATCCCGATCCCGATCCTGACCACCGACGAGTTCCAGATGCTGGGTGACGACCCGGCCCGCTTCCTCCCGTTCGAGACCTTCCTGCCCACCCCCTGGCATTTCCCCTACCTGTGGGCGCTCCGGAACGTGGCCACCCTCGACAACCTGCGGGGGCTCTGGCGGGACGAGCCGCTGTGGATACGCTACGGCCAACCGGATCACCCATCCGGGGCCCTCCCTCTCATGATCGAAATCGTCACCGCCTTCGACGAACTGGTCCGGTCGCGCGGCCAGGTGCCCCTCGTCGTCGTCCTGCCAGGCGCCCCGTCGTTCGCGTACCATCGTCGCACCGGCCGCTGGGCCTGCCAGCTCCTCCTGGATCGAGTCGAAGCGAAAGGGGTGCGCATTTACAATCTGGGCCCGGAGATGCTCTCCGGGCGCGACGAGGAGGATCTCTGCGACCTCTTCCTCGGGCGGCGCGGCGGTGAGTGCCGGGGACACTACAACGCCGAGGGAAACCGGCTGGTCGCAACACTGATTCACGACCACTTCGAGCGGAACGGGCACCTGACCGATCCTCCGTGACCCGGGAGGAGACTCCGATGCGACCTCGGGCAAACCCGTTCGTGCTCGCGGGCATCCTGGCCGCCACGCTCGTGCAAGGGCGTACACGCGAAGGAGCTCAGATGTACTGCGCCTCGCGCGCGGCCGTCACGTACTCCTGCTCCTTCCACCACTTCTCGATCCCGGCGTCTTCGGCGATCGCGTTGGAGCAGTTGTAGCCGGGCCCGAAGATGACCATTCCCCCCGGAGCCGCGCTCGCCCCGCCGAGATAGAGCTTCCCGATCGGCGTGCGATACTGGGAGCACTCCTCGTTGGGGCGGAGGAATCCCATCTGGAAGGGCTGATAGGCCCCTTGCTTGTAGCTACCCCGCACCATGTTGGCGAACTTGTTCTGGATGTCGGCCGGCGTGGTGAGGTAGGTCCAGAGCACCTTGTCCGGGGAGAGATTGGGAGCGTATCGCTGTAGCAGCGCGATCTGGCGCTGCTTGATCTCCTCTCGCATCCCGCGTTGCAGCCACCGCTCGCTGCCCCCTTCGTCGAGCTCGAAGGGCGCCATCTGCGAGAGCAGGCCGGTCGCCCGGCCCGGGGGCGCCTGGTAGGAATCGTGAACGCTCGGGAAGCAGCCGTTGCAGCCGGCGCCGGCGGGGATCTGTCCCTTGCGCATCGCGTCCCAGTGGCCGATGAGCTCTTCCATGCTCTCGTAGCCGAGGACGTAGATGAAGGCCTGGTCCACCTCGGGCCGGCTCTCGGCGGCCTGGAAGCGCGGGGGCTCGGCCAACGCCAGGTGCAGATTGCAGAGGCTCCACTCCTCCCACTCCCAGGAGCGGATGCCGTCGGCGAAGAGCGGATCGAGATGGTCCTCTCCGACGTACTCGAGGAAGGTCTGGTGGAGGTCGATGGTGCTCACCACCGCCTTTTCGGCCAGGAGCTGCGTGCCATCCTGCAGCTCCACGCCACGAGCCTCCCCTCCCTCGACGATGATCCGCTTGATCTGGACGCCCGTCCGGATCTGGCCCTGGTGCTCGAAGATGGACTTGAGGAGGGCATTGGAGACCCGGTGGGAGCCGCCCGCGGTGAGCCGGTAGTTCGACATCCGGTTCAGGTAGATGGGAACCATGTAGCTGACACCGGCCTGGTCGTACTCGAGCCCCCAGTGGCAGGCCATGTAGAGCATCAGCGTCCGGACCCGATCGTTCTCGAAGAGGTCGCAGACGATGTCCTGCGGGCTCTTCTCGGCGTAGGCGGAGACCTCGCGGCCCAGCTCGGTCAGCTCCGCCTTGGCGGCCTGATCCAAGGCCCCCTCCATGGGCACGTAGGTCTGCGGACCCAGGATGTGCTTCATCATCTCGTCGAAGAGCTGGTGTATCGTGCGATAGCTCTCCGCGTCCTTCGACGAGAACTCGGCGATCGACCGGCAGGATTCCTCGACGTCCTGATGAATGCACAGGCAGCGCCCGTCTTCGAAGGGCATGGCGACCTGGACTTCGGGCCGGATGTGCTCGACGCCGTACGTCTCTTCGAGGGCAAAGTCCCGGTAGACGGGGGCGTAGTCGACCATCATCTTGTAGATCGCGTGGGTGTTGTGATAGTACTCGGGAAGCGTCACCTGCTCGGTGGCCAGCCCCCCACCCGCCTCGAAGCGCCTCTCGAGGAGCAGGACGCGCTGGCCCGCGCGGCTCAGGTAGGCGCCGATGGCGAGCCCGTTCGGCCCGCTCCCGATGATGATCACGTCGTAGCTCTGCGCCATCAGGCCCCCTCTTGCAGCGAGTCTTGCACCCGCTTGCGCACGATTCTCTGCTGCTCGACGAGCGAATCCGGCTCTTCCTTGCCCGACTCCTCCCAGGGTTTGTCGAGCCCCAGGTCCTTGGCGATGATTTTGTAGCAGTTGTACGACTCCGATGCGCCGGCGTTCGAGCCGACGTGCCACGATCCGCCGGTGGCGTAGAGCCTCTCGATCGGAGTCCTGTGGTTGGCCAGCTCGGGCGTGGGACGGTTCTCGACGACCTGATGGGGCGGGCGATCGACTCCCGCCATGGTTCCGTTCTTCCCGAGGTTCTTCATCCGGGTGTGATCGAAGGCGGTATTGGTGTCGACGCCGATGACGTTGTCCCAGTTCATGTTGGGCGCGTAGTCCTGCCAGATGCGGACCAGCTCGTCCGCGTAGCGATTCTTGATCTCGAGCCACTCGGCCTCGGTGTGTTCGCTCGCCGGCGGCCCGAGCTGCTCGTTCTGGACGACGTGTTTGCCCGGCGGCGCGAAGCTCGGGTCGACCAGGCTGTGGCAGCCCACGGTGGGGGCGTAGTCCTCCAGCGGAGGGAACTTGCGGAGCTTCTGGTAGAGACACTCCCGTGCGATGTGCATCGGGTCGGGATCCGGTTGCATGCCCAGCCACTGGCACTCGTGGATGTCCGGGTTGAAGGCCTCGGCCGTGTAGTTCGGAGCCTCGTGGACGGCGAAGCTGTACCACATCAGGCATCCGAAGCTGTCCTCGAGAAGCTGCACCCGCCTCTTCAGCAGATCGTCGACGTGCTGCTCGCCGATCAGGTCGAAGATGAGCTGGCTCGGCGAGAGCGTGCTCACCACCAGCTTTCGCGCCGCGATCTCGCTGCCGTCGCGCAGGCGGATCCCGGTCGCGGCTCCGTTCTCGACGATCGCCTTCTCGACCTCCAGATTGGTGAAGAACTCGCACCCCATCTGGACCAGGAGCTGATGGGCGGCGTGAGCGATCTGATGGGTGCCGCCGCGGCTGAAGCCGATGGTCGGAAGCGTCCCCGCCATGCCCATCGCCATCATGCCGCTTCCGGGCTCATTGACGTCGACCACCGACGAGACGGCGAAGCGAAGGATGCAGGACTGGAGCTCGGGGCTCTCGAACCACTCCTGCACCGCGCGCAGTGAGCTCGCCTTCAGGGTGAGCGAGTCGGGGGTGAAGCCCGACTCGAGGAGCTTGGGGAACAGCTCGGCCTGCCGCTTCGCAACCTCGGGGTCGGCGTGCTCCTCCACCGGCCGAAACAGCGTATCCGTGGTTACCCGCATCAGCTCGTCGCTCTGGGCGAGGGCCCAGAGCCGCCTCCAGGTATCGGCATCGCTCTTCGAGAAGCGAGCGATCTCCTCGGCGGTGCGCTCCTGGGTCGGATCGTGCTTGTCGCTGTAGATGGCGAGGCAGTTCTCCTTGTCCTTGAAGACGAAGCCATCGCTGCAGGTGTGCTGATCCCAGCGAGCGCCGTACTCCCAGAAGTCGGGGAAGTCGCGCCACACCGGTGCGTAGTACCAGGGAAGGATGATGTTGGCGTGGGTGTTCCCGCGGAAGCCGGGAGCCGAGAGCTCCTCGGTGGCGAGGCAGCCGCCGATCTCGTGCCTTCGCTCGAAGATGCCGACGCTCATGCCGCCGTACTTGATCAGATAGAGGGCGAGCAGGAGTGCCTTGTTTCCCCCGCCCACGATCACCGCGTCGAAGGTCCTGTCAGCCATGGGTTCCTCACCGAGCCGGTGCCTTCGGGAGCCCTCGAAAAACGAAGCCGGGGTCTCCAGGGACCCGATGCAGGGAGGGTGATCGTAGCTCAGGAAAGCTTTCGAGCAAGCTATCTCGGGTGCCCGCCACCCGAACGGCGCGGGGTTGAATTGTACTGACTATTCAGTACAATATTGACATGACGACCGGCAGGGCACCGCGGACCGATCGAGGGGCCAGAACCCGTCGCCGTGTGCTCGAGGTGACGCGACGGCTGCTCTCCGAGTCAGGTCCGGGGAACGTCACCCTCGATCAGGTGGCCGCGGGGAGCGGGGTCGCCAAGACCAGCATCCTCTGGCACTTCGGCTCCAAGCAGGAGCTGTTGCTGGAGGCACTCGACGCGGTGATTCGAGACTTCGAGCGGGCGTTCGGGGCTCGCTACCCGGACCCCTCGACTCCCGCCGAGAGGCTGGCCCTCTTCCTTCGAGACTACGCCGCCTTCATGAAGCAGCATCCCTACCTGGGCGACGTCTTCTTCTCCTTCGCTCTCGGCGACCCCTCCAACGAAGGCGCGAGGAGCCGGGTGAGGGATCTCTACCGGCGCTACCGCGCCATGGTGGCGTCCCACGTCGGTGCCGTTGCCGGGGACCAGGGACACGAGCTCGCCGCGGCCATCGTCGGCCTCGTCGACGGTGTCTTCATCCAGTGGTCACTGGATCCCGACCAGCTCGACCCCGATGCGGTGTTTGGTGCGTTCCTTCGAGGCTTGTCCGCGCTCGGCTCCGCGTCGGTGGAAGGCCGCACGGACGCTTCGGACGAAGCGCCGCTGCAGGGAGGTGGGTGAACATGCGGGTCGTCATCTTGGGTGGAGGAGTGGCCGGACTCACCGCCGCGTATCGGCTGGGCCAGCGAAGCGAGGCAGAGGTGATCCTGCTCGAGAGGGAGGGCGAGCCGGGCGGACGGGTCCGCACCCGGACCCTTCCCGACGGGTTCCATGTGGACGACTCGGCCCAGTTCCTGTGCGCGAACTACCACAAGACCCTGAAGCTGGCCCGCGAGATCGGCGTCGCCGACCAACTGGAGGACATCGACCCGGAGAGGTTCGCGGCGATCTATCGAGGAGGCCGGATCCTCCCGATTCCGGCGACGGTGACGGGACTCCTCCGAACCAGAAGCTTCGCGCCCGCGCAGAAGCTCGCACTGGTCAGGCTGGCGCTCCTGTGTGCACTCGGGTATCGGCGCGGCGCCTACCTCGAGCCGTCCCGGCTCCGACGTTACGATGACGTGCGCCTCTCCGAGTTCGTGACCCGGAAGTTCGGTCCCTGGCTTCTCGACGAGATCGTCGATCCCACCGTGGCGATGACGATGAGTCCGGCCGAGGATCTCTCTCTCGGCTACGCGATCAGCACGGCCTCCCTGCTGATGACGAAGCACTTCGCCTTTCGACGGGGCAATGGAACCCTCACCAGGCGCCTGGCGTCTTCGTGCCCGGCGGTGAAGCTCGCCAGCACCGCCAGGAGCATCGTCATCGAGCACGGCCGGGTGGTGGGCGTCGAGTTGGAAGGCGACACCGGTCTGCTCCGCGCAGATGCGGTCATCTGCGCGACCGCGGCCCGGGAGGCGGCGAGTCTGCTCCAGGGTTCTCTTCCGGAGGAGGCTCGTTTCCTCGAGGACATCCCCTATGGCACCTGCGTGCAGGCGCTCTTCGCCACCGATGCTCCGTACCTGCCGTGCTGGGGCCTCGCCATCCCGCGGAGCTGCGGCTCCTTCCTCAGCTACGTGACCGAGGAGACCTACAAGAGCAGGGAGCGTGCCCCCGACGGAGCCGGGCTCACGCAGGTCTTCGCAATCGGAGATCCGGCGAGGGAGCTGCTGAGACTCGAGGACAAGGAGATCGCCGACCGGATCTGGGCCGAGGTGAGAAGGCTGCTCCCCGACTACCCGGATCCTCGTTTCTCGGACGTCATCCGAAGGGAGCGGGCGATGATCGCTCCGGGGCCGGGATTTCAATCCCGGCTCCAGAAGTTCAACAGGAGAGTCTCCGGGATCAAGGGCCTCCATCTGGTCAGCGACTATCAGACGAACCCGCTGATCGAAGGCTCGGTGCATCTGGCCGAGCGGGCGGTCGCAACGATTCTCGAAGATCGCTAGCCCGCCGGTCGGGTCGCGGACGGCGGGAGCAGATCGAAGCGGTCCGCGGCGGGCCGCACCCGCCGGTCGGGGTCGGAGGCGGCCTCGAAGCTCAGGCGGGGCGCGATGGCGCTGGGAAAGGGGATCGGGGGAAGCTCCGCATCTCGGCCGTCCCTCCAGGCCCGCGCCATCGCACCGATGGCGGTGCTCCCCCAGCGCTCGAGGACGGTCTCGAGGTCGCGCCGGGCCGAGCGTTGGCTGTCCTCGCAGTCGGCGCGCGCGCAGAGGAGGACCGACCGCATCATCAGCAGCGGCGCGATCTCGCTGTCCGCGGCCAGTGCCTCCTGGAGAGCAGCCCAGGCGGCCTCGGGATCTCCGCGCAGGTGGGCTTCGGCGCAGGCCAGCGCCGAGCGAAAGCCGGTGGGCGAGCAGTCGCGATCGGGGCGCCGCTTCCAGCCGCGCTGGTCGAAGGCGAAGAAGCGTCCGTGCGGTGCCGGCAGCTTTCCGTCGCTTCCCCAGATGAGCCCGAGCCCGGGCTGCATGATCAGGCTGAACCCCGTCGCCTCTCGGCAGATGGTGGAGCGGTGGGCGATGTGGTGGTAGAGCTCGCCCGCCGCCTCGCGAGGATAGGGATCGCGCAGGATCTCCAGCGCGTCGCGGGGTGTGATGCGACCCCGATGCCGGTCGAATAGTGCGGCGTAGCTGGCGTGGCGCGGGAAGGCGCGCGACGCCTCCTCACCCTTCATCTCGCGCCAGTCGCCGTTCCGTTCGTGGGGGGCGAGCTCGTCGCTCCGGAACGAGTTGGTGCTCCAGACCGCGTCGTCCGCCAGGGGGCGCTCGGCGTGAACGCGACCGGCGGTCTCCAGCGCGACGGCGCGGTTCTCCTCGGCACTGGCGAGGATGACGATGTCGGCCAGCGGGCGCGGCAGCGTCTCCACCACCAGCCGCACTCCCTCCTCCAGCGTGCGACAGGTCTCGAGCACCCGACGCAGGGTGATGATGTAGGGCACCACCGGCCGCGCGATCTCCTGATAGAGCGACTCGTCGCGGGTGTAGGTGTTGTCCCAGGCAATCGAGAGTCCGGCGTCGCTCATCCCCGCGTTGACGCCGATCGAGCCCACGGTGTTGAGCGTGCTGAAGCCGATGCCTCCCGTCGGCCGGTAGAAGATCATCGCCAGGTGCGGGTTGATGAGGGCGTGCTCGGGGGCCATCAGATCGTAGTTGTAGCCGTGGACCAGGCTGCCATCGGCCGTCATCCCACCGGTGACGACGAACTCCGAACATCCACCCACCAGGTACATCTCCCAGATCGCCGTCACCAGCACGACCTCCAGGGGATGCACGCCCGCCCCGCGCGCGACTCCGCGTGCCTCGCCCAGGTACTCGGGCGGCATCGTCTTCCAGTAGGCACTCGCCTGCCAGAAGAGCAGCGGCCGGGCGAGAAGGCGCGCGAGCCAGCGCGGCCACTTCATCGCCCCTCGGATCAGATCCGTCATGTAGGCGTAGGCGTCGCTGCGATACGCGCGGATCCTCTCGCGCGCCAGGACTCCGTGCTGGTAGCCCATCTCGTAGTGGCTGCCCGCCAGAAAGAGTGCCGGCATGCCATCCAGGTCGTCGATGCGAGCCGACGACATCACCCGCGCGTGCTCTCCGTCGCCCTTGCGGGCGGATCGCCGGAGCCAGTCCGGCACGAGCGCGGCGAGGACGGCTGCGACCCGCGTGAGCATCCTCATGGTCCTGAGCCTTCGCGGGGCGTGGCGGTCATTGTCCCAGCAGCCGGCTTGCGGACCGCTCGGGCTTGGCCCAGTCGAGCTCCAGCCAGTCGCTGCCGCACTCCATCCGGAGCCGCTCCAGCGGGAACGACGCACTCCCGTAGGGCAACGCGTATCTCGGGAAGCCGCGCATCGGGACCTCCTCGCCGCGGTGCCGCAGCGAACCCTTCCAGCCGAACTCGAGGGCGCCCTGGGAAGGCGACTGGTAGAAGGCTTTCTCCCCATCGAAGGAGAGGTAGGTGGCCGCGATCCGATCGCAGAACTCCTCGAAGGAACCGTCGGCCTCGCGGCGGCCCAGCTCACAGATCCACGCCTGCCGGGTACCCTCGGCGATCAGCTCGCGACCCCGGTCTTCGCCCGGCTCATCCTGCCAGTGGACGGGATTGCTCGAGTGGAGTGCCAGATAGGCCTCTTCCTTGCGGGCGAAGACCCAGCCGTCGCGCTCCACCACCTCGTCGAAGCGGTCGCGCGGCAGCCAGGCATGGGTCATGCGTCTGCGGTTCGCGACGTAGAGCGCCGGGCGGCGGTGGATCCGGTAGAGTGCGATCACCACGTTCTTCACCTGGCCGACGCGGGGTAGACAGGCGCTTCCCGTCCACTGCCCAGGGGACCTGGTCGAACGCGGACCGGGATGGGTGGTGAAGCAGATCGCATCCGGTCCCAAGGTGGCCTGCCACAGGTGCTGCTGGTCACCCCCGAAGCCGGCTCGCCAGTCCAACGCCGAGCTCAGCATGTAATCCGGTGTGCGATAGGTGACGGCATTCACCTCGGGGCGGAGATTCCGGGTCACGTCCCACTCGAAGACGCGCGCGAGGAGGGGCAGGGTTCGCGTGCGGCGCAAAAGGCCGAGGAGCCTTCTTCGCGCGCGGAGCTCGGCGAAGAAGCCGTTCTCCCACCAGTCGAAGGCATCGAACATCCGCATGGTGAGCCCGATCGTCTCCGGATGCATGTAGGCTTCCATTCCCAGCCACACCATTCCGTCCTCGAGATCCTGGAATCCGAGCCCCCAGCGCGCCGCCTCCTCGACGCGGATCCCCATGCGCTGGCGAACCTCGCACTCGCGGTGCGCAAGATCCCGAGCAATGGCGTAGAGCACTGCGGGCGGTCGATACCGCTTCGAGAGCGCGAAGCCGGCGACGCTCATGCACTCGGGAGAGCCGAAGCAGCCCACTCCGAAGTGGAGCTTGGAGACGTCCGTGGTGTTCTCGTTGCGAGCCCACTTCTTGCTGATCTCGTAGGCGCGTCCGTGGGTCGAGCCGAAGACGCCCTTGAAGACGTGCTGGGCGAGATCGAGAAGCAGGAGATCGAGCACCATGCTGGCGCGCACCCGGATCTCCTCGTCGTCTGCGAAGTCGACCAGCGAGATCAGCGCGACCATGTCCTCGTCGTAGTAGACGTTGGAGAGCCACTCGCTGAAGCCGGTGTGGAACCTCAGATCGAGCCAGCGCTGGATGCGCGCCCGTGCCACCGGGATCTTCTCGCGGCCTCTCTGGTGCGAGTTCGCGAACTCCTGGTCGGGATAGAGCTGCCCGGCCAGGAGACCGGCGGCTGCGAACAGGATCTGATGGTTCTCGGTCCAGGTGCACATCGAGTCCCGCCCCGGCTCGTCGGGCCAGTACTTGAACGAGAGCACGGTGCGCCGCGCGCGGTCGAGCAGCTCTCCGGGGATCCTCGGATCGTCACCGAACTGGTAGAGGAGGCGGAGAATTCCGTGCAGCACGAAGTCGGCGCAGTCCTGGCGCTGGTCCACGAAGTCGAGGGCCGCCTCGAAGAGCCCCACGTACACCGGGCCACCGGCCTCGAGGCGAGCCAGCTCGCGGAAGACGGAGGACAAATGCGGCTGGGCCGGATTGCGTCGCACCCAGTCCAGATAGGCCCAGCGTCGCTCCTCCCAGTCGATGGGGCTCTGCCCCGAATCGGTGGCGAAGAGATCCGGCTCCTGCTTGGCGGGGTACTCCGGGGGCGGAGGCGAGGTAGGTCTCAGCTCGTATTCGGGTTCGTGTCGCTGGACCTCGTCCTCCATTCTGCAATCCTCCCCCATGGGAGGCCTCTCGGTCAAATCCCGCGACGTCCGGCCGCGCGGGTGGGAGGCATTCGCGCGACCGGAGATCGGAAGGAGACTCATGGCCAGCGGCAACGTCGACAGGGCGCATCGGACCTTCATCAGCTACATCGATCGGACCCGAGAGCTCTACCAGTCACAGGGCTACGAGCAGCCCTACCAGTGGGCCTACTTCGAGGAGGTTCCCTTCACGCCGCTTCGGGTCGCGCTCGATCGCTGCTGCCTCACCTTGATCACCACGGCGAGCCCCATCCGAGAGGAGTCCACCAGCCAGGCGGGGCTACCCATGGCGAAGGAGGTCTCCTCGGGGTCGACCGCGTCGCCGCCGCAGCGCCTCTACACCGCCGATCTCGCCTGGGACAAGGAGACCACCCACACCGACGATCTCGACTCCTACTTTCCGATCCACCGTCTGCAGGAGCTCGTCCGCGCCGGCCGGATCGGAAGCCTCGCGGCCCGCTACCACGGAGCCCCCACCGAGTACAGCCAGCGGCGCACGATGGAGCGGGATGCGCCCGAGATCCTGCGCCGCTGCCGCGAGGACGGCGTCGAGGCGGCGCTTCTGGTGCCGCTCTGACCGGTATGCCACCAGACCGTGAGTCTGGTCGCGCGCCATCTCGAAGAGGGCGGCATCCCCACCGTGATCATCGGCTCCGCCCGGGACATCGTCGAGCACTGCGGCGTGCCCCGCTTCCTCTTCACCGACCTTCCGCTCGGGAATTCCTGCGGCAGGCCGTGGGACGCCGAGATGCAGCGCCGCATCGTGGGCCATGCCCTCGACCTGCTCGAAAGCGCCACCTGCCCCCGCACCACGGTGCAGGTCCCCGTCATCTGGAGCGAGGACTCATCGTGGAGGGAGCACTACGCCCGGATCGATCCGAGTCAGGCGGAGAATCTCCGTCGGGCCGGCGAAGCGAGGCGCGCCCTGCAGGAGCGCCTCAAGGCCGAGGGAAAGACTCGCAACGACTGATCCCCGCTACGAGACGGAAGGGATCTGGCGGCAGCGGATGTCGCCCCTCCCTTCCTTGTCCGCCTTCATGCAGGCCCCACAGCTGATGCAGTCCGCGGGCCTCGTGTCACCGCTCTTCCATCTCTGGATGAGATCGGGCTCGCGAATCAGCGGACGACAGAGCGCAATGCAGTCCACCGCTCCGGACTCGATGGCCTCCTCCATCACCGGCAGACTGCGCATGCCGCCGACGACGGCGAGCGGCCCCGAGGTCGACTCGCGAACCACCCGCGCGTCGGGAAGCAGGTACGCCTCCTGGATGGGGGCCTTCTCCTTGCCGCGGGTCATTCTTCGAAAGTCGCGCCCGGCCATCCCGTGGCTCACCTCGATGAAGCAAACGCCCTCCCCCTCCAGGAGCGCTGCGACGCGGGAGCCCTCCTCGACCGACATTCCGGCGCCCTCGTCCATATAGTCCCGGCAGCCGAGCTTGATCATCACGGGGAAGTCCTCGTCGACCTGCGCCCGGATCGCTCGGACCACCTCCACGGCGAATCGCATCCTGTTCTCGAAGCTCCCGCCCCAGCGGTCGGTTCGGCGGTTCATCGTGGGACTGAGGAACTGCGTGACGAGGTAGCCGTGGGCGCCGTGAATCTGCACGCCGTCGAAGCCCGCCTCCTGTACCCGACGAGCTGCCCGGCCGAAGGCGTCAATGACGGTCTCGACGTCCTCCTCGGTCATCTCACGGGTCCCGCTCTCTGGAGACGACTGCGCTTCCCCGGCGGAGACCACCAGCCGCGGCTCACCCCTGCGGGCCGCGGCTCCCGCCAGCAAACCGGCGTGGACGACCTGCATGACGACCTTTCCGTCGAGCTCGTGAACGGCCTGCGTCATGCGGTGGTACCCGGGGATCTGCTCGTCGCTGTCGATCCCGTTCATGTCCTCGAATACCTGTCCGCCGGGGCTGACGTAGGCGAATCCGGTGACGATCAGACCGACGCCGCCGCTGGCGAGCATCTTCATCAGCTCGACGCTGGTGTCGCCGACACGGCCATCCGAATCGGCCAGACCGTAGTAGGTGGCCGAACGGATCAGACGGTTCTGGATCTCGATGCGGCCGAGTCGCTGGGGCTGGAACAGCATGGACACGCTTCACTCCTTCGGCGAGCCTCACCTCACGGTGGCTCGCCCTCCTTTTGAGAGGCGATCCCTGGTCCGTCGGAATCGAATCCCGAAATCTTCCCCTCCTTGGATCGGTCATGCGGCCTCCGGAGTCTCCTCGGTTACCAGTCGATCGAGGATCAGGCCGTGAAAAACGGGATCCCGCCCCTCGAAGTGCCATCCGAGATGGGTTCCGCACCCGCGGCACATCGAGTAGGCCCACGCGTAGCCCGGGAACCAGCTGAACTCGAAGGTCGCCTCTCCCACCACCACAGCACCCGGGGCGACGAGGAAGCAACCGAACTCGAACTCGATCCCCGCCGGATTGGTGCGGCGGTGAACGTGCTCCCCCTCCACGACGGTGCGATCGTCCTCCGCCGTCACGGGCTCGTGGCAGAGGCGACAGCGCAACCATCTCTCGAGGAAGGCGTCTACGGCATCCCTCAGCGCGGGCTCACCGGCGAGGACGCCCTCCCCTGCCTGAGGCTTCCGGAACTCGACGGAACACACGGTGAGTCGCATTGTACCGCGCGTCCGAGCCGGTCCGCTCGCGTCTACTTGGGCGCGGGCTCTCCGGCGAGCTTCGCTCGGCTGCGGCTCGCTGCGCGCCCGGCTTTGCCGGGCTTGCTAGAACTTGAAGACGATGTCCGACTGCAGCCGCATGCGCTCGGCATTGCGGACCGAGGTGAGGAAGGGCGTATCGTCCTGGATCTCGTCGCTCACGAAGAGCGTCAGCTTGAGCTCGGTGTTGGCGAGAATCTGACGGCTCCCGTAGAAGGCGTAGCCCTCGCGATTGGTCCGTCCGTCCAGGAAGTCGCTGTCGATGAACATGGACGGGAAGGCGTTGGCCTCGACGTGCCAGTAGCCCACTCCCAGCTTGGCGTACTCCTTGCTGTCGCCGACCTCCACACCCGCGCCCCAGGCGGTGTCCTCGGCGCCGGCTCCCGTCAGCCTCGAGGTCCTGGCATCCATGTTGCGCGCGTAGGTGCCGTAGACGGTGACCGGCCAGGACTCGAATCCGCTGTAGGTGAGGTAGGCACCGGTCTCGACGACGCTGAACTGGCTGCCTTCGATGTCGCCGTTCAGGCCGTCGCGGATGTTGCCCCCACCGCTGGTTACGCCCCCGGCCGCGAGGCCAGTGGCGCCCCGCGCGTTGAAAGCGGCGTCAATGGAGCGGAACTCGTACCAGCTGGCCCGGGCGCCGAGGACCAGATCCTCCGAAAGCTCCTGGTGTGCCCCGCCCTGGATCCCCCAGAAGTGGGGGTCCTTGGCCTGGCTGTTCTCGTCGATGATGTAGTAGCCGGCGGTCGCAAAGAGGCGGGTGCGCTCGGCGGGCTTCGCGCTCAGGAGCAGGGAGACACCTTCGGGGGCAACGTCTGCGTCCCAGAGCATGAAGTCCTTGCCCTTCTTCATGCCGGTCGTCTTCCAGAGGAAGGGGATCGGCACCTTGCCCATTTCGAGCACCGCCTTCCCACCGGGGAGCGGGAACCAGCTCTCGGGAGCGGTCATCTTGGCGTACGCCAGGTTCAAGCGGATGTCGTCGGTGTCGAAGTCGACCCTGCTGCCGAGGGTCTGGTTGTTGCTGCGGTTGTCACTGCCGCCCGATACCAGCCGGAAGATCACTTCGGCGTAGTCGTTGATGCCGATGACTCCCTTGAGACGGAAGCGATAGCGGATTCGATAGCGATCGTTGCGCTCGGCGCCCGTCTGGTCATACTCGTACCACCAGCTCTCGTGGCGGAAGCGGAAGTCACCGGACCAGTCGATCTCCGGCACCCAGCTGTTCCGCTCCGACTCGTACTTGGCGTTCTTGTAGGCCATGCGCTGGTATTCGTCGTCGTCGATGATCTCTCGCTCCCGCAGCACCTGGAGAATGTCTTCTACCACGGGGCCGTCGTCGGCCCCCGCCGGGACCCCCCCCCACGAGACCGTCAGCGCGAGAGCGAGCAACACCCAACCGATTTTGGACGGCTTCACGAAACCTCCTTTCCCAGTCCCACAAGATTCAGGTGAACGAAACACTAAGGTGGCTCGGTGACGCCTCGGTGACGAAGGCGCCACGAGCCGATGAAGAACGAGGGTTCTCAGACGGGCCGGCGGTCGGCCCGGGGCAGCGTCAAACGAAAGGTCGAGCCTCTGCCGGGCTCGCTCTCGACGAAGACCTCGCCGCCCATCGCCTGCACCAGGTGCTTCACGATGGCGAGACCGAGTCCGGTTCCTCCCAGGGAGCGGGAGCGCGCCTTGTCGACGCGATAGAAGCGCTCGAAGATCCGGTTCCGGTGCTCCGGGGGGATCCCGATGCCGGTGTCCGAGACCGAGACGCGTACGACCTCCGCTTCGCCTTCGATCTCCACGGTGATTTGACCACCCGGGTCGGTGTACTTGAGCGCATTGTCGAGCAGATTCGTGAGCACCTGATCCACCGCGCGCCGATCGGCCCAGGCGGGCACGGCGCCCCGATCGGCGACGGATACCTCGATCGAGCACTCTCGCAGACGGGGCTCCATGTCGGCCAGCAGCGCGTGGGTGAGCTTCGAGACGTCCACCTCGATCGGTTGGAGGGGAACCCTTCGGCTCTCGACGCGCGAGAGCTCCCTCATGTCGCGGATCAGGCTCTCGAGGCGCTCTGCGTTGCGCAGAATCACGTCGAGCTGGGAGCGCACCTCCTCCCAGGGGAGGTCGTTGCCGACCAGGGTCTCGGCAAAGCCGCGGATCGCGGTGAGAGGGGTTTGAAGCTCGTGGGAGGCGTTGGCCACGAAGTCGCGGCGCACCATCTCCAGGTGGCGCAGCTCGGTGACGTCGTGGAAGACCGCCACCGTGCCCATGTGCGGTCCTTCCTGGGGAAACGCCGCCGCGTGGATCAGGAGGGTGCGCGGGCTGCGCTCGCCGATCTCCACTTCGCTCATCACCGGCGCGGTGGAGCCCGCGGCGGCGCATAGCGCGTCGTCGATGCCCGGGTGACGCACCACCTCGAGGAGCTTGCGGCCCGTCACCGGGCCCCACAGGGAGAGAAGCTCGCGAAGACGGGGGTTCGCCAGCGTCACGCAGCCGTCCGGATCGAGGACCAGCACCCCCTCGACCATGCCCGCCAGAACTGCGTGGAGCCGCTCCTTCTCGGCTGTCACCTCCTCCAGGCGAAGACCCAGCTCCTCGGCCATGTCGTTGATGGCGAAGGCCATCTCGCCGAGCTCGTCGTCGGAGCGCGGTCGCAGACGCCGTCCCAGATCACCCCGGGCAATGGCGCCCAGGACCTCGCGCATCTCGGAGACCGGCCGCACCGTGAGCCACGAGAGCGGGAAGGAGAGGGCCAGCGCTGCAGCGAACCCGATCAGGCTGGCGAGCAAGAGTTCCCGGCGCAGCTCCTGGACCCCGGCCTCGATCTCCGCCAGGTCCACCGCCAGTCGCACCACGCCGCTCTCGGGTCCCCTGGGCACCGCCAGGTAGAGCAGCCGGCGCCCCACCGTCTCGCTTCGCCGCGTGCTGCGTTCCACCCGTCCCTCGAGAGCAGCGCGGACCTCCTTGCGATCCCCGTGGTTCTCGACCCGGATCAGGTCCGCCGGGGGAACGTCCGAATCCGCCACCACGCTTCCATCGGGCGCGATGAGCGTGACCCGCGCTCCGGAGACCGCCGCAGCACGCCGGGCGCGTTCGTCGAGGCGCGCGGTCGCGGCGGGATCGAAGGGGATTCCCTCGACGAGCTCCCTCACCAGCTCGCTTCGCTCGCGAAGCGAATGCTCGATGCGCGCCAGCTCGCGGTGTCGCAGGGCACGCTCCGCGAGGTAGCCCGAGGCGAGGACGGTCACGACCACCAGGGTCACCAAGGCGGCCATCAGCTTGACCTGTATTCTCGGCAAAGGCATCTCCCGCGATGCGGATGCGACCCCTACTCGGCGAAGCGGTAGCCCAACCCCCGCACCGTCTCGATCAGCTCTGCCGCCACACCGAGCTTCTCGCGCAGGCGCTTCAGATGGGTGTCGATGGTACGGGAGGTCACGGCGATGTCCGATCCCCAGACCTCGTCGAGGAGCTTCTCGCGGGTCATCACGCGGCCCGGACGCCGCATCAGCGCCTCGAGGAGCTGGAACTCCTTGGCGGTGAGCTCCACCTCCTCGCCCGTGACGGCGCAGCGGTGTCGCTCCGTATCGAGGCGCAGGGGACCTCGCTCCAGCGGTGCCGAGACGGCCGTCGCCTCGCTGCTGCGTCGCAGCAACGCCTTGACGCGCAGCACCAGCTCGCGGGGACTGAAGGGCTTGGTCACGTAGTCGTCGGCACCGAGCTCGAAGCCCACCACCCGGTCCACCTCTTCGGACTTGGCCGTCAGCATGATGACGGGCAGGCTGGCCCGATCGGGATCGGCGCGCACCCGCCGGCAGACTTCTTCGCCGGAGAGGTCCGGCAGCATCAGGTCGAGAACCATGAGGTCGGGCGTGGAGCGCCGCAGCCGAGTCAGCGCCTCCTCACCCGTTGTGGCCGTCTCCACCCGAAATCCGGCGCGGTCCAGATTGAAGCGGACCAGCTCGAGGAGATCGGGCTCGTCGTCGACTACCAGGATGCAGCGCGCCATGGCCCGCGAGGATAACTCGGTGTCCTGATTGGGCAAAACACGGTTGTGGCGAAAGTCGCCGATTCTTCACGACTTCGTCGCCAACCCGTCACGCGCGATCGAGCCGCGCGAGCGCCCGGGCGCTATCCCGCCTCTCTCACCAGCTCGCCACTCTGGTCGGATTCGCGCTCGCGCAGATACTGGGAGTGTACATGACCCAGGAAGCGGCCGACC
The DNA here is from genome assembly GCA_964615365.1 of uncultured Spirochaetales bacterium. Lineage (GTDB taxonomy): Bacteria > Myxococcota_A > UBA9160 > UBA9160 > UBA6930 > CAVXZE01. Next base: position 17,536 of record CAZTOU010000075.1, read on the forward strand.
GCGCGCTTCACGTGCGCCGTGCGTCGGGAGTGGAACACCTCGAAGGCGTGCTGCGCGCCGGGAATCTCGGCATACGCCACCGGCGACCTCGAGGTCTCGCGCAGCAGCTTGGCGAACTGCCGCGCCTCCTCCACCGGGGCGAGGCTGTCATGGCTGCCGTGGATCACGAAGAAGGGAGGCGCGTCGGCGTGGATGCGATGCATGGGGGAGGCATCGCGGAAGGCCTCGGGCTCCTCGGCAAAGCGCTTCTTCAACACCACCCGCCCGAAGAACTCGTCGATGCCCCGCTGAGCGTGGAGGCCGTGCTGATCGGTGAGGTCGTAGACGCCGTAGAACGGTACACAGGCGCGGAGTGAGGTGTCGACCCCTTCGAAGCCGGGCTGGTACCCTGGATCGCCGGCGGTGAGCGCGAGCATCGACGAGAGGTGTCCCCCGGCCGAGCCTCCGCTCGCGACGACGAACCGGGGATCTCCGCCGAAGCGGGCGATGTTCTCCCGGATCCAGGCGAGGGCGCGCTTCAGATCGACGAGATGATCGGGAAAGTTCGCCCGGGGGCTCCGCCGGTAGTTGGCGGCGACGCAGACCCACCCCCGGGCGGCCAGGTAATTCATCAGCGGCAGCGCCTGCTCTCGCTTGTCCCCGATGACCCAGCCACCGCCGTGGATCTGGAGCAGCACGGGCGCCTCGCGGACGCCGGGGCGCGGGGCGTAGACGTCGAGCTGATGCCTTCGGCCGGCGCCGGGGGCGTACTGGATGCCGCGCGTCACCCGCACCTCGCGGTTGAAGAGGAGGAATGGAATCAGCTGCCGCCCAGGGGGGTCGGGTGCTCTCAGACGCTCGGCGACGTCGGGCAGGATCCGGTCGGTGTAGTCCGGACCCAGCGCCTCCTGGAGCGCCGTCTCGACCACCGGGGCGGCGCGCGCCGCGACGCGCCCCAGGGCCAGCAGCCCGATCCAGGACCCCAGCGTGATGCCCAGACCCACCCAGCCGGGCCACGCTTCGAGCGCGCCGGCCCAGACGAAGAAGATCGTCGCGGCGAGCTGCCAGGCGAAGTGGTGAGCCGAGAGCTCCGAGGTGAGCCAGCCCGCGAAGAAGCTCGGAAGGACCAGAGGACCGGTCCGTCGCTGCGGGACGTAGGCGTTGAAGGTGAACCACGCGCCGATCAGGGTGACGATCAGGAAGAGCCAGGGCATGCCCGATACTGCCTCAGGCGTGGCGGACGCGGCAAGGCGTGCGGACGACGTCAGGTGTTCTGGACGGTGAGCCCGCCGTCTACGACCAGGACGGCACCGTTGATGTAGGAGGACGCGGGGAGCGCCAGGCTGAGAATCCCGTGGGCGACCTCCTCCGGCTCGCCGTAGCGCCGCAGGGGAACCCGGCGCCGCGCGAACTTGGTCTTTGCCTCATCGGGAATGATCGCCGTCATTCCGGTGTGGATGGGCCCCGGACAGACGCAGTTGACCGTCACTCCCTGACTGCCGAGCTCCACCGCCAGGGCCCGGGTGAGCCCGATCACCCCATGCTTGCTCGCCGTGTAGGGGCTCGCGAAGGCGGTGGCCCCCAGCCCCTCGGTGGAGGCGATGTTGACGATGCGGCCAGCGCCCTCCCGGCTGAGCTGGGGCAGGGCCGCGCGGATCAACCGCTGCTGCGCGGTCAGGTTCACGGCCAGGGTCGTCTCCCAGGCGGCCTCGTAGTCGTCGCCACCGGCGGGCTGAAGAAGGCTCACCCCGGCGTTGTTCACCAGGATGTCGAGCCCCCCGAAGCGGTCCACGACCTCTCCCACCACCTGGCGGATGCGCGCGGCGTCCTGGACGTCGAGCTTCCAGGCCGTCGCCGTTCCGCCCGCCTCCTCGATCTCCCCGGCAACCCTGGAGACTCCCTCGGAGTCGCGATCCACGACGGCGACCCGCGCCCCCTCGTCGGCGAAGAGCTGGGCGGTGGCCCGCCCGATCCCGCTCGCCGCCCCGGTGACCAGCGCGATCTTCCCCGCGATCCCGCGCTCCAGCTTGGTGAGACGACTCATCTGCAGGTCACCGCGAGCGGAGGAACTCGGCGAAGTGTCGACAGGCGTCCGTCGCGGTGAAGACGCCTGCCAGCTTCCCGCCGTCGGTGACGATCGCCGAGCCGATGTGCCGGTCGGCCATCTCGCTGAGCACGCGGTCCAGCGGCTCGTCGCGCTCGACCGAGTAGATGTCGAGAGAGCAGACGTCTCGAACGTAGAGGAGGTCTCGGAGATCCCCCTCGCCGGCATTCGACATGAAGGCGATGTCGCGATCCGAGAGGACGCCCACCAGCATCTCCTTGTCGGTGACCGGCAGGTGGCGGACCTCGTGATCGGTCATGAGGTCTTCGGCGACGCGAACCGGCGCATCGATCTCGACGGAAAGGACGGATGTGGTCATCACCGATCCGACGGGGGGTATCTTCTCCATACCTCGATCACTGCCTTCTGTTCTTGGATGGGGCTTGGAGTCCACGGCTCCCTCGATCTCGAGCCGCGAGCGGACGCGCCCCACCGGGTGGATGATGCGCGCAAATCCTCATGGAGTGCAAGAGCTAGCTCCATTTCTCCCAGAGCTTCCGTTCCGGTTCGAGGGGGGCGCTCTCGGCGTGGCAATCCCGGCCGAAGACCATGGTGGCACGCGTCGCAGTATCGTAGGGCTTCCATTCGGGCAGGCGCTCGTGGCCCGGATTCCCGGTGCGGGCGAAGCTGATCCACGCGCGTTGCATGCGCCGCGAGAGGCGCCCGGCCGACGGGGCCAGACCGAGGAACGGGCGCAAGAACGGTCGGTTGGTGAGCCCGAAGACGAAGGGGATCTCGAGAGCGTGACACGCCCCCACCGGCCGGCGCAGGGCCGGCGGGTGCCAGGTGAAGAGATAGGAGTAGACCGAGCCCCGGCACTGCGCCTCGGCCAGCAGCGCGGCCGGGTAGTGGAAGACGCGCGTCGACTGAAAGGAGCACCAGACCTCGAAGGGTGAGGTATCGCCCCCACGAGCCTGCACCGCCCGGCGGTATCTCCGAATCGCCGCCGCCGGGCCCGGGGCTCGCGGGGCCACCGCGGGCAGGATCTCGCCAAAGCGCTCGGCCAGACCTCGCTCGCCAATGCCGGTGATCCCCGCGTCCATGGGAGTGAAGAGCTTCCACTCGTCCAGCGTGGTTCCGACCAGGATCGGCAGATCGGCGATGGCCCCGCTCTCCACCGCATCGAGGGGCGGCTCCGGGATCAGCTCCCCATCGACGACCGGGAGGAAGACCATCAGCTGCTCGCGATCGGCCAACTCTCGGTGGGTGGCTCCTTGCGCCTTGACGAGCCGTGAGGCGGGAATCCTCGCCAGCGCGTCGGGAGTCGGCGGCGGACCGCCCAGCTCCCGGAGGAAGACCTCCGCGACCCGATCCGCCTGCTCCTGGGTGAGCAGGTGGTGCGCGGCTCCGCTCTGGCAGATGGCGCGGCGGAAGAGCTTGCGGGCGCGCGGTGCGCCGAGGAGCGCGCCGATGCTCATCGCGCCCGCCGACTGACCGAACACGGTCACGTTGTCGGGATCCCCGCCGAAGCGGTCGATGTTGTCCCGCACCCACTCGAGCGCGGCGATCTGATCGCGAATCCCGGCGTTGCAGGCGTCGTGGAAATCCTCGCCCCAGATCCCGTTGAGATGGAGGAAGCCCAGCGCGCCCAGGCGATAGTTCAGGGTGACCACCACGAGGTCGCCGCGGCGCGCGAGATCCTGCCCCTCGTAGACGGGGGTGGAGCCGGCGCCGATCAGGAAGGCGCCACCGTGGATCCACACCAGGACGGGTCGCTTCGCCCCGTCGAGGCCGGGCGTCCAGACGTTGAGATGAAGGCAG
>CAZTOU010000076.1:0-21046 GCA_964615365.1 uncultured Spirochaetales bacterium
CAACACACCGGCCCCGCCGGTGCTGGCCGCCACCATCGGGGCGTAGTCACCGATGGCGGCGGCGGCCCCCCCCCCCCCCCCCCAGTCCTGTATCTGCTTCCGGAGGGTGGTCGCGTTGTATCCGGGGCCCCGGCAGCCGGGCAGGATGAAGGTCTTGCCGTCGTAGTAGCGGGTGCAGATCGGCCCGCCCCGGAAGCCCACCGTTCCGGGCTGTGCGACGCTGCTGTCCAAGGTGTCCCAGTTGAAGAAGGTGCCTTCGACGTTGGACCACGACTGCGTGAAGGCGCTCGCCTCGACGTTGAACAGGTCGAAGCCCTGGATGTCGCAGTTGGTGCCGTAGAAGGGACCGCAGCCGAGCAGCGCCTCCTGCTGGTCGGTCAGATGCGTCGAGAGTCCGAACGCCGTGAACAAAGCCTGGAGCGTGTTCGGGTGATCGAAGGGGTCCGGCGGGGGGCCGTCCTGGGGCAGGTTTTGGATCAGCGGAACCAAGGGAGTTGCGTTACCCGCAGGGTTTGGGTAGCCGGCCGTTACGGCCCGCACCTTGGCTGTCGTCGAAGCATCCCAGCCGGCCAACTGGCCACCTAGCGCAATCAGCAGCCCCCCAGCGGTGACGGGGAAGAGCCCGTCGGGATCCTGGCCCGCCAAGCCCGAGGAAATCGCCTGGGCGATCGTGGGCGAGACGGGTGCGGTCGGGTCGGCGACTTTCTGGCTGTTGAAAATCGTCTGACCGCAGACTGACGTGTCCAGCTGCGTGAATCCGACCGCAGCGCCGCAGATCGCCGCGAAGCGCGTCTGGTTGGCGGAGTGCATGGCGAGGGCGTTCTTCCGGGTCAGACAGGCCGGCTCGCCGCCGCTCTTGCACTGCGTCGTGCTCATTCCCACGCGAGGCCGACCCGTCTGCGGATCCACGTTGCGCGAGTAGCGGAAGATCTGGTCCGCGTAGGGTGAGGGGTTGTAGCCGTAGAAGTCGGTGATGGCGAAGCTGAAGCGGTCGTAGCGCCACTCCAGGCGGCCGCCCGCCTCGATCCCCTTCCAGCTGTTCCAGGGATTCGGAGGCCGGATGGCGCCGGCGATGCCGTTCATCACCGTCCCGTGGACGAGCTGGCCCCAGGTGAGGTTGCAGACCGGAAGCGGCGCGTAGGGCTCGCCGCAGCGACCGAAGTCCGTCGGCTCGAACTGGTCGTACTTCACGGCCAGCTCGAGGCGAACGTCCTCGAGGGGGCCCACGTTGTAGAACGACCACACCGCCCGGACCGCCCAGAGCGCGATCCGGGACTCCTCCAGGGTGGGCAGCGAGGCGAGGGCGAGATCCCGGGGATTCACCACGTCGGTGGTGGCGAAGAGCTCCGTCTTGCCCCAAACGATGGTCTGCTTGCCGATCCGGAGCCAGAGCCGGCTGTCGAAGAGCTCGATGTCGGCGTAGAGCTCCTTCAGCTCCTTCTCGTCCTGCTGGCTGGCCCCGCGGTTCCACTCCAGCTCCTGCTGGCGGAAGGTCTGGTCCATGCTGTCGAACTCGCCCTCGCGGATGTACTGGGCGAGCCGCATGTTGGGGTACCAGAGGCCTTGGGCTACGGCCGGATCGAGCCGCCTGCTGGTGTAGGGGATCTCCGGCGCAGGGTGGAGCGGCAGATCGAGGGTAGGACTTGCGAACACCCCCCGGTTATGGCTGACCGGGTTGATGTCATCGGCGCGCAGGGGGTTCGCCCGGTCCATCAGCGCCCCGAGCGGCTCGATCTTGCAGGCGGGATCCCAGGGCAGAACCTGGTTGCCCACGTCATCCACGCTCCCCTTCCTCTTCACGTTGCCGAACCGGCAGTGCTTCCCCGTGTAGCGTTCGAAGACGTAGAAGAAGGGGTCTCTGACGGAGTAGGCGTTTTGGTCGTCGGGTTGGTTCCGTACCCCGTCGGGCCCCGCGATGCCGGCCAGGGCGGTGAAGCCGGGCGAGTCCTGCAGCATCACCCAGTGCCGCGTTTCGGGCGGCGAGTCTTTGAATCGGATGTGATTGTTCTCGAAGGGAAGGATCTCGCGGAATTTCCGGACATTCGCGTGGAAGTGCGTCCCGGAGAAGCCCGCGCGCCGGGCGTTCATCAGGCGCTTGGGAAGGCGCTCGGCGCGGTCGCCGTAGGCGTCGGCGCTGGAGAAGATCCCGCAGGCGCGGCGCCACACGCAGTCGTAGCGCACCTCGATGCGGCCAAAGATGGAAACCAGATCGAAGGGACCCCAGCCGTCGGGCGCGACATCGGCTTCGATCTCCAGGTTGAGGACGTGGTACCACTGGGTCAGGTCCCAGGCATCGCCCGAGTGCTGGAAATCCTTGCCGATGAATCGGATCTGCTGCTCGTAGAAGCCGTGGACCTGGACGCGATCCTCCCAGAGCTCGATCGCCGCAGCCGGTGACCCGAGGATCGTGAGCGCCGCGAGCGCGCAGACGAACCCGGTGTAACGAGACGCAGAAGCTCCCCTCATGTCCCCCCCCTGCTTTGCTTTTTTCTACCTGTAGGGCGCGTGAGTACACCGCGCTTGTATCACGTTCGCCGACGCAGAACCAGTGTTCTCGACCAGAATGCGACTTTCAAAAAAGCCCGGCCCGGGGTTCCCTGTAGGCGTTTGACATAACGCGCATACCCGGACCTTGCACAGGTTTCCGGCTTGGATTTCCGCGTCCGCGACGGCCTTCACCACGGTTCCGAGCACGATCGCGGAGACACAGGCGGCGACCTCCAATGCGCTCATCGGCTCGCACGTCCGATCCGGGACGGCTCCTCCGTCCCCAGGACCCACGTTCGCACCGCCGGAAACGACAGGGGGAGAAGAGGCAGGACCACGAGACCGATCCCGACCCCGATCGAGGTCGCGAGGCCCCAGGTCAGGATCCCGGTTCCCAGCACGGAGTACGCGGCGGCCCGCAGCGGCGCCGCGAGAGCGACGGCCAGCGCAAACTTCCAGATCGGCAGACCCACGAAGCCAGCAAGGAGGTTCACGGGGGTCTGCGGGCCCGCGGGATGGGCCGTGATTGCCCACACCGGCGCCGGCCCTACGCGACGGATCCGCTCCTCGAGCACGGCGTACCGATCGCCGACACGCGGACGCACCCAGTCGTCGCCCAGAACGCGAGCGGCGAGGAACTGCATGAGTGCGGAGGCGATCAGTCCGAGCGCACCCCACAGGATCCCGCCGAGCGCACCGAAGACGAGCCCTCCGAGGATGAGCACCACGTGGGAAGACAACATGAGGAAGTTCCGAAACGTGACCAGACCGACGAATACGGCGGGGCCGCGCCATCCAAGGCTGTCGACCCACTGTCGCAGGTCGGTAAGCCCCTCGACCGAGAAGGAGAAGCCGAGTTGCTCGCGGATCTGCGACCCGACGGCGAAGGCGGCCACGACCAGCAGTGCGAGAATGACCGGCAGCGCCCACTTTCTCATCGCCAGATTCCGAGACCTCGCGCAACTTCACCCGCTCTCGGTGGCCGCCGGAGCCTCCGGTTCCTCCTCCGCGCGGAAGTCCACGAAGATGGGAGACGACCACGCGCGCGGCTCGTGCTCGGCGAGGCAGTCGTCGTCCCGGGCGTCGGCGCCGCCGCAGAGATTCACCTTCACGCACTCGCCCTTTTGGTCGTACTCGCAGCGCAGGTTGCTCGCGTTCACGCCCGGCGCGGGCTCCTCGATGGCGCGAACGTAGTAGAGCGTGTCTCGAGCCCCGCCGGCGAAGTCGGGATCCTCGAAGGTGACCGAGCATCCCGCCGCGTTCGGCTTGCAGGCGAAGCTGCGCCAGGGATCCTGGATGAGAGATGCCACCGGCTCGCCGGGGTGATTCTGCGGCTGGATGCGGACCACCTCGATGCGGGTGATGAGCCGGCGGCGATCCGACGGGTTGTAGCACTCGCCCTTGCACAGGTGGTCGAGGCGCTCGGGGCTCAGGCTGTTGCTGGCATAGTCGGGACAGCCGGGCTTCTGCGCGAGAGAGCCGACCGCGCGCACCTGGAAGATGGGGTTGGCATTCTGCTCCGTCTGACTCCCCATGGGCAGCTTTGCCCCGAGAGAGCCGGGGGGATTGAGCAGATCGAACCAGAGCAGGATGCGCGGCCCCGTGGTGCCGTAGACCTCCCGCCGCAGCATGGCGTCCCAGACGGCTCCGCGGTCGCGCCCCTCGGCGTGCGCGGCGATCAGTCCGCCGGTCAGGAAGAAAGAGGCCTGACGCTCCAGCTCGACGAGCTGAAATCCGGAGAGACCGGGGGCCTCGCGGTCGAAGGCCACCGATTCCGCGATGGGCTCCTTCGGCGGAGGCGCGGCGACTCGGCCCGCGAGCCCGGTGACAACGCGGCGGACCGATTCCGTCATCCCGCGCCGATGGACTTCCTTGTAGCCGGTGCCGGGCCGGGCGTAGTGATTGTCGCTCGAGCTCATGAAGCCGAAGCGGAAGCGCTCCGGCCCTTCCGGGTCTTCGAAGTTGCGCAGGGCCATGATGTACTGGGCCGATCCGCCCGGCCGGTAGTTGAAGGCGGGCTCGTCGCAGTCCCTGCACTGGCCCGCGTCGAGCCACTCCTCGGCACGGCTGCCGGGAACGGTGAGGTGCGCCTGCACACCCGCGGCCGCTGCGTGGATGCGCGCCTGCTCGGCGCGGCGCTCACATTCATCCTCGGCCTCTCCCTCCGCCGTGCAGCGCTCGCGAATGATCTCGCCGGCCTGCCAGCACGGAGGCAGGTAGTCCGCACTCGGCCTCGGGCATCGGGCCACGCCGTCGGCGTCGAATTCCACGGCGCGCCAGTCGCGGTACACGTCGGAGTCCCCGTGCCCCGAGTAGATCTCCAGGAGCACCTGCCGATCGGGATCGTGGTCCGCGGCGGTGAGCTGCTTGTCCCAGGTCGATCCCGGCGGCGTGTAGAATCCCCAGGTGGTTCCGTGGGGGATCACGATGGCGTCGTGGCCCCACTCGTCGAGCTTTCGGTAGAGATCGCCGGGCGTCGCGGCGGTCTCGCGGCAGTCGTCGGGCAGTTCTTGCACGTTCACGTCCGCGGGGCAGTCCTCCAGCTCCCGGCGCTCTGCAATGTACTTGGCGAAGTCGTGGAGGCGGGCGTCCCCGCCCAGGAGCACGAGTAGACCCTGGCCCAGGCCCGCCCCCATCCCCGCCCCGGCCGCGTCGCGCGGGGACCCGATGGGCCGGGCTGGAATCCTGTCGTCCTCGGTGTGGGCGAGGACGACGTTCTTGTGCCCGTAGTGGTTCTCCGGAGTGGTGCCGATCTGCGTCCACTCCCAGCCCAGGAAAGCCACCGTGTCGGGATTGGCGGGATCGCTGGCGATGCCGTTGCACTGGCGGATCGTCTCCACGGTCTCGCGCCAGTGGCGCGGCGTGGTGGCCTCGGCGTGGTCGTTGATGGACCAGAAGTCGAGAGCAGAGCAGTAGCGGGCGAAGTCGCAGGCGTCCGCCGGGGGGTGCGCACCTTCGCCCTGTGCAATCGGCAGGCTGGTCATGAAGGCGTCGGAGGAGAAGGTGGTGTGGACGTGGAGGTCACCGAAGAGGATCTGCTTCGGCTTCGCCACGCCGATGCTCTCGGCGGCGGCGCGGCCAGCGATCGCGCGGCTCGCCACCACCTCCGGCGGTCGATGCGCCGTCGTCACCTGCCCGGGCTCCTCGTGGCTGCCGAACCATCCGCGTCCGGCGCCCCAGACCACCAATGCGAATACGATCAAGAGACCTATCAGAACGACGATCACTCGCTTGAGCACGATTCAGGCTCCCCTTCGTGAATGCGGCTCCCGCACTACCACGTCTTTCCGCTCCCCGGGCGGGCCGAATCGGAGCGGCGGATTCACTCGGGGCGAGCCCCGGCCCGGGCAAACAGATTGTGTGAAGCTGCTTTGTTTCGATCCTTTTTTCATTTGTTTTGGGTGCGGCGCTGCAATCCGTTCTTCTCCAATCGCCAGCGCAAGAGTTCGATCCTGTCCTGCCCGAAAAAGGGCTCGTTGTTGAAGACCATGGTCGGAACACCCCAGTGATGCTCGTGCAAAGCGACATTGTTGGCTGCCAACTGAGCGGGCCACTGCTCTGCGTTGTCTGAGACCCATTGTTTAGTGGCGGACAATGTCAGCCCCGCCCGTTCGGTTGCTTTTTCGATGTGATCTCCGGTATTCCAGCCGTCGACTGTACCGTCCCACACCATGGCAGATATCTCCCGGGCGAACTCAACCCCCTTACCCAGGGCCTCGGCCGCAATACCGAGGGGGTTCAGTTGAAGCACCAGGTGGTCCGGGCTGTCAGCAGGCAGTTGGTCATTGATCGGATCAGGCCTGGGTGGGCCCAGGGGCATACTCAGGTACTCCAAATGGCGAATCAGGTCGATGCGAAAGTAGTGCAGCCATTTCTCGGGTGCTCTATCAAAGAACGCGTTGAAGCGGATATAAAGCGGATCGACCACCCGCAGGTTTACCTTGGCTGTGTAATCGGTCTGCAACTCGAGCAAACGCGGCACAGCCAGATAGGACCACGGACTGCGAAAAGAAAAGAAAAACTCAACTTCGAGAGGTTCCATAACTTTCCTCCATTTGTTCAATAAATCTGTCCATCGCTTAGAGGCCGGTTGCGGGTTTTTGAATGCCCGCGCAAGCGACTGACGAGATAGAAGGGGAGCAACGTCAGCACCAACAGGATGCCGACCAGGATCCCCGGGCGGGCCCGGTTGCGCAGACCATTGATCGCGACCTGCCTTTGCGCGTCGAACCCCTGCGGGACCGGCAGGACGCCGTTGGCCTTCTCGTAGTCGTGATAGTGCGAGAGCATTTGCTGCAGCCGATCGGGCAGAGTGCCCGCGAGGTCCGTCGTTTCGCCCGGGTCGTTGGCAATGTCGTAGAGGTGCCACTCCCCGTCTCCGGCCGGGCCCCGATTCATCACGATCTTGTAGTCGCCCTCGTACAGGGCCGCATTGCCTCCGAGCTCGTAGCCGACGATCTCCCCCTCTCCGTAGACGCGATCGACGCGGCCTTCGAGCAGAGGGACGAGGCTGTGGCCGATCATGGGCTCGACGACGCGACCTCCGTAGCGCTCCCCCGGTGGTTTCGTGCCGGTCAGCTCGAGGATCGTGGGTGCGATGTCGGTGACCCAGCTGAAGACGTGGGTCATGGAGCGGGCGGATCGCAGGGGCGTACCGGCGATGATCAGCGGCACGCGAAGCCCGCCTTCGCCCGTGTAGAACTTGTAGTAGGCCAGCGGGGATGCGGCGGCGCTGGCGAAGCTCGCGCCGATCGAGTTGAAGCTTCCCTTCAGGCCGAGCGTGTCGTAGTCGGTGGAATAGCCGCGTCGCCCGAGCGCGAAGCGCAGGATCCGCGCCTCCGGGTCCGTCGGGCCGGAGGCTTCACTGCCGTTGTCCGAAGTGAAGATCACGATCGTGTTCTCGTACAGGCCTTTTCGCTTCAGGTGCTCGATCAGGCGCCCCATGTGGAAGTCCATGGCTTCCACCATCGCGGCGTAGACGGCCATGCGCTTGGCTTGATAGCGCTTCTCTTCGGGAGAGAGCGCAAACCAGTCACCGGTCGTCGCCATCGCGACCATTCCAGCTCCCTCAGGGATGATGCCCAGCCGGGCGGCTCTCAGCCGGCGCTCGTAGCGCAGGCGATCCCAGCCTTCGTCGTAGACGCCCATGTAGCGGTCGATGAACTCCTGGGGCGCCTGGACCGGGATGTGGACCGCTTGGAAGGGGACGTAGGCGAAGAAGGGCCGTCCGTCGTCCGCATTGCTGTCGATGAACTCGATCGTCCTATCGATCAAGAAGCGCGAGGAGTAGAAGTCTTCCGGAAGCTCGGTCTCCTTCCCGTCTGCGAACCAGTTGGCCTTGTCGTAGATCGGCAGGTAGGCCTTCTGCTCCCAGTTGTCTGCGCCGCTGTCGGCGAGGACGATCGTGCGCTCGAAGCCGCGAGTGCTCGGCAGGAGATCCGGTGTCATACCGAGGTGCCACTTGCCGGCGATGTAGGTGTGATAGCCGCCGTCCTGCAGGAGTGTCGCGACCGTCACGACATTGCGTCCCAGGGTGCCCTGGTAGTGGGCGTGCTGGGTGTGCTCGGGTGGAAGCATCTCTGGAATGTTGGGAACGCCCGCGCGGTGGCTGTCGACGCCGGTGAGCAGCATGGCGCGCGAGGGCGCACAGCTCGCGGCGGTGTGATAGTTGGTGAACCGCACGCCCTGGTCGGCCAGGCTGGCGATGGTTGGCGTGTCGATCTCGCTCCCATACGGCGCGGTATCGGTGAAGCCCAGGTCGTCGGCCAGGATCAATACAATGTTGGGGCGTGGCTGGCCTGCCGCAGGCTGCGTCAACCAGAAGATCGCCAGCGCAATGCACCCGATCGTCCGAAGCAGAGATCCCGGGAGCTGCCGCTTTCGGGCCCTCATTCCGCCTCTGGCAGCTTCCTGGATGCCAGCACCAGGAGGGATGCGATCACCACTTCGGGAACGATCATCTGCACGAGCAACGCCGCGTCGTGGAAGAGCCAGGCCAACACGCGCAGCATCGCCACCAGGGCCAGGAGCATCGCCGGCGCGATGAACCACTCGCGTTTGAGTGTCACCAGCGCCGTCAGGATCATGAGCCCCATGCCGAGGAAGAGCGCACCGACGTCGCCGATCTGGGAGCTCCGCGCCGCCCCGTCGAGCAATGGCATCTCGAGCCCCTTCGCGGCGCCGGCGGGCGCGACGGCGAAGCGCAGGCCGGTCACGACGAAGCCGATGGCGGGGAGGGCGAGAACGACACGCAGTACCCTCTTCAGCGCGGTGCTCATGGTCGGGACCTCTGCGCGATCAACTCCATCATCTTGTGGGCTGTCTCGCGGCTCGAGTTCTGGTTCTGCCCGGTCACGAACCGCTTCTCTTCGTCGACGACGACATGGGTGGCGAAGAGGTCGCGGAATGCGGTCGCGCTCTCGTAGAGCACGCCCGCTCTCCGCAGCTCGGCTTCCGGGTGCTGGGGCGTCATGTCGATGCCCAGCTCGTGGACCTGCTTGTCGCTCACCCCCGTCATCCTTCGTCCGGCGATCAGGAGGTTTCCGGCGCGATCCCTCGCACGGATGAAGCCGAGTGCGCCGTGGCAGACCGAGCCGAGGATCGGTGCCTCGGCGTAGTAAGCCTCACTCACCTTCCTGCCGAGGACGTCTGAATATCCGAGGTCGTAGGCGGCTCCCCAGCCACCCGCGATGAAGATCGCGTCGTAACGGGTGAAGTCGACGTCGTCGATCCGGAGCGAGTTCTTCACCTTCGCCTGGAGATCCGAGTCCTCAAGCAAGCGTTCGTCTTCCGGGGTCCGGCCCACGAAGCCGAGCGACTGCGGATCGATGGGAATCGGACCACCCTTCACGCTGGCGACGTCCACGTGCATGCCGGCGTCCAGAAAGCCGTAGTAGGGGTGCGTGAGCTCCGAGGCCGCGACGCCGGTTGGGGGCCCATCGGTTTCCCCCGGAGCATTGAGCACCCCATGACTCGTCGTGATGACGAGCGCGCGCTTGCCGGGGAGGTCGTACGTCTCGCCTTCGTAGGCGGGGTGCAGGCCGAGGCGATGAACGATCGTCGGCAGAGAGAGTGCGAGGGTGACGGCCCCGAGAGCCAGGGCGCCGAGAGCGATGAGGACTTTCTTCTTCATGTTTCATCCTTCTTCACGTTTCATCCGCTGCGCAGTTGGGAGCCTGGCGGCGTGAGCTCAGTCGAGTGGGTCGCGCATGTCCAAGCTGCTGGATACGGTCCAGGGACTCGCTTCAGTCGTTCGAGGGCAGCGTTCCAAGGCGCGCAGCCGGCGCGAGAGGCGCGGGACGCACCCGTGGTGCGCAGCTTTTCTCTCCTGTGCCCCTCGTTCGTCACGACCCGTCGTCGCGCTGGCTGGCCGCCGGCGGTCGCGCCATCGCTTCGAGCCAGGTGCGTACGATTTCGGCAACTCGCTCGTCGAGGTCGTCCGCGTCGGTATCGATGCGCTTCGCGTACGGTTCGCGGAAGATGCGGTAGCCACGGAGCAGCGCTGAGAGCGCCACCTGCAGCGCCTCGAGATCGTGGGCACGATCGATATCCCCGTCGATGACGTCCTGACGCAGCCTGCTGAGCATCTCCTCGTATCGCGGCATCGGGTCGACGGTGTCGTCCCCGTCGGTGACGAGCAGAGCGCGCAGTCGGCTGTCGTGGATCGTGTGGGTCGCCTGGAAGGCCCGAAGCCTCCGCTCGACGAAGGGGGCGCCCCGCCTGTCGGCCAACAGAGATTCGGCTACCGCTTCGAAGCGACGGGTAATCGCGGCGCGCAGCAGCTCTCGTCTCGAGCCGAAGTAGTGGTAGATGTTGCCGCGATTGACCCCGGCACCGTCGGCGACCTCGCGAAGGTTGAGGCCGGCCAGCACGCCGTTGCGCCGGATGAGGTCGAGGGCGGCGTGGATGAGTCGACGCTCGGTTTCGGCCCGACTTCCCTTTGTCTTGGTAGCCATCGATCCGCTCGACGTCTCCAGCCTGGCTTGCGAGTCGACCGGAAATCGGTGATATTCGCTTGAGGAAATTTAGCGTAATGCTAGCATTTCCTATCGAAGTGATCAACCCTTGAGGGAGCATGAGTCTTGAAGACGCTCTTCTACGTCGCGGCTGCCGTGGTCGTGCTGATCGGCGCGGCCGCTGCTGTGGTGTTCAACGTGCCCGCCGCCCAGGACGCGGTCTTCAGGCGCGCAGCGACCGCTGTTCTGGGACAGACGCCCGAACCTCTGGACGGCATGCGCGTCATCGTCTGCGGCAGCGCGTCGCCGCTCGGCCGGGATCCCGAGCGCGCCCAGGCCTGCGTCGCGGTGGTCACCGCCGAGCACTTCTTCTTGTTCGACGTCGGCGCACGCTCACCGCTCAGGATGGCCCAGGCCCGGCTGCCCATGGCACGCATCAACGGCGTCTTCCTCACCCACTTCCACTCGGATCACATCGCCGCCCTGCCGGACGTGAACCTGGCCTCCTGGGTGCAGGGCCGACCCGCTCCACTCGACGTCTACGGCCCACCCGGGGTGCAGTCGGTGGTGGACGGATTCAACGCCGCCTATCGGCTGGATCGTGGCTACCGCACGGCCCATCACGGCGCAGCGCGGCTGCCTCCCGAGCGCGGCCCGATGCGGGCACAAGCGTTCGACCCGGGCGAGGTGGTCTGGCAGGATGACCTCCTCACCGTCACGTCGTTCGCCGTCGAGCATCCGCCCATCGAGCCTGCGGTGGGCTACCGGGTCGACTATCGGGGCCGGTCGGTGGTCATCTCCGGAGATACCAACGCCGCCGACGGCCTGTTCGCCGCCGCAAAAGACGCAGACCTCCTCCTCCACGACGCGCTCTCGCGCACCCTGCTCGACCCGATGATCGAAGCGGCGACGGATCTCGGCCTGCCGGCGATCTCTGAGATCATGACCGACGTCATCGAGTACCACGCCGATGTCAGGTCGCTGCCGGCCCGCGCGGCCGAGGCAGGCATCCAGCGTCTCGCGCTGTACCACCTGGTGCCGGCCCCGAACGCGCTGGCCGAGAGAATGTTTCTGCGCGGGCTGCCCGACGACGTGATCCTCACCCGCGACCTGCACACCTTCGATCTGCCCGTGGGCTCCAGCGAGATCCGCATCAGGGAGCCCTGAATCGTGAACAATTGTCATCGAAGTGATCAGCCTTCGCCGCGAGGAGCCGTCATGCCCGCCCCCGCGGACCGCCCCTATGTCTTCCACGCCTTCGAGGTCTCGTACTTCTCCGCCAAGGTCCGCCCTGCCCTGCGCTACAAGCGCCTCTGGTACGACGAGGTGCACGCGGACTCCGGCCTGATCCGCGAGCGCACGGGCCTGACCTTCATGCCCATGCTGCTCACGCCCGAGCGGGCATTGAATCGCTCCCGCCGAACACCCGTTCGCACCGGAGCTTGGCGAACCAGTCGCCGCCGAAGTATCGGGGCGGAGGACACTGCGTGCCGGATCGAAGCAGAGGCGGGTCTCCCCGTTTCCTGATCCACGGTGACTCTCGCTTTCGGGTAGGTTGAAGGTCCGGCCAGAGCCCCGGAAGAGGGGAGAGGGCGGGCGAGCCGGCTGAAGCGGCTGAAGCAGCTCGAGGAGGAGCAGCGAGATCAGCGAGACCAGTTCTCCACCTTCAGACCCTGGAATCGCCGGAAATCCTTCAGGTTTGCGGTCACCAGGACGAGATCATTGACCCGCGCGATGGCGGCGATTTGCCCGTCGGGTGCCGACGGCGGGCGATCTCGCTTCGCCAAACGAGCCCGTTCCCGCGCGTGCCATCCGGCAGCCTCTTCGTCGTAAGGCAGAATCGGCAGAGAGCTCCTCACGGCCTCTTCCAGATAGGCTTCAATGGCCCGGCGCTTCTTGGATGCGCTGAGGCGGACGGCGCCATAGCAGAGTTCGTGCCAGACGATCGAACAAGTCGCGAGTTCACCATCGTGCTTGGAGAGGGCGTTGAGAACTCGTTCGTTGGGTTGCGACTTGATCGGTTCCGACAAGACGTTCGTATCGAGAAGATATCGGATACTCAGAACGAGACCTCTCGACCCGGCGACTTCTCGCGAAGTCCCGCGAACTCCTCATCACCGATCTCGAGTTCATTCACGTCGAGACGTTTCCGGATCCGGTCAATAGCTTCCACGAATGACGGGCGATCTCCCGTCAGCGATAGGTACTCCGACGCGGATAGCAGCACGGCCACCGACTCGCCTCGGCGCGTGATCTCGATCGCCTTGCCCTGCTGCGCGCGCCTGATCAAGCGTGCGAAATTCTGGCGTGCTTTCGCGACCGAGACCTTCGTAGCGGCCATTCCAACTCCCCTTCTAATTTGTACAATAACATGTACATCTTAGTACACTCGTCAACTCCTCCGCGGTGACTGGATCCGAGTATGGAGCACCCTTCAGTGGGTCGGGCCGAGGACGGGTTTCTCGAGTTGATCCGGGGCCTTCCGAAGTGGATCGGGGCTGTGCGAATCCCTGCTCCGCGGCACGAAATCCCCTGTTTCCGGCTCTAGGGAATGCGGTGCGCAAGCCCCCGTACAGGCAAGAGAATCAGGCTCGACGGACAGGCCGGCGGACCGTGAATCCGCGCGAATTCCCTGTATTTTCCCGTAGAACAGGGAATTGGGACGGGGAGACGGGTTCGCGCTGGACTGCCTGCTCCGCCAACCAGTCCGCTGTTGCAGAGACTTCCCGCGCGCACTCGGGCCGAGCGCCAGCTACCCGCCCGGGTGAGCGCGCGCCGGCGAATGGAGACCGAAAGTCCACCCCAGGCTGGTCTCCGTCTCCCACTTCAGTCGGGCGATCGCCGCCCGGCTCGGCGTGACCGACAAGACGGTGGCCATGGCAATCGGGTGGCTTCGGGAGCGCCTCGATGACCAGAAGTAGCTCACATCCGCCTACCCGCTCGAGCCTTGCGTACGTTCATGGTGCCCCTATTGCTGACCGGGGCGCTGTTCGATCCCCGATCCTACAGGCGCGTGGCGCAGATGATTTGCGATATCTTGTACGCCTCGATCTTGTCGATCCGAAATCCGCACTCCTTCATGATCGCTTCCCAATCGTATCTCAAGAATTCCTTGACGTGCGGAGGAGACGTCAACAGAAGATACACTCGAAAGAAGAATCTCTTTGTTACAGTCGGCTGGAGCCGATAGTCGACGAGAAACAGCTTCCCGCCTTTCCTCAAGACGCGATTCATCTCCTTCAATATGGATTCCAATACGGGATATTCCATTTCGTGCAGTCCGAAGGAGCTCGTTGCCACGTCGAACGATTCATCCTCGAGATCCATCTTCGCCGCATCCATCCGGACCGTCTCGACGTTGGAAAGCCCTCGTCTACGGATCTTCCGATTGGCGACCTGGAGCATGTCCGCGGAGAGATCCAGTCCGGTGATCATGTTCCTATCATTGTTCTTCGCGACCAAGAGCGTGTTGTTGCCGGTGCCGAAACAGACATCGAGAACCCGCAAGTCGTCGTTCGGAATCAGATGTGCCAGGCCATGTCTCGGATTCGTCTTCGTGTTGAACGAGAAGAATATCTCCACGAGATCATAGAAGAACGACAAGAACCAGTACTTTGACTTGATTCTCTTGTGATAGCGGTGCGTATTCATTTTTCCGGAAGCCCGTTGCTGCTAATTCCAATGGACGCCGAGGTCCGAGGCCACGTCAACAGCGGAGGTTACCGCGTCTTCATGGAGACCCTCGCCGAAGTGGCTGCCGCAGTAGTAGGAGTGTCTTTGGCCGTTCAGCGTGGGCAGCTCGGCGATCGTGGCCACGGAGCCGGGATCGAAGATGGGTGTCCGGAAGACCTTCCGGAAATCGATCAGTTCCTCACGTATCGGGAAGTTCGGATGCTGGGTGCCAAGGGATCTGCTGGCCTTGGAGACGCCCTTCTGCTTGCAATAGCAGGCGTTGATGGACGTCTCGAGCTCGCCGTCACGGTCTGTGTAGAGATAGCAGTAGAGATTACGCATGCGTTCAGGTGGGAAGTGGGCGTCATCACGGTGTACGACGACGAGGCCGTCCTTGTACTTCCAGGGGCCGAGGAGCCGGCGCTCCTCGTTGGTCGGCTCATCGAGCATCCGCAGCGCGTGATCGGCGGGGCAGGCAAAGATCACCTTGTCGAAGGGGACCGCCTCACCGCCATCGGTCCGGAGCGTGACGCCGTCGTCGCCTCGCACCACCTTTCGGATCTCCGTGTTCAAGACAACGCTGTCGCGGAAGTGGTCGGCCATGGCGTCGACATAGGTCCTGGTCCGGTGCTTGACGAGGCGGAAGACGCCGGGGCCGGACGTGAAGTGTCGCTTCACCTTTCCGAAGAAGAAGGTGGCCGGGGCCCTCATGAACTCGTCGCAGGACATGGAGGAGGTGAGGCACAACATGAACACGAAGTGGAGATAGCTGTCGCCCGTGAACTCGGGGAGCAGGCGCAGCGCGTCCTCCATGGAGAGACCGTCGAGCCGGCCGGCATCCAGGAGCTCGACGCCCTTCGTGATGCCCGCGGCCATGGACCTGGCCCTGCGGAAGTGGGCGGGGAGGAATCCACGGAGGGAGAGCGGCGAAAAGGCGTAGCCCTCGTGAGTGTCGAGGTTGTAGGAGGTGGCTCCGATTCCTCGCAGGCTGAACCGCATCGTCTCCACGCCGAGCTCGCCGAGTAGCTTGAAGAAGTTCGTATAGCTCTGCTTCATGAAGGCGAAGACGGAGATGTCGATGTCGTCCCCGTCGGGGCTGCGGTAGGTGTAGGCGTTACCGCCGAGGCGGCTGTCCTTCTCGTAGAGGGTGATGTCGTAGGCCTCGTGCAGAAGGTAAGCAGCAGTGAGGCCGGCCACTCCTCCACCAATGATCGCGATGGAATCTTTCATGGCGTTGGCCCTGGTCGGCGGCCTCCTGTGCTTGAGGCTCGAGAAGTTACAGGATTTGACCCTCACTGTATCCCGTCGGAGTGATGTGGACCGGTTGGGCTCTCGAACCAAGAGACACTTCTACCACCGGGCGAGGAGCGATCTGATGGCCACAAAACCGAGTCCTCAGAGGCGCTGCTCGACGTCGATCGCATCGCTGCCGACCGGGAGGTGAACGGTGGTCCCGTCGCGGCCGACTGCGAGAGGACCGTCGTAGACGGCGTCCACCCCCTCGAGAAACGCGTTCTCGAGTGGAGCGAGGGGGAGCGGGGGAACGATGTGGTAGTAGAGAAGGAATCCGACTCCCGCGTCGCGTGCCACCTCGGCCGCGTCCACCGGTGACGCGTGGTAGGTGAGGATGTCCCGCGTGATCTTGGCGATGTTCTTCCGACCCGCCGCCTCTGCGCCCCGGGTCAATACGGCCACCAGGTGCGGCGCGAGTGCCTCGTGAACCAGGAGATCCACGCCCTCCGCGAACCGCTGGAGGTTTTCGGACTTGATGGTGTCCCCACTGAGGACGAGCGACCGTTCCCCGTAGTCGAAGCGATAGCCGACGGCGGGGTCGACTGGCGTGTGATCGACTCGGAAGGCCGTCACCTTCACACCACCCTCGTCGATGACGACTTCTCCCCGCCTGTCGGCGGGCGCAGGAAACGGGTGCGCCACTCCACCGGCACCTGACGGGGGCACGATCGCCTCGCCGTGATGAGCGACCCGGTAGGCGCTGTCGAGGCGATAGGCCCTGTTCACGCCGTCCACTACCTCTTCGACACCAGTCGGGCCGTGGATCGGCACCGGCTCCCGCGCAACCCGATTGACCCAGCGCTGCATCAGAAGCTCACCGAGTCCGTCGATGTGATCCGAGTGAAAGTGAGTGAGCAGGATCGCGTCGATTCGCCCCTGCGGAAAGCGGAGATCACTGAGCCGACGCGAGGCGCCCGACCCCGCGTCGACGACGAAGACCTGCTGCCCGGCGATCACGGCCACGCAGGGCCCAGAGCGCTTCGGGTCGGGCAGCGGCGAGCCCGCCCCGCATAGCACGAGGTGAAGGCCGTCGGGAAGCTCGCTCACCCAGTCGCTGCCGAGGTTCGTGGCCACGACCCGCTCCATCATGCGTAGCGCAAGGGTCGTGCGAAAGAAAAATGCGATGAACAGCAGCGCGAGAAGTGCGCCGAAGAGCCCTAGCAGGATGCGCTTCATGGTGCCTCCTGACCTGATTGGAGCATCAGTTCGACCAGTAGATGTACTCGTCATCGGGCGCGTCGGGCTGCGTCAGGTCCTTGTCGATGTTGATCGGAACCGAGATCTGACTGGGCCACAACGGCGGTGCTTGCTCGGCGTTGTATGCGGCCAACGCAGCCGTGAGCTGGGCGAGCTTCTCTGGACGCTCGGCCGAGAGGTCATGCTGCTCGGTGGGGTCGGCGTTCAGGTCGAACAGCCACGAGCGCCCGGGGGGATCGCTGACGTTGAGTTTCCAGCCGTTGACCAGGGCCGTCTGCGAAGCGCCGCTGCGCCAGAAGAGCGCCTCGTGAGGGACCCCGGCCGCCTCGCCGGTCGCGAAGGGAACGAGATCGACGCCGTCCATCTTTCGGTCGTCCGGCATCGCCGCACCGGCGGCCGCGGCCGCCGTGGCATACATGTCGAAGTGGTGCACGGGGATGGCGACCTCGATTCCAGGGGCGATCCGTGCGGGCCATTTCGCGAAGTACGGGACGTGGATGCCGCCTTCGAAGAGGGTGATCTTCCAGCCGCGGAACGGACGGTTCACCTCTGGCAGGCCGATGTAGTGGGCACCACCGTTGTCCGAGGTGAAGAGCACGAGGGTGTTCTCATCGAGTCCATTGCGCTCGAGGGCGTCGAGGACGCGCCCCACGCCGCGATCGAGGCTGCGGATCATGGCCGCGTAGACGCGCAGACGATGGTTCTCGATGTGCGACAGGGCCTCGTAGTCCTGGCGCGCCGCTTGCAGCGGAGTGTGCGGCGCCCAGTGGGCGAGGTAGAGGAAGAACGGGCGATCCTTGTTGGCCTCGATCACCAGGGCGGCCTGATCCGTGTAGTAGTCGGTCAGATACCGGTCGGGCTCGAAGGCACTGCCTCCGTTGAAGGAAGCCGCGAACTGCATCGCCGCCCACAGGAAGCGGTCGATGGGGTCGAAGTCCTGCTTGGAGTTGACCACGTCCGGATGGTCCTCGGGCAGGTAGAGGCCACTCGCCATCAGCAGGCTCTCCTGGAAGCCCTGATCGTGAGGCGCCATGCCCCCCGAACGGCCGAGATGCCACTTGCCGATGTGAACGGTGTGGTAGCCCTGGCCGGCGAGCAGCTCGGCGAGGGTGATCTCCGACGCGGGCATCCCCATGTCCTCGTAGGCGACGGGCTCGGCATCTCCATGGACGATGGTCTCGCGCAGGCGCCCGGTGCTCTTGCCGGCGGTCCGTGCGAGCGCCAGGAGCTGCATCGCCCCGTGAGGCGCAGGCGTGAACTCGAAGCCGAAGCGGGTCCCGTAGCGGCCGGACATGAGCGCTGCCCGCGAGGGCGCGCAGGTCCCATTGGCCGCGTAGCCGTTGGTGAAGCTCACGCCCTCGGCCGCAATGGAGTCGATGTTGGGGGTCGGAACGGTTCCCCCCGCCACCCCACCGCCGCCAATGGTCAGGTCGTTCCAGCCCAGGTCGTCGGCGAGGATCAAGACGATATTGGGAGGTCGCTCGCCCGGCGCCAGCCCCTGCGGATCGACTCCTGTCGACCAGACGATCTCCTGATACGGCCCGACCGGCGTACGTCGCTTGACCGCGATGCCGACCAGCTCCAGTACGATCTCCTCGCGATTCACGTAGGCGATCGCCCCTATCAAGAAGAGGACGACGACGACCCCGACTCCCCACCTGGCGCCTCGACTCATTCGGGATTCCATCCCTCGCTGAGCTCGCTGAGATCTCGCTCGGATGCTATCGTCACTCTAAGTGACAATACAGGAATCCGAGATGGAAGCAAAGGACGGCCGAAGGGCCCGCTCTCATCGCACCCGGGCCGCGGTGGCCGAGGCCATGCTCGACTGTCTCGAAGACGGTCTCCTGCGTCCTTCCGCAAAACAGGTGGCCGAGCGCGCAGGGGTCTCGTCCCGCGCCGTCTTCCGGCACTTCGACAATATGGAGGCTCTGCTCGAGGAGGCCGCCCAGCTTCAGATCGAGCGAGTCGTTGGGCAGCTTCCGCCAGTCGTGACCGAGGGCTCGCTCGAGCAGCGAATCGACGCACTGGTTCTGCATTCTGTTCGTCGCAACGAGATCATCGCTCCGGTCCGCCGCGCGGCTCTCCTCTCCGAGCCCTTTTCCAAGGTCATTCGCGAGCGGCACGCGTGGATGCGCGCAGCTGCCCGTCGACAGGTGCGCTCGGCGTTTGCTCCAGAATTGGCTGCACTGTCCGATCCGCAACGCAGTGACCGAATCGCCGCGCTCCGCGCGCTGCTCTCATTCGGATACTGGGAGGAATTACGCCGACACGCGAGACTCTCGGAGGACGCAGCGAGTCGGGTCCTTCGCGACGCCGTGCAGGCCCTGCTGCGGCCCTAGTCGGCAGACGGTCTCGGCGGAAACAGCCCCTAAAGGCGACTTGGAGGCAAGATGGCGACGCTGGCACCCACCCCGGAGCAATTCAAGGCCTTTACCGAGCTGCCAGACGAGGGTCCCATCGTCATGGTGAACCTGCTCAAGTTCAAGCCCGATGGCGGCAGGGGGTCCTACCGGATCTACGGGGAGAAGTTCGCCGAGATGATGATGCCGAAGGGCGTCGAGCTGCTCTACCTCGGAGACGCCGTGATGACCTTGATCGGCGGGGAAGAGTGGGACGAGGTGGTGGTGGTCAAGTACCCCTCGAGGGTCTCGTTCGTAGAGATGGTCCGGGATCCGGCCTACCAGGAGATCTCCAGGTACCGGACGGAGGGCCTCCTGGACTCGCGCCTGATCCTGACCAAACAGCCGTCGACGTAGACCGGAAGATCGGAGCCCAGGACGCCGTCATGGCGTCTACGCGCCCAGGACCTCGCGGTGGTTTGCGCGCTCCACTCGTCGCTGGGTTCGAATCCTGCTGCGACTCAGGACATTCTGAAGCAGAGGCGTTGCAGCTGCGACGCCCCTGAATTCGTTGAGCTTTCCTGTGGTGCGCCGCGGTGGTTGGGCCTGCCGATACGGGTGTGATGACGACCCTCCACACTCGACGCACCTACGACCACCGCATTCGAGAAATGATCTGCGAGACCGGCGTTCCGGGCCTGTTCCCCGAGCTAAAGATCCCTCGGTCCACGATTCGAAGCTGGCGCCACCGGGTCATTCCCGATGTCGTCACATGTGACAGCCTATCGGCTGAGAAGACCGAGCTCCTGGTTGCACTGCAGGAACTGCGTCATCGAGCGGCGGTGCTCGGGGCGATCGTCGCTCTGCTGGTCGCAATGCTTCGCCTATCGGAGCGCCGGCTGGACCACCAGAGGCTTCCCGAAGGCAACGGGAAACGAGCACTGCTTCGGGCGATTGATCGAGCGAGTAGGGTGGTACCGCCGAGTGTGGCACTGCAAATCGCACGGTTGTCGCCGTCTCGCTACCACGCCTGGCGCCGCGCCGAGATTCGCTGCGAGCTTGACGATCGATCCAGCTGTCCGCGAGGCAAGCCGACACGACTGACAGCCTCCGAGGTTCGAGCCGTGAAGGAGATGGTCGAGAGTGATGACCATCGCCACTTCTCGCTCCGAGGACTCGCACTCTACGCGCAACGTATCGGAAGAGTGGTCGCGTCGCCGTCGACGTGGTCTCGACTGGTACGAGAAAGGGGGTGGCGAAGGCCGCGCCGCCGTGTCTATCCAGTCAAGCCAAAGGCGGGCATTCGTGCCGACGCCCCGAACCAGCTGTGGCATATCGACGTCACCATCATCAGGTTGCTCGATGGCACCAGGGCATACCTTCACGCAGCAATCGACAACTTCTCGCGGCGGATCCTGGCGTGGAGCCTGGAGGAGCGGATGGGTGCGGGTGGGACATGCCGAATCCTATTGGAGGCAGGCCGTCATCTTGGTAGCCGTACACCCGAGACCACCGTGATGACTGACTCCGGCGCCGAGAACGTCAATGGGAACGTCGACGCTTTGCTCGACCGCGAGGGATTGAGGCGCGTCCTGGCGCAGGTGGAAGTGAGCTTTTCCAACTCCATGATCGAGGCTTTCTGGCGATCTCTGAGGCACGCGTGGCTGTATCTGCACGCCCTGGACAATACGGCAACGCTACGGCGCCTCATCGAGTTCTACATGAGGGCCCACAATGAGACCATGCCCCATGCGGCCTTCAATGGTCAGACACCTGACGAGATCTACTTTGGCAACGGGGACGCGGTGGTCATCGATCTCGCTGCCGCGCGGGTGAGGGCGCGGCAGGAGCGAATGAAGGCGAACCGGATGGCGGCCTGTGGGGTCTGCGCGGGAGACCCTGATTCCGGTGCGTTGCAGTTGCAGCGGGCGGAGTGCGGAATGTCCTGAGATGCAGCAGGGCTTCAGATGAGCGGGGGCTCGCGGATGGGGCCGAGGGGGACATGGCCCGCTCGATATCTCCAACTAGCGGAAATCCCGACATTTCTAGTGATGTGATGCATAAATAAAGGGTACTATGGTGCCATCAATGTTACCCTCC
>CAZTOU010000077.1:0-20541 GCA_964615365.1 uncultured Spirochaetales bacterium
CCCAGGGGACGAGCCCGTAATACGGCAGGCCGACGGGAACGCTCTGGGTACCGCTTCGGACCGCGTGCCGGCCGGTCAACAGGGCCGAGCGGCTCGGCGTGCACTGGGGCTCGGTGTTGAAATTCTGGAGCAGCATGCCCTCTGTCGCCAGCCTGTCGATTCGCGGGGACGGCGCGCCGCCCGATCTCGCGACTCCCGGGTGATCGCGGAGTCGTTTGACAGCACCGAGCCCTGGGAGGCCCAGGCCTTCGCCCCGCGGCACCTCGAGCGACTACCCTGGACCGAGGTTGTACGGCAGACCGGGCGGACGCGCTACATTTCGCCCTCCGCTACCGCAGGTCCAACAGGCGGGAGAGTGCGGGAGTACTCTGTCCGGCACGGATCCGACAGAGGGTGCGAGCGATCGGGGTCTTGGCGGCGTTAATCCTGGTGGCCTCGCCGGTGGTGGCGATCTCGATTTGCCCAAGTGGAGGAGAGTACATGGCTGGACTGCCCGACACCGCGCTTGACGATTCCGTGCTTCTCGTCAAGTGCGACGACTATGGTCCCCAGAAGCTCTCGGAGATCATGCGCAAGGGCATGGAGGTCTTCGGCTACCAGCCACGGGGCAAAGTCTTCGTGAAGCCCAATGTGGTCTTCGCCTCCAAGAACGGTGAATTCGGCACCCATGCCTACACCCACAACGCGGTGATCGAGTCCAGTCTGAGCACCCTGGCCACCTCACCTGGGGTGGACCGGGTGGACATGGGCGAAAACACCGGCATCGGGGTGCCCACCCGGCTCAGCTTCAAGCACGCGGGCTATTACGAAACCGTCGAGAAGGTAAAGGACGCCACCGGCAAGAAGGTGGGCATCTTCTGCATCGACGAGGAAAGGCGCGACAACCTCTTTGTAGGCGGGGTGGTTCACGACCGCCTGCGGGTATCCCGCAAGATGGCGCGGGCCGATTCCAAGGTCTACCTGCCCAAGCTCAAGTGCCACAACATCACCAGCATGACCGGCGCGGTGAAGCTCAATATCGGCATCTGCTCAGACGACGAGCGGGCGATCAAGCACGACTTCATGCTCATCGACAAGATTGTCGACCTGCTCGCGGTGGGCTACCCGGACTTCATCTTCATGGACGCCATCGAGATCGGCGTGGCCAACGAGGCCATCCCGGTGCCGCGCAAGCTCGGCCTGATGATCATGGGCGTCAATCCGGTGGCCGTGGACCTGGTGGGGGCCCGCCTGCTGGGCTACGAGCTCGAAGATGTGCCCTATCTGCAGCGGGCGGTGGAGCGGGGCTACACCCCCACCAGCCTGGCGGACGTCAACCTGTTGGGCGACATCGAGTCCCTGGAGGCTCTGGACGAGCACGCCAAATGCATCCACCCCTATGACGACGAGTACTTCCGCTGGCAGGACATCCACAAGGAGCTGGACCGACTGGAGAGCCCCTTGCGCTTCGTCTGGGGCCCCAGCCGCCGCGACGACCAGAGCCGCTGCAAATACGGCTGCATCATGGGGCTCAAGATGTTCCTGAGCTTCTTCGAGGAGTGGGGCGGCCCGGAGGTATTCCGCCAGGCCAAACCCTCGGTGCTGGTCATCGGGGCCAATGGCGAAACCATCGATGCAAAGGGCGAGGAGGTCTTCCTCATCGGCAGCTGCTCAGGCAAAGCCCGGGTGGAAAACGCCAAGAAGGTGCACCACATCGACAAGTGCTTCACCACCACCAGCGAGCTCAACCTCATCATCGGCAACCGGCTGGGCATGAAGACGCCCTTCCTGCGGGCTTCTTATCTGGGCGATTTCGCGGGTAACCTGGCCCAGGCCTCATTGATGAAGGCCGTCAAGATGCGCTATCTGCAGGACTTCGGTCACTTCATGGGCCACGGCTTCATGCGCAAGATGTAGGCCGCCTACACGCGTTACACCCGGGGAGCGACGGAAACTGCTCGTTCGTCAGCGGCATTCCCGTGGGGGACTGCTAGGCCGAGTTGCTCCAGCGTGTGTTTGGGATCGAAGCTCTCCGCTGTCCCCGCTGCGGATCGACGATGCGCGTGATCGCCGCCATCGAAGACCCTGCTCTGGGCGGCCCGCTGACCCGCACCGCTGGACGTCCTCGAGATCCTCGTCTGCCACCCGTTTCTCCTTGAGCACCCCCATGGTGCCAGGTCTTATGGGTGGCTCAACTTCTCAGGGCCACGTTGAAGACGGGGGGCCATTGTTCGAGGTGGAGCACTCCGGCGGGTCAGGCGGCTCAGGCTCGGAGACGGTGAGGCTGCCGGTGCAGATGGGGCCCATGCCGCAGGGGTCGTTGCGCATCGGGTCGAACGGCTGGCCCATTCCCCTGGGAGGCCTCTGCGGCCGCGCCAACACGCCCTGCTTCGCCGGCAGGTCACCGCCACCGGGGATGTCCGCGCCGACGATCGCACGGGTCATCGCGATCTGTCGGTCGAGGCACGTGAGTTCGATCGAGGTGGCGTGGAAGGAGCGATCGTCGAGGCAACCCTTCCGCTTGGCGATATCCCGCAACCTGAGGGCCTGAACCTCGTCGGCGCTCCCATCGGCGTGGACGGTGACCTGCTCGCCAGCGCTGAGCGTGACGATCTGGCCCAGCGTCGGGTCGCTGGGTTGGGTCTGAATCTGAACCGATCCTTCTTCCAGGGCAAAGGTGGAATCACCCGTCACGGGATCCACCGCCACCGAGAGGATGGTGCCCAGGATCGCTGCGATGGCCACCGGTGTGTGGATCTCGAGTGGCTCGTCGACGCTACGGGGGCCCACCAGCGCTCTGGCGGATCCCTTCGCGACATCCACGATGGTAGCGTTGCGTCCCTCTTCGTGACGCAGACGAACGGCGGATCTCCCGCAGAACTGGATCAACGCTCGCTTGTCGACAAGCACCGAGCAGGCTGCCTCGGGGCCGGTCTCGATGTTGTCACCGTCGGAGACCGGGCTGGCAAACTCTGCGGGCTTCGCGGCGACTGTCACGTCACCCTTCACCGACGTGACGGTTCCCGAGATCTCGGCACCGGCGGGGCCGCCGATGGCGAGAGAGCCAGTCGCAATGAGTGCCGTCATGGCAAGGGTGATCCGTCTTCCCATCGTCCATCGAATTCGCTGCTTCATTGTTTCTCTCCCTTTCTCACCCCCGGATCAGAACCGATGGGCGAGGTAGGCGCCTCCGATGGCACGGTCGTCGTCGAAGGCTGCGATCTTCGAGTCGTGGTTCGCCGCCCAGGCCAGCAGCAGCAGGATGTGGCGACGGTGAGCCAGAGGCCGTGGGTCTCGAGTACGCGCGCCGCCAGGACCTCCCATCATCAATCCCATCGTTCGACTTCGATATTGACTCTATCGAACGGTTCCGCCGCAACTTGAGGCTGTCGCGCAACGGCACAGGCGATAGTGGTGATCCCGCTCGGGGCTTCGCCCGGCCTTCGTCGCGGTTGACTCATCTGCCTCGGAATTTCGGTGGACGCTTGGCTCGATCGGCCGCCGCGAAGAGGCCCTACTCGATCTTTGCGTAGAAAAGTGGGCTCAGAAGTACGAGCTATGATCTCTCATGGTAGGTTGATTCAGGCTCCTGTAGTCCCAGGCAAAGACCTGAATCCTCGCGAAACGCACCTATGTCATTCGCTCGATGTGAGTCCTCGGTCTTATCGAGCGCAGCTTCGGTCTGCTATCCGAGATACATCCTCGCCTTGGCCTGGAGCTCCGTCACCTGGGAGACCACATTGTCCCGCTCGGCGGGCTTCAGCTCGCGTATTGCCTTGGCGGGCTGACCCAGCATGAGCATCCCGGGCGGGACCTCCATTCCCGGCGGCACCAGCGCCCCGGCGCCGATCAAGGCCCCCTCGCCCACCACAGCACCGTCCAACACGATGGCTCCGATGCCCACCAGGGCACCGCTCCTGATGGTGGCCCCATGTACGCAGGCGCTGTGGCTCACGAGGGCTTCGGCATCGATCGTCACCGGGTGGCCTTGGGGCGCCTCCACCAGGCAGAGATCGAGTACGGCGCTGCCCCTGCATACCCGCACATCCTCCTCATCCGCCCGGAGCACCGCTCCGGGCCAGACCGACGACGCCTCCTCCAACGTCACGCGGCCTATGATGCGGGCCGAGACGTCGACGTAGGCGTCCTTTGCGATCACCGGGCTGTGGCCGTCGAACGGCGTGATGAACTCGCTGTGATGCATCGGATGCTCCTCCTGAAGTGGGACCCTGCCAAGGGCATTTCTCGCACTTCGCTGACAAGACGGCAAACAGCGGTGCCGAGACCGAGACCATTGGTTCACATTGGCGTTGACGACCTCCGTTCACAGCGGTCGTCGGCGAAAGCGAGCGGGTTCAAATTCGCAGAAGGATCAAGAGCGAGCCAATTGCCTCCAACCGTCCCCGCCAGCAGCTCAGTCGCAGACGAAGACCCCGTCGGCGTCGGGGGCGAAGCGCTCGATCAGGAAGCGCTCGATGGGCTTCTCCGAGGCCGTCTTGGGGATCTCGTCCAGGATCTGCAGGTAAGAGGGAACGAAGTTCGCCTCCAGCCCCTTGCGGCAGAGTGCCAGCACCGACTTCGGGTCGAGGCTCGTGCCGGCCAGCGGCACGATGGCGGCGACCACGTCCTTCTCGCCCGGCGCGCCGGACTTGGCCGGAATGCCATAGACGCAGACGTCCGAGACGTCGGGATGCTCGGCGATCACCTTCTCGACGAAGCCCGGGTTGACGAAGTCGCCGCTGCGGCGGATGCCGCCGCCCTTGCGGTAGTCGAAGTAGAGCCAGCCTTCCTCATCGGCGTGTCCCATGTCGCCGCTGCGCAGCCATCCACCCCGGGTCTTCTTCTCGGAGGCCTCCGGGTTCTCGTGGTACTCGACCTCCGCCGACTCTCCCGTCGCGGGTCGCGAGCAGATCTCGCCGGTGACGAAGGGCGGACACTCCTGGTCGTTCTCGTCGAGGATCTTCATGTCGAGGCCCGGCGCCGGCTTCCCGAAGGAACCGAGCGGGCCCTGTCCGATCGGCTTGAAGGCGAGCCCCCCCTCCACCGCCCCGTACCACTCGAAGACCTTGAGATCGAAGCGCTTCTCGAAGGCCTCCCAGATCGCGTGCGGCATTCCCGCGCTGGTCAGCATCCGCACCGGGTTGTCGGCGTCGTTGTCCTTGACCGGCTCGCTGTAGATGGCGGTGGCCATGCCGCCGAGCTGCGAGAAAGTGGTACAGCCGTGCTTGCGGCAGATGTCCCAGAGTCTCGACTTGGTGAAGCGGCGGCTGATCACCGCGGGAAGCTCGATGCAGAGCGCGGCCGAGAGGGTCACTGCCTGGGCATTGCCGTGGGTGAGCGAGAGCCCGGTGTAGAGCTTCTCGTCGGGGGCGAACTGGAAGATCAGCCTCCCCAGCATCGACATCCCCCCGTAGCGGCCGTTCTGCATCACCACACCCTTCGGGTCGCCGGTGGTTCCCGAGGTATAGATGATCTGCAGGGGGTCCTCGGCGCCCTCGAGCCGGATGTCCACCATCTCGGCGGGCCGGTCCAGGAGCTCTCCCAGAGATTCGACTCCCTGGAAGTCCCCGATCGGAGGCGCCCCGTCCTCGCCGGTCTCCAGTGCGAGAGAGAAGGAGAGATCCGGCACCGACCCGCGGATCTCTTCGAGCTGGGCGAGGTTGTAGTCCGCGAGCAGGATCCCCTTGCAGCCGGCGTTGCGGAGGGTGTAGGCGAGCTTCTCGCCCTTGGTACGCGGGTCGATGGGAACGAAGACCGTCCCGGAGATGGAGGCGGCGATCATGGTCTCCACGAACTCAGGGTGATTTCGCATCATCAGCGCGAAGCGTTCGCCGCGCTCCAGGCCGCGGCGGATCAGGTCCGCCGCGATCCGGTTGGCCCGCTGCTGCAGGTCGGCGAAGGTGCGAACCTCGTCCTCCTTCCCCAGACACTCGAAGGTCAGCACGGGGAAGTCGCCATTGCGCTCCGCTCGGGCCGCAATCAGGTCCGCGAGGATCATGTCGTTGGGTTCTCGTGCCATCTCCAGCTCCCCTAGCTCGAAACGATCGTCACACACATGGCGGCGGCATCGGTACCGATGGTGCCGCCGCCGTTGTGGGCCATCCCGACCCGCGCGCCCTCCACCTGACGCCCCCCGCTCTGGCCGCGGAGCTGCTCGACCAGCTCGGTGAGCTGGGCCAGGCCGGTGGCTCCCACAGGATGTCCCTTGCGCAGCAGGCCTCCACTGGTGTTGACCGGAATGCGCCCTCCGAGCTTCGTCGCCCCCGATTCGATCAAAGGACCGCCCTCGCCGATCTTGCAGAGTCCGAACTCCTCGTAGTAGACGACCTCCGACGGCGCGGAGGCGTCGTGACACTCGATCAGGTCGAGATCCTCAGGGCCGACCCCCGCCTTCTCGTAGGCCTCCTTCACGCAGCGCTCGGTGACTCCCTCCTCGTCGGGGCCGTGATCCCAGCCCGAGCGCAGCACGCAGGCGTCGATGAAGATCGGCTTGGAGACGCCGATCTCGCGGGCCTTGCGCTCGCTCACGATCACCGCCGCCGCGGCGCCGTCTCCGATCGGCGAGCACATGGGCCGCGTGAGCGGCTCTGCGATCATGGGCTCGGCGAGCACCTCGTCCACCGAGAGCTCCTTCTGGAACTGGGCCTTCGGATTGAGGCTTCCGTGGTAGGAGTTCTTGGCTGCCACCGCGGCGAACTGCCGCGCCGTGGTCCCGTACTTCTCCATATGCTGACGGGCCATGGCGGCGTAGAAGTCCATGAACATGCTGCGCTTCTCACCGGCACCGCTGCTGGCCTTCTCAGCACCCTGGGCCGCAGCGTTCTTCTTCAGCATCTCGATGATGGTCGCGATCTCCTCGGTGTCGATGGCGCTCCCGATCGCGGCGAAGCTGCGCTTCTTGTCCGGGTGGTAGAGTTTCTCTACACCGAGGGCGAGGACCACGTCGTAGATGCCGGCCGAGACCATGGCGCTGGCCTGGTGGAGCGCGGTGGATGCGCTGGCGCAGGCGTTCTCGACGTTCACCACCGGGATCGATCCGATCCCCGCCGAGCGCAGCACCACCTGGCCCCGGAT
The DNA here is from genome assembly GCA_964615365.1 of uncultured Spirochaetales bacterium. Classification (GTDB taxonomy): domain Bacteria; phylum Myxococcota_A; class UBA9160; order UBA9160; family UBA6930; genus CAVXZE01. Next base: position 7,054 of record CAZTOU010000077.1, read on the forward strand.
GCACTCCTGGCCGGTGACGAGCCCCGCCATCGCGTTGCCCACAAAGGCCGCCTCGATCGCGTCCTTGTCGATCCCCGCGTCGGTCAGCGCCGGCAGCAGTGCCTCGCGACCGAGCGCCTTCAGCCCGGTGTCCATGTGCTTGCCGAATCGCGTCATTCCGACGCCGGCGACTACCGCTCGTTCCATTGGATCCTCCTCAGTTGCTCTTCTCTGCAGGAGCACGAAAGCCGCCACGGAAGAGTGCCTTGACCAGAAACGCGATCATCCGCGGCTTCATCGCCAGGCGCAACACCCCGAGGAACTCGGGGAGACTCATGTGGGTGGTGGCTTCCCACAAACCCATCTTGCCGGTGATGACGATCTCGCCCTCGCCCGGCTCCATCTTCTCGAAGCTCAGGACGAACTTTCCCGCCTGCGATTCGACGTCCATCTCACGCCGCCTTCAGGTGACGCTTCTTCTTCCCGTGCCACTTCTCCATGTGCCGGCGGTGGCGGTCGGTGTAGGCGCCCTCCTTGTAGTAGGTGTCGTAGAAGTCGCAGTCGAGGTGGTGCGCCTGCACCATCAGCGTCATCACGCATGGGTCGACGAAGGCGGGGAAGCGGCCCCATTTCTTCTGGACCGCGTTCAGGATGTCCTTGGTGCACTGGATGACGGCGGGATCGGTCTTCGGAATCTCCTGCTCGATCTGACCGGGGTTCTTGTAGGGAGCCGTCTCGGCGTTGGACGGGTTGAAGATCCCCCCGGCGCCCCACTTCTTCTCGATCAGGTCGTCCACGGCGTCGTCGATGGACCCACCGAAGTAGTGGGGATGATGCGTCTCGAACACCCCGTCCTTCCCCACCGGATAGGGGAAACCCGCCGCAGGCCCGTGCTGGGCGGTGTCGAAGCGGAAGCCGAGACCGCGGCAGATGGGCGTCCCGCCCATCACCATCATGGCGGTGAAGCCGCCGAAGGGCCAGCCGCCCAGCCCCATGGCCGACTCGGCCAGCAAGATGTTCTGGGACATGAAGCCGACCTCGATGTTCGACGCGCCCATGGCGACCAGCGGCTCCAGCATCTGATAGGGCGCCGGAATCGTCGCGAGCCCCTCTTCGACCCACTTTGCACAGCCCAGCGGCTTCATGCCATCGGTGGCGTCGACCGGGTAGCTCCCCTGCTCGAGGAAGAGCATCAGGCCGTTGATGAGCTCCTCGGTGACGTCGCAGACCGGCATGAACAGCGTGCTTCCGGGCCGGTTGGCGTTCCACAGGTTGAGGGACATGAGCGCCGGCGAGCTCGCGGGGATGTCGATTCGTCCCTCGCTGATCTGGATGCGGCGATCCTTGAAGGTCTCGACCAGCTTCTCCAGATCGTCGAGCTCCGCGATCTCCCTCATTCGCTCGGGATGGGTGCCCCGGATCTTGACGACGTAGCTGCCCTCGTCGTTGGTGTAGAAGAGCTCAGTCCCATGGGACCCGCAGGGGCTCGGGAAGGTGCGGCCGCTGTACTCGAGCATGGTGTTGCAGTTCCCGTCCCACTCCTCGCCTTCCCCGACCTCCTCCTTTCGGGTGTGGGGCATGTCCGAGAGGTTCATCCCCGACATTCCGGTCGCAGCCATGCAGAGAAGCGCCTCCTCCTCGAGGGAGAGGGGCACCGGATCTTCCTCGGACTTGAAGGCGTTGGGACCGTGCTTGATCTCCATGCCCAGTCCGAAGCGGCGAGAGCGCCGCGTGAAGATCGCCTCGAAGACGGGCATGTTCCAGGCTTCTTCCAGGAGCTTTCGGGTCTCTTGATCCATGGGGGGGCCTCCCTGGTACCGACCGCCGTCGGGGAGGGGACCGACCGATCCACCCTCAGCGGCGCGGTCTGGGCATTATACCCCGATCCGGCTTTCCGCGTCGGGCACAGGACGCGACACCACCGCCTCTCAGCCAACCTTCTCCACGTCGACGCGGACCGCGCGGTCCGCCGGGATCGGCTGCCAGGAGAGCGGCCGATAGTTGAGGTGCCCGTAGCCCGCGGCGAAGCCCAGGTGCTTCACGTGACCCGACTCGAGATCCGCCTGGCTGTACCAGTTCTCGTGCATGTAGGGCTCGAAGCCGTTGTACAGGATCACCTGGCCCGGCCGCACCGAGGGCGAGAGCTTGGCCTGCACCAGTGAATCGCCGTCGTTGCTCACCAGCCGCACCCGCTCCCCGTTCTCCACCCGCAGATCCGCCGCGTCCGCGTCGTTGATGAAGACGAAGGGCTCCCCGCGGTGGGTATTCTGGATGATGTTGTTGGTCAGGTTCATGGAGTGGATGCTCCAGCGGTTGTGACCGCTGGTCATCTGGAAGCGCCGGTTCGCCCCGCCGGCGTTGGGCGGCTCCTTGTGGGTGGGGAGCTCTTCGCCGGCCTCCAGGAACCACTCGTGGTCGATGTAGTACTGGGCCCGCCGCACCAGGGTGTCGTAGGGAACCTTGTCCTCGGTGTGCCAGCGCAGCGGGTTGTGGACCTCGTCGGGGCGGATCGTCGAGGCCTGGGACTGGCCGTGCCCCACCACTCCCCAGCCGACGTAGCGCACGCTGCCCTTCTCGCGCAGCGTCTCCAGGGTGGTACCCGCCGGGAGGACACCGTAGACCGCGTTGTCGCGAATCGACTCGTCGAAGCGCTCCTCCTCGTCGCGAAGCGCACCGGAGTGGGTGATGCGGTCGATCAGCCCCGTCAGGCTGTGCTTCTGCCCCGCCTCGTCGGTGAACGAGTCCATGCCCCGGGCGGCGGCGCGCTCCTCGATCTTCTCGACGATGCGGATGCCGATCTCGATGTCCGGCAGCGAATCGCCCAGGGGAGGCACCGCGCGATCGCAGAGCACGTAGTTGAGGTGGTGCACCGAGGGCATGCTGTAGCCGAGCTTCTCGTAGTGCTGAGCCGCGGGCAGGATGTAGTCGGAGTAGAGCCCGGTCGTGGTCATGCGATAGTCGCAGGTGATGAACATACTGAGCTTGGGCCAGAGATGCTCGAGCAGCAGCTTCTGCCCGCCCCGCTGGCGGCGCAGCACGTTGCCTCCCGCCTCGAAGATCACCCGGGGCTCGACGTTCTCGAAGACCTTCGCGGCGCGCGGATCCCACCAGCCCTTCTCGGCTGCTTCCCGGACGTACTCGTCGAAGCTGCGCTTCATCGAGGGATCGTTGTTTTCGGGATCGTTCCAGCGCTCCTTGTAGCCGAACTGGTAGTACCAGAGGAAGGCGGGGGGCATGGGGAAGCCCATCCCGCCGAGCTCCGCCGCCATTTGGGCGATCCGGTTCTGCATCATCTCTGCCGTCATGGTCGGATCGTCGGCGGCGATCAGGCGGCGCATGGCGATCAGGGCGGCGATGTACTTCTGGGCCGCCTCCTGACCGGGGCTTTCCTTCTCCGACATGAAGGCATCGCCGTCGTAGCCCATGATGGCCCAGGAGCGGGTGCCGGTGCCCTTCTTGCCCCAGTTCGCCGTGAGACCCAGGAGCAGCGCCATCGACCGCTCCATCAGGTCCCCGTGGTAGTACTTGCCCGAATTCCAGCCGATGAAGATCTTCGTCTTGCGCGTCGCCACCTTCCGCGCCAGCTTGCGGATGTTCTCGGGGTGGATCCCGCAGATCTCACCCGCCTTCTCCGGCGTGTAATCCTCCAGGCGCCGCCGCAGCTTTGCGAAGACCGGCTCCACCTCCACCGTGGTGAGATCCTTGAGAAGAACCGAGAAGCTCCCCTCGAGCGCCGGATCCACACCCGTGGTCGCCAGCGTGCCGCGCGGTGCGGGCGTGAGCGTTCCCGTGAGCGTGTCCCACCAGTAGAACTGGTCGTCGCGCTCGCCCTCCACCACGTCGCTGCCGCGGAGGAAGCGGCCGTCGTCCTTGCGGATCAGCAGCGGAAGATCGGTCTGCTCCTGTACGAACTGCTTCTGATACAGCTCCGCATCGATGATCACCTTGCACATGGCCAGCGCCAGCGCGGCGTCGGTGCCGATCCGGACCGGCTGGTGGTGGTCCGCGTGGATCGCGGAGGGGCTGTAGTCCGGTGCGATGGTCACCACCTCGCCGCCGTTGTATCGGGACTCGGCGACGTAGTGGTACCAGTGGATGTTGGTGTAGACCGGGTTGGCGTGCCAGATCAGCGTGAGATCCGCCAGGAACCAGTCGTCCATGGTGGAGACCGGGTTGTAGAGCCCCCAGGTCAGGTGCCAGCCAGGACTGAAGTCCTGGAACTCCGCATTGCCATCGGTGGTCGGCAGGCCCAGCACGTCGCTGAAGTAGCGGGCGTTGGCGGCGCCGACCTCGGGGGTGAACAGTGTAATGATGGAAGCCGGTCCCGGATCCTGGATGGCGTCGAGAATGCCGTCGGCGATCTCGGTGAGCGCCTGGTCCCAGGAGACCTCCTCGAACTCGCCCTTGCCCCGCTCGCCGACGCGCTTTAGGGGCTTGGTGACGCGGTCGGGCGAGTAGTGGCAGTGGCTCCAGCAGGCCCCCTTCTGGCAGCCCATCGGGTTCATGTCGGGGATGCCGGGCTGTACGGGCGAGAACGTGCCCGACTGCTCCTCGCGGAGGATCTTTCCGTCCTTGGTGTAGACGCGGAAGGGGCAGCCGCCGGGGTAGCAGTCCACCGAGTGGCTTCCCCAGGTCACGCCGTCCCAGGTCCATTTCTTCCGGTACGCCTCCGCCCACTCACCGCGAATCTGGCCCACGCTGCATCGCCTCCATCCGGTGCGACCCGCCCCGGCCACGAGCGGATCCGCTCGCGAGGGGGGCGTCGCCGACCTCGCCGCTGAGCTTTACGCCGGATCCGGGCCGGTGTTATGAGCCCGGTCATAAGGCCCCGGGGTTGGACTGGAGGTCACCCCGGTCTGCCGCCCCCGGGAGCCCCGGCGGGGGCCCATCCCCAGTCCCAGTCGATGCCGGCTCCACGCTGGCTCGCGAGAACGGAGCCGGTGAATCAGCGCCTCAGGAAATCCGCCAGCTTGCCCCGGTGTGCCTCGAGCTTCTCCTCGTCGAGCTCGATCCCGATGCCCGGCCGGTCCGATGGAATCAGGTCGCCCTGATCCCACTCGAAGGGCTCCACCACGAGCTCGTCGAAGAAGTCTCGGCTCTTGTAGATGCTCTCCTGGATCAGGAAGTTGGAGATGTTCGCGTCGATCTGAACGGCCGCGGCGGTGATGATCGGGCCGCCCCAGACGTGGGGCGCCATCAGCACGTAGCTCGCCTCCGCGAGAGAGGCGATCTTCTTGCACGCCGTGATGCCGCCGCAGCTCCCCAGATCGGGCTGGGCGAAGGCACAGGCGCCCTCGGCGAACAGGTTCTGGAACTCGAAGGGAGTGACGAGCCTCTCCCCCGTGGCGATCGGGATCGTCGTACTGCGGGCGATCCTGCCCATCTCCCGGTAGTTCTCGGGCGGGCACGGCTCTTCCAGCCAGAGCGGATCGTACGGCTCCAGCCTCCGGGCCAGACGGCGAGCGCAGGACGGCGTGATCTGGCCGTGCGTGCCGATCAGGATGTCGGCCCGGTTGCCCACTGCCTCGCGAACCGCAGCGACGGCCTTCTCGGCGTGGTCGTATTCCGAGAGGCTGATCTCCCAGGGCGCGGCGGGCACTCTCCAGGGGAGGGCCTGCATGAGCGGGTCGAACTTGAGGCCGGTGAATCCCTCGTCGGCAATCCGCGCCGCGCTCTCGGCCAGCCGGGTCGGGTTGCTCCACCAGTCGGCGACGGCGGTGACCAGGTTTTCTCGCGCATCCAGGTTGTAGATGTACGTGTAGGTCCTGACCCGGTCCCGGCATTTTCCGCCCAGCAGGTTGTAGACCGGGGTGCCGTAGTGCTTCCCGCAGATGTCCCACAGGGCGATGTCGAAGCCGCTGATCAATCCCAGAGCGACATAGTCCGGGTGCTGGGCCGTCAGGCTCGAGTACAGGATGTGGTAGAGGGGCTCCCGGTCGATGGGATCCTTGTCCCTCAGGTAGCGATCGAATATCTCCCGCATCATCGTCTCGTAGCCGCCCTCGAGGCCGGCTAGGCAGCTGAGAACCGCGATCTCACCCCACCCCTCGATGCCTTCGTCGGTCTCCAGCTTGACGAAGTACCAGAGATTCCCGCCCCAGTTGGGCGGATCGGTCTTGACGACATAGGTCTTCACGTTCGTGAGCTTCATCCTGTCCTCCGAAATGCAGCGGTGTTCGTCCCTGCTAGCCGCAGAGCCACACGTCTCTGGGCAGGTCGACGCCGATCAGCTCCAATCCCTGACCCGTCACCAGCCACATGTCCTCGGGCATGTTTCCGAACCAGACCAGGTCCGAGCCGAAGCAGCCTACCTCGACGCAGAGAATCATGCCCGGCTGAAGCTCGGTGAGGTCATCCTCGGCGAGGAAGGGCGGCTCGTGGGTCAGACTGCCGATGCTGTGCCCCACGAAGTCGATTGGAATCAGCTGATTCCAGTCCTGGCGGTAGGTCTCCTTCTCAGCGAGCTTGAATACGTCGCATCCGCGCATACCGGGAACGATGTTCTCGACGGTATTCAGGTACGCGTCCCGGCCCCACTTGGACAGATCGTCCAGGGGCGAGGGCAGCTCGTCACCTACGTAGAAGCACCGCTGGACATCCGAGCAGTATCCCTTGTAGCCCACACCCCCGTCGGCGAAGCCTTGATCGCCCTTCTGGATGACCCGATCGTAGAAGGGCGGCGTCACCAGACGCCATCTGCCGGGTCTGTCCGTCCCGCACATGAAGAGCTGGGGGTTGTGCCAGCTCGGCGTGTTGTAGAGATCCTCCTCGACCATCTGCCGCCAGATATTCCGATGCACCTCCCTCTCGGGAATCCCGGGCCTGATGGATCGCCATCCGGCCTCCCAGACTCTCTGGACCTTGGGCATCAGCTCCCTGTAGAGGGCGATCTCCCACTCGGTCTTGATCATCTTCTGCTCCCAGATGACGGGGTCGGCCGCGACGAAGCGCGCATTGGGAAGGCCGGCTTCGATCTGCCGGATCTCCTCGGGAGAGATCTGGCTCATGTGGCCGGGGCCGTACTCCAGCCCGATCACCTTGTTGTCGAGCCCGAGGTCAGACATCGTGTCGACGAACACGTCCAAGAACCGGGTGGGAAGCCGCCACAGCTTGATCGCCGACCAGAGGCGGGTGTCCGTGATCCACGTGGTCTTGCTGATGTTGTTGTTGAGGACGGATTCGCCGACGAAGACGGGGTCGTGTTCCTGGGAGACGATGATGCAGTGCCGCCAGCGGTCGGTGAATCGGTAGTTGGACTCCTGAAACCCGCCGTAGTACTGCTTGTTCCCGTAGGCGAAGACCGCCATGGCGTCGATGCCGTGGCGGACCAAGAGGGTCTTCGCCTTCTGGATGCGGAGCTCGTACTCCTCTTTCGGCATGTAGGGGAAGACGTCCTCTGCGGCGACCGAGCTTTCCCAGGCCACGCCCTCTCTCTCCATGACGTGGTCCCTGGACAGCGGCTCCTTCGGCTCTCGACTCATCACCTGCTCTCCTCGATCCAGATGCTCCGCAAGATAGGATGCCCTGAAGGCCTGCATCGCACCAGGGAGCCTCTCGAAATGGCCGAGTTCGACGATCTGCCCGGCCTTCACCGAGCAGCCGAGGAAGTGTCGGGGCGAACCTATGCCTTGGATCAGAATCCGTACGCCCTGATGGATTTCTCCCTCACCTTCGAGGACGAGAGCAAGGCCGGCGACGCCGGAGGCAAACAGGATGCCCGAGACGACAACGCCCCGACCGAAGCCGGGGCGTGTCGCGAAGCACTCGGATGGGCTGTCGCCTCGATCTTACCTGCTATGGTGTCGCCGTCCCAGCACCGCGAGCCCCACAACACCCATGCCCATGAGCAGCATCGTGCCCGGCTCCGGGACGAGGTGCAGGGTGAGGATCCCGATCAGCGGCAGCTCCGGGAAGGCAGTCGTGAGACTCGTGTAGGTCTTGCTGACCGTTACGAGCTGGACGACGCCCGAACCCTGTGCCGTGCTCGAGGTGAGCGAGGCCGGGCCGTGTGCGAAGCCGGGCGGGAGCGTCGGCGACGTCACGTTGCTGTTCGGCGAGTGGATGGTCATCGCCGGCGTGCCGAGCTGCCACGGGCTGTGCTGCATGGTGACGGACACGGACCCGGTCACCACCTGCGTCCCGCCGATACCGAAGCCGCCAGCCAGCGGAACGGTCACGTTCGCGTAGGCGCAGGGCGCGAACACCAGGCAGATCTTCGCGGTGCCGCCGAGGCCCATGGGACCGCCAGCAGGCAGCGGAATGCTTGCGGCGGAGTTCGCCATGCTGGTGAAGATCACCGAGTTGATGGTCCCGCTGTTCGTCACCGGCAGCGACGCGGACACCGGTCCGAAGACGCCGCCAGCGACCGCCAAGGTGTTCACGTGAAGGCCACCACCGCTTCCGTTCACCGTGGCTGTGCCAGCCCCGGGCGCGGTGATACCCGGCAGCGTCGACAGCTGGAATGTCAGCGCTCCCGAGTAGTTGAGCGTCGCCGCGTTCACACTCCCCGCGAACAACAGCGTCCCCAGAACGATCAAGAGTTTCCGCATTGGACGTACCTCCTTACCTCTAGCCGATGCCCACTCCGCGACCTTCGCTGTGGGCCCGGGCTGATCGCAACAATTCCCTTACATCCACCCCTTTGCGGGGTGTGGAGTCTCAAACAAACGCCCTCCGGTCCGAGGGCCGCGAATTTGCGGCGGTCTCGGCCTCGCTACGCGACCCGGTGAGAGAAGCGGGCTAGAGCGGACAGAGATCGCACTTGGGGCCGGGAGCCTGGAAGAAGACCGACTTCATGATCCCGAGATCGGCGAAGTTCACGACTCCGTCGCCGTCCAGGTCGGGGTCGCAGAGGTTCCCGTAGCCGTCTCCGTTCGAATCGCGCTGGTCCGGGTTGGGCGCCAGGGCGCAGTTGTCCGCATCGTCGGTCACCGTGTCGCCATCGGCGTCCAGGGTCTCGATCCTGGTCACGAAGGCATCCCAGTTGGACCCCGCTCCGTGGGTCGATTGAAGGGGATCCACCGTCGGAAAGTCGGTCGAGTAGGTATCTCCGGTCAGGTAGAGGTCTCCCATGGGCCCCACGGTGAGCCCGGCGCAGTACTCCGCGCTGCTGCCACCCAGGTAGGTCGAGTAGGCCAGGGCGGACCCCGTCGCATCCAGCTTGGTCGCGAACACGTCGCGCAACCCACCGTCGCAGAGCCCGTCGGTGCCGCAGTTCGCGTCCAGGTCGATCTTGCCGGCGATGTCGTTTCCACTCCCGCCCAGGTAGGTCGAGTAGACCAGGGCGGAGCCGGTGGGGTCGATCTTGGTGACGAAGACATCCGGGGTGCCGCCGTCGCAGAGCCCGTCGCCGCCGCAGGCCGTGTCGAAGGCACCGGCCGTGGTGGGGAGATCGGTGGAGGTCGTCTCGCCGTAGATGTACGCGTTGCCCGCGGCATCCACTGCCATGTCGCGCTCGATCTCGTCTCCGCTCCCGCCGAGATAGGTGGCGTAGATCAGCGATGAGCCCGTCGGGTCCAGCTTCGCCACGAAAGCGTCGAATCCACCCGCGTTCGAGGCGTAGAGGGGATCCTGGGTGGGGAAGTCCGTGGAGAGGGTGAGTCCTCCGACGTAGATCCCGGTGTCGTCCACGTGGATGCCGCCGCCGTTGTCCTCGCCGTTTCCGCCGAGATAGGTGGAATAGGTGAGGATCGGGTCGATGAGCAGCGGACGCGTCGCGTCGTAGGACGCCACCTCGAAACCCACCTGGTACTTCGACCGGAGCACGTAGCGGCTCTGGATCTCGCGGGGGCCGCCGGCCTTCTGCTGGAAGGTGCGGGGTCTCTGCAGCCGCATCTCCCCGACGGAGGTGCGGAGCAGGAGATTCCCGTGGGCGTCGGTCGCCAGGCCCGCGACTCCCTCGAAGCTCATCCGGATGGCTTCGGGGTCGGCCCCGGGCGCGAGGATGAAGTCGTGCTCGAGGCGCCCCTCGTTGCCGTGGTAGACCAGATCCACGCCGGGATAGACCCCCTCGTACCTGACCTTCGCGTAGCCGGGGACGTCGGCGTGCCAGGCGCTCGGATCCTTTCCGAGGAAGTAGTGGCTGCGCCCCGGAACCACCTCCACCCCGGAGAGCTTCGGGTTCGCCTCACCACCTGCCAGTCTCATGCGGACGGCAGCGGACTCCGGATAGCTGCCGGCGCCGGCTTCCGCGTCCGCGCTCGCCTGCCCCCGCACCACCAGCACCGCCTCCTGGGGTGTGAGGAAGAGGGTGTAGCCGCGTCCGCGGGAGAGGAACTTCACCCGGGGATGACTCTGCCCCTGGTTCGCCTCGAAGCGAAGCGGCAACGACCGGTGCCAGGCGATCGAAGGCGTCCGGACCGCGGACGCGACCTCTGCTTCCGGCGTACCGACTCGAACGCCCTCGAGGTCGGGCGACTCCGTCGCCGTCGTGGGTGAGCCGAGCAGGGAGAGCGCCGCCAGAGCCAGGATTCCCGTCTTGATCTCGCGAGCCGGCGACCCGGTCTGCCGGGTGAGTCTCAGGTGGTGCATGGGATCCTCCAACGCGATCGTTCGAGTCCGCAGGGCGCTCGTGGCGCAGCGGCTCGGCTCGGAAGAGCGGAACGCTCCTGTTCCTAGCAGGATTGACTCCGCGATCCGAAGAGCAGCAGCCCGACCGATCCAAAGCTCAGCAGCGCGAGGGTGCCGGGCTCAGGAATCACGTTCACCGTGCCTTCCTCGAAGTCCACGGACATCGGGGGGTCGAGAGGCGACGTGGCAGAGATGAAGGGGCCGGCGGGGAATGCATTCGAGGCCGTGGTGAGATCTGCGTTGCCCAGGCCGATGGCATCGAAGGTGAAGGTTCCGACCACTCGCGATCCGGCGAGTCCGGCGAAGCTCCCGAACCCGAGCGTCAGCAGATTGCCGACGGGCGCAATGGGAGCGAGTCGAAAAGCGAGATCGTCGCCGAGTGACGGATCGAACTCGAAGGAGACGAACGCGAGGACGCTCTCGTCGAAGAGAAGGTCGACGCCTCCGCCGAGGGTCGGCTCGTCGAACTGGATCTGCATGGTGACGAACACTGTCTCACCGACGGACACGTCCTGGGTGACGGGGGCCAGCGAGACGATGTTCAGCGCCCGCGCGGCTCCCGCCGCAAAGCTGAGCCAGATTCCCGCCATGACGATGATTGCGAGACGAATCGACATGTCTTCTCCCTCTTTGTCGCCGCGGCACATCTGCGCCGCGCGAAGAAATAACGCAGCGGTGGGTGTGGGCGCTGTGCCTCGAATCACGGCAGGCGATGTGCAACGACGAGACCGAGCAGCCCCACGCCCAGCAGCAGGAAGGTCGTCGGCTGCGGCACCACCCGCACCGCGACGTCGAGGTCGGTCTTGTTGATGAACGACGCCGCTCCCGGCTCGCTCACGGTGGCGAGCACGTTGCTGAGGGTGAGCCAGACCTTGGTGGCGCCCCCCTGGATGCCCTGGTCCTGGAGCGCTTGCGCTACGTCGATTGCCAATGCGCCATTCCAGATCCCGGTCAGCAGGGGTCCGCCCGAGGAGAGATCGAACTGACCGCCCGACGGTGAGAAGAGCAGCTCGAACTGCAGGCTGATGGGATCGATCCCGACGCCGTCCACCTCGACGATGTCGAGGTAGACCGCTGCGCTCACCAACGCCAGCGCCCCGGCGCCCGGCGCGCCGATCAGGGTGTAGTCCCCCGCCTCCAGGAGCTCGATGGCATCGATGGAGCTCCCGCCCTGGGTGGCAATCGCCATGCCGAGTGTGCCGTTGGTCAGGTCGATCTCGTTTCCGCTGGAGGAAGACGCGAAGGAGATCCCACTGAAGTCCAGGGACGCTCCGCCGACGGTGGGCGCCCCGAAGAGCGGCAGCGCGCCGGGGTCGGTGGTCGAGTCCTCGCTGACGTCGAGGAACCAGACGCCCTGGCCTGCGAAGTCGCCGTGATGAATCGGCACCGCCCAGCTCGCGCCCGCGAGGGCGAGCGATGCGGCCATGGCGAAGGCCCCGCATGCGAGGATGAATCGGGTCCTATCGAGCTGCATCGGGTGTTCCTCTCCCTGTGAGTCCAGAGCTCCAGACGAGCGAAGCAACCCGTCCGGTCTCGGCTCGTTTGGTGCGGGCTCTTCGTCGCGGGCGGTTCACAAGAACGTGAGGGAGCTAACGGCAACTCCCGTCGTCCCGAAGGAGCTGCACGGTGGCGAAGCGTTTCGACCTGTGGTCTGCGAACGGACTGCGGACGTGTGGTGGGAGGCCCCGCCTAGGACCCGGTCACGACCCGCTCCTGGATCGGGGTCGGCGGTTCAGGATCCGCGTCTTCGGGAGAGCCAGATCAGCACGGGCACGAGACCGAGCAGCTCGATCCCCAGGCCGCAGTTTCGGCAGCTGCCCGCCTCGCAGTTGCGGTCGGGCTTGTCGCACTGGGGATCGGGTCCGGCGCCGTCTGCGATGCCGTTGCTGGAGAGACCCGCGTCGTAGTCCATGGCCCCGTCGCCGTCGTTGTCGATGCCGTCCTGACACTTGGGGCTCTCGGTGCTCCAGATGGGGTTCCTGCAGCCGGGGTCTCCCGAGCCGGCCGGAAGCGTCGACTGGTCACCGGGATCGGCGGCGGTCTCGGTATCGAAATCGAAGCCCCCATCTCCATCGTTGTCGGCGCCGTCATCGCAGACCAGCGTGGGGTCGCGCTCGGAGAGATCCAGCTCGTCCGCGCAGCCCGGATCGGCGGGCTCTCCCCCGGGACCGCCGCCCGAATCGATGGTTCCATCGGCGTCGTTGTCGATGCCGTCGGCGCAGAGCGGGCCGAAGAGCTCTCCCCAGTCCCACTCGAGCCGCGGCGTTCGGCCGTTACCGTCCATTCTTCCATCGGCAAAGAGCGTCATGTCGCCGCGGCCCCGGTAGGCCACGCTCAGCTGGTGAAGGGCGTTGCCTCCGCCCGCCAGGAGATCCCAGTGGCTCTCGAGGGTCTTGGGCGACTCGTCGCCGTAGTAGGCATCGGCTCCGAAGTCCTCGTCCGACGGCGTGGTTGTCCCGTCGGTCCACGCGTTGGTGGTGATCATGGCCTCGCCGTGGTACCAGACCGCCTGAGGCACGCGAAGATCGTAGAAGTCGGGGCCCGCCGCGCTGGGACTCGCGGTCATCACGCCGCCGTGGCCCTCGGGCGCGTAGTAGTTCACGAAGCCGCCCGTCATGATCTCGTAGAGCTGCAGCTCGTCGAACACCTGCGTCAGGTGTGTGGAGACGTCACCCCCGGCGAAGGTGAGCGCGTGGCGGGCGGCCACCATGCGCGGCATGCGCCCCGCCGAGACATCGGCGCCTCCGGAGCCGTAGTCGTGAAGCGAGACCAGCGTTCCGAACTCGTTCACACCCGTTGCGGTGGCGACGGCGCCGGGCCAGGCGAGGTTGACCCACCGCGGTGAGCCGTCGCCGGGATCTCGTGCCAGCAGCACGTGGTGGTTCGCCGTCGGCATCGGCGAGCCGAAGTCCAGTCGCCGGGTGGCCAGCGTCTTGATGG
>CAZTOU010000078.1:0-20330 GCA_964615365.1 uncultured Spirochaetales bacterium
GCGCTCTTCACCTCCTCCTCGCCGAAGACGTGGGGGTGACGGCGCACCATCTTCTCGCAGATGGCGGAGACCACGTCTTCGAAGCCGAAGAGCCCCTCCTCCCGCGCCATCTGGGAGTGGTAGGCGACCTGGAAGAGCAGATCGCCGAGCTCGTCGCGGAGCGCCTCGAAGTCGCCGCGCCGGATCGCGTCGTCGACCTCGTAGGCCTCCTCGATGGTGTGGGGCGCGATGGAGGAGAAGTCCTGCTCCAGGTCCCAGGGGCAACCGCCGTCGCGATCCCGCAGCCGCGCCATGATCTCGAGGAGTCGTTCGATCCCGCTCACCGCCGCGAGTATCCGCAATCCGCCGAGAGCTTGGTACTCTCCCGGGCGTGAAAGTTTCCTGGCACGAGTTCAACGTCGAGCTTCCCAGCGGGGCGGTCCGGGTCCTGGAGCGGGGAGAGGGTCCCGCGGTGATCTGGAGTCACGGGCTCTTGCACCCGATCGCGCTGGAGGAGCTCACGCCGCTTCGCGAGTTCCTCGAGGGGGTGCAGGGGAGCCGCGTGATCCGCTACGACGCGCGCGGGCACGGCGAGTCGGCGGCGGGGCAGACCGATGAGGCGAATCGCTGGGACCGGCTCGGAGCCGACCTGCTCGATCTGGCCGACGCCCTGGGGATCGAGCGATTCGTCGCCGCGGGCGCGTCGATGGGGGTGGCGGCGTCGCTCTACGCCGCGCTCCTCGCACCCGCGCGGATCGCCGGCCTGCTGCTGGTGATCCCGCCGACGGCGTGGGAGAGCCGTCCCGCACAAGCCGGGCTCTACCTCGGGATGGCGCATGTCCTCGACGAGCAGGGCTCCCATGCCCTGGCGAGAGTCACCGAGGAGACGCTCCGGACCCAGCCGGTCGCACCGGGCTTCGAGCCCGCCCAGGAAGCGCTCTTCGAGGCGCTTCGACGCTGGGACCCGCCGGCCCTCGGCCACGTGCTGCGCGGCGCCGCGCTGAGCGATCTCCCGGGTAGGGAGCGCCTCGCGGAGGTCGGCGCGCCGACGCTGATCGTGGCGGTGCGGGAGGATCCCGGCCATCCCCTCGCCACCGCCGAGATCCTCGCCGAGCAGATGCCGCGGGCGGAGCTTCGGGTGGTGGAGAGCCTCGCCGAGGTCGACCGGATCCACGCCGCCGCCGCCCGCTTCCTCGAGGAGCTCGGCGCCGCCGGCTGCTAGAGCACCCGCCGCAGGTACTGGCCGGTGAAGCTCGCCTTGCACTTCGACACCTCTTCGGGTGTTCCGGTGGCCACCACCTCACCGCCGCCGTCGCCACCCTCGGGCCCGAGATCGATGACGAAGTCGGCGGAGCGGATCACGTCCAGGTTGTGCTCGATCACCACGACGGTGTTCCCCGCATCGACCAGACGATCGAGCACGGCGAGCAGCTTGCGGAGATCGTCGAAGTGGAGGCCGGTGGTGGGCTCGTCGAGGATGTAGAAGGTCCGGCCCGTCGCCCTCTTGGAGAGCTCCCGGGAGAGCTTGATGCGCTGCGCCTCTCCTCCGGAGAGCGTGGGGGAGGACTGGCCGAGCTTGACGTAGCCGAGTCCCACCTCCGAGAGGGTGCGAAGCCCCGCCACCACCCTTGGCTGGTTGCCGAAGACGTCGAGGGCCTCGGTCACCGACAGGTCGAGGACCTCCGCGACGTCGAGCCCCTTGAAGCGAACCCGCAGGGTGGCCTCGTTGAATCGCCTTCCCTTGCACACCTCGCAGGGCACGAAGACGTCGGGGAGGAAGTGCATCTCGATGCGGCGGACGCCGTCGCCCTCGCAGGCCTCGCAGCGCCCGCCCTTCACGTTGAAGGAGAAGCGACCCGGCTTGAATCCGTAGGTCCTCGCCTCGGCTGTCATCGAGAAGACCTTGCGGATCTCGTCGAAGACTTTGGTGTAGGTGGCGGGATTGCTGCGGGGCGTGCGACCGATCGGTCGCTGATCGATGTCGATCACCTTGTCGATGTGCTGCTCCCCTGCGATTCGCCGGTGGGATCCCGGGACGTCGCGGCTCGCGTAGAGGAGTCGTCGCAGCGCGGGGAAGACCACGGAGTTGACCAGGGTGCTCTTCCCCGCTCCGGAGACGCCGGTCACCGCGATGAAGGTCTCGAGGGGGAACGCGACGTTCAGGCGCTTGAGATTGTGCTCGCTGGCGCCCTCGACACGGAGCTTCTTCCCCGAGCCGCGGCGCCTCCGGCGCGGAGTCTCGATCGCGAGTCGTCCCGAGAGGTACTTCCCGGTGAGGGAGCGCGCCGAGCGGGCCAGCTGCCTCGGGGTACCGGAGAAGACCACCTCGCCCCCTGCGACCCCGGCACCCGGACCGAAATCCACCACGTGGTCGGCGGATCGGATGGTCTCGGCGTCGTGCTCGACCACCACGACCGTGTTCCCGATGTCGCGCAGTCGCTCGAGCGTGTCGAGCAGCTTCCGGTTGTCGCGCTGGTGGAGGCCGATGGAGGGCTCGTCCAGGATGTAGAGGACCCCGGTGAGCTCGCTCCCGATCTGGCTGGCCAGGCGGATGCGCTGGCTCTCTCCGCCGGATAGTGAGGGCCCCGGCCGATCCAGGGTCAGGTATCCGAGCCCGACGTCGATCAGGAAGCCCAGCCGGCCGTTGATCTCCTTCAGGACCTCTTCGGCGATGCGGCGCTCGGTGGAGTCCAGGGAGAGGCCATTCAGGAACTCGCGGGTCTCGCGAATGGTGTGGGAGCCCAGCTCCGGCAGGCTCAGTCCATCGATCGTGACCGCACAAGACTCGGGCCGGAGCCGCCGTCCCTCGCAGGTCGAGCACTCGGAGTCCGAGAGGTAGCGCATGTAGTACTTGCGCATGCCCTCCGACCGGGTCTGCCGGAAGCGGCGGTAGAGCCCGTGGAGCGCTCCCTCGAAGGAGCGCTGCCACTCGATCTTCCCCGTCGAGAACTTCATCGTCATGGCGATCTTCCTGCCCTTGGAGCCGTAGAGCAGGAGATCGCGGTGCCGCTTGGGAAGCTTGTTCCAGGGGCGGTCGAAATCGATGTCGTACTCCTGGGCGAGGTTCTCCAGCATCGACCCCGTCCAGCTCTCGGAGCGCTCGATCACCTTCGCCCAGGGCTCGATGGCTCCCTCCCGAATGCTGCAGGAGGGGTCCGGGACCACCAGCTCGGGATCCATCTCCGGCTTGGTTCCGAGCCCGTTGCAGTCGGGACACATGCCGATCGGCGAGTTGAAGGAGAAGCTCTGGGGGGTGAGCTCCGGGAAGCCCAGATCGCAGTGGTGACAGTAGAGGTGTTCGGAGTAGAGGTGCTCCTCGCCGCCGACCACGTCGCAGATGAGCAGGCCGTTCCCCTTGGCGAGCGCGGTCTCGACCGAGTCCATGAGCCGCGCGCGGTAGGCGGAATCCCGGCGCGCCGGAGCGGCGAGCCGGTCCACCACCACGTCGATGGTGTGCTTTCGCTTCTTGTCGAGCACCGGGAGCTCGTCGTCGCGATAGATCTTGCCGTCGATCCGGAAGCGCCCGAAGCCCTCGCGGACCGTCTCGTGCAGCAGCTCGCGGTACTCCCCCTTGCGGTTGTCGACGACCCGGGAGAGAAGCATGAAGCGGCTCCCCCCGGCGAGCGCCAGGATGCGCTCGCTGATCTCCTCGGCAGAGAGGCGCTCCACGGTGCGGCCGCACTGATGACAGTGCTGGTGGCCGACCCGCGCGAAGAGCACGCGAAGGTAGTCGTGGACCTCGGTGATGGTCCCGACCGTCGAGCGGGGATTGTTGCTGGCCGCCTTCTGCTCGATGCTGATGGTCGGGCTGAGACCGCGGATGTGGTCGTACTTGGGCTTCTCGACCTGCCCCAGGAACTGCCGGGCGTAGGCGGAGAGGGACTCCACGTAGCGGCGCTGCCCCTCGGCGTAGATGGTGTCGAAGGCGAGGGACGACTTGCCGGAGCCGGAGGGCCCGGTGAAGACCACCAGCTTGTTCTTGGGAATCCGCGCATCGACCTTCTTCAGGTTGTGCTCGGCAGCTCCCCGGATCTCGATGGCTTCATCGCGACGCGGCATTCCTATCCTCGAATCTAGCCGGCCTCAGGGTCGGTGCAGTGTCGGGGCTTTCCCCCCCACTCGCCACCCCGAGGTGCGAGGGCTAACAAGCCCCCATGCCGGAGCTCTGCGATCTCGCCGCGGCGGCCGCCATCGTGATGTCCGGCGCCCTGCTTCAGGGATTCCTGGGCTTCGGATTCGCCATCGTGGCGATGATCGGGCTGACCCTCTCCCGCGATCTGCTCCACGCGGCGGGCGTGGTCAATCTCACCGGGATCCTGGTGGCGGGATCGGTGCTGATCACGCTGCGGCGAGAGGTCCTCTGGCGCCCGGCCCTGCGCATGGTCCCCGGCGTCCTGTTGGGAGTGGTGTTAGGCGTCTCCGCGCTCGGTTCCCTGGATCGGGACTTCATGGTCCGGGCGCTGGGGGTCACGATCATTGCGATCTCACTCTGGAATCTGCGCGCAGCGTCCGTCCAGAGGGAAGACGCGCCGCTCTGGGACGGCGTCGCCGGCCTGATCGGAGGCTTTCTGGGCGGTGCCTTCAACACCGGGGGACCCGCCATCGTCGCCCACCTGTACCGCCGTCCGGACCCGCCCCAGGCGGTCAAGGCAACCAACCAGCTGATCTTCCTCACCATGGGACTGATGCGGCTGCCCACCGCCAGCGCCCAGGGGCAGATGACCTCCGCGATCTGGGTCGAGGCCGGGGCCATGATCCCCTTCCTGCTGGCTGGGCTCTACATCGGGATCTTGCTGGGCCGGCGGGTCAGCCCCGCCCACTTCCAGCGGGTCTCCTGGCTCGCCCTGGGCGCCATTGGAAGCGTCCTCGTCATCTCCCCCTGAACGAGAGTTCAAGAGGCCCTGCTTCGCGCAATCCGGGCTAGATTTCGGAGCTCAGGAGGAGCCATGTACCAGGATATTCTCTACGAGGTCGCGGACCCAATCGCGACGATCACGCTCCACCGGCCGAAGTCGCTGAACGCCTGGACCGCCCGCATGGGCGCCGAGGTGAAGCACGCCCTGGGCCAGGCGGAGGAGGACAGGCGCGCGGTCGCGATCGTCGTGACCGGCGCCGGGCGCGGCTTCTGCGCGGGGGCGGATCTCGACCGGCTGAAGGGCATCAGCGAGGGACGGCGCGACGAAGAGCTGCCGCCCGAGCTCGAGGCCGACCCGGGCGATCCCGCCTGGGGGGAGGACCTCCGCGGCACCTACACCTACTTGATGTCGATCCGCAAGCCGATCATCGCAGCGATCAACGGGCCCATCGCCGGCATGGCGGTCCCCATCGCGCTGGGCTGCGACCTGCGCTTCGCCTCCGACAAGGCGATCTTCACGACGGCCTTCTCGCGACGCGGGCTCGTCGCCGAGTGGGGAATCGGCTGGCTGCTCTCACGGCTCATGGGTCCCGCCCACGCGCTCGACATCCTCTTCTCGGCGCGCCGGTTCGACGCCACCGAGGCCGAGCGCATCGGGCTCGTCAACCGCGTGCTTCCCCACGACGAGCTGATGCCCTTCGTGCGCGAATACGTCGAGGAGCTGGCCACCCACTGCTCGCCCATCTCGATGGCGATCATGAAGCGTCAGATGTACCAGCACCTCACGGGGCCCCTCGGCCCGGCGGAGAGAGAGGCCGTCCAGCTCATGCTCGAGAGCTTCGAGCGCCCCGACCAGCGGGAGGGCGTGATGTCCTTCCTGGAGAAGCGCCCGCCGAAGTTCGAGCGGATCTGATCAGGAGCGCCGGCGGATCACGATCTCGGTGATCTCCGAGGGGGCGAAGAGACGGATCGGGGGGCCCCAGAAGCCGGTCCCGCGACTCACGTAGAGCTGGCTTCGGCCCCGCCGGAGAAGACCGGCGACATGGGGCACCGCGAGCTGCACCAGGTAGCCGAACGGCCAGATCTGGCCGCCGTGGGTGTGGCCGGAGATCTGCAGATCCACCTGCATGGTGGCGGCGCGCTTGAAGCTGCTGGGATCGTGGGCCAGCAGCACCACCGGCCGAGCCGGATCGCGATCGCGAAGGGCCTCCGCCAAATCCTCGTCGGAGCCGCGGATCCAGTCGCCGCGATAGTCGTCGACGCCGGCCAGATCGAAGGATTGATCGCCCTCGCCGATCTGCACGCGCTCGTTGCGGAGCGGCCGGATGCCGAACTCGCGAACGCGCCCCACCCAGTCTTCCGGGCCCGAGTAGTAGTCGTGATTCCCGGTGACGAAGTAGAAGCCATGAGGGGCCGACAGCCGGGAGAAGGGCTCCACCTCGTCGCGGACGTGATCCACGCTGCCGTCCACCAGATCGCCAGTCAGGGCGATCAGATCCGGAGCCAGACGATCCACCTGCGCGACCAGCCGCTCCACGAATGCACGCTTCAGAAGAGGCCCGATGTGCAGGTCGCTGAGCTGCGCGATGCGAAAGCCGTCGAGCGACTCCGGCCAGCGCTCGATCCGGACCTCGACCCTCCGCACCTCGGGAGTGGCCAGCGCCGCGCGCAAACCGGTGGCGGTCGCCGCGGCGACCACTCCCACCACCCCGATGGCCCGAATCCGCGCCGCACTCACGGCGGGTCCCGCTCCCAGCACCCAGAGCAGGCCGTCGGTGATCCCGAGCATCACCACGGTGAGAAAGAGAACACCCATCCACAGCAGCGGAATCCAGGAGAGCCAGCGGAGCGCGGGAGGGCGGTAGAAGCGCTCCGTGGCGGGCTCGAGCACCATGCCGAACCCGAGCAATGCGATCACCCAGAGGAGGAAGCTGCGCGGAACGCCGGAAAGACCGGGATCCAGCACCAGCCGGGTCGCCAGGTAGACGTGCGCGGACGCGAGGAGTCCGATCGCGGCGGTGAGGATCGCGAGCACGAGGACGACGCGCTTCATTCGCCCTCCAGAGTGAGGGAACTGGCGGTCACGGCGAGGAAGATGATTGCACAGGGATGGGGGAAGGCGACGAGGCAGCACCTCGGGATAGAGCCCGAGCTGCACCTCGGTGACGGAGAGTTGCCACTTCGTGAACCTCTTCAGTTTCGATGGGTTTCGCCGATACGGCGCAAAGAATCAGCCACCGCATGGGGGGATCAGCCATGCTCCGACACCTGCGCACCTTGCTCGCAGCATTTGCCGTCGCCGGCATGCTCGCGGTTCCGGCAACCTCGGCCTTCGCCGCCAGCAATGTCGAGCTGGTCGAGAACCAGAAGGCTCCGCCGATGGTCGACCTGCTCCTGATGCGGCCCCTCGGCCTGGTGATGCTCGGGGCCAGTGCAGCCCTGTGGGTTCCCGCGCAGACGTTCACCATGATGATCCGCCCGAAGGACTACATGAAGCCGATCGATGCCCTGCTCAAGCGGCCGGCGAAGTTCGTCTTCGTAGACCCGCTCGGCGGACACTAGCAGCGACTCGTTTCCACACGGCCGGCTTCGCAGGGCGGGGTCGGCCGTTTCGTGTTTCCGGCTGTCTTTCCGGCTCACCAGCCCCGCAGGTCGACGGGCCAGGTCTCCACGACCGTCTCCCCGGAGACGATGTGGAGCACCTCGTGGTAGGCGATGGTGGGATCCACATGGGCCGGCCATACCCGGACGCGCGCCCCCACCTGGAGAGGGCGCTCCGGGGCGAAGGTGACGTGCTCGTCGGAGCAGAACCAGACCTTCGCATCCTCGATGGTCGGATTGCCGTGATCCATCCCCAGGGCCTTGAGACCAGCATCGGCGACCGCGAACTGCGGAGACGCGGAGAGCACCGTCGCGAGGACCGAGAGCGCGCTCCGGAAGCGTAGCCCGAGCTTGGCGTAGGCCGTGTCCATCAGCGCATAGGAGCCCGCCTGGATCTCGGTGGCGAGGCGGTTGATGTCGTAGCTCCCGGTGCCTCCCGCCGAGACGAGCTCACCGCCGACCTGCGCGTGTGCGTGCGCGAGCTTCTCCATCGACTCCTCCACGCCACGGCTGCGCGCGGCGCGGTCTTCGACCATCATCAGGTGGCCCTCGTAGCCCATCACGCCGCGCACCTCGAGTCCGCGAGAGCGCGCCGCGTCGGCGATGCGCCCCGCGTCCTCCGGGGCGCAGCCGCAGCGCGGGAGCCCCACGTTCACGTCGACCAGTACCTCGGACACGCCGCCCTCGGCCGCGGCGATCACCGTGGCCTCGGAATCCACCGCCACCGTGACGCGGGCGTCGAGCGCACCGAGACGCCGGGCATCCAGCACCTCGTTGGCGAGAAGCAGATCCTCGCCGAGGCCGGCGGCCGCCATGCCCTCCATCTCGCGGATCGTCGCGCAGGTGAATCCGCGGCTGCCGAACTCGGCCTGACGCCTTGCCAGGGCAGTGCACTTGTGGGCCTTCACGTGGGGACGAAGGCGGGGGCCGGGAAGTGCCTCGGCCATGGTCTCGAGGTTGAACTCGAGATCCTCGCCGTCGACCAGGAGCGCCGGGGTGGGAAGCTCACGAAGCTGCATCGGACTCACTTCTCGCCTCCTTGCGGGGGTGGAAGGATAGGGACCCGAGAGCCACGAGGCAGCGAGGCCGACGAAGGCCCGCCCGCAGCCACCATGCCCCGAGGGGAGAGAACGCCTCGCCGTCGACCGGAAATCCACGCGACCGGCCCGGCGAGCGAGAGCCGCCAGCGAGGTGGTAGCTTTGCGCCGCCATGGTCGCCCTCGAGCTCGCCGACGTCACCAAGCGCTACGGGTCTCGCACCGCGCTCTCCGGCGTGAGCCTGACGGTGCCGGCAGGATCCTCCGTCGGCCTGCTCGGGCCGAACGGGGCGGGGAAGACCACCGCGCTGCGGCTGCTGCTCGGCTTCACCAGGCCGAGTGGTGGAGGCGTCCTGCTCCACGGCCATGATCCGATGGAGCCCGCGGCCCGGGAGGGAGTCGGCTATCTGCCCGAGCGACTGGTCCTTCCCGGGCGCATGAGCGTGCGCGGCTTTCTCCGACTGCACGGATCCCTGGCCGGCCTCGGCGGCAGCCACCGGGAGAAGGCGGTCGACGAGGTGATGGAGCGGACGGGCATCGCCGATCGCGCCCGCGATCGGCTGGCCGGCCTCTCGAAGGGACTGCTCCAGCGCGTGGGGTTCGCCCAGGCCTTCCTGGGCGAACCGAGGCTCCTGCTGCTGGACGAGCCGACCTCGGGCCTCGATCCCATCGGTGTCCGAGACGCCCGGGACTGGATCGGCAGCGCCCGGGAGCGCGGCTGCACGGTGCTGGTGAGCTCCCACATCCTCTCGGAGGTGGAGCGAACCTGCGATCAGGTCGCCATCCTGCACGAGGGTCGGGTGGTGGCAAGCGGTCCTCTCGATCAGGTGGTGGGGGCAGACGAGAGCTTGGAAGATGCCTTCCTGCGCCTGGTGCGCGGATGAGGCCGTCCCCGCTGACACAGTTCCGCACCCTGGCCGGCGAGGCGGTCCGCGACGCGGTGCGCCGGCGCATCGTCGCAGCGATCGCCGTGGTCTCGGTGCTCTCGCTGATGCTGGTCGACACCTGCACGACCTGCAGCGGCGGAGAGATGGTCGTGAACGGCGAAGTGCAGGAGATGGCCAACATCGCGGGCTGGAGCGGAACCGTCACCTTCATCGTCCTCGGTCTCTGGAGCATCGTGCTCGCCGGCGTGCTGGCCTCGGAGCACCTGGCCCAGACCCTCGCCGACGGCTCCGCGACGCTCACCCTGGCGCGCCCGGTGGGGCGCGGCACCTTCGCCCTCGCGCGCCTGACGGGAGCCCTCACCATCGCCTTCGTCACCGGGGCCGTCCTGCTGGGTGGAACGGCTCTCTTCCTCGCCGGACGGAGCGGCCTGCCGACGGGACCGGCCCTGGTGGCGAGCCTCTCCTGCGCCGTGGGCGGCGTCACCCTCGCCGCCCTGGCCATGACCGCCTCCCTCTACATGCCGCGCATCGCGACGGTGCTGCTGGTCTTCGTCGCGACTGGCGCCACCACCCTGGCGAACCTGCTCGCGATGTTTCGCGACGACGCCGGTGGCCTGATGGGCGCCATCGACCGCTTCGGGCCGCCGCTCTGCAGCTCGATCGCCGTGGCGCTCTCCCCATGGACCCCGGGTGTCGAGGTCCCCGGCTCACCCGAGGAGATCGCGATACGGCACGCCCTCTGGGCCGCGGCCAGCATCGCCCTGCTCCATGCCGCCTTCCGCCGGACGGAGCTTCGAGACTAGCGGGGACGGAGCTACACGTAGGTGAGCCAGTGCTCGTGCTTCTTGTCACGCCCGCCGACGACGTCGAAGAACGCCTCCTGGAGGGCCTTGGCGATGGGACCGCGCTTGCCCTCACCGACGCTGCGATGGTCGATCTCGCGGATCGGTGTCACCTCGGCGGCAGTGCCGGTCAGGAACACCTCGTCGGCGATGTAGAGATCGTCGCGGGTGACGGTCGTCTCCAGGACGGGGATGCCCCTTTCCCGGGCCAGCTCGATCACCGATGCGCGGGTGATCCCGTCCAGGACGGTCCCGAGCGGCGGGGTTCGAATCACTCCGTCGCGTACCGTGAACAGGTTCTCCCCGCTCGCCTCGGAGACCAGCCCCTGGGTATCCAGCATGATGGCCTCGTCATAGCCGTCGAGGAGAGACTCGCGCTTGGCGAGAATCGAGTTCACGTAGTCTCCGCAGGTCTTGCCCTTGGGCATCTTCGCGTTCACGAAGTGACGGGTGAAGGTGGAGACCTTGGCGCGGATCCCCCGTTCCATCCCCTCTTCGCCCAGGTACTTGCCCCAGGGCCAGACGATCATCGCGACGCGGACGGGGTTGTCCGCCGGGTTCAAGCCCATGGCCCCCTCGCCCACGAACACCAGCGGCCGGATGTAGCCCTCCGGCAGCTTGTTCACGCGAAGCGACTCCAGCGCCGCCTCGATGATCTGCTCTTGGGTATAGGGGATCTCCAACAGGTTGATGTGGGCGGACTCGAAGAGACGACGAATGTGCTCGGTGAGACGGAAGACCGCCGAGCGCCCGTCATCGGTGCGGTAGCAGCGGATGCCCTCGAAGACGCCGAGTCCGTAGTGAAGCGTGTGGGTCAGGATGTGGATGTTCGCGTCATCCCAGTCGACCATCCGCCCATCGAGCCAGATCTTCTCGCCGGTGATGCCAGACTTGCTCGCCATTCTTCGATTCTCCGCCGGGGTCACCGGCGGAGAATCCGCCTCACGAGCCCCTTTGATCTCTCGCGCCGCATGTTCAGCAGTCGCAGCTCCCGGAGAGCTTCCACGCAATCGGGATCGAGCTGCACTGCGCGAGCGAACATTCGCTCCGCGATCTTTCCACGGTTCGCCGCAACGTAAAGTCGGCCCAGAAACAAATAGGGCTTCTCTCGACCGGGCGCCAGCTTGCGCCCGGTGAGCACGTGCTCGAGGGCCTCCTTGAGGCGCCCGGGCGCGTCGGGATCCTGGAGATAGAGCGCCCAGCCGTAGTAGGCATGGTACTCGCCTTCCTCTGGATAGGCGTTCATCGCCTTCTCGAAGTGGGCGACCGCCTCCGGGTAGCTCTTCCTTCGGAGGCAGATCGCGCCCCTCTGGAACTCGAGCTCCGCCTGGAGGGCGCGGTGCCCTTCTTCGAGCTCCTCCGCGTCCCGTGCCTGATTGCCGCGATCCCGGATGTACTCCAGGCGCCGTGTGCGATCCGAGAGGACCTCGTGCGCCCGGGAGATCAGGCCGAAGACCTCCTCGGCGAGATGCCGGACCGGCTCGCTGGCACCGCTGAAGCGGTCCGGGTGGGTGCGCTTGGCGAGATCCACGTAGGCTGCGCGGATCTCCTCCTCTCCCGCGTTCTTCGCGATCCCGAGGATCCCGAAGTAGTCGCGGTCCCGGAACTTCTCCGCCATCTCCGCGAGCTCGACGCGGATCCCCGCCTCGCCGGGGTCTTCGCTCTCCCCTCGCGGCGCGGGCGCCGCGGCTCGCCGCGGCGGCGGCCGCCGGGTCGGCTGGGCGAGCCTCGGGCGCGGTGCGGTCGTCGTGCGGGCGGGGCTCTCGTGGAGCTCGATCAGCTCGAGGGTGCAGAGCGCGTAGAGCGCGCGTCGGATCGCCTCGTCCCCACCCATCAGCTCGCCGAGCCGCCGGGTCCCGTCGAGGCCGTTCAGCAGCTCCTCCTCGCTGGTGTCGAGGTCGATGTCCTGGAAGCGATAGATGGGGCTCTCTCCCCGGACCGGATAGAGCTCGGCCCGCTCGCGGAGAAAGCGATCGACCTCTTCCACCGGCAGCCGGAAGATCACCCCATCCATGATGAGATTGGCGGGACTGCACTTGAGGACGAGGGCGTTGGCGTCGCGGAGGCGGGCTCCCTGTCGGAAGCGGAACCGCCCCTTCCGCCAGGTGAAGATCTCGAAGAGCTTCTCCTCGGCCTGGTTTCGCAGCGCCATCGCGAGGTCTTCCTGGTCGAGCATGTGCATGGCGATCAGGATTTGACCCTGCGGCCCCCCGCCACCCTGCATCCGCGTGACGGACTCGTGCAGCACGTCAGAGGTGATCTTCCCGGTGGCGAGGAGCAGGTTGCCCAGGCACTCGTCGACCAGGTTCGATCGCACCGCCACCGGATGCCCCTGCTCCATCTGGAGCACCTTCTTCTTCTTGCCCGACTGGAGCTGGAGCGCACCCGTGGCGCGGAGACCGTGCAGATGATGGAGCAGCGAGCCAAAGGGCACCTCCTGGAAGGAGCCGGAGAGAGCCATCGACCCGGTCGTCCGATCTTGGAGACCTGTCTGGGCGCCTACCGAGGATCGACTCGGGGCGCGCTCGGTGCCTTCACCGATCTGCTTCGCGACCAACTCCAGGATCTCGTCCAGGGGCACGGGCTTCTTCAGCACCGCATCGGCGTGAAGCCGGTCGGCTCGCTCTCGGTATCTCCCGTTGGTGGTGCAGCCGGAGAGCAGCATCACCGGAAGCTGGCCACGCACGCCGTCCTTGCGAATCTCTTCGAGCACCTCGAAGCCATCGCGCTTGGGGAGCAGGATGTCGAGGGTGACGAGATCCGGTGCGCACTCGCGGACCTTGGCCAGCGCGGTCTCACCGTCGTGGGCCGTCTCCACGTTGTAGCCCTCGGCGCGGAAGGCTCGGGAGAGGATGTTGCAGAAGTCCCGGTCGTCGTCGGCGCAGAGAATGGTCGGAGTCAAGACGAGGGGGACCTCCCGACGATCTATCGACCTCCCCCATACCCCGACTTGAAGCATGAATCAGTGGTGGCATCGGCGACCGGCAGACGACGTGCATCAGGGCTGCAGAAGAGCGGCAAGAGTGGCGGTGTAGGGCTCGCGGGCGATGCCTCGCTCGGTGACGATGGCATCGACGAGCGCCGCGGGGGTGACGTCGAAGGCCGGATGGCGAACCGGCACACCCTCGGGAACCACGGGCCGCCCGTCGAACTCGGCGACCTCCTCTCTGCCTCGCTCCTCGATGGGGATTCCCTCTCCTCGCGCCGTCCCGAGATCGATGGTGGAGAGCGGTGCCGCGACGTAGAAGGGAACGCGGTGCTCGCGAGCCAGCACCGCGACGCCGTAGGTACCGATCTTGTTGGCCACGTCGCCGTTGGCGGCGATGCGGTCGGCGCCCACCACCACCAGATCCACTTCCCCCCTCTGCATCAGGTGCGCGGACATGTTGTCGGTGATGACGGTGACCGGGATCCCGTCGCGACTGAGCTCCCACGCGGTGAGCCGCGCGCCCTGGAGATAGGGACGGGTCTCGTCGGCGAGCACCGACACTCCGCGGCCCGCCTGCACCGCCGCGCGCACCACCCCGAGCGCGGTGCCGAAGCCTCCCGTGGCGAGGGCCCCGGCGTTGCAGTGGGTGAGGATGCGCGCGCCATCGGGAACCAGCGGCAGGCCGCACTCGCCGAGCGCGCGACAGGCGGCGACGTCTTCGTCGAGTATCGCCTGGGCCTCGCGCACCAGGCGATCGCGGACCGACGGCACGCTCGATCCCTCCCGGGCGAACTCGGCCTCGGCGACGTCGCCCATGCGGCGCAGCGCCCAGAACAGGTTCACGGCGGTGGGACGGGTGCGCGCCAGCCGCTCCATCGCCGCCTGCAGATCCTCCTTCAGATCGGAGAGCTCCCGCGCCGAGCTGGCGACGACGCAGCGCGCCACGCCCATGGCCGCGGTGCAACCGATCGCCGGTGCGCCACGGACCGCCAGGGTTTCGATGGCCTGGGCGACCTCCTCGACGGTGGTGAGGGTCAGGTACGTCTCCTCACCGGGCAGCCTGCGCTGATCGAGAAGCAGGACGCCCTCCGTCGACCAGCGAACCGTGAACCAGTCCTGCTCCATCCCCGCCGTCACTCCCGGCCCTCCCCGCTCAGAATCTGGTCGAGTACGTCGAGTACCTCGCGTCCCGATCCCTCCCCGAGACGCTCGTCGATCTTGCGCTCCCACTTCTCGCGGCGACGCTCGGTGGCGTAGAGGGCGGCGAAGCGAATCACGGCCTCTTCGGTGAGCTCCACCCGCGGCGAGTCGAGGGTCCCGGTCACCCGGGCCAGGGGAATCACGCGGGAGCGCCCCGGCTCGGACTCGCCGTCACCCCGTTTGGCGATGGCGCTGTCGATCTCGTCGTCGATGGTGAGCTTCCCCCGCAGGTCCAGCCGCTGGTCCTCGAGGCCGATGCTGCCGCGCAGGTCCACCGTGTAGTTGCGATAGTCGAGGTGGAGATCGTCGGTACGCGCCACCCCGCGCGCGATGCGAAGGGTTCCGCCGAGGTACTGGAACTCGTCCTCGTAGAAGCGCTGCAGCGTGCGTCCCCCCTCGAGACGCCCGGTGACCAGCGCGGCCTCTCCCACCGCACCGACCCCCTGGAAGGTCTTCTCGAGCAGCGAGACGCCCTTCAGGCGGCCGGGCTCGATGCGGAACCGCACGGTTCCCTGGAGCGTCTCCGCGAGGGACCGATCGCCACCGAGGGAGCTCGCCAACCCGCCGCGCAGCTCGAGGGGGCCCTGCAGCGTCTCGCTCTTGTCGGTGAAGAGGGCGAGGAGCGCGCTCGATTCGACGCCGTCGGCCGCCACCTCCGTGGTGAGGCGCGGCTCCCCCGCCAGATCGGCCACCCGGATGGTGAGCTGGATCTCCTGGCCCGCCACCACGGCCACCAGCTTCTCGCTCTCTATTTCATCACCGGTCCCCTGAAAGACGCCCCGCAGGACGACCTCCGCCGCATCGGGCCTGCGCAGGCGGAGGTTCGGGAGATCGACGGTGCCTCGCACCTCGAGCGGCTCCGTCGCCATCTCGAGATCTCGGCCGGTGACCACTCCGGCGGGGCGGAAGTCGGCGAGCGCCGGGATCATCGTCTCCCACCCGGCCAGCTCGAGGGGCTCCGCGTCCACGGTGGCGCGCGTGCGCGCGCCGGTCTCGAGCTGCACCTCCGCCTCGAAGTTCTGGATCTTGACCTGTGTGTCCCGGAGCCGGATCTGACCTTCGGGGCCCGTCTCGATCCGGCCGGTCGCGGTGGCCGCCGTCCCCCGTCCCTTGCGGAACGCCATTCCGTACTCGAGCTCCGCGTCGGTGGCGTCGACCTGGAAGCTCCCATTCCCATCTCCGAGCCCTCCCGCGAGATCGGCCCGGATCTTCATCTCGCCCCGAATCGCCAGGCCCTCGGCGGCCAGCTCTCCATCCCGGAGGAGCACATCGAGGTCGAAGCGCTCCGCCTCCCGGTTCTTCCCGATGGCGGTGACGGTTCCGCTGACGGCACCCCGGACCCGCTGCCCCGCCGCCAGGTACGGTGCTGCCGGAGCCAGGACGACCTCCTCCAGATGCAGATCGATCCGGAAGGGCCCGTCGACCTCCGCCTCGCCGCTCGCCTGGAAGGAGCCTCCGGTCACGAGCGCTCCACGGAGCGCGAATTCGATGGGATCCGCGAGGGACTTCCCGCTCGCGGTGGCCTCGACCTCGCGAATCTCCCAGGTGATCGGGGGCGAGACCGCGCGGTCCTCGAGGAGCACCTGGCAGTCTCGAAGCGCGACCTCGCGCACCGCCAGCGCGAAGCCCCCTCCCTCGTCGTCCCGCTCCGCGTCGGACCCCCGCGCCCTCTCGGGCGCTGCTTCCCCGGCGAACTCCGAGCCCTCGGTCGGAGGCGGCGACGGTACGGCGTCGCCATCCTCGGATGCCTCCGCCGACACCGCCTCCCCCGCGAGCCCGATTCCGCGGGGCGTCCGGACCAGGCGGACCGTCGCCTCCTCGACCACCAGGGAATCGACCACCACGGTCCAGGCCAGGAGGGGAGCGAGCGCGATCTCGAGCTCGATCCCGGCGGCCTGGAAGACGGGAGGTGAGCCGCTGGCGGCCCCCTTCACCTCGGGCTCTCTCACCAACAGACGGGGTGGCAGCAGACCGAAGTCGAGCTCGCCGTAGCGGATCTCCCGGCCGGTGGCCTCGCGGGCCGCCTCCTCGATGCGGGCGCGGGCTGCGTCACTCCGCACCAGACGAGGAAGGGCTACGGCGAGAACCACCAGCGCCGCCACCACCAGCACCACCAGAACTCCCGCAAGTCGGAGGACGAGACGCATCGCTTACTCCTCGAGCTTGCGCGCCAGGATCTCGCGGACCCGGCCCGGGTCCGCCTTGCCCTGCGTCTTCTTCATCACCTGTCCCATCAAGAAGTTCACCACCTTCTTGTCGCCCTGCGCGTAGCGCCCTGCGACGTCCGGGTTGGCGGCGATTACCTCGTCGGCGAGCGATTCGAGCAGCCCGGAGTCGGAGACGGCCGAGAGGCCACGCTCGCGCACCAGCGCCTCGGGGTCGCCGCCCTGCTCGACGAGCTCGGCGACCAGGTCCCTGGCGCTCTTCGCGGTGACACTCCCCTGGTCCACCATCTCGATCAGCCGCGCCAGCGACTCGGGCGTGATCGCCGCCTGCTCGATCTCGATGTCCCGCTCCTTCAGCGCTGCGAGCAGATCGCGAAGCATCCAGTTGGCGACGCTCTTGGTGGTGCCGTGGGCGCGCGCCGCGGTTTCGAAGAAGTCCGCCAGGGCGCGGCTGGCGCCGAGCAGACGGGCTTCCCGGGCCGGGAGGCCGTACTCGCTCTCGAAGCGAGCCCGCTTCTGCTCGGGCAGCTCCGGCAGCGTGGCGCGAATCTCCTCGATCCGATCCACGCCGACCCGGAGCGGGATCAGATCGGGATCGGGAAAGTAGCGGTAGTCGTCCGCGTTCTCCTTGACTCGCATCACGAAGAGGCGGCCGCTCTCCGCGTCGTAGCCGAGCGTAGCCTGCTGGATCGCACCGCCGTCCTCGAGGACCTCCGCCTGCCGCTCGATCTCGGCGCGAATCGCATCCTCCACGAAGCGGAACGAGTTCACGTTCTTGATCTCGGTGCGCGTGCCGAGCTCGGTCGATCCCTTGGGACGCAGCGAGACGTTGGCGTCGCAGCGGAACTGACCCTTCTCCAGATCGGCGTCGGAGCTCTCGATATAGCGGAGGATCGCGCGAAGCGTGCGGAGGTAGGCTCCGGCCTCCTCCGGCGAGCGCATGTCCGGCTCGGAGACGATCTCGATCAGCGGCACGCTGGTGCGGTTGAGGTCGACGTGGGTCTCGGTGGCCGCCCCGTCGTGAATCGACTTCCCGGCGTCCTCCTCCATGTGGATGCGGGTGATCCCGATCCGCCGGGTCTCCTGCCCGTCGACCTCGATCTCGACCCAGCCGCCGGTGGCGAGGGGCATCTCGTACTGCGAGATCTGATAGCCCTTGGGGAGGTCCGGATAGAAGTAGTTCTTGCGCGCGAAGATCGAGTCGGCGTGCACTTGGCAATGGGTGGCGAGCCCGGTGCGAATCGCGTGTTCCACCGCCTTTTCGTTCAGGACCGGAAGCGCGCCCGGAAGCGCCAGACAGACCGGGCAGGTGTGGTGGTTGGGATCGTCGCCGTAGCTGACGGCGCAGGAGCAGAAGAGCTTCGCCCGGGTGCGAAGATGGACGTGCACCTCGAGCCCGATCACGGCTTCGTAGTGGGGGTGGACGTCGCTGCTCACGAGGGCTCCGGGGGGCGCTGCAGGTGGAAATCGGTTTCACGCTGGAAGGCGTCGGCCACCCGAAGCGTCGTCTGATCGTCGAGGGGCCGGCCGAGAACCTGCATCCCGACGGGCAGCCGATGGGCGAAGCCGCAGGGGACGGCGACACCGGGCAGCCCCGCCAGGTTTGCCGACACCGTGAAGACGTCGGAGAGATACATGGTGAGGGGATCCGAGGCCTTCTCGCCGATGCGAAAGGCCGTCTCCGGGGTGGTCGGGGTGATCAGGACGTCGCAGCCCGCGAACGCCTCGTCGAAATCCCGGCGCAGGAGGGTGCGCACCTGCTGGGCCTTTCGGTAGTAGGCGTCGTAGTAGCCGGCGGAGAGCACGTAGGTCCCGAGCAGGATCCGTCGCTTCACCTCGGCACCGAAGCCCTCGGAGCGGGATCGCTCGTACATCTCCGTCAGGCCCCGGACACCCGACGCGCGACGGCCGTAGCGAACCCCGTCGAAGCGTGCCAGGTTGCTCGACGCCTCCGCCGTCGCGATCAGGTAGTAGGTGGCGACCGCGAACCGGGTATGGGGAAGCGAGACCTCGCGCGTCTTCGCCCCCGCCGCCTCCAGCAGCGCCACTGCCTCGCGCACTCGCGCGAGCACCTCGGGATCGACTCCCTCGGACCCGTAGTACTCACTGGGGAGCCCGATCACGAGACCGGAGACGTCGCCGTCGAGCGCGCCCACGCAGGAGGTCGGCGGCTCGGGAAGCGAGGTGGAGTCGCGGGGATCGTGTCCCGAGATCACGTCCAGCAGTGCCGCGCAATCGGCGGCGGTGTGGGCGATGGGACCGATCTGGTCCAGCGAGGAGGCGAAGGCCACCAGGCCGAAGCGGGAGACCCGCCCGTAGGTCGGCTTCATTCCCACCACGCCGGTGAATGCGGCGGGCTGTCGGATGGACCCGCCGGTATCGCTTCCGAGGGCGGCGGGCACGATGCCGGCGGCGACCGCCACTGCCGATCCGCCCGAGGAGCCTCCCGGCGACCGCTCCGGATCCCAGGGATTGCGGCTGGCTCCGTAGGCGGAGTTCTCCGTCGAGGAGCCCATCGCGAACTCGTCCATGTTGGTGCGCGCCACCGCCACGGCGCCCGCCTCGCGCAACCGCTCTACCGCGGTGGCATCGAAGGGAGAGCGGTAGCCCTCGAGGATCTTCGAAGCGCAGCCGACCTTCTCGCCGGCGTGTGCCAGATTGTCCTTGAGGACGATGGGAATGCCGTCCAGGGGCGATCGCACCGCACCCCGCGCGCGGCGCCCGTCCGCTTCGGCGGCCTCGGCGCGTGCGCCCTCCTCCCGGGTCGCCCGCAGCGTGTGGAGCCTGGGCTCGAGCGCCGCCGCCCGGACCAGGGCGCGGTCCACCAGCTCCGCCGACGACACCGCGCCGGTGTCGAGAGAACTCCGCAACTCGGAGACTGTGCCGAGGGGCTCGGTCACGATCGCTAGCCTTCGTCCTCGCCCTCGAGAACCTTGGGGACCGCGAAGGCAGAGCCACCTCGCGCCGGGGCGTTGGCGACCGCGGTCTCGGGAGGGTACGAATCCCCCGGTCGGTCCTCACGCAGCGGTGTCGCCATGGGAATCACGTGAGAGGTCGGCTCTACCTCGGCCGTGTCGAGGGTGCCGAGCAGCTCCACGTATCCGAGAATCGACTCCAGGTCGGAGGCCATCGCCACCGCCTCCTCTGCAGAGAGCCGCAGCCGCGCCAGATGCGCGATCCGCTCCACCTCCTCGCGGGTCATGTGGGACATTCGCGCAATATAACCGATCTGGAGATTCACCACGAAACTCGGGGGGTTACGGAGGCGATTCGGCCCCGGCGACCACCGGCGGCCGGCCGCGCTCATCGCACCCTCCGAACGAGTCGTACCACCCCCATGCCGCGCTGGCGGCGGCACCGCTCACTCGTCTCGACGTCCAACTATCCCGGCAACCCTCGGATCCGGCCGAGAGGCCATTTCACTCGACGGGCTTGGGTCGACCATCCGAGGCCCGGAGCGCCCGTGATCCGGTCACGCCGTTGCAGCGTTCTTGGCAGACGAGCCCACCCGCCGCGCACCCACAACCCGAGCCCTCACCGGCACTTCCGCCACCGTCGCGCAACATCCGCGCGCAAATAGGCTGCGACTTCGCAGCAAGCCTTCGCCCGCCCGCTTTCCACGTCGACATAGGCAGCAGAGCTTCGCAGCATATCTCCCGGCCCCCACCCTCCAAGCTGCCAACCCACTGCTGTGACACCGAATCCAGCCCCCCTCCCTCTGGGGACAAGGAATAGGCCCCAAGCCCGCAGCGTTTCGGGGTACCCTGGCGCAGTCCATTACTAGCCTCGATTTCCACGGACCATCAGCGTGCTAACAGTGGAGCGGCTCAAGGCA
>CAZTOU010000079.1:0-9760 GCA_964615365.1 uncultured Spirochaetales bacterium
TCCTCGGCGATGATGTCGTTGCAGAGCTCGATGCACTCGTCGCAGATGTAGACCGTGGGGCCGGCGATCAGCTTGCGGACTTCCTTCTGGCTCTTTCCACAGAAGGAGCAGGACAGATTGGCGTTGTCGTCGCGCTTCTTCACGACTTGTCCCCCGAGGGCGCTGCTGTCGGTCCTTTGGGGCCGCTGGCCGTTCCCCCCGCCGGAGGACGGTGCGTCACCACCTGATCTACGATCCCGTAGTCGCGGGCCTCTTCTCCAGACATATAGTAGTCGCGGTCGGTGTCCTTGGCGATCTGCTCCAGCGAGACACCGACGTGCTGGGAGAGGATGGCGTTCAGGCGCTCACGGATGTTCAGTAGCTCCCTCGCCTGGATGTCGATGTCCGTTGCCTGCCCCTGCACTCCCCCCCAGGGCTGGTGGATCATGATCCGGCAATTCGGAAGCGCGATGCGCTTGCCCGGCGTTCCGCAGGCGAGAAGCAGCGCTCCCATCGACGCGGCCTGTCCCACGCAGAAGGTCGAGATGGCCGCCCGCACGTACTGCATGGTGTCGTAGATGGCGAGACCCGCCGTGACCGAGCCCCCCGGAGAATTGATGTAGATGTGGATGTCGCGCTCGGGATCCTCCGCCTCCAGGAAGAGCAGCTGGGCGATCACCAGGTTCGCGGTGTCGTCGTCGATGCCTCCACCGATGAAGATGATGCGATCCTTGAGGAGGCGGGAGTAGATGTCGTAGGCGCGCTCGCCCCGATGATCCTGCTCGACGACGATGGGAACCAGAGGCATGGATGCCCCTCCCGAAATCACACCCGGTCCAGTGATTCCTCGATCATTCCGACCGTGAACTGTAACAACCGAAGCGAGTCGCCCGCGCCCCCCCAGACGCGCGCAAGACGAAGAAACGGACTCTAAGTGCCCGTCGTTTCTTCGACTTTAGCCTCGGAGACGAGGAATTCAAGCGCCTTGTCCTCGAGCATCTGGGCGCGCAGGGCGTCGAACATGCCGCGCTCTCCGTAGGCTTGCCGGAGCCGCGCCGGATCGATTCCCTGCTCCCGAGCCATCTGCTCGAGGCGCTCCTCGATCTCGTCGTCCCCGACCTCGCAGCCCTCCTGGCCCGCGACCTGTTCCAGGAGCAGCATCTCGCGAACGTCTCGCTCCGCCTTGGGGCGCCACTGCTCTCGCCAGGCGGGCAGACGTTGATTCAGCTCCTCTTCGGGAATCGCTCGGCCCAGCTGCTGGCGCGCCATCGCCAGCCGTTGCTCGAGGCGCTGCTCGACCATGCCCGGCGGCACCTCGAATGCGGTCCGCTCGATCAGCGCGTCCATCAGCGTCCGGCGCAGCTCCGCCCGGGCGGCGCGCTCGCGCACCGCCAGCAGATCCTCGCGGATCCGGCCGCGCAGATCCGCGACGGTCTCGAACTCCCCGAGCTCTTTCGCGAAGGCATCGTCGAGCTCGGGAAGCTCGCGCCGCTGCACGCGCACCACGTGCACGGCAAAGACCGCCTCCTTGCCGGCGAGCTGTTCCGCGCCGTAGTCCTCGGGGAAGCTGACCCGGATCTCCCGATCCTCACCGGCGCTCACTCCCTCGAGCTGCTCCTCGAAGCCGGGGATGAAGCGGCCCGAGCCGAGCTCCAGCACCGCGCCCTCCGAGCTCCCCCCGTCGAAGACCTGGCCGTCGATGGTGCCGAAGTAGTCGATCACCAACACGTGGCCCGGCGCAGCCACCGTCCCCTCCGGCTCGTCGAGCAGTGGAGCGCGGCGCTCTCGCAGCTCCTGCAGCTCGGTCTCGACGTCTTCGACGCCCACCTCCGCCGGCGGGCGTTGCGCCGGGAGCCCGGAGAGCTCGGGCAGGCTGATCTCCGGCTTCACCTCGACGCTCGCCCGGTACCGAAACGGCGCCTGGTCGGCGAGCGCATCGGCATCGATGGACGGCTCGGCGACCGGAACCAGACCGGTTCGGTCGAACGCTTCGGGGAGGGTCTCCGCCACCAGGGTCTGCTTCATCTCCTCGACCAGGGAGGCCCCGTAGAGCTTCTCGAGCACCGAGCGCGGCGCCTTGCCGGGCCGGAATCCGCGCACCTTGACTCGGCGACCCAGATCGCGATAGGCGCGGTCGAAGGCCTTGCGCACCCGCTTCGCGTCGATTTCGACCTCGAGGGTCCGGATCACGGAACTCGTCTCGGTCGTGGAGACGCTGAGCGATGAGTTCTCGGTGGCGGCCATGGCCTCTCCTGGAGGGGGTAACGGAGTGGTGCCGGGGACAGGACTCGAACCTGCACGTCCGAAGACGATGGCTCCTAAGGCCACCGCGTCTACCAGTTCCGCCACCCCGGCACGGTGGCCTGAAGCCTAGCGGAATCCGGGCGTTGCGTGGTGAGCGCGGAAGGGCTCGAACCTTCGACCTAGGGATTAAGAGTCCCTTGCTCTGCCAACTGAGCTACGCGCCCACGGGGCGGAAATTACGCACCAGGGGCGGAGCCTGCAAGTCTCGGCTCGGAGAGAGGGATCGCGCCGAACCCTCCTCCTCCCGGAGTCTCGATGATCAGCAGATCGCCGGCATCCACGCGTAACGTCGCACGAGCCGGCAGCGCTTCCTCTTCCCCGTGCGCGCGGCGCAAGCGGTTGCGCCCCGGCTCCCCGGGCTCTCCGCCCAGGAGACCGTAGGGGCGGGTCTCGCGACGCTGCGTCAGGAGCGAGACGGTGAGCGGCGCCAGGAACCGGTAGCAGCGCACCAGCCCGTCGCCGCCCCGAAAGCGTCCGGCGCCCCCCGAGCCCCTCCGAAAGGAGAAGCGCTCCAGTCGAACCGGATAGCGGGCCTCCAGCACCTCGGGATCGGTGATGCGAGTGTTGGTCATGTGGGTGTGGACGCCGGAGGCGCCGGCGAAGCCGTCGCCCGCACCCGCGCCCCCGCCGATGGTCTCGTAGTAGCCGAAGCGGTCGTCGCCGAAGGCCACGTTGTTCATGGTGCCCTGGCTCGCCGCCACCCTGCCGATCGCGCCCAGCAGGACGTCGACGATGCGCTGGGACGTCTCCACGTTGCCCCCCACCACCGCGGCACCGGGAGGCGGATCGAGGAGGCAGCCTTCGGGAATCGCGATCTCCACCGGCGCCAGGCAGCCTCCATTCAAGGGGATTCGCTCGGCCACCAGGCAGCGCAGCACGTAGATCACGGCGGACTCCACCACCGCGCGAGGCGCGTTCAGGTTTCCGGCGACCGCGGCGCCGGTGCCGGCGAAGTCGATGCGCATCCGCCCACCCTTCACCTGGAGACCGACATGAATCGGTGTGGCGTCGTCGAGCCGATCCTCGAAGACGTGATCGCCGTCGCCGAGCCGGGCGATCTCCCGCGCGACCTTGGCGGCCGCCGCCTCCTGGAGCTGGCCCATGGTGGTCTCCACCACCGACAGGCCCTGCTCCGCCACCATCTCCCGGAGCAGGCGCTCTCCGCTCCGGTTCGCGGCGACCATGGCTTCGAAGTCGGCCACGTTGTCGTCCGGGTTGCGGGCCGGATGGCGCGCACCGGCGAGGAGCTGGCGCACGCGCGCTTCGTCGAATCGGCCCGCGCGCACCAGCGGGAAGGCGCGCAGCAGCACGCCCTCCTCCTCGAGGCTCCGGGAATCGGCCGGCATGGAGCCGGGCGTCTTCCCGCCGAGATCGGCGTGATGGCCGCGGCTCGCGACGAAGAAGCGCAGCGCTCCCTCGAGAAAGACCGGCGTCACCACGGTGACGTCGGGGAGGTGGGATCCTCCCTCGGCCGGATCGTTGCTGATGATGGCGTCCCCCTGGGCGAGGTCGGGAATCGCCTCCAGCACGGCGCGCACCGTCGCTCCCATGGCTCCCAGGTGAACGGGGATGTGGGGGGCGTTGGCAACCAGCCCCCCCTCGCGATCGAAGACCGCGCACGAGTAGTCTAGACGCTCCTTGATGTTGGTGGACAGCGCGGTGTTGCGGAGCACCGCACCCATCTGCTCGGCGATGGACATGAAGCGATTGCCGAAGACCTCGAGACGCACCGGGTCCGCCGTCGTCAAGTCCACCGCTCGCCGGCTTCTGGGAGCGCCGCCGTCCTCCAGGACCAGGACGCCGCGGGGGTCGACCCGGGCGCGGAAGCCGGGATCGAGCACCACCGTCCCGGTGCTCTCGAGCACGATGGCCGGCCCCTCGATCTCGTCGTTCTCACCGAGGACCTCGCGATCGTACACGGGCACCTCGCGGCGGCCGATCTCCGGGAACCAGGCGTTCGCCGCCCGGCGGGGCTCCGGTCTTCCCCCGCCTGCCCCGGCGCGAGTCGGCGTCGATTCCGCGCCGGGGTCGGGTGCGTGGGCGCGAACCCGGGCGGTCACGATCTCGATGGGACGGCCGCTTCGCGTATAGCCGAAGCGCGACTGGTGGGCGGCGGTGAAGGCGGCGGCATAGTCACCGCCCTCGGGCTCGGTCACCGACAGCGCGGTCTCCGCGCCGGCGTAGCGAAGGTCGAGGATCCGGTCGATCGCGATTCGACTCCCTTCGATTCCCTCGCGCTCGAGGGCCGTCCGTCCCTCCTCCTGCAAAGCCAAGAGCACCTCCGCCACCGTCTCCGGCGGGGTTCCGTCGTCTCTGAGGGAGAGCCGCCCGGCGTCGCGCTGGCCATCCCAGGTCACCTCGGCGATTCCGATCCCGAAGGCGGAGAGCAGACCGGCGTAGGGGTGGAGCAGGATGGTGCGGATCCCCAGTCGTCGCGCCAGCGCGCAGACGTGCTGGCCACCGGCTCCCCCGAAGCCCACCAGGACGTGATCCCGCGGATCGACGCCGCGCCCGATGGAGACCTCCTGGATCGCCTGGGCCATGCTGGCGTTGGCGATCTCGACGAAGCCCGCCGCGATCTCCTCCATGGTGAGAGCGTGTCCCGCCGCGCGAAGCTCGCTCCGAAGCGAGGCGAGGGCGACCTCCACCGGTGCCCGATGCAGGGGAAAGGGAAACCGCTCCGGCTGGATGCGTCCCAGGAAAAGATTCACGTCGGTGAGCGCGAGTCCCTCCCAGGCCTTCCCGCCTCGCCGCTCTCCCGGGCCGGATCCCTCTGCGGCAGGGCTGGCCGTCGCGCCGGCCCTCCCGTAGCAGAGCGGGCCGGGATCGGCGCCGGCGCTCTCCGGCCCCACGGTGAGGCGGAAGCCGTCGAAGCGACACAGCGAGCCCCCGCCGGCGGCGACGCTGTGGATGCGCAGCATCGGGGCCTTGACCCGCACGCCCGCGACGGTGGTCTCGAAGGCCCGCTCGCACTCACCTCCCTCGATCAGGGAGACGTCGGTGGAGGTCCCACCCATGTCGAAGCCGATGGCGCTGGCGTAGCCCGCCTCCAAGGCGACCCGGGCCGCACCGACCACGCCGCCGGCGGGGCCCGAGAGCAGCGCGCCGGGCCCGCGGAAGCGCGCGGCGTCGGTGAGTCCACCGGAGGACTGCATGAAGGCGAGGCGCGCACCGGGGAGCGCCCTCTCCAGTGCCCGCACGTGCGCCTGGAGCAGCGGTGTCAGGTAGGCGTCGGTGGTGGCGGTCTCGCCGCGGGCGAGCATCCCCATCTCCCGGGCGATCTCCGACGACCCCACCACGTAGGGGAATCCGAGCTCGCGGGCGATCTCGGCCAGCCGTATCTCGAGACTCGGGTCCGCGTAGGAGTGGATGCCGACGATCGCCACCGACTGGAATCCCTCGGAGCGGGCGGCGTCCAGCGCCGCCCGCGCGATCGCCTCGTCGAGGCGCTCCGGCTCGCCGCCCGCGAGCGCGGTCCGGAGCGGGAGCTCGAGTGTCCGCTCGTGGAGCGGAGCCGGCTTGCGGATCTCGAGCTCGAAGAGCTCGGGACGCGCCTGGGTTCCGATCTCCAGGAGATCTCCCAGACCGGGCTGGGTCACCAGCAGCGTGCGGGCGCCGCGCCGCTCCAGCAGCGCGTTGGTGGCGACGGTGGTGCCCAGCTTGACCGCGCAGGGCGGGAAAGGCTCGCCTGGCCCCATCGCACCAGCCCGCTCGAGAATCTCTCGGATCCCCTCCACCGGCGCCGCGTCGGAGGAGAGCAGCTTGGTGGTGTGGAGGCTGCCGTCGGGCGCGATGCCGATGCAGTCGGTAAAGGTGCCGCCCCGGTCGACCCAGAACCGCCAGCTCACGGTCCGTAGAGAGCGGCGCGCAGGTCGACGGCGAGCCGCTTGCCATCCAGGCGGACCCGGCGCGGATTGAAGTCCGGATGCCGCACCGAGAGCGCGATGCGATCCGAGGCGACGTCCGAGGGCGTGCCGAAGCCGAACACGCCCCCCGGCCCGGTGCGGCCGCGCGCCAGCTCGCGGGCGCTCGCCGCCTCCCCCTCGTGAAGCTCGACGATCACCTCGGCCCCCTCCAGTGCCGGGCGCTCGCCGGTGGTGAGCGCGTCGCACTCGGTGACGATCACACGGCCGGTGCGGCCGTCGCCGGCGCGTTCGACGCCGACCACCATGTCGTGCAGCCAGATCATCGGCTCGGCCACCTTCGTGGCCATGCCGATCCGCTCCACCTGCCGGGAGGGATTGGCGGCGAGGTCGACGTCCTGGGGCGCCATGCCGTGGTCCGACGTCACCACGAAGAGGGTCTCGTCGCGCAGGCCGACCTCCTCCAGGAGGTCGAGCACGCGGCCGATCCGGCGATCGGTCTCGTCGAGGGCCTGGCGCAGCCCTTCGTCGTGCGGGCCGTAGTCGTGGCCCGCGCCGTCGGTGAGAAGCAGCTCGTGATAGACGAAGCTCGGCGGCGGCAGGTCGCCGCGCGTGAAAAGCTCGATCACCTGGGCGACGCCGCGGCTGTCCACCAGCGCCTCGCGCACCACCGTCTTGTGGCCGTCGGCCTTCCAGCGCGGATTCTCGTCGATGGAGACCTCTCGGGTGAGCGCCTTCAGACGCTCCCGGTTGCCCAGATTGCGGCTCTCCAGGACCGCGTGGTCGGCTCCGCGGCCGAAGGGCGCGTGGATGCCCGCGGTCATCGCCTCCTTCCCCTTCACCCGGTGGAACGCCTCGTAGAGGCCCTCGACGCGCTGGCTCACGAAGCCCTCGCTGTTCATCTCCTGGCCCTGGGGAGAGACGACCTCGCGCTTCTCGCGCAGGTAGTAGGTCGGGTTCACCACGTCGTGGTGTCCGCACCAGGCGCCGGTGCCGATCGCCGTGTGGCTCGGCCAGGTGATGGAGGGGAAGTTGACGATCGATCCGGAGGCCAGCACCGCGGCCTTCGCCCGGAGGCGCCGCAGGTTGGGAAGTGCCCCGGGGTCGCTCTCGAGTCGGTCCTCGAGCTCCGTGGGATGGATTCCATCGATCAGGAAGAAGTAGAGACGTTCCGGCGGCTTGGCGGAAGGGTCGAGAATCTCGGTGAGGATGCGGCCGTCCTGGCGGGCGAGCAGTACGTCGGGCGCCACGCCGCGCTCCGAGGAGGTGCACCCGGTGGCATCGGCGCCGTCGATGGAGGGGAAGCCCAGCGCGGCCAGGCAGGTCGGCGCGATGTCCACCGCGCGGGCGGCGAACTCGTGCCGCCCGACCCGAAACCCGGGGCCGCAGAACCAGAGGGGACCGCGCGCCTGCCGCACGTGGAGCGCGCCGTGGATTCCCCGCTCGACGCCCCAGCACCAGTCGCGTGGCGAGATGACCAGGTCGGGTGCACTGGGCGAGTCGAAGAGCTGCGCCACGCGCTCGTAGGCGAAGGGATAGGACTGGTGCTCCGGCGCGATGAAGCGCCGGGCGGGGTCCTCCGAATCGAATCCCGACGCACGAGCCGCCGCCTTCTCCTCGGCGACGGTGCGCAGGGCGTGCGGGTCCTGATTGCCGATCGGGTTCTCTCCGATCTGCTCGACGATCTGGAACTCGAGGCTCCCGTCGTCGCAGAGCAGCCGGCGGAAGCGCACCATCCCGCGCGCGGCCCAGACCTCGTAGGCGCCGGGCTCGCCACCCTCGCCTTCACTCTCTCCTCTTCTGTAGGTCGCCACCAGATCCGTCTGCTCGGCGACCTCGGGGTCGCGCAGCAGCGCCAGGATGGCGCGATTGCCGGACTCCTCCTGGTCCGGGACGAGTCCCTGATCTCGCAGTCGTTCGGGTCCGTGGATCTTCATGGGAAAGACGATATCACGCCGCCCGACGGTGCCTCGCGAGCGAGCGCCAGAGCTCCGAGAGCGTCTCGCGCATGGGCGCGTCCCCCACGACGACGATACCCGCGACCGCGAGGAGAGAGAAGGCGAGGCCGCCCACCGCGAGATCGACCAGCGCCCCGATCGCCCCGCCGAGGCCGGGCTGGCAGAAGAACGCCGCCGCCGCCGCGGGAAGCGAGATCAGGATCGCGCGGAGCGCAGTGGAAGCCAGCGGCGCGAAGTGCGGTGCCCCGTGGAGTCGGCGCGCCAGGGCGAGCGTCGCCAGGGTATTGGCGGTGACGGCGAGGGCACCGGCGCCTGCGAGACCCCGTGCGCCGTAGGGCGGGCCGAGGACCAGGTAGAGCGGAATCGCCAGGAGGGCGACCGCGGTTCCCAGCAGCATCGGCCGCCAGAAGTCGCGGCGCGCGTAGAATGCCCGCACCGCAATCACCTGGACGATCCAGGCGGGCACCGCCAGGCAGAAGACACGCAGCGTTTCTGCCACCGCACGGGCGTCGCTCTCGCCGAAGGCGCCGCGCAGGTAGACGAGCGCGACGAAGGGATCGGCGAGGGCGAAGGTCGCGGCTCCGGCCAGGACGCCGAGGCCGATCGCAATCTGGAGCGTTCGCCGCACCAGGCTCGAGAGCTCTTCCCAGTGCTCCTCGGCCACCAGCTTGGAGAGCGTGGGGAGGGCAGCCGTGGCCATGGTCTGCCCCACCACCCGCACCGGCGCCTGCATCAGGTAACGCGCGTAGACGAGCAGCGCGATGGTACCCTCGGCCAGCACACCACCGAACCAGCGGTCGTACCACTCGTCCATGGTGAGAAGGGTGACCCCGATCATCAGCGGCGCCGCCAGCAGCAGGTAGCGGAGGAAGTCAGGGTCGAGGGGCGCGACGCGAAGGCGAAGCGGCACCCGCCCGCGGATGTCGAGCAGCGCATAGCCGAAGGGTCCGAGGGCGGCCCCGAGGAGCGCTCCCCAGGCGAAGCCCTCGATACCCATCAGCGGCGCCAGGAAGAGGCCACCGGCGATGATGCCGGCGTTGTAGATCAGCGGCGCCGCCGCCTGGGCACCGAAGCGGCCTTGCGCCATCAGCACCGCCCGCAGAACTCCGCCGCAGACGAAGAAGATCTGCGCGGGGAGGACGATGCGGGTCAGCCGGATGGTCAGTGCCAGTTGCTCGGGTCCGAAGCGCGGAAACTGGAGGGCCACCAGTGGCTCGGCGAACCACCAGAGCAGCGCGGTCGCCAGCAGCGCGATCACTCCCAGCGTGCCGAGGACGGTGGAGAAGAGACGGTTGGCAGCTTCCTCTCCCCGCTCGGTGAGAGTCCGGGTGTAGAGGGGAATCAGCGCGATCGTGAGCGCGCCGAGCCCGATGAAGTGGCTGAGGATGTCCGGGATCTGGAAGGCAGCAGCGTAGGCGTCCGTGTCGCCGCCGACACCCACCCGGTAGGCGAGCACCGCGTTGCGCACGAAGGCGAGGACCTGAGAGAGGAAGAAGCTCGCCGCCAGCAGCGCGGCGGCTGCTGCCACCCGCCGCCCCCCGGCGTCGCCGCGCGTCTCCCCACTCACGCCGATCCCATCCCCCGCGCCGAGCATAGCGGGGGGGGGGTTTGGGGGTTTTGTTGTGGGGGGGGGGGAGGGGGGGAGGGGGGGGCCGG
>CAZTOU010000079.1:9770-19796 GCA_964615365.1 uncultured Spirochaetales bacterium
CACCCCCCCCCACCCCACCCCCCCCCCCCCCAATCGGGGGTCGGTTTTTCCTTTTTGCATTTCCGCCCTCCCTAAACGTAAAAAGGCAACTCCGTCCCCGCTTGAGAAAAAAGATGAGGCATTTGGGCCAAGCGTTTGAAATTGCAGCGCTTCGAGGAAGGCCGACACCTGGGTACTGAAGCTGCCGGAGGGTTCGAGTAGGCTTGGGAAGGGGGGCGGGCGCAGTCGATGCAGCAGGCGCACCGGAAGTGGCTGTGGTGG
Source organism: uncultured Spirochaetales bacterium (assembly GCA_964615365.1). Taxonomy (GTDB): domain Bacteria; phylum Myxococcota_A; class UBA9160; order UBA9160; family UBA6930; genus CAVXZE01. Next base: position 10,032 of record CAZTOU010000079.1, read on the forward strand.
CTGGTGGTGGGCCTCTGGATCGGCGTGATCCTCGGCTTCTCGAGCGATCGCTTCTCCGCGGACTCGACCTCCCAGGTGCTCGTCCCGCTGATCCGATGGTTGATGCCCGGGATCCGCGTGGAGACACAGCAGCTCCTCCTGTTCCTGCTTCGCAAGGGAGCGCACGCCTTCGAATACGCTGCGCTGGCCGCCTTCACCTACCGCGCACTGCGTGAATCGTCGAACTCGCTGCGCTCGGTGGGCTTCGCTCTGGCCCTGGTGAGCGCGGTGGCGGTCGCAGACGAGACCCACCAGGCCTTCGCCGCGAAGCGCACCGGCTCCGCCATCGACGTAGCCATCGACGTAGCCGGCGGTGCCGCGGCGCTCTTCCTGCTCGCGGGTGTGGGCAGACGAATCCAGGCGAAAGGTCGGAAGCGCGAGGAAGCCGGATGATGCGACAGGCAGGACTGCTCGACAGGATCGAGAGGATCGGAAACGCGCTCCCCGATCCGACCACCCTGTTCCTGATCGGCGCTCTCCTGGTCATGGCGCTCTCACAGCTCGCGGCGAGCCTCGAGTGGCGGGTCGAGAAGACGGTGTCGCAGCCGCTGCTCCAGCCGGTCCTGGACGCATCCGGAAGCCCCCTGATCGATCCCGGGACCGGCGAGGAGATCACCGCGGCGGTCCTGGACCCCGAGACCGGCGAGCCGCAGAAGGAGCTCGTGCAAGTGCCGGTGATGGCGCGAGGGCTGCTGTCCTCGGACGGCCTCTACTGGGCGGTCTCCAGCATGGTGGACAACTTCAAGAACTTCCCGCCCCTGGCCATCGTCCTGGTCGGCATGCTCGGCATCGGCCTCGCCGATCGCACCGGGTTCATCGGAGCACTGCTCAAGGCCACGCTGCTGGCGGTTCCACCCGCGCTGCTCACACCCACCGTCTTCTTCGTCGGCGTGATTTCGTCGGTGGCGTTGGATGCGGGCTACGTGGTGCTCCCGCCGCTGGCGGCGGCTCTCTATCACGCGGCCGGGAGATCGCCGCTGGTGGGCCTCGCAGCGGTCTTCGCCGGAGTCTCGGCGGGCTTCAGCGCCAACTTGATGATCACCAGTCTCGACATCATCCTGGCCGGCTTCTCCGCGGCCGGAGCCCAGATTCTCGACTCCGGCTACACCGTGGACGTGCGGGCCAACCTCTGGTTCATGCAGGGTTCGACGCTGCTCTTGGTCGGCGTCGGCTGGGCCGTGACGGCCTGGTGGGTGGAGCCCCGCTTCGCTGCCAAGGCGCCCGAAGATGGAGGACCGGCAGCAGGCTCCGAGGTGGACCGGGAGGCGCACCGACTGGGCGACGACGAGAAGCGCGGACTCGCCGCCGGCGTGCTGGCCGTCGCGGTGACGCTGCTCCTGTACTTCGCGGCGACGGTGATTCCGGGCGCTCCGATGCACGGCATGGACGGCCGCTTTCCGCGCTGGGTGGCCGCCATCGTTCCCCTGCTCTTCCTGGGCTTCCTGATCCCCGGCCTCGCCTACGGCATCTCGAGCCGTTCCCTGCGCAGCGATCGCGATGCGGCCCGGCTGCTCGGCGAGACGATGTCCAGCATGGGCCCCTACATCGTGCTGGCCTTCTTCGCCGCGCAGTTCGTCGCCTACTTCCGCTACTCGGGCCTCGGCGAGATGCTCGCCATCGCCGGCGGTGGGGTGCTGACCCGCGCCGAGCTTCCCGCGCCGCTCTTGATGGTGGCCTTCGTCCTGGTGGTGGCCGTCGGCAATCTCTTCATCGGGTCGATGTCGGCGAAGTATGCCTTCTTCGCACCGGTCTTCGTGCCCATGTTCATGCAGGTGGGGATCAGCCCCGAGCTCACCCAGGCCGCCTACCGGGTGGGGGACTCGGTCTCCAACGTGATCACCCCGCTGAACCCGTACGTGGTGATCATCCTGGTCTTCATGCAGCGCTACGTCCCGAGGGCCGGGATCGGGACCCTGGTCGCGCTGATGCTGCCCTACGCCCTCGCCTTTCTAGTGGCGTGGTGCGCCCTGCTGGTACTCTGGATGGGCGTCGGCCTCGAGCTCGGTCCGGGCGGTCCACTCGGCTACGCGGGCCCGGGGTAGTCTGAAGCGAAGGAGAATACTCCCAGGTGAACGCCGCCGTCCTCGCCATCTGCGCGCTCGCACTCTTCCTGATCGGCTACCGCTTCTACGGCCGCTTCCTGGCGCGCAGCATCTTCCAGCTGGCCGAGGACGAGGCCGTTCCCTCGGAGGAGCTCCAGGACGGCGTCGACTTCGTTCCCACCCGCAAGGGGGTGCTCTGGGGCCACCACTACACCTCCATCGCGGGGGCGGCGCCCATCGTGGGCCCGGCCATCGCGGTGATCTGGGGCTGGGTCCCGGCGCTGCTCTGGGTGGTCGTGGGCACGGTGATGATGGGGGCGGTTCACGATTTCTCCGCCCTGGTGATCAGTCTGCGCCACCGCGGCAGCTCGATCGGCGAGATCGCGGGCAGCGTGATCACCCCCCGGGTGCGGGCGCTCTTCCTGCTGATCATCTCCTTTCTGATCTGGATCGTGCTCGCCGTCTTCGCCTTCATCATCGGCACCCTCTTCGTCTCCAACCCCGGCGCGATCTTCCCGATCAACATCCAGATCGTCGTCGCCCTCGCCCTCGGCTGGCTGATCTACCGGCGCGGGGTCCCGGTCCTGATCCCCTCGCTGGTCGGATACGCGCTGCTGCTGGCTTCGATCTTCTACGGCAACGCGGTGGCCGAGGCTCTTCCCTGGCTCGCGGAGATCTCGGTGAGCAGCTGGGTCTGGATCCTGCTCGTCTACTCCTTCGTCGCCTCGGTGCTGCCGGTCTGGCTGCTTCTCCAGCCCCGCGACTACCTGAACGCGCACCAGCTGATCACGGGCCTGGCGCTTCTCACCCTCGGCCTCATCGTCCTGCGTCCCGACGTGGTGGCGCCGGCCTTCAACCTCTCACCCGAAGGTGCGCCGCCGATCATCCCCTTCCTGTTCATCACCATCGCCTGCGGCGCGATTTCCGGCTTCCACGGTCTGGTGTCGTCGGGCACCACCTCGAAGCAGGTGGGCTGCATGACCGACGCCCGGGCGATCGGCTACGGGGGAATGCTGGGCGAGGGCACGCTGGGCATGCTCGCGGTGCTGGCCTCGACGGCCGGCTTCGCCAGCTACGCCGAGTGGTCGGGCCACTACGCGAGCTGGGGCGCGGCCAGCGGGCTCGGCGCGAAGCTCGACGCGTTCGTGAGTGGGAGCGCCACCTTCGTGACCTCCCTGGGCATCCCGATGGCGACGGCGCGGACCTTCATCGCGGTGATGGTGATCGCCTTCGCGGCCACCTCCCTCGACACCGGCGCGCGCATCCAGCGATTGGTGATCGGCGAACTGGCGGCGACCTACGGTGTCCGGCCCCTCACCAACCGCTACGCTGCGGGCGCCCTCGGCATCGGCGCCGCGCTCCTGCTGGCGCTGACCCAGGCGGGGGGCAAGGGGGGGCTCGCGCTGTGGCCCCTCTTCGGCACCACCAACCAACTGGTCGCCGGAGTGACGCTGCTGGTCGTCTCGATCTGGCTCAAGCGAAACGGCAGGCCCGTCGTCTTCACCCTCGTCCCGATGCTCCTGGTGGCTGCGGCGACGATCACCGCCATGCTCGGCGAGGTGTACGGCTACTACGTCAATTTCGGCGAGCAGTGGCTGCTGGCGGTGATCGGGAGTCTGGTGCTCGTCTGCGACGTCTGGATTCTCCTCGAGGGTCTGCGCGTGCTGATCGGTACGGAGCGCGGCCCCGCCTGGCAATCCGCGACCTGAACGGGAAGAACCAGCGCCCCGCCCTGAATGGCTAGCTCTGGCGGAAGCGGGTAAGGGGCAGCGGGCTCGGCGCGGGCTCGGCCAGCAGCGTATCGCGCAGATGCTGCTCGATCCGCGCGCGGGTGGTGCGGCGCCCGATCGGTACCGTGTGGGTGCCCGGGAACCAGTGCATGGCGGGCCGCTCCCAGTGCTCGAAGAGCGCCTGGGCCTGGTCGGGGGGACAGATCCGATCGGCGAGACCGGCGATGATCAGGCGCCCCTGCTTAGGCACCTTGGGCATGTGGCCGAGCGGCGCGTGGGGAGACCAGGCCTGCTCCAGGACCTCCTCGGTGAGACCCAGGGCCTCCTGGGCCAGGCGCTTCTCCTCGGGGAGATCCCTGCGCATCATGCGGGTCAGCGAGACCACCGGGACGGTGGCGATGGCGCAGCCGAGCCGCGGTTCGATGGAGGCGAACAGCGCGGCGGTGTAGCCGCCGAGGCTCATGCCGTACACCCCGAGCAGCGGGGCTCCCTGGCTGCGCAGCCAGCCCGCCAGCCGCCGCAGCTCCCAGACCGCCTGGCCGAACGCCGCGTTGGTCCAGAGGGGATGGCGGTCGAGAAAGCCCGCCCCGGATCGCCGCAGGATCGCCCGCGGCCCATGGAGCGGAAGCACCAGCACCGCCAGGTCGAGGCCGAGGCGCCGGTGAAGCCATTCCACGTCCCAGGCTCGCGCATCCAGAGCGATGCGGCCCATACCGTAGCCGTGGATGCAGAGCAGGGTCGGGCGCGGTTCCGACGGGTCTCGCCAGAGGTAGGCGTGGGCGGTGCGGTTTCGCTGCTGCGCCAGGTAGCTCTCGCGGATCTCGGGATCGTTGGGCTGGTACTCGCTCTCGAAGCGGAGATGCTCCACCTGCCCCACCCCGGTGACCCGCGTTCCGGTGAGGATCGGCTTCTCGAGGGCCGGCGGAGTGGGATGAGCGCGATGGGGCTCCTCGATCCAGCCCTGCTCCACGTGTCGCGCCGCCGCCGCCTGGAGATCCTGCGCGATGTCACCGACGGACCGACGCGGCTGCACCAGAGCTCCCAGCTGCCAGGCCAGCTTGAGGGTCTCGTCGAGGGCGACCGCGCCGTTCAGTCCCACGGAGCTCTTCGAGGGAAGCCTCTGCCCGCTCGGTGGAGGATCGAACTGGAGCGCCAGCTGGCTTCCGGTGAAGATCACTCCCGCTCCGAGCACCGCGGTGGCGAGACCCCCGCCAAAGGAGCCGGCGACCGCCAGCGCGAGGCCGGCCAGGAGGGTGAGGAGACCCGCGCCTGTGACCCAGCGCGAGGTAGTCCGCGTGATCCCCCGACGGAGACCCAGTGCCAGCGCCGCGAGCCCGAACGCGATCGGCGCGACCAGGAAGGACGCCAGCGCGCCGGTTCCGAGTGCGACCGCCGTCATCCACAGCGCGGTCAGTCCGAGAAACGAAGCGACGAAGCCGGCGTTCACGGTGCTGTGCCTCCATCCCTTGGCGCGTCGGCAGACGCCCCGGTGAGCGTCGCCAGGTCGAGCCGGAAGAACTCCCCGTTCAAGATCCGGATCCCCGGTGACAAGACCCGGAGCACGCCCAGGTGGGTCACCACGGCGATCCGCTCACCCCGGTATCTCTTCGAGAGGGAGCGGATCGCCTCCAGCACCCGCTCCCGGAGCTCTCGGCGCGTCTCGCCACCCCCGGCCCGCAGATCCATGTCGCCCGCGCGGAAGCGCTCGAAATCCTCCGGCCAGCGCCGCGCGATCTCGTCGCGTGCGAGGCCGCTCCACTGGCCCACGTCGAGCTCCCGGAGCCCGGGCTCCAGATGGGCGGCAATCCCGAGGCGCTGTGCGGCAATCTCGGCCGTCTCGCGCGCGCGCCGAAGATTGCTGCTCGCCAACACCGACGGCTTTGCCTCGGCGAGCCGCTCTGCGAGGGCGCGAGCCTGCGCCCTGCCCTCCTCGGTGAGGGCGGGGTCCGCCTGGCCCTGCCAGAGCCCTTCTGCATTCATGGTGGACTGGGCGTGGCGGATGCAGAGGAGCGATTCCATGAGTCGGGTAGAGTAGGGATTCGGGCGCCGCTCCTCTAACCGGTCACGCTCCCGGGGCGGTTCGGTTACCCTCCCGCCCGATGGAGGGGCCCGATCCGACCTGGCTGTCGCTGCTGCCCGCCCTGGTGACGATCGTTCTCGCCTTCGCCACCCGGCAGGTGCTGGTCGCGCTGTTCGCGGGAGTTCTGACGGGGAGCGCGGTCCTCCTGATCCAGGGGAGCAGCCCCACGGACGCCAACCCGATCACCCGCTTCCTGTTCCCCGCCATCGGCTCCAAGAGCTACGCCCAGATCCTGCTCATCTACCTGTGGTGCCTCGGCGGCCTGATCGGGATCTGGGGAAAGACCGGCGGGGCTCGCCACTTCGCCGAAACGGTGGGCAATCGCATGGCCCGCGGTCCCCGCTCGAGCCTCGGCTTTGGCTGGCTGGTCGGAATCCTCTTCCACCAGGGGGGGACGGTGAGCACAGTGCTGGCCGGCACCACCGTGAAGCCGGTCGCCGACCGGCACCGCATCAGCCACGAAGAGCTCTCCTACGTGGTGGACTCCACCGCCTCACCGGTCGCCACCATCCTCCCCTTCAACGCCTGGCCCGTCTACGTCGCGACACTGGTCGTCGGCACGATTCCGCTGCTTCCCGACGAGGCCACCAGCTACCGATTCTTCCTGAGCTCGATCCCCTTCAACTTCTACGCGCTCTTCGCGGTGACGGCGACCCTCCTCTTCTCCCTGGACCTGCTCCCCTGGGTGGGGGGCACCATGGCGCGGGCCCGAAGGCGGGCGAGGGAGAGCGGCGCCCTCGATGCGCCCGGGGCGCAGCCGCTCCTCTCCCCCGAAGACTCCGAGGAGATCGCTGCCGAGGGCTACCGGCCGAGCCTGGCGGATTTCGCGGTTCCCATCGGCGTCCTGCTCGGTGTGGCGATCCTGCCCTTCCTGCTCTTCGACGTGAGCTTTGTGAACGAGGCCTTCCTGCTCTGCGTGCTGTCGGCGATGGTCCTGGCGAAGGCTCGCGGCATGTCTCTCGGCGTCATCCTCGACGGTTTCCTCGCCGGGTGCCGCAACATGACCATCGGCGCCATCGTCCTCGGTCTGGCCGTGACGCTCGGCACCGTGTCGCGGGAGCTCGGAACCGCAACCTGGGTCGTCCAGGTCATGGGCGAGGCCCTGCCGAGGATCGGACTTCCGGCGATCCTGATGGGACTCTGCATGGGGATCGCGTTCTCCACCGGGACCTCGTGGGGCACCTACGCCGTGGTCTTCCCGGTGGCGATGCCCCTGGCCTATGCCATCGATCCGGATCCGCTCTACGTGCAGCTCTGCTTCGGCGCGGTGCTCGGTGGTGCCGTCTTCGGCGATCAGTGCTCACCGATCTCGGACACCACGATTCTCTCCAGCATGTTCACGGGCTGCGACCTGATGGACCACGTGAAGTCACAGATCCCGCTCGCCCTCGCCGCCGCGGGGCTCGCCGGGGTGGTGGCCAGCCTCCTTGCCGCGATCGGCTGAGTCGCCGTCGCGAAGTGCGCGGGTCCGCTCGAGGATCTCCGGGTGGTCGCGCAGATACTCGGAGAGATCCCGGTAGCCGCGGCTCTCCGTCTCGACCAGGGCGACGTCACGTCCGCCCCTGGAGAGATTCGTCCAGAGCAGCACCCGGTCTCCGAGGTCGTCGACCCGGGTCGACGGCCTCGCCAGTCGCCTCGCGGTCTCCGCAAACTCACGGGCCCTCCCCTCGGACTCGAACTGCAACAGCCAGGCGAAGGCCCGGCGCGTCGGGCAATCGAAGACGACCGCCCGGTCGGCCTCCCAGCCCTCTGCCGCTCCAGCGGCCTCGGCCCTTCCCATGCCCCGCTCCTGTGCCCAGATCCGCAGGCCGAACTCGCCGAGGGTGTTGCGGCCCATCTCACGGCACTCCGGCGAGGGCGCGATCCTCTCGGCGTCGAGCTGCAGGAGCCGAAGCGGCGGACGGCGAGAGGGATCGAGGTATTGCTCCGGGTGCAGGATCTCCTCGCTGGTGAGCGGTGGATCCAGGAGCGCTGCGTCGAGTGCGGCAAGACCTCCGGCCTCGAGGATCTGCGTCACCAGCGCGTAGCCGGCGGGGTACTGGAGGACGAGGCCCTCTCGCACCAAACGAGGCACCTCGGTGTGCTCCTCCCCGACCCAGCCGGCCTCGAACTCCGCGGTGATCCGCTCGGGACGGGGCATGGGGAGCCCATAGGTCAGCGCCTCGTCTCGGAATCCCGCCCAGGTGGCTTCCCCCTCGAGCAGCGCTCCGATCGCGAAGGCCAGGTCGTCGTGCTCGAGGAGTCCGAGGGTCACGTCGATCAGATCGGTGTGGATGGCCTGCAGCGCGTGCACCAGCTCGTGCACCAGCACCTCCTCGACATTCCCCTCGAGCGGAGCTTCGCGTTTCCTCTTGTCCGCCTCCGCGATCACGTAGAGCTCGTCGCCGAGGGGAGCGTAGAAGCCGACCACCGCCTCGGAGTGGAACTCCAGCAGCGCCTTCCAGAGGTCCGCGTCGGGAGGCAGCAGACCCAGGGTCTTCTTCACCTCGCCGTCCACCCGGCAGACCTCCGGCGAGTAGACCCTTCCGATCGTCTCGGTGAGAAGCGCCTCGATCTTCTCACGGGAGACCAGTCGCGCCTGGATGGGCTGGTCAAACTGGAGACCCCGCGTCCGCTCGACCCGGCCTTGCAGGGGCCGAAGGGCCTCCGGAGAGAGAAACGCCGGGGCGCCAGCGGAGCATGCGACCGCGACGGCGAGTAGCCAGAGCCCGAGACGACGACCCGGAAGCATCCCTTCTCCATCCCCTGGCGCCTCACTCTAGCGATTGCCCCGCGACACGGGCCTCCGCCAGCTCCCACTCACCCGCGTGGGGAGAAAACTACGGAGCCAGCGCAGCGGGCGGATGCGGCGCAGACGGCGAGCCGCGGTCGCGGACAGACATCTGGGGAGACGTCGATTCGACCATCTGCACGTCGAGCTGTCCGTCGCGCTGCGTATCGCGGTCTCCCGCTTCGGCCTCTGGATGGAGCTTCACGAGTGCAGCCTCGACCCGGAGCACCTCACCCAGGAGGGAGCGATCGCCTTCTGTAACGGGCCCTTGGAGTCCTACCTGCACAGCTGTGGACTCTCGCTCTCACGCCGCGAGCTGCGGCGACTGTCCCGCAAGATCGAGCGATTCGACCCCACTATCCCGACACCCTACGAGCGCTTCGCGGCACTCTCTTAAGGAGAGATTCTCTCAAGGAGAGATTCGCGGAGGTTCCCGTGGGGAGACAGAGCGAGATTCTGCTGATCGAAGACCCCGGCGCTCCTCAGCACCAGCCTGCCGTGGGAGAGCCTCTGGGCCTTCGCCTCTTCCCTCGGCCCACACCTCGCCTCCGGCGAGCTGACCGGGCTGGCGGTGGGAGACGCGCCGGTGCCCGCGATCCGGGACCGGCTCCGCGACGAGGGCTTCACCCTCGCCCTCTGGAATCCCTTCGACGATCGCACCCTGCGCTTCCAGGTGAATCGGGCGTTTCTCCGCGCCCGCGGGGATGGGCCTGCCCGCAGCGAGCTGCGTGCCCCGCTGGCGTTGCGAGCGAGCATCCACGTCGCCGGGCGACGCAAGGAAGCCCAGGTCTACAACCTCTCCGAACGCGGCGCGTTCCTCGAAACTCCGCGCCCCTCGATCGTCGGCACCAGGATCGAGGTCGAGCTTCAGCTTCCCAAGGGACCCAGGTCGCTGCCCGGGAAGGTTCTACACACGAACGTGACGGGAAACCTGTTGCGCCCCAACGCACCCATCGGTATGGGCATCCGCTTCGAGGATCCGAGCCCCGCCCTCTGCGAAGCCCTGGCGCAGATCGTCGAGCAGCGCAACCTCGAGCTCCTGGCGTAGTGGGGACGTTCCTTGCGTTCTTGCGTTTCCGGTATTCCGGAAACGCAAGAACGCAA
>CAZTOU010000080.1:0-19213 GCA_964615365.1 uncultured Spirochaetales bacterium
TTTCTACCACATCTTGGGTCTTCGTTCGTTCAGGCTTCGTGAATTATCCGGGCTACGGGCATCTGCTGTCAGCTGGCTCCACGAGGCGAGTGAGGTCCGACGAAGGTAAACCCGCTTCCCGATCGCGCCGATAGTCGTAACGAATGCTTTCGTTCGCCTCTCGGCTCCTCGGGCGTGAGGAAAGCATCCTCGGGAGGAGCATCTGCGTGAAGCCGAGCGGAGTCGAGCTGATCGATCGCGTCCTCGGCGGGCTCCCGGAAGGGCTTCCCCTCGTCGTGACCGGTCCCTCAGGCTGCGGACGCACGGTGCTCTCGCTCCAGCTCGCGGCGGCGGCGGCGGAGCGGAACGAGTGCGCCGTCATCATCAGCGCGGAGCCACCACCGCTGCTGCTCCGCCAGGCGGCGAGCCTCGATCTACCGCTCGACGAGGCGGTGTCCGACGGAAGGCTGGTGCTACTCGAGCTGGACCCGCGAGTCGCAACGGCGGTGCGGATCCACGGCGGGGGCGCGCTGCTGACGGCGATCCGCAAGGAGGTGGCTGCGCCCGCGCTTCTGATCGTGGAATCCGTCTCGCTTCTCACCCACGAGATCCTCGACGAAGCGCTGCTTCGCAAGCTCCTCAATGACCTTTTCGCGGTCGCCACGGAAGCCGAGGGAATCCCGGTGGTAACGGTCGAGACGGAACAGCTCGACGATTCCCCGCTACATCGGGCGCTCAAGGACCTCTGCGGCAGTCTGATCCGTCTCGAGCGATCTCCCGACGGGCAACGTTGGCTCACCGTCGAGAAGAGCCGGGCGGGGTCGCCCGTGACCGGCGCCGTCTCCTTCGACATCGGCCCGGGCGGGATCCGAGGAGATGGAGTTCCCGTGGACCGTCGCTCCGGCGATCGTCGCGTTGGCGACCGGCGCAAGGCGAGTACGGAGCAGGAGAAGGACCGCCGCAAGGTGCTGGTCGTCGAGGACACCGCCATGGAGCGGGCCCGACTCGGAGACTTTCTCGAGAAGCGCTACGACGTGGTCTTTGCCGAGAACGGATTCGACGCCATGACCGCGATCCTCTCGGAGCGCCCCGATCTGATCCTGCTGGATCTCGTCATGCCCAGGATCTCGGGGTGGGAGGTGCTCCGCTCCCTCCAGGCCTCCGGCTCCACGATTCCGATCCTCGTGACGTCGGGGCAGGTGAGCCGGGCCGCCGACCGTGTGCGCGCGCTGATTCTCGGCGCCAGCGACGTCATGATGAAGCCGCTCAATCCCGTGGAGCTGGAGCGGAAGGTCGAGACGCTTCTCTCACTCCCGGAGCAGGCGACTCGCCCGCCGGATGCGGAGAACGCGGCGCAGCTCCTGCTGGCTGGAGAGGAACCGCGAATCCTCGAGGAGTCCGGCTTCGCGGAGCGCCTGGCGCGGGCGCGGCAGTTCGGTCAACGCTACCAGATCGAGTCCTCGGTCCTGGCCATCGAGGCCTCGAACCCCGAGCTCCACGACCGCCTGATCGCGGCTGCTGACGAGACCCTGCGTACCGACGACGCGATCTTCCCGCTCGGAGAACAGCGGGCCCTCCTGTTTCTCCTCCTCGCACCGCCCACGGCGGCGAAGCCGGTCTTCCGCCGGCTCGAGGAGGCCTTCGCGCGTCAGGAGCTGGCGCCCTCCGGACTCCGACAGATCTGCGTCACCGCCGGCCAGGCCGGTGATCCCGAAGACTGGAAGACTCTATTCGACGGCCTGGAGCCCTGGCCCGTGGGAGCGCACCCGTGACCCGCCACCGGGAGACCTGAATGCGCTGTGGTCGGCCGCTGTACTTCGCCACCGTCCTCCTCGTGATCGGGGGCCTCGTCGTCTTCTCAGTGCTCCTCTTCGGCCTTCTCCTCGAGCTCCGGATCGATCTTCCGCCCGGCTTCGTCCGGGGTGCCCTGGTCGGGCTCCTCGGCTTTCTCTTCCTCTTGATCCTGCGCTACTTCTGTCTGCTCTGGTTCTCCTACCTCGCCCACCTGGAGGGGGAGGCCCACACGACGGGGCACCGGCCCTTCATCTCGATCCTGGTTCCCGCCTACAACGAAGGAGCCGTGATCCAGGGGGCGATCCGCTCCCTGTTCGGCCTCGACTACCCGCGGTTCGAGATCCTGGTGATCGACGACGGATCCACCGACGATACCTACGCACGAGCGTGCACCTTCGAAGGGGAGCACGGTCGCGTCACGGTCCGCGTGATCCGGAAGGCGAACGGCGGGAAGTCCTCCGCTCTCAACACCGGGATCGCCGAGGCCCGCGGGGAGTTCGTCCTCTGCATGGACGGGGACCCGACCCTGGGTCGCGACACGCTCTGGACGGCGGTCCGACACTTCGACAACCCGTCGGTGGCTGCGGTCGCCGGGAACGTCAAGGTGATGAACCGCACCAATCTGCTGGCGCGTCTGCAGGCGCTCGAGTACGTCGAGGGGCTCAACATGGTCCGCAAGGCTCAGGGCTTCTTTCGCGCCGTGAACATCGTCCCGGGACCGATCGGGATCTTCCGCAAGCGTGCCCTCGAGAGCGTCGGGGGCTACGACAGCGACACCTTCGCCGAGGACTGCGACCTCACCATGAAGCTCCTCATCCAGCGCTGGCAGGTCGTGTACGAACCGAGAGCGATCGCCTACACGGAAGCGCCGGAGCAGCTTCTGGATCTCCTCAAGCAGCGCTACCGCTGGACCCGCGGAATCCTTCAGGCGATGCGCAAGCACAGCTGGGCACTGGTCGATCCTCGCCGGGGAATCGCGACGATGGTGACGCTCTGGTACATGATCTTCGAGGGCATCGCCTGGCCGATGATGAACGTCTTCGCCCATGTGCTCTTCATCTTCATGGCGTACAACTACGAGTCCGCGCTTCCCCTGCTCTTCTGGTTCGCTCAGCTCACGGTTCTCGATCTCGCTGCGGCTCTCTTCTGCGTCGCGGCCGAGGAAGAGCGCATGTCACTGGTCCCCTACGCCATCTTCTACCGGCTCTTCTTCGCACTCACCATCGACGTCTCGAAGGTCTTCGCGACCATCGAAGAAGTGCTACGCCTGCGCATGGAGTGGGGAAAGCTCCAGCGAATCGGAAGGATCTGACGAATGGACCTGGTGCCCTATCTCTCGACGGTGATCGTCGTGGCGACCCTGGCCACCGTGATCCTGGCGGTCTTCTCCTACGCGGCATTCAAGGTGCGAGACAAGCGCCGGCCCCGGGAGGACAGCACGGCGCCGGTCTTCTTCCGGCGCTACGATCCGGCGCCCTCGCCGTCGGCTGCCGACGAAGAAGGCGATGCGCCGACCGGGCCGCACGGGGAGTCACCCTCTCTGGGAACCTGACCCGCTCTCCACGACCATTAGCAGACCGAGACCGCGCAGCCTCCGCCAGGCCTGCGGCCCCGACCCGACGACCTCGCGGATTTGCCTATCATCCCCTCACCTGCCACGGGGGCCGCTGCTTGCTGATTTCCGATCCGCTGTTCTACGCCGTTGCAATTCCCGCGATCCTTCTGGTCGGGATCTCCAAGGGCGGCTTCGGTGGTGGACTCGGGCTGATCGGCACTCCCATGGTGGCCCTGGTCACCACGCCGACGCGCGCCGCCGCCATCTTGCTCCCGATTCTGTGCGCGATGGACATCGTGGGCGTGATCGCCTACCGGAGGAGCTGGGACCCGGCCAACATGCGGATTCTGGTGCCCGGATCGGTGGTCGGAATCCTGCTGGGCGCGGTGACCTTCCGCTTCCTCGACGAGCACCTGATCCGCCTGCTGATCGGAGTGCTGGCGTTGGCCTTCGTGCTGCGATACTGGCTCGCGAGACAGACGTCCGCCCGTCCCACCGCGCCCAGAAGGCGAGCCGGGAGTCTCTGGGCCACCGTGTCGGGCTTCACCAGCTTCGTCGCCCACGCCGGAGGCCCTCCCCTGAGCGTCTACCTGCTCCCCCAGCACATGGACAAGACGCTCTTCGTGGGGACCACGGTGATCTACTTCGCGTTCGTGAACTACCTGAAGCTCATCCCCTACTCCCTCCTCGGCCAGTTCAGCAGCGAGAACCTTCTCACCTCCCTCTCCCTGCTGCCCCTCGCTCCCCTGGGAATGTGGCTGGGAATCTGGCTCCACCGGCGCGTCGACGAGAAGCTCTTCTACCAATCGGTCTATCTGATGCTCGCCGTGGTGGGACTGAAGCTTCTCTACGACGGCCTGCGCCCGGTGGTGGGGTAGGTGAGGAGGGTCGAAGGGACCGGTGACTCGGTGCTACACCACCTTCGAAGGGAGCTCGGTTGATGGCAGACCACCGCGTTGGTGAAACCGTGATCGTGTGCAAGGACGACTTCGCCTACCACTCCCATCCCTCCATCACCGTACTGGACGATGGAGAGTGGCTTGCCGCCTTCAATCACTCCCGCCGGAGCGTGCCCAGCATGCACCCGCCGACCGACCCCCTGTTTCGCTCTCTCCTGGCTCGATCGTCCGACCAGGGGGCGACCTGGGGCGCTCCCAGCTTCGCCCCGGACTTCGACTGGTCCGGCACCGAATGCCCCGGCATCGCCCAGCTCAGCTCGGGAACCGTCGTCCTCACCCAGTTCCGCTTCGGCTGGTATCCCCTGGGTCTGGCCAAGAAACGGCGCGCGGCCGGCGAGCCCATCTCGCTCTGCCTGCCAGATCGATACTGGACCGAGGACTTCGGCGACGACGATTGGGACCGCTCCCGGTTCACCTGGGCGCGGGGCTATCACGGTCTCTACGCCCACCTGAGCAGCGACCGGGGCCGCAGCTTCGAGCGCACCGTCAAGCTCGATACCGGGCCCTATCGGGACGGGTACACGCGCACCCCCGTCACCGAGTTCTCCGACGGGCGCGTGGCCTACGCGGTCACCGAACACCACTGGCCCGCGAACCGGTACACCTACGTCCTGTTCTCGGGAGATGGATGTCGGACCTGGGAGCCGCCGGCTCCGATCGTCGACGACCCGGACCGCAGCTTTGCCGAGCCGCACATCGCCGAGGTGGCGCCCGGCGAGCTCTGCTGCGTGCTTCGCTGTGACCAGCGCGTCAACCTGCACTGCTGCTGGTCCCTCGACGGCGGGCGGAGCTGGAGCGCCCCGGAGCGGACTCCCCTGGACGGACTCCCCGGTCACCTCCTGGTGCTCCGCGACGGACGTCTGCTGTGCACCTACGGCCGACGCAGGGAGCCCTTCGGCATCCGGGCCTGTCTCTCCGAGGATGGCGGGCGCAGCTGGCGTACCGATGCCGAAATCGTCGTCCGCGGCGACATGCGAAACTGGGATCTCGGCTACCCCACCACGATCGAATACGCGCCGAATCGCCTCTTCGTCTGCTACTACGGCGAGGAGCCCGATGGCATCAACTGCATCCAGGGTACCTACGTCGACCTGCCCTCCTGACGCGAAGAGGACGCGGCGAGGGATACGGTCCGGAAACCACCCAAGGCGGAGTCGCAATGAGAATCGGCACCATGATCGAGCCGAAGAGGATCGCGCGGGCATTCCTCTGCACCGACGGCAAGCACTCGTTTGCCGGCGAGGCGAGGAGGCTCGTGGATGCTGGAGCGAATCACATCGAGATCAGCGGAGAGGCGGTCGCCGTGCTGCCCGGCCCCTTTCGGGAGAAGTTTCGGGAGGAGGCGGCGACGGGCCTGCGCGAGCTGCACGCGAGGGACGGGGTGACCTTCTCGGTACACCTGCCGTTCATGGGAGGAGTCAACTTCACCACCAGCATCGACGCGATTCGACGGGCTTCGGTCGCGGTTTTGAGAGACATCGCCGACCAGTGCTCGCCCCTCGATCCGATCACCTATGTCCTCCACATCTCCGGCCTGCTCGAGGATCTGATGAGCGTTGGGCTGCGAGATGGCCAGGTGGTCGAGGCGTATCTCTCCTACGCCGCGGAGAGCCTGGGAGAGATCGTGGAGTTCATCCCTCCGGAGAGGCTCTGCATCGAGAACCTCGAGTACATCGGGTTCGAGGCGATCTTCCCGTTGGTGGAGAAGTTCGGCACCAAGGTGTGCATGGACGTCGGACACGTGAAGCTCCGAGGAGAGGACATCGGTCAGTTCGTGAAGACCTACGGCACCCGCCTGGGCCAGGTTCACATGCACGACGTCACCCGTCAGTCGTTCGACAAGCGGGTGACCGTGATGGACGACCACCAGGGACTGGGAACCGGGATGATCGACGTGGACGGGGTGCTCGAGATGCTGCGCACCGCCGGATTCGACGGCCCGGTGGTTCTGGAGGTCCACAGCGTGGACCCCATCGACTCGGTCAAGATTCTGAAGAGCGCCATCGAGAGAGCGCAGGAGCGCTGACAAACCCGCGGCGATCGAGCCAATCGGCGATTCTAGAAAGGTGTTTTGCTCCGATCGGCGGCGCTCGGCCGGGTCCCGTGGGGACGGAGGCGAACGGTGTTTCTCGATCCCCGGTGGGGCCCGGCTGCAATTGCCATTGGCTGCCAAGGGTCATTGAATTCCCTGCGACTTTCTCCTTTAATAGGCGCCGACCCAGCGGGAACAGTCTGGCAGGGCAGCGAAGGCGGTGTAACTCAACAAGGAAAGGGTCTGCGATGGGGGGTGTATTCGGCGTCGTCTCCAGAGGGGACTGTGTCCTCGATCTCTTCTACGGAACCGACTTCCACTCCCATCTGGGAACCCGGCGCGGGGGGTTGGCGGTCCGCAGTTCGCAGGGCTTCCACCGCTCCATCCACAACATCGAGAATGCCCAGTTCCGGTCCAAGTTCGATGATGACATCGGCAAGATGGCGGGCCACCTGGGAATCGGGTGCATCAGCGACACCGAGGACCAGCCGCTCATCATCGGGTCACACCTCGGCGACTACGCCATCGTCACGGTGGGCCGGATCAACAACATCACCGAAATCGTCGAGACGGCCTTCGAGAAGCGCACCACCCACTTCGCGGAGACGACGGGAGAGGGATTCAATCCCACCGAGGTGATCGCATCGATCATCAACACCGGCGAGACCATCGTCGAGGGAATCCGCCGCGCTCAGGAGCTGGTCGATGGCTCCTGTTCGATCCTTCTCTTGACCAAGGACGGGATCTATGCCGGCAGGGACCGTCGGGGCCGGACACCGCTGATCGTCGGCGAGAAGGACGGCTCCTACTGCGTGACGCTCGAGACGAGCGCGCTGCCGAACCTGGGCTACCGGTCCAAGTTCGAGCTCGGGCCCGGCGAGATCGTGCTGATCACCCCCGACGGAATCGAGCTCATGGCCCCGCCCGGCGATGAGCTGCGTATCTGCTCCTTTCTGTGGATCTACTTCGGATACCCGTCTTCGACCTACGAGGGTCGCAACGTAGAGGAAGTCCGCAATCGCTGCGGCGCGGCTCTGGCCAGGAACGACGACGTGGAAGTCGACTGTGTGGCCGGCATCCCCGATTCGGGCACGGCCCATGCCATCGGGTACGCCAATCAATGCCGCGTCCCCTACCTCCGACCCTTCGTCAAGTACACACCCACCTGGCCGCGGAGCTTCATGCCACAGAACCAGGAGGTTCGGGACCTGGTCGCCCGCATGAAGCTGATCCCGATCCGAGAGCTGATTCAGGGCAAGCGGCTGCTCTTCTGCGAAGATTCCATCGTTCGCGGCACCCAGTTGGCGGATACGATTCAGCGCCTGTTCGATTGCGGTGCGAAGGAAGTCCACATGCGTCCCGCGTGCCCGCCGCTGGTCTACGGATGCAGGTTCCTCAACTTCTCGAGATCCCGATCGGAGCTCGATCTGGCGGGCCGTCGGGCGATCAGCGAATTGGTCGGCCACCAGGAGGAGGTTCCCCTGGAGGAGTACTCCGACCACAGGTCGGAGAAATACCGGACCATGGTGGAACGCGTCCGCAACCGCCTCAACCTCACGACCCTCCAGTATCAGACCCTTCCCGACATGATCGAAGCTCTCGACATGCCGAAGGACAGCGTCTGCACCTACTGCTGGGATGGGCAAGGTTGACGCCGAAACTCGTGGCAACGCACACGAGGTAGGTGGCCGAGGGCGCGCTCCCGAACCGGCGGCATCCACGGCCCCACGCGAGACGCCCGGCGCGGATGGTCGCACCGGGCGACGTCGCTGTCTCTTCTGGTTTTGGGCCGCCTCGCGCGCTCCGGCCTCCCCGTCGCATGCGCTCTTCGCAGAAAGAGGCAGCGAGTTGTTGCGAGGCCGAGTCTTGCGACCGGCACTACGGGCGCAGCGACCTGCCCGCGTGAAGACGATCCTACCCCCCACGAATGAGGGGGGTCAAGCACTTTCTGCGGGAAATTCCGCCGCGATCACGCACTCGAAGACTCGCGGACGGACCGGCGAACGTCACATGCTTCGCTTTACGATCGCCGAGAAGTTGAGCTGGTGTCGATCCGTGAAGAGCCGCCGATAGGTGAGCAGGGCGATGCCGATGCACCCCGCAGAAGTCGCCCCGGCCAGCATGAACATCACGACGATCTGATATTTGACCGCATCCAGCGGATCGGCACCCTGCAGGATCTGACCGGTCATCATGCCCGGCAGCGCAACGATGCCGACCACCATCATCGAATTGATGATGGGAATCATGCCGCGTCGAACCGCATCTCGAAGTGCGTCGCGAGCCGCCTCCCATCGCGACGCGCCGAGCGACAGGTGCATCTCGATCTCGGCCCGCCTCTCCGAGAGATACTCGAGAAGGCTGTCCAGGCAGAGTGAGATGCCGTTCAGGCTGTTGCCCAGCACCATGCCGAGCAGGGGAATCAGATACTGCGGTCCGTACCAGGGCTCGGCGCCGATGACGATACCCGTCACGATCACCGTCGTGATCAGGCTGGTCAGCACGAGCGTGCCAAACGCGCGCCACGCCACCCCTGCGAATGATCTGCTGGTCCGCACCACCGCGGATCTGCTGGCCACCGCGACCATCACCACCACGATGGGGATGATCAAGAGAACGTGCGCCGGGTCGAAGACCCATTGGAGCACGTACCCCACCAGGAGAAGCTGCGCGACGGTGCGCAGTGACGCGAGAGCCAGTCGTCGCTCCAATCCGAGGCGGAAGAGCAGACTGATCGCCCCCGCCACCAGGACCAGCCCCGCGGCGATGGACAGATCGAAGACGGAGAGCGGAATCGCACCGGAGGGGAGGGAATCAGGCATCGTCAACTCCCCCGCCCCGCGCGCCGCGAACCAGGTGTGGCTGAAGATCCAGCTGCGCATCGCACAGCCGATCGGCCTGTCTTCGGTCGTGGGTGACGATGAGGGCCGATCGCCCGTGTCGTCGAACCTGGAGCCGCAGCACCTGCTCGATGATCGCCTGTGATTCCTCGTCGAGAGCGCTAGTCGGCTCGTCCAGAAGCAGAACCTCGGGCTCGATGAGAATTGCCCGCAACAAGGCAACGCGCTGCTGCTCCCCGACGGACAGCGTCCTGGCCTGCTGCCCGAGACTCCGCTCGGTCAATCCCAGCGTCTTCAGGATCTCGACGGCCAGCTCGCGATCGAAGGGCCGTGATACACTGCGATGCCGCAGGGGGCGAGCCAGGTTCCCCTGCACCGTATCCTCGAGCATCACCGGCTGCTGCTGCACGAGCGCAACCGAGCGCCGGTAGGCCGGCCAACCGATCTCGTCCGGCGATCGGTCGTGGAGGCGGACTTCCCCACCCGCCGCATCATCCAGACCCGCAATGGCCCGGAGGAGCGACGTCTTGCCACACCCCGAAGGGCCGACGATCGCCAGCAGCGCTCCTCGCTGCAACGTGATGCGGATTCCTCGCAGCACCGGCGCGCCTCCCGGCGCGACTGCGAGGTCGCGCACTCTGAGGACCGGCAGCTCCTCTTTTTGATGATCTGCGATCATCCTCGACTCGGTCAACTGGACTGCTGCTGCGCGACGAGCTCGCGCCGATAGAGATCGAAGAGGCTCGACTTGCTCAGTAGCCCCGCGAAGCGCTTGCCGTCGACGACCGGTAAGACCCAGGCGCCGGCCCTCTCGAACACGTCCATGGCGTCCGCGAGCGACGCATCGAGTGGAATCCTCGGCACATCCGGATCCATCACGGTACCGACCAACGTCACCCGCGCCAGCGCTGGATCGAGCAGAAGCGCGCGAACGTGCACCAGCTCGAGGATCCCGGCGAACTCCCGGGTTTCGGCGCGAAGGACCGGGAAGTGGTTCCGTCGCGAGGTCTTCATGACCTCGGTGAAGTCCGCCAGGGTCATGTCGTCCGGTACCGGCGTCGCATCGGCATCCAAGGTCTCGCTCACCCTGACGTCGGCGAGGATCCGCCGGTCCGTACCGGGCCGCAGCAGATCTCCTGTCTCTGCGAGCTCCACGGTGTACAACGAGTACCGCTCGAAACGTCGCACGACGACCAGGGATAGCGCCGAAACAATCATCAGCGGAAGGACCACGTCGTATCCCGCCGTCACCTCCATGACCAGGAAGATGCCGGTAAGCGGCGCCTGCATCACCCCCGCCACCAGTCCGCTCATGCCCACGAGGCCGAAGCTTCCCTCCACGGCGAACGCCAGGTTTCCCGGAAGAATGGCGGTCAATGCGCGCCCGAATCCGACACCCACCACCGAGCCGATCACCAAGGACGGCGCGAAAAGGCCACCGGGCGCTCCAGAGCCGATCGTCAGTCCCGTAGCCACCAGCTTGGCCACGGCGAGCCCCAGACAGAGGATCAGGCCCGGTCCGAGCTCCGAGTGAATCGCGGCACGCGCCACACCGTAGCCTTCACCGATCGCTCCGGGGTACGCCATCCCGATCACGCCGACCAGCAGACCGCACAAGACCGGAGCTGCCAGAGGCCCGCCGCGAAAGCGCGGCTTGGCTCGATGGACCAGGCCCACCGCGCGAACGAGCGCGACGGAGACGAGTCCAGCGAGAACACCGAGGACTCCACAGGCGAGGAGATCTGCGACGCCCATGGAAAACGGTGCGTGCGAAAGAGGCTGGATGTCACCCAGCCAAAGCCGTGAGAGCTCCGTCGCGGCGACGGCGCTCATGACGACCGGTAGAATCGAGAACGCGCTCCACTCGGCCAGCACGATCTCCATTGCGAAGATCATTCCCGTCATCGGGGCGTTGAACACGGCCGCGATGCCCCCCGCCGCGCCGCAGGCGAGCAAGACCGTGCGACGTCGCTCGTCGAATCGAGAGACTGATCCCAGAAATGAGCCGATCGCTGCGCTACCGAAGACGATCGGCCCCTCCAATCCCGCCGAGCCACCGGAAGACACGTTGACCAGGCTCCCCAGCCAACGCGAGAACATGGACCGCCGCCGCATCCGCCCGCCGTCCCGGCACACCGCGCGAATCACCTCCGGAACGCCGTGCCCCGGCGCTTCCCGAAAGATCCACGACACGATCGCGACTCCCGCCGCCGCTCCGATCGCCGGCAGGACTGGCCCCCACCAGCCACCGCGCAGAGTCTCCAGACCCTGAAACACGAGGTGCACAGTGCTTCGAAGCGCCACCGCCGAACCGCCCGCCAGCAGTCCGACGACGAGCGCCAACACGAGAATCGCTCCCCATTGCTCCTCCTCGGGCCCCAGGTAGCCAACCGCGCGTCGCCATGCCTTCGTCGACATCAGCCGCTCGACCCCGCCCGGCGGCACCGATCGCCCGCGAGTCACGCCCGCTTCTCCTCGATGAGCGCGCGCAGCCCATCGATCAACGCCGACTCCGCAGGACAACTCCGCAGAAGGCGCATGACTTCCGCGGAACGAACGGCACGGCCGATCTGCGAGAGGATCTCGAGATGCGCGCTCGCGGTCGGAGAGGCGAGAAGTGCAACCGTGTGAACCAGTTCGCCGTCGACTGCCGCCCAGTCCAACGGGGTGCCGAGCAAGACAAGGCTGATGAGCGGTTGCTCGAGGGCGTCTCCCAGCGGTTCGCGCGGATGTGGGACAGCGATGCCCTCTCCCAAGGCCGTGCTGGCCATCCGCTCGCGCTCCAACACTGCGTCGAGAAGCCGCGCGCGGAGCCGCCGGTCGAGCTGCGAAAGCGACTCGATCGCGATTTGGATGGCGCCCCTGGCCGAGTTCGCCTCCACGCCCACCGTGATAGCACCCCGCTCGATCGCGCTCAGTAGCGGTGCTTCCTGCTTCCCCCGCTGAAGCGCCGCATGCGGGTCGACCTGCATTCCCCGATCGCGAGCCCAGCGTAGCAGTTCGTCTCGATCCCAGTCGTCTCCATGTCGATGGTGCGAGCGAATCAGGCCCTGACGCACCCAGCGTTCCAGTGTGCCTTCTGCCACTCTGAGGAAGCGTGCAGCTTCACCTCGATTCATGCGACGTGATCCCGCCCGGACATGAACTCCCCCTACCCCAGCTCGCGGGTCCAGCCCTTCGAGATCCGGTGACCCGAACGGCGTGCTATGATTGTACTAACTCCAACCTCTGGCAACAGACCCGATGCCCTTCGAGCTGCTTCACATCTTCAGAAACACCCCATTCGGCCGCGAGACCCTGATGCAGTCGGCCTTCTTCTGTCAGCGGATGGGAATGCCGATCGACATCTACGTGCCCCGTGAGTCGCAGTTCCTGATGTACTTCGAGGGCGGGGTGGTCACCGTCGACCTCGACCGCTCGTATTTGCGAGCGCCGGACTCGGCCCACGATCACGCCCGGGAAATCGTAGAGAACCTCGAGCTCCGGCACAGCTTCTTCGAACCCACGCTATTCACCGCCGGGCTTCCTGACCTGCGCTCTGACTATGCGTTCATGAGCTGCCCGCGGTCGATCAGCGACCTGTCGACGAAGATCGGTCTCGGTCACATCGGTTCCCGGGTGAGGGCCATCGTCACACGGGCACCGTTCCCGGTGTTGATCCCCGCGGCTTCGTTCAAGCAGTGGAATCGCATCGTCTGCTTCTTCGGTGGCTCCGCCAATGCAGTGATCGCGCTCCGATGCGCCCAGAAGATCAGTCGTCGCTCGAAGGCTCGACTCACGATCTTCACTCGGGTCGAAGGAAGCCGGGGCACCTACGAGCAGCAATTCGAGCGCGAAGGCTTCGCCGAGGATCTCGCGGAGGGGCGTATCGAGTGGCTCTGCTTCGACGACGGCGATCTCAGGGACAACCTCTACGCGGTCCATCCCGACGCGCTGGTCGTCGCCGGCGCACACGGTCACGGCGTCGCGAAGGACCTGGTATTCGGAAGCAAGCTGGAGACGATCCAATCTGAACTTCCGAACCCGATGGTGATCGTGGGGCCGAGCGCTGTGCTCTAGCGAAGTGGGCCTTCGCGGAGTCGAGCTCTTCAGGTGATCACCTATGGCCGGTCTTGGCTGTTCACCGGGAGCTGAACACAGGAGCGGGCAATCGGGCAATGGATGGAAAGACCGGCCGACGCTGCGCCATCAAGAGATCCCACGGATTCGGAGAACTCCAGAGTCCAGCCTGGTCTGCACATTTCACGAGCTCGAGGCCTTCGCACATCAACTTATCGTCGCGCCAGCCGATACCTACAGAGTAACCGCAATCAGTGGCCGACGTCCGCGGAATTCCCTGTCCCGCAGGAGGCGGTGGCCGTGAGCATCGCTCGCAGAACAGCATCGCAGGAAACCCCGCGAGAGTCGTTCGACCGGCGGGACTTCCCGCGCGTCGCCATCGACGTCCCGACCGAGCTCGAACTCCAGGGCATGGGACGGATTCCCAGCGTATCGTGCGACCTGAGTGTCGGCGGGATCTGCGTCAGCACGAGATCGAGATTCGTCCTTGACAGCCTCCGAAGCGTCGCCCTGACACTCCCTCAGAGGACGTTGACATTGAAGGCAGAGGGCAGGTGGCAACGGGAGACCGGTGGGGATCAAACCTTTCTCACGGGCGCCGAGTTCGTCGAGCAGACGCGGCAAGTCGTTTACGAGCTCTGGGACGTCATCCACGAGACGGGGAAGCGCCTCACTACCTTCCTATCGACGAGCTCGGATCTGCAGGTGTTTCCGCTGAGCGAGCTAATGGAAGTCGCGCACGTGACTCGATACCGCAGCATCCCTTCCGGTGGGCAGATCTACCGACAGGCGGAGCGTTCCGCGGGAGAGGATTCGATCTTCATCATCCTGGAAGGAGCCGTCGTCCTGGAGACCCGCTCGAAACGGGGCCGTCGGGTCGAGCTCTGCCGGCTCGGCGCCGGGTGCCTGTTCGGTGGCACGCCGCTGCTGACGGGGACCTCGCACCGGGAAAGCGCCGTCGCCTGCTGTGACGTCGGCCTTCTCGAGATTTCGAGCGGAGCGTTCGAGAAGATGAAGCGTCAGCGCGCGTCCCTCGCGATGCGAATGTCATCGGTCGTCGTCGAGAACCATGCTTCACACCTCCACGACTCCCTCCTGAACATGGCCGAGACCGGGTGAGCTCACTCGCTCCAGTTGGCTCAGGAACAACTCGACGCCCGACACGACTTCGTCTTCGGAGAGCTCCAGCATGCAGTGAGCGCGCGGATGGCAGCAGCTATCGGAACATGGTTTGTGCGAACACGGCTTGCCTTCGATCCACGCCGCACGGGGATGAAGCGGTGTGAACAGCTCGGGAAGCTGTGGACCAAAGATGGTGAAGGTCGGCACACCCAATGAGGCCGCCAGGTGACCGGGGCCCGAGTCGTTTCCGATGAAGGCGCGGGTTCCGGAGATCTGATCGACGAGTGCGTCCAAGCTGTCGGGCGTAGACGTCTCCTCCCCTTGTTGCTCGAAGAATGCTCTCTGCTCCGAATCACAGATGACACGCACATCATGACGCTCTTCGCGCAGCCGCTCGGCCAGCTTCAGGTAACGGTTCAGCGGCCAGACCCGTATGGGCTGGGCGGCCCCGGTATGGATCACGATCGGGCCATCGCACGCCGGCTCGGGAAGCTCCAGCTCTTCGCGGGGACACAGCTTCAATCCGAGCGCCCGGGCGGCCGCCTGCCAGAGCAGATACCGGTGACCTCCTGGAGGACGAGCCAGGGAATCGGTCAGCAGTGTCTCGCTACCGAGACGACCAAAGCCCACGCGACGGGGTGCTCCCGAAAGCCACATCAGAAGGTGGTCGCGCGGATCGTGACGAGCCGAAACCACAATCGAGAACTCCTTTCGACGCAAGGATGCCACGCAGCGGGTGATGCTGCGCCAGGGCCATTCGTGCAGCCGGTACTTGCCCGAAAATGCCGTCCACGGCGCAACGAAGGGCAAGACATCCACCTCCTCTGCAAACCGCTCGAGGATGGGTGCGAAAGCTGGTTTCGCCAGCACCGTCACCGCATGGACTTGCGCCGCGGCGCGCAGAAACGGGAGCGTCAAGAGCACGTCTCCCAGCCCCCACAGCTCCAGCACCAAGAGACGTGATCTCCCTGTCACACCACTGCCCTCGTTGCTCGGGCTCGCCCTACCGGGCCCGCAGGAAGTTGCCGATTTCGGATGGGCCGAGCCGCCACAGGGAAAACGACCCGTGGCCAACCAGCTCTTTGCCGTGCCAGAACCATGCCAGCGCCGCAACGTGCAGCGCCATTACGATGAGCATCGCCATGGCTGCGTGCGGCACCGGCCAGATGCTGAAGGCGACGAGATTGACGACCACGACGGCCGCGGCCGCGCCCCCTTCCAGCAGCAGAACGAGCCGCTCCTGATTCGCCGCCAGAAGAATGAACTTGTAGACCCCGCCGACTCCGCTGAACACGACGAGGACCCCCATCCACTGCACCAGCACCGCCGCATCGATGAATTCCGGGCCCAACAGCAGCGCGCAGAGAGGTCGGGCGAGGACGGCGAGCATCCCGAAGATGGCGGTCGTGAACAAGGTGATGTAGAAGATCAGCGCCGCGGCCATCTCGCGCGCGGCTTCCGGGCCGTGGCTCGCGTCGCGCGCAAGGATGGGAAAGAACAACTGGGTCACCAGCAGGGCGATGGCGTTTACGGCGAGGATCAAGCGGAGAGCGGCGGCCAGGTTTCCCACCTCTTCCTGGGCCAGAAACAGCCCCGCCTCCGGTATGCAGACCAGCAACGTCACCGCGGCAGCGAGGCCGGTCAGGCCCTGCGTGGCAACGGCCGAGCCGTGCCGGCGGAAAGCCTGGCGTCGGCGACGGAACGAAAGGAATGGGATTCCGGGGGAACGCCGCCGCGGCCTCGCGAGGCTCCTTCGAAGCAGAAGCCACCCGATCGCCGCGGCGCCCAGGAACGTCCCCAGCTCGACGACGGGAACGGCCCACGGGTAGGGAAGGCCAGGCAGAATCAGATAGAGACCGAGCGCCATGGCGACCGCCTGGAACACCCGAATGCCGGCATGGGTTTCGAAATGCAGCAATCCCCGGAAGACCCACGCCACCGACAGCGACAGCCCGATCAGAACCGAGCTCTGGACCGCGATCTGCAGCGCCGTCCCGGGCTGGCCTCGATAGAGCAATGCACCCAGCGCTGACAGGAGTGCGGCGGCGCCGATTGCCATCGCCACCTTCAGGAGATTGATTTCGCCGATGACTGACAGCCGCCAGCGGCTGCGGGCAATCTCGCGGATTCCCATCGTCTCGGGCGAGTACTGGACGAACGGCAGGGCCATGGTGTAGAAGGCCCAGGCGGTGCCGATCACGCTCATCCCGACGGGGCCGAGGTGGCGGCTCATGAGCGCCACCGTGAATAGCTGGGCGGCCCGCGAAACGACCTCGGCCGCGCCCACCGCCGTCAGGTTGAAGAAGATCGGCCGTCCGTTCATCGCTCCCGCTTTCACTGATTCATCGCGCACCATCTGGATGGACTCATGGCGGTGTGGCAGACGGCGCCGCGCTCAATCGCCTCTCTGGGTTCAGTACGCGTTCTTCCCTGTGAATCCTCTGAAGACCGTCAGCACGATGATCTTCAGGTCGAGCCAGACCGACCAGTTGTGGATGTACTCCAGGTCACACTCGATCCGGCCCTGCATCTTCTCCGGGGTGTCCGTTTCGCCCCGGAAACCGTTGACCTGCGCCCAGCCGGTAAGGCCCGGCTTGACCCGGTGGCGCAACATGTACCAGTCGACGACCTCCCGATGCTGCTCCGTCAGAGGAATCGGATGTGGCCGGGGTCCCACCAGGGACATGCGTCCTTGGAGGACGTTGATGAGCTGAGGGAGTTCGTCGCAGGAGGTCGCACGCAGGAAAGCACCGAAACGCGTCACACGTGGATCGTCACGGAGAGCCTGCTGGAATACCGGGCCGCTCTCGCAAACGGTCATGGTGCGAAACTTCCAGACGATGATCTCGTGCCCAATGCGACCGTTGCGTCGCTGCTTGAAGATGACCGGCCCCGGCGAGGTCGCCTTGATTCCCGCTGCGATCAGCAACATGGGGATCGCGGCAATTGCCAGAAAGAGCGTCGCCATCAGCAGGTCCCCCAGACGCTTGAGGACGAACTCGAATCGGCTGAGCGGCGCGTCGAAGAGGCTGACGGTAGGGACCACCCCGCAGGTCAGCCACCTCGAGCGAAGCAGGGCGAAAGCGACCAGATCTGGCACGAAGTAGGCCGCGGCGCTGGTCGCGGCGAGCGCGCGAACCAGGGACTTCATGCGCTTTTCGGCACGCATCGGAAGTGCGAGGAAGACGACGTCCACTTCGCCCCGGCGCGCCATCTCCACCATGTCGTCCAGTGATCCCCGAATGTCGACGGGACCCTTCCCCCGAGCCTGGCTTGCCACGCGCCTGCGATCATCGAAGAACCCGACCGACTCGTAGCCCATCCAGGGCGCCGAACGGATCGCCTCCGCCACCCGAAGGCCCAGGTCTCCCGCCCCAGCAATCGCCACGGTCCGCCCATTGCCGCCCCGGGCGCGAACGGCGCGAAGCAGCTTCCGGCCCAGCAACCGCGACGCCACCAGCACCGGCGCGCTCGTAGCGCTCCAGGTGAGGAAGATCGGGCGCGGGAAGTTGGAGGAGGTGCCGCTCAAGTAGCCGAGCAGCACCAGGCCCAGCACCATCGCCGCCCAGGCCACCAGGGTCTGGGCGACTTCCTGTCGCAGCCCTCCCATGCGCCAGGAGCGGTAGAGCCCATTCCTCTCCGCAAGGACGAGAAACAGGGCCCCCGCGGCCCCCGCGGCCACGGTGTACTGATCCTGCCAGGCGGTTTCGTGAACCCGGCACGCCGCCCACAGGCCCACGGCGACGGCCAGCAGGTCGAAGAGCCGCAGACCGGTGACGCCGGCCTCGCCGGGTCGAACCACGCCCCAGGAACTCGCTTTCGCGGAGGCCGCTCCCAGCCTTTCCATCTGCTAGGGCATCGCGATAGAAGCTGCAAAGGGTTGCGGCTTCTTCTGGGCTTCGGTCCGTTGCTTCGCCAGCTCCGATTCGATCCAGCGATAGGTAGTCGCCAGACCATCCTCGAGCGGGATCATGGGATCCCAGCCGAGCACCTGACGCAGTCGCGAGTTGTCCGAGTTTCTTCCCCTCACGCCCTGGGGCCTGCCGGGGAGGTGCCTCTTCGCGAGCCGCTTTCCCGCGATCGCGCAGATGATGTCGGCCAACTCGTTGATGGTGACGAGCCGGTCGTTCCCCAGGTTCAGCGGCTGCTCGTACTCGGTGTCCATGATGCGGAGCAGACCCTCCACGCAGTCGTCGATGTACATGAACGAGCGAGTCTGCTCTCCATCGCCCCAGATCTCGATCTCGCCGCCGTCGGGCGTGAGTGCCACCTTCCGCGAGATGGCCGCCGGAGCCTTCTCCTGTCCCCCCTGGTACGTGCCGAGCGGCCCATAGACATTGTGAAAGCGCACACTTCGGGTCTCGAGGCCATGGTCGCCGCGGTAGTACTCGCATAGCTGCTCTGCGTAGAGCTTCTCCCACCCGTAGCCGGGCTCCGGATCCGCCGGATACGCGTCTTCCTCTCGGAGCGGCGCAACATCCGCCGCCATCTGCTTGCACTGAGCGTATACGCACGCCGACGAAGAGAACAAGAACCTCTCGATGCGGTTCCGCCGACTCGCCTCCAACATATTGACGTTGATGAGCGTGTTGTTTCGCGCGATATCCGCGCGCCGGGTCCCGATGTACCCGATCCCTCCCATGTCCGCGGCGAGGTTGTAGACCAGGTCGATCCCGCGGGTGGCCAAACGGCAATCCCTCATCTCCCTCAGATCGACAATCGCGAACTCGTCCGCTGCCGTCGGTTCGTACTCCGGCATCTTCAGGTCCGCTCCCCGCACCCAGAATCCATCCTGGTGCAGCCGCTTGACCAGGTGATGACCGATGAACCCCCCTGCACCAGTGACGAGCACCTTGGCCCGACCCTGCATTTG
>CAZTOU010000081.1:0-18161 GCA_964615365.1 uncultured Spirochaetales bacterium
CCTACTGTAATTCCAAGGGGTGCCGGTGTCTCATCTACGTTGGCAGAGAGGGCGGGACTGGCGATGGAGATGGTGAGGGGGCTGGGCGGCCCACAATACTGACCAGAAAGGCTGAACGCGGCCAGGGCAATGAGGCCGACGGCCAGCCGACCGCTCATCTGCAGGTTCGTCGAGGACTCCTTCTTGCCACGACGAGTGCGAGAAGACCAGCCAGAGTAAGTGTCCATGTTCCGGGCTCCGGTACGGGAGTGAACAAGAGATCATCCAGCAGGAAGCTCGACGCCCCTCCGATATCCGAAGAGAAGACAATCGAGGTGATCCCCGAGGAGTAGGTCAGGGCAAGCGAATCCTCTGGAGCACCGCTGTCCCCGTTCAGAAGTGGGTCCGAGCTGTCTGAGCCGACCGGCGACGCTCCGGCGTAGGCCGTCACCGTGATCGTGCCCAAGCTCTGAGAGGCCAGACTCCCGATGGTCTGGACTGAGAAGTCCGCCGCCGGCGTGGTGAAGGTGACGGTCAGATCCGAGCCGTAGACGTTGCCCAGGACGTTGATCCCCGAAGTGGCAACCGTGCCGGTTGGGAAGGCGAGGCCCGTGACTGCGGTCACTGCTGGCTCAT
Source organism: uncultured Spirochaetales bacterium (assembly GCA_964615365.1). Taxonomy (GTDB): domain Bacteria; phylum Myxococcota_A; class UBA9160; order UBA9160; family UBA6930; genus CAVXZE01. Next base: position 616 of record CAZTOU010000081.1, read on the forward strand.
CGAGAATCCCGCCCGCCGCTGATACCACGATGCCCGTGATCGATGCGCCGGGCGAGGCGAAGGGGCTAAGACCCTCGAAGGTGATGAGAATCGGGGCGGGCAGGGCGGCTGCGGTCTGGGCGGCGAGTAGAATTGAGCAGGCGAGGACCGCGGCGCGGAGCGTCTGCATGGGCACTCCTCCAAGCGCCCCTTCCCACGTGCTCCCTTATACAGCATTCAGAAAGCTGCGTGCGTCGAAACAAACCCACCCTGCCGGCCTTCGCTCGGCTGCGCCTCGCTGCGCGCGCCTTCGGCGCTTGCGGGTCTTGCCGGTCCTCCGGAAAGGGGAACGGCCCCGAAACCAGGAGAATCGGGGCCGTTCCGGTGGCTGGCGGGGTGGGGAGGGCAGGGGTTAGCGTCGGCTGCGGCGGGTGGCTGATTTGACGAGCAGCGCGCCCAGGCCGAAGACGAGGGCCGCCGAGGGCTCGGGGAGGGGCGCCGAGCTGGAGCCGAAATCGCGTGAGCCGGGCATGTCGCCGGGGTCGCCCCAGTGCCTGCCGGTGTCTTCGCCGTCGGGCGCAATCTCGGGGCCGCTGCTTCCCCTGTTGTCGGGCCCGATGGGGATCGGGACGGCGATTGCGCTCGCGACGCCAAAGCCCATGAGACCCATGTCGTCGCCACTCGACGAGCTTCCCGAACCGCCGGGGCGGGAGAACGGCAGGCCGGAGGCGGAACCGGCGACCTGGAAGGGCTGCGGGCCGAAAGAGCCAGAGCGCGTCGGCACGCCCGAGCGCGGCTGGGGGTCGCGGACTGCGCGGGTGCGGTAGGCCGCGAGGACGACGACCTCTCCGGCGGGAGCGCCAGGCCTCTGAACGGTTAGATCGTGGGCCGCCGAGCCATTCGAAGGCGCGACAGAGGAGGCGGCTCCATCCGCAGGTTTCTTGCTGTGGAGCGGCGTTCCGTACGGCAGGTCCTCGAAGGGAATCTCCGTCGCAGAGGCGCTCGTCGCGAAGACGAAGACGGCGGCAAAGAGGAAGAAGGAAGAAATCACACCGTGGCGATGGATGGCGGACATGGGCTCTCTCCTTATCGAGGTCGAGAGGTTGAAACCGGGTCGGGAGGCCGAGGTCGCGCCCAGCTCTGCTGTCTTGAGGAGATCCGTTCGGCTTCTCGTTGTCCCGTCCATGGGTGCACAGTACGGCACGACCCCGGTGGCTCCGTATGAACCGCTTCACACCCGGGGGGTGATTTCTCGATTTTTTCGGTGAAATCGCGCTGCAGCCCCTGCTGGACGGCCCTGATTCCCCCGGGGCCGGCCAGGCGCCGGCCCCGCAGGCAGGGCTTTCCCCGGTTCCCCTTCCCGGTAGAAGGCTGTTATCGTCGCCGCCGAGCTGGTTTCCCCCCGGAGGAGCGATGTCCACGGAGCTGAGCCCCGCGCTACGCGAGCAGATCGAGAACACCATCCGCGGCCTCACCATCGACGCCGTGGAGCGCGCCGGGATCGGCCACCTGGGTGCGGCGATGGGGCTGGCCCGGCCCGCGTTTCTGCTCTGGGACGACCATCTCCGCTTCGACCCCGGCGATCCCGCCTGGCCGCTGCGCGACCGCTTCGTGCTCTCCGGCGGCCACGCGTCGATGCTGCTCTACTCGCTGCTTCACCTCTTCGGCTACGAGATCTCGCTGCAGGACATCGAGTCCTTCCGGCAGCTCGGCTCGATCGCCCCCGGGCACCCCGAGTACGGGGAGACCCCCGGCGTCGAGGTGACCACGGGTCCGCTGGGGCAGGGCTTCGCCAACGCCGTCGGGATGGCCCTGGCCGCGCGGATGACCCGCGCGCGCTTCGCCGGCGACGGGCCCGGTCACCACTGGATCTACACCCTCGCCGGCGACGGCGATCTGATGGAGGGAGTCTGCTACGAGGCGGCCTCCCTGGCCGGACATCTGGGCCTCGGCAACCTGATCGTCGTCTACGACGACAATCAGGTGACCATCGACGGGCCGACCTCGATCTGCTTCAGCGAGGACGTGGCGGCCCGCTTCGGAGCCCAGGGCTGGCACGTCCAGCGGGTCGAGGGAATGGACGTGGACGGCCTGGGCCGAGCGCTCCGGGAGGCCCGCGCCGAGGCCGAGCGGCCCTCGATCCTGATCACCCGGACCACGATCGGCTTCGGCAGCCCGGGCTGGGCGGGTCTCTCCAAGGCGCACGGGGGGCCCTTTGGAGCCGAGGAGCTGAAGGCCACCAAGGAGAACCTGGGGATCCCCCTGGAGCCCGAGTTCCTGGTGCCTTCCGAGGTGCGGAACTACCTGGCCGAGCGGATTCGGGCCAAGCGCTCCCTGCGCGACGAGTCGGATCGACACCTCGTGGCCTGGCGCAACGCGCATCCGGAGCTCGCCGCGCGCTGGGATGCCGCCCGCATCCAGGAGATGCCGCCGGACCTCGGGGAGCGCCTGGCAGAAGGGCTCGAGGGCAAGGCCGACGCCACGCGCAAGCACTCGGGCGCCGTGATCCAGCGCATCCACGAGCTGGCGCCCTTCCTGGTGGGCGGCTCCGCGGACCTGGCCGGCTCGAACAACTCGGTGATCAAGGCCAGCGGCTTCGTCGGCCCCGCCGCCGGCGACGGAGAGGAGCCCTTCGCGGGGAGCAACATCCACTTCGGCGTCCGCGAGCACTCGATGGCGGCGATCACCAACGGCATCGCCCTCGACGGCACCTTCCGCCCCTTCTGCGCCACCTTCATGGTCTTCAGCGACTACATGCGGCCGTCGCTGCGCCTCGCCGCGATGATGAAGCTGCCCGCCGTCTTCGTCTTCACCCACGATTCGATCTTCGTCGGCGAAGACGGCCCCACCCACCAGCCCGTCGAGCAGCTCGACGCTTTGCGGTCGATCCCCGGGCTCACGGTGTTTCGGCCGGCCGACGGCGTCGAGACGGCGATGGCCTGGGCTTGGGTGCTGCAGCGCGCCCGCGGCCCGGTGGCGCTCGCGCTCACCCGGCAGGGCGTCCCGGCACTGAAGCGCGAGGCTCCCTTCGCCCTCGAAGATGTATGGAAGGGGGCCTACCGGGTTCGGGAGCCCGAGGGAAGCCCGGATCTGGTGCTCCTGGCGTCGGGGTCGGAGGTGCCGCTCGCCTGCGACGCGGCCACCCATCTGGCGTCGGAGGACGTCTCCGCCCGCGTGGTCTCGATGCCGAGCCTGGAGCTCCTGGGAGAGCAGCCGGAATCCTACCTGCGCGAGCTGCTTCCCGAGGACGTCCCGGTGGTCGCCGTCGAGGCCGCGCGAGGAGAGAGCTTGCGGGGCCTGGTGGGCCGGCGAGGAGTGGTCCACGGGATCGGTCGCTTCGGTGCCTCCGCTCCTGGGAAGCGGCTGGCCGAGTACTTCGGCTATACACCGGATCGCCTGTCGGCGCGCGTCCTCGAGCTGCTACGCGAGCCAGGAGGGAGCCACCAGTGATCGACGTCGCGCTGCTGAAGATGGTGGGATTCACCAGCCTCGCACTGCTGGTGATCGGGTGGCTCGCCATCTCGTTCCTGGCGCCGGGGAAGGCCCGCTCGCGCGTCGCCTGGGTCGCGGCCACCTGCATGTACCTCGCCCTGCTCTGTCTCTTCGCAAACCTCTTCCAGGAGGCCTTCCACGCGGAGAGCCTGGTGGGAATGATCGCCTTCGGCTTTCTCGGCGTGATCTTCCTGTGCGGCGTGGTGGTGAGCACCGCCAAGACGCTGGGCCAGCTCCTCGGCCGGAGCTCACGGAGCGGCCCCGCGGTCTAGCGATAGTCGTGCGATTCGGGGAGCGGGCCGCCGGTCGCGAGGGGGCGGAGCTCGCGGACACGGACGTGGATCACGCCCTCCAGGTTCTGGAGGGGACCGGCGACCTCGAGCAGAGGCGAGGTGTGCAGCGCGACCCGGAACCTCTGGAAGATGGCCTCGGTGAGGACGGCGCCTACGGTACCCGTCTCGTCTTCCAGTGTGAGGAAGCAGAAGCCCTTGGCGGCGCGGGGGCGCTGGCGGACGATCGCGTGGCCCGCGGTGCGCACGAAGCGGCCGTCGGGGGTGTCGCGGAGCTGCGCGGCGGCGAGGATTCCGCGCCGGCGAAGCTCCGGGCGCAGGTGGGCCATGACGTGTGGACCGGTGGTGAGGCCGCTGGTCCGGTAGTCGGCCAGGGTGGTCTCGAGGGAGGTCAGCTCCTTTAGAGGGGAGGGCTCCGCCGGCGGTGAGATGCCGGCGAAGAGCGAGCCCCGGTCCCGCTCTACGGCGGCCACCTGCCAGAGGGCCGAGCGCCGCTGGCGCGCCGCCGAATCGATCGAGCCGAGGGCGCCCAGCTCGGCCAGGGCGTCGAGTTCGTCCCGGTGCAGGGCGACGCGCCTGGCCAGATCGGCCACGCTCTCGAAGCCGGTGCGGCTCCGCTCCATCTCGATCGCGCGGCCTGTCTCCGAACGGAGCCCCGCTGCGTAACGCAGACCGATCCGCACCGCCGGATCTCCGGCGCCCGGCTCCAGCGTGCACTTCCAGTGCGAGGCGGCCACGTCGATCGGCCGCACCTCCACGCCGTGGCGCTGGGCGTCCTTCACCAGGGTGGCGGGGTTGTAGAAGCCCATCGGATAGGCGTTGAGCAGACCGGCGAGAAAGGCGGCGGGGTGATGGGCCCGGAGGTAGGCCGAGGCGTAGGCGATCAGCGCGAAGGAGGCCGAGTGGGATTCCGGAAAGCCGTAGAGCGCGAAGGAGGTGATGCCCCGGATCACCTCTTCCTGGGCCTCTCCCACGATGCCGCGGGCGGTCATGCCTTCGCGCAGGCGTACCTCGAGGCGTTTCATCTTCGTAACGGAGCGCTTCATGCCCATGGCCCGGCGAAGCTCCTCGGCCTCGCCGCCGCTGAATCCCGAAGCCGTCATGGCCAGGCGCAGCAGTTGCTCCTGGAAGATGGGCACGCCCAGGGTGCGCTTCAGGATCGGCTCGAGCGCCGGGTGGGGATAGGTGACGGGCTCGCGGCCCGCCCGGCGGTTCAGGTAGGGGTGCACCATCTGCCCGACGATCGGACCGGGGCGGATGATGGCGATCTCGACCACCAGGTCGTAGAAGTTGCGCGGCTTCATGCGCGGGAGCGTCGCCATCTGGGCGCGGCTCTCGATCTGGAACACGCCGACGGTGTCGGCGCTCCGGATCATGGAGTAGGTCTTGGGATCGTCCGGGGGCAGGTGGGCGAGATCGATCTGCCTCCCCTGGTGCTCGCGAATCGCGGGGATCATCTCCTCCAGGGCGGCCAGCATCCCCAGGCCGAGCAGATCGATCTTGATGATGCCGAGGTCCGCGCAGTCGTCCTTGTCCCACTGGATCACGCGGCGCCCGGCCATCGCCGCCGGCTCGATGGGGACCACCTCGTCGAGGCGCCCGGCCGAGATCACGACGCCGCCGGTGTGCTGTCCCAGGTGACGGGGCAGCCCCTTCATCTGGTCGACGAGGTCGAGGAGCAGGGCGATGCGCGGGGACTCGGGATCGACCTTCGCCTGGCGCAGCGTCGCGTGCAGCTCGTCCAGATCCTCGCGGTAGTTGAAGCTCGAGAGCAGCTTCGCCAGCCGGTCCACGGCTTCCGGGGCCATGCCGAGCACCTTGCCGATCTCCCGGATGGCCGAGCGGGTGCGGTAGGTGATGACGGTGGCGGTCATGGCGGCACCGTGGGGGCCGTACTTCTCGAAGACGTACTGGATCACCTTCTCCCGCCGGTCGCCGGAGGGGAGATCGAGATCGATGTCGGGCCACTCGCCGCGCTCCTCGGAGAGGAAACGCTCGAAGAGGAGCTCCATGCCCACCGCGTCCACGGCGGTGATGGCCAGGGCGTAACACACGGCGCTGTTGGCCGCGGAGCCGCGTCCCTGGGCGAGAATCCCCTCCTCCCGGGCGAAGCGCGCGATGTCGTGGACGATCAGGAAGTAGCCGGGGAGATCGAGCTTCTCGATCACGGCGAACTCGTGCTCGAGCTGTGCCCGGACCCGCGGCGAGAGGGAAGGCCCGTAACGCTCTCGGGCGCCTTCGAAGGTGAGTCGCCGCAGCCAGGAGGCCTGGCTCTCACCGGAGGGGACCGGAAAGTGGGGGAAGCGGTAGCCCAGGCCCTCCAGGGTGAAGGCGCAGCGCTCGGCGATGGCGCGGGTGGCGCGGATCCATTCGGGCCGGTCGGCGAAACGCGCCGCCATCTCCTCCGGGGAGGTCAGGTAGTGCTCGCCGTTCGGCAGCAGACGGCGCCCCGCGTGGTCGAGAGAGGTCTTCTCGCGGAGGCAGCAGAAGGCGTCGAGGAGCCGGCGGCCCTCGGGCCGGGCGAAGCGCACGTCGCCCGTGGCGACGACTGGCACCTTCGCCGCCTCGGCCAGAGCGACGGCGAAGCGGTTCTCCGCCTCGACGCGCCGATCCCGGCGCCGGGAGACATCCACCCAGACCCGCCCGCTTCCGAAGACGCCGAGCGCCCGGTCGAGGGTGGCCTTCGAGAGAGAGCCGTTCCCCCGAGCCAGTGCCGTGAGCCCGGCAGCAAATGCCTCGACTTCGTCCCATCCGACGTGTGCCTCGCCTTTCGGGGCATTGCCCTGGCCCACGGTGAGCAGCCGCGAGAGGTTTCGGTAGCCCTGCCGGGACTCGACCAGGAGCAGCAGCTCCCCGGCTCCGGAGAGAGAGACCCTCGCGCCCACGATCGCGTGGAGACCGGCTCCCTTCGCCGCTTTGTCAAAGCGGGGCGAGCCGTAGAGCCCGTCGCGGTCGGCGAGGGCCAGGGCCCCGTGGCCCAGCTCCGCGGCGCGATCGACGAGGTCCTCCGGGTTGGAGGCCCCCTCCAGAAAGGAGAAGGCACTCTGGCAACGAAGCTCTACGTAATCGGACAAGGGATGGATTTTCGTCTTACTTTCGCCTCCCGTCAAGCGCAGTTTGCGGCATCATGGCCCCATGCCCGGAGGGTTCTCCGCCGGAACCGTCCTCGTCGCCGATGACGAGGCGATGCTCCTCAGGCTCGTCGACAACGTCCTGACCCGGGCCGGGTTCCAGGTGGTCAGGGCCATCACCGGCATCGAGGCGCTGGAGGCCTTCCGCGAGAATCCGGCGGCCATCGACGCGGTGCTGATCGACGCCGGGATGCCCCCGTCGGGAGCCGCCGACATCCTGCAGTCGATCCTCGCCCTGCGGGGAGACGTCGGCGTGGTGGTCTCCAGCGGCGCCTCCCCGAGCCCGGAGCTGCAGGAGCTTCTGACCCGCTGCGGAGGTCACTTCCTGGGCAAGCCCTTCGATCCCGCAACCCTCGTCTCCGCCATCTCGTCGGTGGTGCGTCCAGGAACCGATTAGCCTTGGCCTCGATCGTCGTCGTGGGCGCGGGGATCGCGGGGCTCACCTGCGCCTGGCGGTTGCAGCAGGCGGGGCACGACGTCGAGGTGCTGGAGCGCGAGGGGACGCCTGGTGGGCGCATGCGCAGCGAGCGGCGCGGTGGCTACCTGATCGACCGCGGCGCGCAGTTCATCTCCACCGGGTACCGGAATCTACACCAGGTCGCCCAGTCTCTCGGTCTGGAGCACCGCATCCACGACCTCTCCTGCACCCGCAACGCCGTCCTCCGCGACGGGCGGCTGCACCCGGGCGACTACGACTCGCTGGGGGAGATCCTGCGCTCGCGCCTGCTCTCCAGCCGGGCCAAGGCGCGGCTCCCGCGGCTGCTCCTCGAGATCCTTCGCCAGCGGAAGTGTCTCGATCCCCTGCACCCCGAGAAGGCGGCCGACATCGATCGCGAGGACATGGTCTCCTACCTGCGGCGCGTCGTCGGCGAGGAGGCTCTCGAGTACCTGCTCGGACCGGCTCTGTCCGCCACCTTCGACAGCGATCCCGAAGAGCTCTCGGGGGTCTTCGCGCTGCTGGCGATTCGCTTTCTGGCCGGCGGCTCGAAGCTCCAGTGCTTCGACGGGGGCGGCGGGGTCTTGACCCGCACCCTCGCCGATCGGCTCTCGGTTCGCGTCGGATGGGAGGTGGTGGCGATCGAGACCGAGACCGGGGGCGCCCGGGTTCGCTACCTGGCCCCGAGCGGCGAGCGAAGCCTGATCGCCGATGCCGCGGTGGTCGCTGTGCAGGGGTCGCTGGCCGCGCGACTCTGTCCCGAGCTCACCGCCGCCGAGCGGGAGTTCTTCGAGCAGGTGAGGTACGGCCGCGGCATCATCACCCACCTGCTCCTCGAGGAGCCGCCGGCGACGCTCCCATACTACGGTGTGGCCTTTCCTCGCTCCTCGGGGCTCGCTCTCTACGGCCTCGCCGTGGACCACCAGAAACCGGGCGCGGTGCCCGACGGAGCGGGCCTGGTGAACGCAGCCCTCTGTAGCTCGGCGGCCGCTCGCCTGTTCGAGATGCCCGACGAGGTCGTGGTCGAGCAGGTTCTCGACGATCTCGCCAGCACACCGATCGGTCGCCTCGAGCCGGTGGACGCCGCGGTGCATCGATGGGACCCCATGATGCCCCAGTTCCACGCCGGCTATCTGCGTCACCTGCGGAGCTTTCTCTCTCGGAGCGAGCGCACCCCCCGCCTCGCCTTCGCGGGAGACTACCTGGTGGGGCCCTATGCAGAGGCCGCCCTCAGCAGCGGCCTGCGCGCCGCCAACGAGATCGGCACCTGCCTGGGTTAGCCGCGCAGCTCGCCGGCCAGGGTCTCGGCCTCGCCGAGCAGCTCCTCGATCAGCGCGAGGCCCCCGTCCCAGAATGTCGCGTCGGTGATGTCCAGACCGACCCGTTCGAGCAGCTCGGGCGGCGCGTCCGAGCCCCCCGCCCGAAGCAGATCCAGGTAACGCGATACGAAGCGCTCGCCCTCCTCGTCGTAGCGCCGCAGCAGGGCCAACACCAGCAGCTCTCCAAAGGCGTAGGCGTAGCAGTAGAAGGGCGAGTGGACGAAGTGCGGGATGTAGAGCCACCACCAGGCGTAGTCGTCGGTCAGGTGCACGGCGTCGCCGAGCATCGGGCGATTGGCCTCCATCCACAGCTCGTTGATGCGCGGAATGGGCAGCTCGCCCTCGCTGCGGCGGGCGGCGTGGAGCCGCTCCTCGAAGCGGGTCATCGCCACCTGTCGAAAGACGGTGGCGAAGGTGTCTTCGAGCTTGCCGCAGAGCAGCGCCAGGCGGACCTTCGGACTCTGCTCCTGCTGCATGAGACGGCGGAAGACCAGCATCTCACCGAAGACGCTGGCGGTCTCGGCGGTGGTCAGCGGCGTGTCCTGCTCGAAGAGACCGCGCTCGCGGGCCAGGTACTGATGGACGCCGTGGCCGAGCTCGTGGGCCACGGTCATCACGTCGCGCAGGTTGCCGGTGAAGCTGAGGAGGACGTAGGGGTGAAGGCTCGGCACCGTCGAGGCCGAGAAGGCGCCGCCTCGCTTGCCGGGCCGGAGCTCCGCGTCGATCCAGCCATGTTCGAAGAACCGTCCGGCGACCTCCGCCAGCTCGGGTGCGAAGCCGCCGAAAGCGCCCAGCACGATCTGCCGCGCCTCCTCGAAGCTGCGGCTTCCCGTGACGTCGCCCACCGGAGCGTAGCGGTCGTAATCCTCCAGCTGGTCGATGCCGAGCAGCCGCGCCTTCAGCCGGTAGAAGCGGTGCACCAGGGGGTGCCCTCGCTCGCAGGCGTCGAGCAGCGCGCGCACCGAGGCGCCGTCGATCTCGTTGGCCAGGTTGCGCGAGTCGATCGGGTCCCGGTAGCTGCGCAGCCGATCTCGCAGGGCCTTGTCCTGGATCAGCGTGTTGAAGATGAAGGCGAGGGTGCGGGAGTGCCCGCGCAGGCCGTCGGTGAGGCCGCGGGCCGCATTGCGGCGCTTCTCCCGATCCGGGTCGTAGAGCAGCGAGAGCAACTCTTCCTCGCCGAGCTCGGTGCTCTCTCCGTCGATCTCGACTCGGAACCGCGCGGCGCCCAGGATCTCGTCGAAGAGCCGGCAGAAGGCGCGCTCGCCGGTGTTGGCGGTCTCCTCGAGCAGCCGCTCCTCCGGCTCCGAGAGGAGGTGCGGCCGATAGCGTCGCATCGATTCCAGCAGGTGACGGCGGCCGGCGAGGACCGGCTCCGAGAGCAGGGAGCGAACCCGCTCGTCGTCCACCGCCACCCACTCGAGCTCGAGAAAGACCAGCGCGTTGCGGATCTCGCTGACGCGCTCCTGGACCCGCTGCAGGAGGGCGCCGTGAGCGGGATTCGCGGTGTCCCCGGCGAAGAGCAGGCCGGAATAGGTTCCAGCCCGGGTCGGACCCTCCTGCAGCGCCTCGAGCGCATCGATGGCCTCCGCCATCTCGCCCGCGTCGAGGCTCGCCACCCGACCGCGGTAGCGATCGGCGAATGCGCCGGCCTGTTCGAGGGCGCGGTCCAGGTCTGCATCGATGGCGGCGTCATCGGCGCCGCCGTAGAGGTCCGAGAGATTCCAGCGGACCCCTGCAGCGGGCCCCGCGTCGCAAGCGTTAGACTCTTCCGTCGAGATGGATTCGTTCACGGCACGAACCATAACCATTGGCGGCGGTGCAGACGACGCGCTGCAGCTCGGTGCCATCGAATGGACCAGCTCCGGTCCGCCGCTGCTGCTGCTGCACGCGACGAGCTTCTGTGCGGAGGTCTGGAAGCCGGCCTGGGACGCGGCACGGGCCGCCGGGTTCGCGTCCCAGCGGGCGCTGGCCGTCGATCAGCGCGGCCACGGGCGATCCAGCGCGCCCGCGGAGCCCTCCGCATACGCCTGGACACGGCTGGCCGGAGACGTGGTCGCGGTGCTGGAGGCGGAGTTCGCTCCGGAGGAGCGCGCGCTGCTGGTCGGGCACTCGAGCGGGGGCACCGCGGTGCTGGCTGCCGCGGCGATGCGCCCGGAGCGCGTGGCTGGCGTCGCCGTGGTGGAGCCGGTGCTCTTCGAGCCGCCGCCACCCGGTGCCGACGCCGACTCCTTCGCCGGAAGCCGCATCTTCGTCGAGCGCGCCAGGAAGCGGCGCGCCCACTTCGAGGATCGCGCCGCGGCCCGGGCGGCCCTCGAGAAACGCTTCCCCTACTCCGGCTTTGCCGCTGCGTCTCTGGAAGCCTGTCTGGACGGGGGCTTCGAGGTGGCCGGAGACGGCGCGTTGACGCTCCGCTGCGCACCGCAGATCGAGGCCTGGGCCTACCAGGGGGCCGCGGCCCTGGATCTCTGGCCCCTCCTTCCCCGCATCGAGGTCCCCGTCCGGGTGATCGCCGCCGAGCACAGCGCCATGCCGCCAGAGCTCCTGGATCGGCTTCGCCGCTGCCCCGGGGGAGTGCGCGTGGACCAGGTCGCGGGCACCACGCACTTCGCTCTGATGGAGCGCCCCGAGCCGGTGGGAGCGATCCTCGCGGACTTCGCTCGCGAAGCGGGGTACGCCTAAACCCGCTCCGAGGCGCCACTGCTGGAAGCACCGGCGCCACTGGCACTGCACGAGGTAGCAGCCGCCAAGAACGCAAGGAACGTCCCCGCTACGCTCTCTGCGTGGGGCGGCATCACACCATCCTGCACGCGGACATGGATGCCTTCTACGCATCCATCGAGCAGCGTGATCGACCGGAGCTTCGCGGGCGCCCGGTGATCGTGGGCGGCACCGGCAGCCGCGGGGTGGTCTCGGCGGCCAGCTACGAGGCGCGGCGTTTCGGCGTGCACTCGGCGATGCCCACCGTGGAGGCCCGGCGCCTGTGTCCCGACGGCGTCTACCTGCGCGGCGACATGGCCCGTTACGTGCGGGAGTCGAAGCGCATCTTCGAGATCTTTCGACGCCACGCACCCGAGGTGGAAGGCCTCTCTCTGGACGAGGCGTTCCTCGACCTGACGGGTACCGAGCGGCTTCTGGGCCCCGCCCTCGGGGTGGGAGAGCGGCTGCGCGAGGAGGTCCGCGAGGAGACCGGGCTGGTCGTCTCGGTGGGGATCGCGCCGATCAAGATGGTGGCGAAGATCGCCAGCGACTGCGCCAAGCCCGACGGCCTGCTGGAGGTGCGTGCAGACGAGCTTCGCGGCTTCCTCGATCCGCTTCCGGTGGGTCGCATCTGGGGCGTGGGTCCGGTGACGCGCGCGCGGCTCGAGGGTGCCGGGATCCGAACCGTCGGCGACCTGGCCCGCGCCGACGGCGGTAGGCTGCACCGCATGCTCGGGGACTGGGGCGATCACATCTCGCGGCTGGCTCGCGGAGTCGATTTGCGCGAGGTGGAGCCCTACCGGGAGCCGGTTTCGATCAGCGAGGAGAACACCTTCGCGAGCGACGTCTCGAGGCGGGAGGTGCTGGACGCGGCCATCCTCGCCCACGCGGATGCGGTGGCGCGGCGGCTGCGCCGCAGCGGATACTGCGCTCGCACCGTCGTGCTCAAGCTCAAGCTGGCCCGACGAGTGGCGCCCGGCCCGCGCGGCTACCCGCTGCGGACGCGCCGCGCCACCATGGACGAGCCCAGCGACGACGGCGGGGTGATCGCCGGCGTGGCACGGCGGCTCCTGGATCGCGAGAAGCTGGATGAGCCGGTCCGGTTGCTGGGTGTGGGAGTCGCGAATCTCGGCAGCGCTGCAGAGACCCAGCTCGCGCTCTTCGGTCCCGATCGCGAGAGAGAGCGCCGCTCTCGGCTGAACCGCGCCCTCGACGAGATCGCGGACCGCTTTGGTCCGAGAGCGGTGACGCGGGCGGGATCCGCCGAGGTGAGCCGCGCCGGACTCTCCAACCAGATCAAGCGAGGCGAAGAGGAGTAGGAGCACCCGGGAGGCGTCGGATAGGCAAGCTCCAGGTTGCCGAAAGAGGGATCCCGCTCGCCGCCGACAGCGGCCGAATTCGATTCGGTGGTTAGACTCTGCCGGCCCGCAGTGGCTCCGACGTTCCCGGAAGGAGGCTCGAGTGTTCCTCGCGCGACTGGTCACGGAGCGGCCCGTCTGGACGATTGCCGTGATCCTGGCGCTCACCGTCTTCGCGCTGACCCGCATCGTCGACTTCGGCTCGTCACCGCCAGAGCTGCGGCTGCGATTCGACCCGTCCCTGGAGAGACTGCTGGACGTCGGAGAGGAGGAGCGATCGATCCGAGAGCGCACCCGCCGGCTCTTCGGGAAGGACGACGTGCTGGTGGTCGCCCTGGCCGCCGCCGACGTCTTCACACCCGAGGTCCTGGGGACGGTGAAGCGGCTCGGGGAACGGCTCGCGAGCCTGGAGGGCGTCGACCGCGTGGTGAGCCTCTTCTCGGCGCTTCACGTGCGTCGCCGCGGGGGAGACCTGGTGATCGAGCCCTTCCTCACCGACGTCCCAGAGAGCCCCGCAGCCCTCGAACTGGTGCGCCAACGGGTGCTCTCGAATCCGGTCTACGCGGGGACCCTGGTCTCGCGCAGCGGCCGGGCCGCGACCCTGATCGTCCATCTCGAGGAGGCGAACGGCTTCGATCTGATCCGGACCGGACTCCACGAGCGCATCGAGACGGCGCTGGTGGAGGAACGGGGAGACCTCGATACCTGGATGGCCGGCACCCGCCACACCGAAGTGAACATGATCTCCCTCCTGCTCTCGGATCTCGCCCGAATCATTCCGCTGGGGATCGCCTTTCTGGCGCTGATCGTCTTTCTCGCCTTCCGGACGGTAAAGGGCGTCGTGGTTCCGATCTCCGGCATCGTCATCGCCAACCTGTGGACGATCGGCACCATGGCGGGGCTCGGCTATCCGCTGCACCTCGTCAACGCGGTGATCCCCGCGCTGATCCAGACCGTCGGCATCACCTACACCATGCACGTCATCTCGGAGTACTACGATCAGCTGCGCCAGCCCGGCGCAGCGGAGGCGGCGCCGGGCCTCGGGCCGGCGGGCAACGCCCTGCGCGACCTCGCCGCGCCGCTCTTCTTCACCGGCCTGACCACGGCGGCGGGGCTCTCCTGCCTGATGCTCACGCCAATGGTCGCGGTGCAAGAGTTCGGCATGTTCTCGGTGATCGGCGTCTGCTACTCGGTGATCCTCGCGACGACCTTCGTGCCGGCCGCGCTCAGCCTCGGCGAGCAGCGCGTTCGCGGCTCCCGGGAGGACCGCTTCGACCGGCTCGCCGCCCGCCTGGCGCGCTTCGACCTGCGCCACCGCCGGGCGATCTTCGCCGTTGCCGCGGTGATCTTCGCCCTCTCCGTGGTGGGCATGACGCGGATCCGCGTCAACACCGATTTCGTCTCGAACTTCCCTCCGGGCCACCCGGTTCGCAGCGATTTCGAGGCCATCAGCGACTACCTGGACGGCGCCGGCGGAATCCAGGTGGTTCTCGAGGCCGACACCCGGGACGCCTTCAAGGAGCCCGCGAACCTCCGCGAGCTTCAGTCCTTGCAGCGCTGGCTGGAGGAGCAGCCCGAGGTCGGCAGCACCACGTCACTGGTCGACTACCTGCGCGTGATCCACGCGGGGTTTCTCGGCGAGGATCCCCAGGCGACGCCGATTCCCGACTCCAAGCGGCTGATCTCGCAGCTGCTCTTCTTCGGCGCCGACCCGGAGATGCGCCGCTTCGTCGATTCCGCCGCCTACGGGAGCAGCATCCTGGTGCGCTACCGCACCCAGGACTCCGCCAGCATGAACGCCTTCCTCGATCGACTGGAAGCGCGGCTCGCGCGGCTGCCCGAGAGGATCGATGCGTGGGTCAGCGGCGACACGGTTCTCCTGGCGCGGACGGTGGATTCCGTTTCCCGGGGCCAGGTGCGAAGCCTCAGCGTCGCATTCGTCGCGATCTTCGCGGCGCTGGCGATCCTGTTCCGGTCGCTGCGCGTGGGCTTCCTGGCACTGGTTCCGAACGTGCTGCCGGTGGCCTTCTACTTCGGGCTGCTGGGGCTGACGGGAGTCTCCCTGAACCCGACCACCGCCGTCATCGCCTGCCTGGCTCTGGGCGTCGCGGTGGACGACACCATCCACTACTTCGCACGCTTTCGCGGGGTCGCCAGCGGCGCCGACGACGAGGCCAAGGCCGCGGTGAGCGCCCTTCGGATCGTCGGCCGCCCCATCACGGTGACGAGCATCGCGCTGGTCCTCGGCTTCGGAGCCGCGACGACCGCGCAGCTTTACAACCAGGCGGAGTTCGGTGCGCTCACCGCGATCACCCTGGGCTTTGCCTGGATCGTCGACATCTTTCTGACCCCCGTCGTGGCTGCAGAGGCGCAACGCGGCAGGCCTCGACTCGATGCCGTTCGCCAGTAGCCCCGGAGTGGGGCGCGACGCGGGTGCGGTGGACAGGCCGCAGGCGGTGGGTACTCTCGGAGCGGTGAGAGCTCGCATTCGCAGAGGAAGCCGCCGGCGCTGGATCCCGATTCTGGGAATGGCACTGGCTCTGGCTCCCTGCGCCGCGCAAGCCGACCTCGCGGGAATCCACTCCTGCCTCGAGTCCAACGCGCCCCGCCAATCCTCGGTGCAGCAGCTCGTCGTCCAGGCTCGAGATTCCCTGGGCAGGGTCTCCGAGAGCCGAGCGAAGCTCTACTGGCGGCGCCTGCCCGACGGGCACGAGCGGCTGCTGGTGCGGATGGAAGCCCCCGAAGACCTGGCGGACGTCGCCCTGCTCGTCATCGGCCAAATGGCGGAACGCCCCTCGGTCTACCTCTACCTTCCCGAGCTCGACGAGACGCGCCGCGTCTTCAGCTCCGCGGAGGTCCGACCGGTGCTGGGGGGAGACCTTCCCCTCGAGGAGATCCGGCGCCTGATCAATCTGACCGATCACACCACGCTCCGCCTCCTCGACGAGGTCGAGCTGGCGGGGAACCGGGTCTGGGCCGTCGAAGCCCGACCCAACGGGCTCTCCAGCTACCAGCGCATCGTCGCCCTGGTCGACCAGCGCTACTGCCTTCCCCTGCAGCTCGAGTTCTACGGGATCGAGGATCGACCGCTGCGGAGGGTGCGGGTGGATCCCGAGCAGGTGACCCGCGCTGCGGAGAGCTGGATGCCCCGACGCGTCGTGGTCGAGGACCTGCGCGAGGGCTCCGAGATGACCGTGGCGACCATCTCCCTCGAGGTCGACATCCCGCTCGCGCCGAGCCTGCTCACGGTGAAGGCGCTCCGGCGATAGCTTCACACGGTCAGCCGTCGAGCATCGCCTCGATCAGCTTGCTGGCCAGAGTCAGCGGCCGGGTATCGCCGAATCGTCCCGCGATCTCCCTGCACCGTTCCGCGACGGAGGGCGCGGTCAGGAGGCTCTCCAGCCGCTCCGCGACGGCGGGCGCGCGATAGCGACTCGGATCGATCCGATCGCCCACGCCCAGCCTGCGCAAGCGCGCGGCGTTGTCGTGCTGGTCGAACGCCAACGGGTGGATCAGCTGCGGCACGCCGGCTCGGAGCGCCTGGGACGCGGTCCCGATTCCGCCGTGATGAACCAGTGCCGCTGCACGCGGCAGGAGCAGGCTGAAGGGGACGTAGTCGAAGTGACGAACCTCTTCCGGAAGCTCACCGGGAAGCTGATGCGCGAAGCGCGTCAGCAGGATGCCGCGCCGACCGAGCTTGAGACAGGCACCCACCGACTCCGCGAAGAAGTGCTCCGCGCCCTGCATCAGGGAGCCGGGCATGAACACCAGTGGCGCCTCGCCCTGGCGCAGGTACTCCTCGACCT
Source organism: uncultured Spirochaetales bacterium (assembly GCA_964615365.1). Classification (GTDB taxonomy): domain Bacteria; phylum Myxococcota_A; class UBA9160; order UBA9160; family UBA6930; genus CAVXZE01. The sequence continues at coordinate 17,124 of CAZTOU010000081.1, forward strand.
CCTGGGGCAACACCTCGTCACTCCCCTCGTCGAAGCAGGGAAAGCCGGTCAGGCGGGTCTGCGGCGGCCAGTCGGGCTGTGGTGCCGCATACCAGTCGGGAAAGAACCCGATCACGCGCTCCGGGGAGTGGACCCATCGGGTCAGGGCTCGCTGGACGGGCGGCAGGCCGATCTCCCGGCGCAGCGAGTTGAGCGCCGGGCAGAGAACACGGCGGTCGATGCGACGATGACCGTCTCGCCCGGGCGCACCAGCTCTCGGAGGCGATCGTAGGCAGTCCGGAGACCGGGAAGGATCAGCGTTTCGAAGAAGACGTTGGCTCCCTTCCCGGGGTCGAAGAGGTCGGGATGGTCGGCGAACTCCCGGTAGCTCCGTTCGCTCCCGATCGGAGCCAGGGGCAGGGCCTGGTGCTCCGCGAGCGAGCGGAAGAACTCGTTGGTCAGAAGGGTGACGTCGTGGCCCCGCCGCTTCAGCTCGGATCCGAGGGCCACGAACGGATAGACGTCGCCGTAGCTTCCCAGCGTCGCGACCAGGATCCTCACGGCCTTCCTCCTCGCCGGCGTCAGAACCCCTGCGATTCTCCGATCCGCCGAGTGCGATATCGTAACGGGTCGGGCTGCCGGAGACCCGTTCGGATGTGACCCCAGCGATATGAGGAGGCGAAGATGGGTATCGAGGCGATCACGCAGCGCATTCATGCCAATGTCGAGTACGACGGGACCAACGTCGCCTGCGTCGACACCGAAGAGGGTGTGGTGCTGGTGGATACGCCCATGCTTCCCAAGGACATCGCCCATTGGAAGAGCTTTGTGCTCGGCCTGAGCCCCAAGGGGGTCAGGTACGTCGCCATCACCCACGCCCACTTCGATCACATCATCGGCTGCCACCAGCTCGGCGGCGCGGTGATCATGCAGAAGGCGGGGCGGGAGACGCTGTTCGAGGAGGACGCGACGCTCCGGGAGAGCATGGCCGGCCTGTCTCCGGACCGGACCCCGGAGGAGGTCGACTTCATTCTCACGGAACCGCTGGTCGCCTCGGAG
>CAZTOU010000082.1:0-17957 GCA_964615365.1 uncultured Spirochaetales bacterium
TTGCGTTCTTGCGTTTCCGGAATACCGGAAACGCAAGAACGCAAGGAACGTCCCCGCTTCAACCTAGAGGCGGGTGATCTCGGCTGCGGCCCGTACGCCCGACGCGATGGTGTCTGCCACGCTGACCCCCTCCAGGTAGGCGCCGGCCAGAGCGAGCCCGGGCTGGCCGGTGAGCCGGGCTCGCAGATCGCGGACCAGGCGCGCGTGGTGTGGACCGGGCTGGGGCACCGCGCGCGGCCAGCGGGTGATGGCCAGGGCCTTGGGAGCAGTGCGGAGCCCGAGGGCGCGATCCAGGCCTCGGTTGATCCGGTCGAGGAGTTCGTCGTCCGTCGCGTCCACGACCTCGGGCCAGCGCACGCCTCCGATCATCGCCGTCACCAGCTCGCGACCCTCGGGCGCTCGGCGCGGGAACATGCGGCTCATGAAGAGCGCGCCGAGCAGATTCAGCTCGGCCGCTCGGGGCACCAGGAATCCAAAGCCCTGGATGGGATGTCGGGAGTCGGCGGGGGCCATGGAGAGGGGGACCGACACGACCGGCGCGTACTCGATGGCCTCGAGTGCGGCCGCGGCCTCGGCGTCGATTCCGCGCAGCAGGACGGCCGCGGATGCGGCATCCGCGGCCAGTACCAGAGCGCGGGTGCGGATCTCCCGCTCCGAGCCCTCGCTCTCGATGCCGACGATCCAGCTTCCCTCTTCTCGTCGAATCGATGCGACCCGGGTCCGGAGCTGGAGGGTTTCTCCGAGCTCTCGGGCCATGTGGACGGCCAGCCCTCCCAGCCCATTGGGCGAGGAGTAGCTGCCGCGAAGTCCGCGCGCTCCCCTTTGGCGAAGCATCCGCGCCAGCGCCCCCCGAACGATGGAGCCGCTCTCCCGCTCCATCTCGACGAGAGAGGAGAAGACGGTCTCGGCCCCGAGCCGACGCTCGTCCCCGGCGTAGATCCCGATCAGGAAGGGGCCGACCAGCCGCTCCACCGCCTCGGGGCCGAGGCGTCGGCCGACGAACTCGGCGACGCTCTCCCCGGCGCCATCCCCCCGCCGGACGAAGGGCTCGCCCAGGAGTCGGAGCTTTCCCCTTCCGGTCAACAGGGGCGAGGTAGCGAAGGCGAGGGGATTCATCGGCACCGGGGTCAGCCGGCCGTCGTGGAAGAGGTAGCGATCCCGCGCCGCCGGCTTCGCCGGCTGGAGGGCGGCCTCCAGGCCGTGCCGCTGGAGAAGGCCGAGCACCGGCCCCTTCACCATGATGGTGTTGGGACCCCGCTCGAAGAGAAAGCCGTCCGCGGTGTCACTGCGCATCACGCCACCCGGACGATCTCCCGCATCGAGCAGCAGCGTCTCGCGTCCGCGGCTGCGAAGCTCGAGAGCGGCGGCGAGCCCTGCGACCCCAGCACCGACCACGACCGCCTGCAGGTCCGGACCGCTCATGGGTTGTCTCCTCTCAGACCGCCTTGCTGAAGATCCGTTTCCCCGATCGCTCCTGCTCGGGGAGATAGGCATCGAAGACCATCGCCACGTTTCTCACCAGGAGACGGCCCAGGGGAGTCACCGAGAAGCTTCCGTCTCCCTCGACGATCACCAGACCGTCGGCCACCGCTGGCTCGAGCTGCGAGAGCTCCTCCCGATAGCGTTCCGCGAGCTCCCCGCCGAAGGCTTCGCGGTAGTCGCTGGCGCGGACCTCGCCAAGGCAGATCAGGCGCTGGATGATCCAGCGCCGCTCGATGTCTTCCTCGGAGAGGAAGTGGCCGCGCATCGTCGCCACGCCCCGCTCGCCGAGCGCCCGGTGCCAGGCCTCCACCTCCCGGTACGACTGGGCGTAGCTTCCGCGAAGCTCGCTGATGGAGCTGGCGCCGAAGCCGATCAGGTCCACCCCGGCCTGGGTGGTGTGCCCCATGAAGTTGCGGCGCAGGGTTCGCTCGCGCAGCGCCACCGAGAGCTCGTCGTCGGGCCGGGCGAAGTGATCGAGGCCGATGAAGAGGTAGCCCGCTTCGAGAAAGCGCCGGATCGCGAGAAGCATGATGCGAAGCTTGGTCCCCGGATCGGGGAGATCCTTGCGTTCGAAGCCCCGCTGCTGCTTCGCCACCCAGGTGACGTGGGCGTAGGAATAGAGGGCGATGCGATCGGGCCCGATGGCGAAGATCTCGTCCAGCGTGGAGTCGAAGGTCGCCTCGCGCTGATAGGGGAGCCCGTAGATCAGATCCAGATTGACGCTCTCGAAGCCCAATCGGCGCGCGCTCTCGACCAGCCGCGCGGTCATCTCCATGGGCTGGATCCGGTGTACCGCCTCCTGGACGCGGGGATCGAAGTCCTGGACCCCCATCGAGATGCGATTGAAGCCGCACTCCCGGAGCGCGAGCAGGTGATCTTCGGTGGTGACGCGCGGATCGACCTCGATGGAGACCTCGGCATCGGGCCGCATGGGAAAGGCGTCGGTCACGATCCGGTAGAGGCGCTTCACCTGTTTCGGGCTCAGATGGGTCGGCGTCCCACCGCCCCAGTGCTGCTGCGTCGCGGTGCGCGGCACGCGGATCGCGTCCCTCACCGCCTCCACCTCCCGGGCGATGCCCTCGATGTAGCGCTCGGGGATGTTCGGATCCTCGGTGATGAACCGGTTGCAGGCGCAGAAGTGACAGAGGCTGCTGCAGAAGGGAACGTGGACGTAGATCGAGAGACCGTCCTCCGGATCCACGTCCGTCCTGCCCAGCTCGTCGACGAACTGGTCGGGCCCGTAGTCTTCCTTCCAGACCGGTGCGGTCGGGTAGCTGGTGTAGCGCGGCGCCGGGCGGTCGTAGCGCGGGAGGATCGCCTCGGCGTGCTCCAGATCCAGTGCGAAGGGCACATCGCTCACCGAGTCTTCTCTCCGAGCGATTGCGCCGCCGCGACGAAGGCCCGCACTCCCTCCACCGGCGTGTCGGGAAGGCAGCCGTGGCCCAGATTCAGCACGTGGCCCCGTGCGGGGCGCGCCGCCTCCGCGATCTCCCGGACGCGTCGGGCGATCCTCTCCGGCGGCAAGGCCAGCTCGGCGGGATCCAGGTTGCCCTGGAGGCTGGCGCGCGAGCCCGCCAGGCGAGCCGCCTCCCCGATCTCCACCGCGGAGCCGACCGAGATCACGTCGCACCCGGAATCCAGCATGGCTTCGACCAGATGGGGGGCATCATTGATGTAGAGGATGAGGGGAGCGGCGTCCCGATCCACCCCGGCGGCGATGGAGCGGGTCACGGGCAGGGCGAGGCGGCGGTACTCCTCCTCGGCGAGGGTCCCCGCCCAGGTGTCGAAGAGCTGGACCACCTGGGCGCCCGCCTCGATCTGGGCGTTCAGGTAGGCGATCGTCATCTCCGCCAGCCGGCCGAGAAGGGCGTCGACCATCTCCGCGTCCCGCTCCAGGAGACCCCGGAGCGTCTCGAACTTCCGGGTGGAATCTCCTTTTCCCTCAATAAGATAGGTCGCCAATGTGAAGGGAGCTCCCGCGAAGCCGATGAGCGGGATCCGGGGTCCGGCCAGCTCGCCGCGGAGGCGGCGCAAGATCTCGAGCACATAGGGCACGGCCTCGCCCGGGTCGCGTTTCTCGAGCCTCTCGACCTGTGCGGCGCTGCGGATCGGATCGGCGATCACCGGACCGGGCGCGAACTCCAGCTCCACTCCCATGCCGAGCACGGGGACGAAGATGTCGCTGAAGAAGACCACCGCCTCGGTGCCCACTGCGCGCACCGGCTGGAGCGAGACCTCGACGGCCTTCTCCACGTCCCGACACATGTCCAGAAACGAGATGCCCTCACGCAGCTTCCGGTACTCGGGCAGGTAGCGACCGGCCTGGCGCATCAGCCAGACCGGAGGGCGGTCGACGGGCTCTCCGCGACAGGCGCGGAGCATGCGCTCGGTCGGGTTCACGAACACCCTCCAGGGCCGCGCATCGACTCAGTACCCGGATAGGCGCGCCCAGCGGTCGCGATGCCAGGCCGCATCGCCGAAGGTCATCTCTGCCGCCCGCGCGCGCTTCATGTAGAAGCCGATGTCGTATTCGTCGGTCATCCCCACGCCACCGAACATCTGCACCGCTTCGTTGGTGATCAGGACGAAGGCTTCGGAGCAGCGCACCTTGGCCAACGAGATCAGCTTCCGGGCTTCCTCGCTCTCCTCGTCCGCCGCGCGGGCGGCGGCCATCACCGCCGAACGGCACAGCTCGACCTCGATGAACATGTCGGCAGCCCGGTGCTTGAGCGCCTGAAAGCTGCCGATCGGGACGTCGAACTGCACGCGCTCCTTCAAGTGCGCGAGGGTCTGCTCGAAAGCCTCGGACATCCCGCCCAGCATCTCCGCACAGAGCCCCACCGTGGCCAGATCGATCACCCGTTCCAGGAGGTCACCTCCCGCGCCGATCTCTCCCACTAGGTCGGACTTCGCCACCGAGACGCCGTCCAGCTTGACGATGGCGGTGTTGCGGCAATCCAGGCGGCTCTGGCGGATGATCTCCATCCCCGGGGCGCCCTTCCGCACCAGGAAGAGCCCGACGCCGCCGGAGGCGCTCGCCGACACGATGACCGCGTCGGCCACGTGGCCGTCGAGCACCTGGATCTTCTCTCCGGAGAGAAGGAAGCCGTCGCCTTGGGGCTCGGCCTTCGTCTCCACGGAAGCGAGATCGTAGCGGCTGCTCCGCTCCTGATAGGCCAGGGTCAGAATCTTCTCGCCTGCGATCAGGCCAGGCAGCCATTCCTTCTGCTGGCTCTCGCTTCCACCCAGGCGAAGCGCCTGACCCGCCAGAAGCACCGTGGAGAGGAAGGGCTCCGGCGCGAGGGCGCGGCCGAGCGCCTCGAGCACCGTGACGAACTCCGCCATGCCGAGGTCGGCGCCACCCAGCTCTTCGGTGAAGGGGATCCCCGCCCAGCCGAGATCCGCCATCTCCTTCCAGAGCTCCCGAGAGAAGCCGGTGGCATCGGCGTTGTCTCGAAGCTCGCGCATCCGGGAGACGGGTGACTTCTCGGCAACGAAATCCTCCGCGGTCTTGGCGATGAATTCCTGGTCTTCGGTCAGAACGAGTTGCACTGAACTTCTCCTGCGGCTTGCGGATCCCTATCTCAGTCGGAATCAGTCGGGAAGGCCGAGTACCCGTTTGGCGATGATGTTGCGCTGGATCTCCGAGCTGCCGCCCTCGAGCGCGTTGCCCCTCGAGCGCAGCCAGTCCCGGGTAAGAGAGAGCTCGTCCTCTTCGAACCCCTCCCCCTCCCATCCGAGCGCCTGGGGCCCGGCGATCCGTACCATCAGCTCCTGGCGGCGCATGTTGAGCTCGGTGCCGTAGACCTTGAAGAGAGAGCTCTCCGGACCGGGCTTGTGTCCGGCCTTCGCCCCGTCCCGGGTGCGCTGCACGGTGAGCGCAAAGGCCCGGGCGTCGAGCTCGACCCGGGCGATCTCGTCGCGGAAGACGGGATCGGAGAGCTTCCCATCGACAGACGGAAGGTGGGAGCGCGCGTGTTCGGCCAGCGTCTTGCGCCTGCCGCCGGCGCCTCCGCCGAAAGTGTCGGCGATCATGGTGCGCTCGTGTCCCAGGAGCGCCTTGGCAACGGTCCAGCCCCCGTTGATCGTCCCGATCACGTTGGCCTTGGGAACGCGGGCATTCTCGAAGTAGGTCTCGCAGAAGGGCGAGGCGCCACTGATCAGCTGGATCGGACGCACCGTCACCCCGGGGCTCTCCATGTCGATCAGGATGAAGGTGATGCCCGCCTGCTTCTTCACGTTCGGATCGCTGCGGACCAGGGAGAAGATCCAGTCGGAGAGGTCCGCGTAGGAGGTCCACACCTTGGTCCCGGTGATCAGGAAGTGGTCGCCGTCGTCCACGGCCTTGCACTGGAGGGCGGCGAGGTCGGATCCCGCATCCGGCTCCGAGTAGCCCTGACACCAGCGGATCTCACCGCGACAGATCCGGGGCAGGTGCTCCTTCTTCTGCTCTTCGTTGCCGAACTGGAGCAGGGTCGGTCCGATCATGGTGAGTCCGAAGCCAACCAGGGGCGCCGGAAGCTTCAGGCCGCGCATCTCCTGCGCCAGGATCTTGGCCTCGTCGCGTGAGAGTCCTCCTCCGCCGTACTCGGTGGGCCATGTGGGCGACGTCCAGCCCTTCTCTGCCATGACGTCGAGCCAGAGCTTGCGGTCCGGGTCCTCGTACACCGCCTTCTTGCCGCCCCAGACACCCTCCTGGGCGCCGCCGCGGGCTCCGAACATCGACTTGGGGGCATGGGCCTCCAGCCAGGAGCGGGTCTCGGACCGGAATTTCTCGAGATCTGCCATCGGGAAGTTCCTCATCGTGGAAACGCGAGAGTTTTGATTGTAGCCCGTGGCCGTTTGACCGCCCGCAGCACCGCTTCCGTGGCTGCTACCCTTCACCCCAGTGCGTGTCCTGCTCGCCAACCCGCGCGGATTCTGTGCCGGCGTCGACCGGGCGATCGAGAGCGTCGAGGTCGCCCTGCGGCGGTTCGGAGCGCCCGTCTACGTCCGACACGAGATCGTTCACAACCGCTACGTGGTCGAGGGACTGCGCAAGAAGGGGGCGATCTTCGTCGAGGATCCCACCGAGGCGCCGCCGGGGTCGTTGCTCATCTTCAGCGCGCACGGTGTATCTCCCTCGGTACGGGAAGCCGCCGCGCGCCATGGCCTCCGCTGCATCGACGCCACCTGCCCTCTGGTCACCAAGGTACATGCGGAGGCCGAGCGCTTCGCGCGCGAGTCCGGCGAGATCGTGCTGATCGGCCATGCCGGACACGTGGAGGTCGAGGGGACCATGGGACACGCCCCCGACCGAATCCACCTGGTGGAGTCGGTCGCGGACGTGGAGAAGCTCGTCGTCGAGAATCCCTCCCGGCTGGCCGTGCTGACCCAGACGACCCTCTCCGTGGACGACACCCGGGAGATCATCGACGCCCTGCGACGGCGCTTCCGCGACATCCGGATGCCCCGCAAGGCGGACATCTGCTACGCGACGCAGAACCGCCAGAACGCGGTGAAGGCGATGGCCCGGGAGGCGGATCTGGTGCTGGTGGTGGGAGCTCCCGAATCCTCGAACAGCAACCGCCTGGTGGAGGCCGCCGACAAGGAGGGCGTGACCTCTCACCTGGTGCAGACGGCGGCTGACATCCGCCCCGAGTGGCTCGACGGCGCCCAATGCGTCGGCGTGACCGCGGCCGCCTCGGCCCCGGAGATCCTGGTGGAAGAGGTCGTGGAGCGACTGCTCCGTCTCTCCGGGGGCGGAGACGGGGACCGCGTCGACACGCTGCCCGCCGCGGAGGAGGACGTCGTGTTCCGGCTGCCCGCAGAGCTGCGGACGGAGTCCTGACGCCCGCAATAGGGAGCTGGTGCTAGCATCTGGAGATGCTCAGCGACCGCGAGCACGGCTACCTCCGGACGCTCCGCTGGCGGCGGCGTGGCGCCATCGCGGTGGGCCTGCTGCTCACCGTGGCGGGGGGACTCTACGCGATCTGGGGAGCCGGTGATTTCCGCTCACGCCTCGGCGTCGAAGCCCGGGAGGAGCGGTCGGCGCCGCCCCGGGATCCCATCGCGCGGCTGGCGCGCCTCTTCACTCCCTACCACGAGCGCCTGGCGGAGGCGGAGCCCCAGACCGACACCGAGCGCATCCTCATCGAGGAACTCGACGAGCAGACCGCACTGGCCGCGCAGCTCCTGGTGCTGCTGGTCCGCTTCCTGTTCGCGAGTCTGGTCCTCACCACGGGGCTGATCCTGCTCTCGAACGCACTGGTGACCGGACGGCTGGTGGCGATGCTCGACTCGATCCTGGATCGGCAGCGGGCGCCGGAGCAGGCCGAGCGTTAGCGAACGCGCTTCGAAAGCGAAAACGAGGCCGCGCTCGTCGTCATAGCTGCGCTTCGGCGTCGGATCTGACCCCTCGACTCCGCTGATTGCAGAGGTGGCGGCGACGGCTCGCCAGGGCGGCCAGGCCAAGACCCAGAAGCAGTGCGGTTCCAGGCTCGGGGATGGCGGAGACAGAAACGTTGTCGAGCAGCGTGACTTCCGCCCAGAAGGCTGCGAAGCGAATCCTGAAGTCTCCGCCACTCGAGACGAAATCGCTGATGTCGAACTCCAGGTGAACGAACGGGTCCGGCACGCTCGGGAATGTGTATCCGCCGTCCCCTTCGATCAGGGAGAGAACCTCCGCCGGATCGACGGAGTAGAGGTCTGCGTCGCCCAGCAGGATGTCTGCCCGGAAGACCGGCCCGGGCCACCAGCTGGTATTGCAGGCCGGATCCACAGTTCGATCGAGACCACACGGGCCGAGGTCCGTAACGCCAACGACCTCGGTGTAGAAGTCGAGGGATACGATGACCTCGGTGTCCGGCTGGGAAACGGTGAAGTCCTGGTACAGGAGCCCAAGCACAGAAGTATCGGGCCAGAAGGTCGTCATCGAATCGCCGTCAGCGGGGAGGACTCCGGGCGGGTTGTCGTACCAAGGAGCAGCGGAGTTGCTGTAATCCCACCAAACGAGCCAACCCGGGTATCTCTCGAGCGTCGCGCCATAGGCGATCGCCGATCCTTCCCAGGCGTTCATTCCCTCTTCGAAGCCGCCATTCGAGACAAGAGGCGTGGCAGTCGCTCCGGTCGAGCCGGCGGTGAGAACCAGGCACACGAGCGTTGCGACCAGAGTGCCGGCGATCGTGCGTGTTCGGTCAGCTGGAGCGGAGGCGCGGAGAATGCCTCTCCCGTTGCGAAAACTGGCTCCGATGCGTCTAGCCAGGACGCTCGATCGTCGCCCCTCACGGCCCATCCACTGGGTCTGCATGCCTGTCCCCCTCGATGTGCAAAAAAAGGGGAAGGCACGTTGCGCGAGGCAACGACCTTCCCAAGGAAAAGAAGAAGGGGATAGCCCGAGGCTATCCCCTTCCCGACGCCAAATACATGCAAGACAAGTGCCCATTTGCGTAGTGACCCGGTGCCAACGAATACAGGCAGTTACAGGAGGACATCCACCGATTGCGAGGGCACGAAAGAAAAGAAGTTCCTCAGAGGCGGAACAGTGTTTCCCAGAGTGAGAACCGCCCTACCCAGATGGGGACTACACTTTGGCGTGATAGAGAGCACCACTGAACGGCGTTGACCAACTCCTCCGGCAAACCCAGGGCGGTTCAGTCTGAAAGGTGAGACGCCCGTAAGCCTCGTAGAAGGCACACTGGAAGGGGGAGCGGGCGAAAGCGTTACCGGCGTTGTGGCCTGGGGTGTGCCAGGACGTGGCGCCAGTGGAGGAGCCGTACTCCTCGAGCGCCTGCCAGAAAGTCGGCCGCCACCATTGCTCATATAGCTGACTCAACCATTTGACGAAATCGTCGCGATTCCGGAGGACGTCCTTGTTCAGATAGCGCCATGCGGGAACCTCCTCTACATGGTGCGGGTCACCTACCGTCAGGAGTACGACGGGAGACTGTGGATACACGGTTGCTAGCCACTGGTGGAAAGGCATGCCGCCGACGTCTTGGAGAGGTAACGCCTGGGGTTCCGCATCGCGCGTGAGAGGTACGAAATAGTCGAGCACGAAGAAGAGGATGGACTGTCCCACTTCGGTCGGTTGTACTGCACCATCGCGGAGGAGCCCGCTACGCAGCTCTTCGACGTTCGCGTATTGGACGAGCTCGATCTGCACGCTGCCGGGCGGGAATGTCTTCTCGAGGAACCCCTGGATAGACCCTGCGATAGAGGGGAAGGCATTCGCAAAGCTGTTCCGGTCCGATGCTTTGTCTTCCAGGTGTACCACGTATAGAACCGATTCGGTCTCTAGGGATCGAGGTTCCACGATGATCAGCTCCTCTCGCCTGGTTGCTCGGCCAGGCACGTCTGGGTGGATTCGAGGAGGCGTTGGAGCTCGGGTATCGAGAGTTCCCGGTGCTCGATGGAAGGCAGCTCCAGCAGCCCGATCTTGGCCGCCTGCTTGATGCAATCGAGCCCAGCTCGAACGATTTCTTCGTCGGTCCGGTGCTTCAGCTCGTGTAACAACCATCGAACACTGCTCGCCAGCGCGTGTTCGTTGATGGAGCGGATCTCGACTTCCGTGAGCGGGCGGGGATTCTCCAAGCATGCGGCGAGCGTTGACGGGAGGTCGATCACGACTCTAAGCCCGAGCGTCGAGCATGCTCTTTCGAGATCCGGTTGGATGGTTCCGCGTGAATGATAGGACAGGAACTGATTGTGGATCGGGAGTGAACGGCGAGCCAGAACCGCCACCCGCTCCGGGAAGGAATCGGGATGGAGCTCGCGCAGATCACCGCGCGCGTACAAGGAGAATGGAATCAGCACGTAGTTGTGGGTTCCGGGGACGTCTCCCTGACGGATCTCGTGCACGGTGATCCCCATTAGTTCCAAGACCTTGCGCAGAGCCATCAGGACGGGGCAAGGGGAATCGGTCCAGGCGTAGATCAGGCTCATCGATTCGCCGCCCCCCCGGGCATTGTGTCCGCTGAGCCCGTCCGATTCGAATTCGGCTCGGAAGAGAGATGCGTGGAGAGGGAAGGGGCCCAGACGATGTGTCGGCTCTCCCCCTCCGGAGCATGCGGTGGATCTCGTGGGAGCGACGGGCTCGGCCGTCGCGAACGTAGATGGTAGGTGGAAGAGGTATTCACTGAGGCTCGAGTCGCAGCAGGGCGCAGACCGTCGGCGGCTCGTTGATCTCCTGCTTGTGGTGGAGCCCCACGGCCGTGACGTGGAGCTTCTGGGTGAGGGGCCCCAGGCGAAATGTCTCGATGGCTTCGATCTCCTCGAGGCGCATGGATGCCCGATAGATGGCCGAATCGTCCGCAACGGACTTGCCTCCCGGGAAGAGAAACGGGACACCCTGTGACCGGAATAGGCGGGTTGCGCGGTAGGCGTTCCGTCTCTTCAGCTCGAGCTTGGGGTCGCGTCCTTCGGTTGCGAGCGACGGTTGCGGGCCATATTGGAAGAAGGCGGCGGCGCAGGGTTCGTCCGCCAGCTCGATCAGTCTAAGAGCTGCTGCCTGGAGCGAGGTGCCAAAGGTCCGCGCAATTTCGGGGATGGCAGCAGCCCGCAGGCCGATGCGACTGAGACACTTGGATACGTGCTCTTCTGGCATCAGGAGCTCGGCAGCCCCGAGATCGCACAGGTGCTCGAGTTGCCTCGCCTCCTCCGTGCGGTAGTACCTTTCGCGGCTCTTGGTCCGCAAGTGATAGGTCTCGGTGCCATTGCAGAAGAACGTGTGGGCAATCTCGTGCGCAACCGAGAAACGGCGCCGCCCGGGAGAACGAACCGCGGCGTTGCAGATGATGCGCGGTTGCTCACCGATGGGAATCATCAGGGCATCCCATTCCAGGGGCACCGCGTCCATGTGCACGGAAATCCCGAGTACACCTGCAAGAAGGTCGGGCTCGAAGGGCGGTGGCATCCAATCCGGATGCGCCTCGTGCGCCCGTCGGAGCACCGCTCCGGCCATCCGGCGAACTTCCTCCCGAGCGGTTTGGAGGTCACAGCCGGGGAACGGGATCGGGGCACCCAGAGGAAGCTCGAAGGGTGTGGTCATCGTGGCGGCTGTCCTATTTCACGATTCGGCGGATGAAATCGTAGAGGAGGGCCCAGTCTTCCTTCGTGGTCGGCCTTCTGCCGCGGTATCGAATCTGTCTCAGCATGTTCACGTCTTCCGGAGGAACCGGGCTTCCCCTCGTCTCGGCTTCCTGCAGGAGGTCTTCGAGACCGCGCGGCAGCTTGAGGCGGCCTTTGGCCCCGGGCGTCTCCTCGCCCAAGAGCTCGGACACCTGGGTCCCGAGACCCTGAGCCAGCTTTCCGAGAACGTCCACCGAGGGGTTGGCCTTCTCACCGCGCTCTAGCTGAGAGAGGTACCCCTTCGAGACCCCCGTGATCTCGGCCAGATCACCGAGGCTCAGGTCTGAACGCTCGCGCAAGTCCGTGAGGCGCGCCCCCAGAGTGGCACGTTCCCCGTCAGTCATTCCCCACCGCTCCCCGAGCTGGAGCCAGTGCCCCCATCCGTTCACGCCCTCCATGCCTTCGAGCTGCTGCTCGGCCGCGAGCACCCGCCAAGCCTGGGACCAGATATATCATACGGATCGTATTTTTTGGAGAACAAGCTGTTGACTCCGTGCGAAACTATATAATACAATTCGTTCTCTATATTGAACGGTCAGCGGACGGCCTCGGAGCCGGTTGCCTGAATCGCCCAAGATGCCCTTCGACAACGCCTTTCTCGAGATCCTGGTCGGAAACGTGGACTCGCATTTTCGCGGGCCCGTGCCTCGGGGGCTGCTGGATCGCGAGCTGAATTCTCATCTGGTGGGATTTCACCGCATTGCTGCGGCTGGCAATGCGAACTCGTCACTCGTCTTCGACCCGACCCAGGAAAGCTTCCTCACTCGTGCTCTACCGCGCGTCAAGCAGGTGCTTCGGCGAGAAGGAATCCGGTTTCGCCTTCGAGACCACCGCGTGCTTCGCAGAGGCGACGGGCGCTGGTCGCTCGGCTCGTATCGGCTGCGGGACTATCAGGAGGAGGTGGTCGAGTTCGCCGAGCGCCTCAGGGGGGGGATCATCGACGTCGGAACGGGCGGCGGGAAGACCCTGCTTGCAGCCAGCCTGATTGCGCGCCTCGGTGTCCCGACTCTCTTCCTCGTCACGACGCGTACGCTGCTCGCGCAAGCGCTCCAACACCTGCGCTCCTTTCTCTCTGTTCGCCCGGGTGTGATCGGGCAGGGGACCTTCGAGCCAGACAGGCTCTCCGTGGCTCTCGTACAGAGCCTGGGCCGGGGTGTCGATCTGGCGCCGTGGCAGAACGGTGCCCTGATATTCGATGAGGGCCATCACGCCGTCGCTCCCAGCTTTCTCGATGTCATTCGCCGTGTTCGCCCTGCTTGGCTCTACTGCCTGTCCGCAGTGCCATTTCGCCGATCCGAAAGCGATCAGGCGGTTCTCGATGCCCTCTTTGGCCAACGTCTGACGGGGGGCCGCTACTCGGCGCGGTTCCTGGTCGACAACGGCTACGCGTGTCCAGCCCGGATCGAGATCGAGCACTGCCGTATCAGCCGCGATATGACAGAGAGGCCCTTCCAGCAGATCTACCGGGAGGGCATCGTGTGCAACACCGAGCGCAACCAACAGGTATCCCAGCTGGCAATGCGAGAGATGGATCAGGGCAGTTCCGTGCTGATCCTCGTCGAGCACATCGCGCATGGTCGTCGTCTGCAGGCGCTCCTTCACGGTAGGAGTACCTTCGTTTGCAGTGCGACTCCACGCGCCCGCCTCGAAGGGGTGACCGAGGACTTTCGTCGACGCCGACTGCCCATTCTGATCGCCACGGCCGGCCTGTTCCAAGAGGGCGTGAGCATCGACTGCATTGAAGCGCTGATCCAGGCAGGGGGACTGAAGTCACGCGCCAAGGTTCTGCAGAGCCTTGGTCGGGGGATGCGCAGAGCGCCAGGGAAGAAGTTCTTCCGCTACATCGACTTCTTCGACGACGATTCGTCCGGGGTCTTGCGAGCTCACAGCGGCGATCGTCTCCGCGCCCTCAAGGAAGCGGGTTTCTTCGTCCCCGACCCACCCCTTCGTGCCTCCCGCAAGCAGCCGGCCGACGCGACGCCTCCCTCGTGGACGCATGTGCCGGGGAGCGACCGCTTCGTGAAGATGGACGAAGCGGGCACGATCCACGGACGAGCTCGCTGCCTGCAAAGGAGTTTCGTACCCAAAAGCCTCTGCCGGCGTTGTGAAGCCCCGCCCGTTTGTGAACAAGGAGGAAGGATCGAATGGCAAGATCAGCAGGACTGAGGACGATCCCGTTGCCGCGCGTCCGCGCAATCCTCGAGAAGAACCGAGAGGGGACTCACGATATCTACTGTCCTCTATCGTCCATCCAGCTCGATTTGAGAGCGTCCCTCGCTCCTTTGGCCGATAGGTTTCATGCCCGCGTAGCTCACGGGGGTCGCAAGTTCACTCTGCGACTTTCGCCCACCGCGATCCGCCAGATATCCGCGATCGCTGGGATACCCACTCCGTTCCTGGGGAAGGCGCCAGCCTCCGTCGGTCTCGGGCTCCTGCGCAGCATGCTGAGACTCGCGATCGAAGCCCAGGATCGGGAGCTGCTCCTGCGCCTCAGGGGCAAGCGTCTTCCACGATTGCGGGCGGTGCTCCCATCCAGCCACGTCCGGTTCGATGACCTGGATGTGCTCACCGAGATCGAGTCTGCTCTTGGCGATTCGGGCCACGAGTTCAAGGTGGTCAACCTCAACGTGAACGAGGATCTATTCTGCGTCCGCGGCCTCCTCAACGACCCTCTGGATCTAGGTACCTTGCCAAGAAAGGATCCAGCGGCTTCGGGGATCGATATCGTCTCCAGTGAGACAGGCCGGCCCCTGGAGCTTCGCCACGTGCTGGTTCGCATCGTGTGCTCGAACGGCATGACGAGTGTCTTGCGCAACGGAGGCGAGAAGACGCGGCACACCAGCATGGACCGGGCCGCGTTCCGAGCCCGCGCTGCGCAGGCAATCGACCGCGCCCTCGAGCGGGGGAGGGAGATGAGCGCGCAGCTCGCAGAGTTTCGATCAGCCTTCGTCAAGCTCCCCCGCTCGGAGGTGGAGACGATTCTTCGCCGCTACCAGCTCGGCAGTGTTCGCGGCCGAGTCGGGCAGTGGGTGATGAGCGAGCTCGAGAGGGACTCCTCTCTCTTTGGTGTCAGCCGCTTCGAGATCGTCCAGGCCTTCACGGCGGTCGCCCGGGGATTGCAGCCGATCAACCGGCGCCGATTGGAGGACGCCATGGGTGACTACGTCGGGGACCTGTCCATCCCGAGAACTCCAGCTGGCGCAGAGAGTGCAGGGGCATCCGGCTGGATCGGGTCAGCCGCCTGAAGAAGCTAGAAAGGGACATCGCCCGGCTCGAAAAGCCAGTGGTTGATCGGGCACGCGACGAAGCCATCACTCATTGCGCGTGTTCCCCACTTTTCGGCGATTTGCGGGCGACGCCGATCACGTTGGGGATCGGCCACGCCACGGTCACAGAGTCATTCTCGTTGAATCCGGTCTCGAAGCTACCGACCCACTCGAACTCGCTTCCGCCGCTCTTCACGTACAGCTGTGCCTCGGGGCCGCCCTCCACGTACATCGCGGACTTCAGATCGATGGGGAGGTCGAGGAGTATGGAGATGAAGTCGTGGGTGGAGTAGGGAGAGCGGGCGTGGAGGAAGAGCACCCGCCGCTTTCGATCCATCCCCACGGCGGCGGTGCTCCATTTCTTTGGCTGTTGCGCCCAGACGTTCTGGCCGTGGCAGCTCACCATCCGGATGTTTTGCACCAAGCTCCGGTACTTTCCCTTGAGGCTCTCGAAGTCCTGACATTCCCGATCGATGATCTGCACAGAGGGGAGATCATCGCTGATCGGATCGAATGCCAGCACCGCCTTGTCCTTGGAGATCCAGGCGTTGTTCGTGTGGCCGATCGTCTTCATCAGGGCGACACTGGTCCGACGATCCACTTGAAACATGCTGGCGTTGATTGCCGCCACCAGATCGTTGTGGTTCGCCCACTTCTTGGCTGTCTTCGACCTTCCCTGGCCGGAGGCGGACGCGTTGAGCAGCTCGAGATCGAAGTGGGCCGGATCGATCCTGAGAACGCGGACCGTCGAATCTCCGACATCTGCCTTCTGCGGCGCCACGAGCTCTGCGAGAGCCAGCCCGGGCTCCAGATCTCGCCAGACGTCCGGAGGCTTCTCACCCGAGTTCGCCCATGCGGCTGATGAGGAATCGTGGTGGACGGGATCCCGAGAATCAACTGCGCTCAGCGCGATCGCCGCGACGACGATCGCAAGAGGTTTTTGAAGAAGACGCCCTCCAGATTTCATTTCCTCTCTCCTGGTCACCCCAGAGACAGGTTGACGAAGCGTGCTCGGATCGGAGACGATAACCATACAGAGATCGCGAGCGGCTCGACACCTCCCTTGGATTCCCAATCCTGACGGGTCCGCAGGGGAGGGACTGAGCTCCAATTGGCTCGATAGAAAGGCTCAAGCGAGGTGACAGTTCACAGAGTCATTGGGTTCGAGCGGGTCGGGCCGCGCTCCATCGGAATCGCTGGAGTTCTTGCCATGATCGTTCTTCTCCTCCTATCGGGTTGCTCGAGCGGACGCGGCCGATTCGAGGGGGCGAAGGACGTTGTGCCCGGGCAAGCGGCCAGGGATCCGGTTCGTGGTGACGATGGTCCTGGTACGGACGCCTTCCTTGGCGAGGCCCCTGCCGCCGGCACGAACCGCAATGAATTGACCGCGGAAGATCTCTCCCTCGGAGAGCAGGACGAAGCCGCAGATCATGGACCCGCGACCGGTGTCGAACAGGAGGGTGTCGAGGGAGAAGCCGAGGGCCAGAGTCTTTTCGAGGCAGCCCTAGAGGCATGCGACGCGGCTCAGTCGCTCTGGGAGGAGGGGAGGATCGAGGAGGCCCTGGATACCCTCGACTCCGCTTACGCCTACATCGCGATGGTCGCGGCCGGTGAGGATCCGGAGCTGCTTCGGCAGAAGAACGACCTGCGCCTTCTCATCTCCCGTCGCATCGTGGAGATCTACGCATCGCGGCAGACGGCGGCGAGCGGAGGCGGAAGGACCATTCCGCTCACAGACAATCGATATGTTCGCGCCGCCATCAAGGGATTTCAGACCAGGGAGCGCAGTTTCTTCATCTCTTCGTACCAACGCTCGGGGCGGTACCGCGAGATGATCGTAGAAGAGCTCCGCCGGGCCGGGCTCCCCGAGGAGCTGAGCTGGCTTCCTCTCATCGAGAGCGGTTTCAAGGCGAGGGCTCTCTCCAGGGCCCGAGCTCTGGGGCTCTGGCAGTTCATTGCCTCGACAGGCTACCGGTACGGTCTGCGCCGGGATCAATGGGTCGATGAAAGGATGGACCCGGTCAAGTCGACGCAGGCGGCAATTGGCTATCTCACCGACCTCCACGGTCTCTTCGGAGACTGGACCACGGCGCTGGCCTCCTACAACTGCGGCGAGGGCAACGTGCTGAAGGCGATCCGGGCCCAACAGATCAACTACCTCGACGATTTCTGGGACCTCTACCAGCGTCTACCCAGAGAGACCGCAGCCTACGTTCCCCGTTTCATCGCCACCTTGAAGATCGTCTCCGACCCCGCGGCGTACGGCTTCGAGTTACCCGAGCCCGCCCCCCCGCAGACTTACGAGACGGTGATCGTCAACCGGCCCGTCAGGCTCTCCGCGATCGGAAAGCGCATCGAGGTACCCGAGGCGGATCTCAAGGACCTGAATCCCGAGTTGCGCCACTCTGCCACGCCCGAGCGCAGTTACGAACTCAGAGTTCCTTCGGGCGCGGGCGCGACCCTGGCGGCGGCGATCGAGGAGATCCCCCGCTGGAAGCCCGCCGAGGCTACCTACGTCGTCCACAGGGTCCGCAGGGGTCAAACGGTCTCGGGCATCGCACGACGTTATCGCACCAGCGTCGTTTCGATTGCACGTCTCAATCGCCTGAAGAGCACGCACCGAATCTGGCCGGGCCAGCGCCTCAAGATCCCGGTACGGGGGTATTCGCGGGGATCTTCATCCACACCGCCGCCTCCGTCGGTGCCCAAGGGGAAGCCCGTGAAGTACACCGTGAAGCGGGGGGATTCGCTCTGGAGGATCGCCAACAGCTACCGGGTCACGGTGAGCGAGATCAAGAAGACCAACCGCCTCAAGAGCGATCGGCTGATGGTGGGGCAGGTTCTCACTCTCGAACCCGGGCTTCCCGGAGGGGCCCAGATATACCGAGTCGCCTCGGGTGACACCCTGAGCGAGATCGCCGATCGCCACGGGATGGGCCTCACCGCCTTGCTCCGGCTCAATCGGCTGTCCCGGAGGTCCAAGATCTATCCTGGCCAGGAGCTCTGGGTGTCCTCCAAGTAGACCCTCGAGCCGCGCGAAGAGTCGAACGGTTGCGACGCGCAGCCCATCCGGTCAACGGGGTCCGCTCACACCTAGCGATC
>CAZTOU010000083.1:0-15021 GCA_964615365.1 uncultured Spirochaetales bacterium
CGCGAAGGCGGGCGAACCGTGGGCGCCGGAGTCGTCGCAGAGATCATCGAGTAGGCGAAACAGTGTTACAGGCGCGTAGCACAATTGGAAGTGCATCGGATTCCAAATCCGGAGGTTGGGGGTTCGAGTCCCTCCGCGCCTGCCAGTCTTGACAGAACTCTAAGTGGGAAGCACGAGAGCGTTGGAGTGGAACCCCGCCGTTTGGTTCGAGAGCAGCCGCCAGTACGTGGGCGACGTTCGGACCGAGTTTCGCAAGGTCACCTGGCCTTCGCAGCGGGAGTACGTGGGCGGGACCGTTGGAGTGGTGGTGATCGTGGCCATCCTGACCTTGGTCCTAGGTCTGATCGACATGGGGCTGAGTCAGATCATGGAGCTCATCCTGCGCTGAGGCAGAGAATGGGCGCCGCATTGCGGATCTCGGAGAACGCGATGTCGAAAAGGTGGTACATCGTTCACACCTATTCGGGGCACGAGGCGAAGGTCAAGCAGTCGCTGCTGGAGCGCGCGAAGACCTTCGGCCGCGAGGACGAGTTCGACGAGGTGCTGATTCCCGAGGAGAACATCGTCGAGATCGTGAAGGGCGAGAAGCGCACCTCGAAGCGGAAGTTCTTTCCCGGATACATCCTGGTACGAATGAATCTCAACGACGACACCTGGCATATCGTCAAGGACACCCCCAAGGTCACGGGCTTCGTGGGCGGCGGCGAGCGGCCCACGCCGATCGACGATGAAGAAGTGGCCCGGATGACCCGGCAGATCAAGGAGGGGGCGGCCAAGCCGAAGCCGAAGATCCGGTTCGAGGAAGGAGAGAGCGTCAGGGTGATCAGCGGACCGTTCGTCAATTTCTCCGGCTTCGTGGACGAGGTGCTGCCCGAGAAGGAGAAGGTCCGCGTCATGGTGCAGGTCTTTGGCCGGGCGACTCCGGTCATGCTCGACTACATGCACGTGGAAAAGGCTTGAAGGAAGTCTCGTTCGCCCACAGCTACGGGGAGGCCGAACGCTGAGTCGGCCGTAGACCCGCGGGGAGGAGTTCCGAAGTGGCGAAGAAGGTTCTTGGCATCGTGAAGCTGCAATGTCCGGCGGGGCAGGCGAATCCGTCCCCGCCGGTGGGGCCGGCGCTCGGTCAGCATGGCGTCAACATCATGGAGTTCTGCAAGGCGTTCAACGCGCGCACGCAGGACAAGGCGGGCTTGATCATTCCCGCGATCGTCACCATCTACGCGGATCGCACCTTCACCTTCGAGCTCAAGACGCCCCCGGCGGCGGTGCTGCTCCGAAGGGCAGCGAAGATCGAGAAGGGCTCGGGGGAGCCGAACAGGACCAAGGTCGGGACGGTCACCCGCGAGCAGGTGCGCGAGATCGCGGAAATCAAGATGCCGGATCTGAACGCCAACGACATCGAGGCCGCGATGCGAATCGTCGCCGGCACCGCCCGCTCCATGGGCCTGGAACTGGAGGGCTGAGGGCATGCCGTCACACAGCAAACGCTTTCAGGCCGGGCTCGAGTCGATCGATCGGAGCAGGCTCTACGGGCTCGCCGAAGCGATGGCTCTGCTCAAGGAATGTCCCGGAGCCAAGTTCGACGAGAGCGTCGACATCTCACTGAACCTCGGGGTCGACCCCAAGCACGCCGACCAGATGGTGCGCGGTGCCGTCGTGCTGCCCCACGGAACGGGTCGCTCGGTTCGGATCCTCGTCTTCGCAAAGGGCGAGAAGGAGAAGGAGGCCAGCGACGCCGGAGCCGACTACGTGGGCGGGGAGGATCTCGCCAAGAAGATCCAGGACGAGGGCTGGCTCGAGTTCGAACGCGTCATCGCGACGCCGGACATGATGAGCGTGGTGGGGCGCCTGGGCAGGGTGCTCGGTCCGCGCGGCCTGATGCCCAATCCGAAGCTCGGCACGGTGACGATGGACGTCGGGCGCGCGGTCTCCGAGAGCAAGGCGGGCAAGGTGGAGTTTCGCGTGGACAAGAACGGGATCATCCACGCGTCGATCGGGAGGAAGTCCTTCGAAGCGGAGAAGCTCGCCGATAACGCCACCGCAATCATCGACGCAGTGCTGAAGGCGAAGCCGGCGGTCGCCAAGGGGACCTACCTCGAGAAGATCGCCATCTCGGCCACGATGGGTCCGGGCATCCGGGTCGATCCCTCGTCGGTTCAGAAGGCCGCCTGAGAGAGGTATGAGACCGTGCTGACAATCGCACAGAAGAAGGAGGCGGTCGCAGAGCTTCGGGACAAGTTCGCCCGCGCGAAGGGAATCTTCGTGGCGGACTACTCGGGGCTCGACGTCGAGGCCGTGAACCAGCTGCGCCGAAGCCTGCGTTCCGAAGGGGACGGTGACTTCGAGTACCGTGTCCACAAGAACACGATGATGCGGAGGGCGGCGGAGGAATCGGACGTCGAGTCCATCGCCGAGCATTTCGTCGGTCCGACGGCGCTGGCGATCTCCTACGGCGACTCGGTGGGCCTCGCCAAGGCCCTGGTCAGCTACGCCAAGGAGCACGAAGCGTTCGAGCTTCGCGGCGGGCTGCTCGAGGGGCGCGCCATCGACGACGAGGAGATCAAGACCCTGGCGACCCTGCCGAGTCTCGACCAGAGCCGCGCAGCGCTCGTCGGGCTGATCCAGGCGCCCGCACGAAAGATCGCGATGGTGCTGAGTGCACCAGCCGGACAGCTCGCCCGCGTCATCGAGGCGCGTCGGGCTGCAATGGAGGAGTCGGGGGGCGAGGCCTAGCGCCTTCGCCTCTCCAGTTTCAATCGGCGGGAGGGTCCAGGAGTGGACCCGCCTACACCGCCATCAACACGGAGTGTCAAACCCAAATGGCCGATCTCAACGCAATTGCCGACCAGCTCTCGACCCTGACCGTCATGGAAGCCGCAGAGCTCGCCAAGCTCTTGGAGGACAAGTGGGGCGTCTCGGCGGCGGCGCCGGTGGCGGTCGCCGCCGCGCCCGGCGCTGGCGAACCCGCCGCAGCGGAGGAGCAGGTCGAGTTCGACGTCATCCTGATCTCCTCGGGCGACAAGAAGATCCAGGTGATCAAGGAGGTCCGCGCGATCACCAGCCTGGGCCTGAAGGAAGCCAAGGATCTGGTGGAGAGCGCTCCGAAGGCCATCAAGGAAGCAGTGCCCAAGGACGAGGCGGAGAAGATCAAGGAGAAGATCGAGTCGGTGGGCGGTCAGGTCGATATCAAGTAGGCGGCGGGTTTCCCTGGTCGCGGTCCGCCGGGGCGGACCATATCCACCGACTCGGAACGTCTACCAGGTGTCAGGAGTCTCCGAGCGCAGAACAGGGTTGGGAGGGCAGCCGTGCCCCAGATACAGTTCTCCGAAAACGCCCCTCGTGTTCGCAGGGAGTTCGCGAAGATCTCCAGGCTGCTGGAGATCCCGAATCTCATCGCGATCCAGAAGCAGAGCTTCGAGCGCTTTCTCCAGGTTCGGGTCGAGCCGGAGAAGCGCGAGAACATCGGCCTTCAGGCGGTTTTCAACTCGGTCTTTCCGATTTCGGACTTCAACGACACCGCGTCTCTGGAGTTCGTGGGCTACGCCCTCGAGGAGCCCAAGTACGACGTGCAGGAGTGCCTGCAGCGCGGGATGACCTACGCCACGCCGTTCAAGGTCACCATTCGGCTGGTCGCCTGGGACGAGGCGGGCGGGGGACAGGCGATCCGGGATGTGAAGGAGCAGGAGGTCTACTTCGGGGAGGTCCCGATCATGACCGACAACGGCACCTTCATCATCAATGGCACCGAGCGGGTGATCGTCTCGCAGCTGCACCGCTCTCCCGGGATCTTCTTCGACACGAGCACCTCCACGACCATCAGTGCCGCGGGGAAAAAGCTCTTCTCCTGCAGGGTGATTCCGTATCGTGGCTCATGGCTCGACATCGAGTTCGACCACAAGGATCTGATCTACGCCCGAATCGACCGCCGGCGGAAGATCCTGGTGACCGTCCTGCTCAAGGCTCTCGGCTACTCCGCGGAGGAGTTGCTCGCCTACTTCTACCAGCCCGAGATGGTCCGGATCGAGGGCAAGAAGATCATGAAGCAGGTGGTCCCCGAAGTCCTCGCGGGCCAGCGCTGCACCAAGGACGTGAAGGACTCCGCCGGCAAGGTCGTTACCCGCAAGGATCGGAAGTTCACCAACGCGGCAGTGCGCAAGTTGGTAGAAAACGGCATCGAGTGGATCCAGGTGACGGTCGAGGACCTGATCCGCGACGATGCGGTGAAGCGGGTTTCGCCGATCGACATCGTGGACGAGTCGACGGGTGAGGTGATCGTCGAGGGCAACGAGGAGATCACCGAGGCCCATCTGGAGGAGCTCAAGACGCGGGGGATCGTCGAGTTCCCCCTTCTCTACCTGGATCCCCTCAACACCGGAACCGCACTCCACGACACGCTCGTCGCCGACAAGACCGTGACCCGGGAAGAGGCGATCATCGACATCTACCGTCGCGTGCGCCCGGGCGATCCGCCCACTCTCGATACCGCGACGAACCTCTTCCGAAACCTCTTCTTCAATCCGGAGCGCTACGATCTCTCTCGCGTCGGGCGCCTCAAGCTGAACCACAAGCTGGGTTTCGATCCGGAGGAGCGGGTGGTGTTCCGCCCCAAGGGCGAGAAGGGCCCCTCGGAGGAGATCCCGCTCCGGGAGCACTTGACCCTGCGCAATGATGACATCCTCGCCGCGGTCAAGTACCTGGTCGATCTCAAGAACGGGTCGGATCCGGACAAGCGGGTGGATGACATCGACCACCTCGGCAACCGCCGGGTGCGCGTCGTGGGTGAGCTGCTCGAGAACCAGTACCGCATCGGTCTGGTACGGATGGAGCGCGCGATCAAGGAGCGGATGTCCCTCCAGGAGATCGAGACGCTGATGCCCCACGATCTGATCAACTCCAAGCCGGTCTCCGCGGTGATCAAGGAGTTCTTCGGCTCCAGTCAGCTCTCGCAGTTCATGGATCAGACGAATCCGCTCTCCGCAGTCACGCACAAGCGCCGCCTCTCGGCCCTCGGACCCGGGGGGTTGACCCGCGAGCGTGCGGGCTTCGAGGTCCGGGACGTTCACCCGACCCACTACGGCCGGATCTGTCCGATCGAGACGCCGGAGGGGCCCAACATCGGGCTGATCGCGTCGCTGTCGACCTACGCGCGGGTGAACGACCTCGGCTTCATCGAAACGCCCTACCGCGTGGTGGAGGAGGGGCAGGTCTCCGACGATCTCAGGTATCTCTCCGCCCTGGAGGAGGAGAGGCTCGCGATCGCCCAGGCGAACGCTCCCATCGACGCCGAGGGCAGATACGTGAGGGATGCCGTATCGGCGCGCAAGGCCGGTGACTTCCAGATGGTCCCGCCCGGCGAGGTCGAGATGATGGACGTCTCACCGAACCAGTTGGTCTCGGTGGCGGCCTCGCTGATTCCCTTCCTCGAGAACGACGATGCGAATCGCGCGCTGATGGGTTCGAACATGCAGCGACAGGCCGTTCCCCTGCTGCGCACCGACGCGCCCTTGGTGGGTACCGGAATGGAGGCGGTGGTCGCCCGGGACTCGGGTGTGACGGTGGTGGCCAAGCGCGACGGCACCGTCGTCTCGGTGGACGCCAGCCGCATCGTCCTCAAGCCCGACGACGATGACGAGGGGGGCTCGAACGTCGACATCGTGAACCTGGTCAAGTATCAGCGCTCGAACCAGAACACCTGCATCAACCAGAAGCCCATCGTCAAGGTGGGGGATCGCGTCAAGAAGGGGCAGGTCATCGCGGACGGTCCGGCAACCGAGCGCGGCGAGCTGGCTCTCGGGCGAAATGTGCTGGTCGCCTTCATGCCCTGGGGCGGGTACAACTTCGAGGATTCCATCCTCATCTCCGAGCGCATGGTGAAGAACGATCTCTTCACCTCGGTGCACATCGAGGAGTTCGAGTGCGTCGCTCGCGACACCAAGCTTGGTCGGGAGGAGATCACCCGCGACATTCCCAACGTCGGCGAAGAGGCCCTCATGGATCTCGACGAATCCGGCATCGTGCGGGTCGGCGCCGAGGTCAAGCCCGACGACATCATGGTCGGCAAGATCACGCCCAAGGGAGAGACCCAGCTTTCTCCGGAGGAACGGTTGCTCCGAGCGATTTTCGGAGAGAAGGCGGGGGACGTTCGCGACACCTCGCTGCGAGTCCCGCCCGGGGTGTCCGGGACGGTGATCGGAGCCCAGGTCTTCTCGCGCCGGGGCGTCGAGAAGGACGAGCGGGCGCGCGCCATCGAGGAAGCGGAGGTCGATCGGCTTCGCAAGGACCAGGAGGACGAGATCAAGATCATCCGTTCCAGTGCGATGATCAAGGTCCAGGAGTTGATCACCGGGAAGACGGCCGCCAACCGGGTCTACGACGAGCGTCGCAAGCAGAGCTGGCTCGAATCGGGTGAGACCATCTCCGAGGAGACCCTCTCCGCGATTCCGACCCGCAAGTGGAGCGACATCCAGGTCACCGATGGGAAGGTCCAGGACCAGGTCGATCGGATCTTCTCGAGCGTCGAAGAACAGGCGAACGTGATCAAGACCGTCTTCGATGAGAAGATCGCGCGGCTCAAGAAGGGCGACGAGCTGCCACCGGGTGTCTTCAAGATGGTCAAGGTCTACGTGGCGATCAAGAGGAAGCTCTCCGTCGGAGACAAGATGGCCGGTCGCCATGGCAACAAGGGCGTGATCTCCCGGATTCTTCCCGAGGAAGACATGCCATACACCGTCGAGGGGGAGCCGGTCGACATCGTTCTCAACCCCTTGGGCGTGCCCTCGCGGATGAACATCGGGCAGATCCTCGAGACCCACCTCGGCTGGGCCGCCCGGGGGCTGGGGGAGCAGGTGAACGAGCTGCTGGAGCAGGAGGTCGGGACCGAGGCCCTTCGGGAGAAGCTGAAGGATCTCTACCGCGACGAGCGTATCTCGGCGGTCCTCGACGACGCATCGCCCGATTCGATCCGCTCTCTGGCAGAGAACGTTCGCCGCGGGATTCACGTCGCTTCGGCGGTCTTCGACGGTGCCGCGGAGGAGGAGATCAAGGGCGAGCTCGAGCGGGCGGGACTGCCGAGGAACGGGCAGACGGTACTCTTCGACGGGCGAAGCGGGGAGCCCTTCGACTCGGACGTCACGGTGGGCGTTCTCTACATGCTGAAGCTCCACCACCTGGCCGACGACAAGATCCACGCACGAAGCATCGGGCCCTACAGCCTGGTGACCCAGCAGCCGCTGGGCGGGAAGGCGCAATTCGGCGGACAGCGCCTCGGGGAGATGGAAGTCTGGGCGATGGAGGCGTACGGTGCCGCGTTCAGCCTCCAGGAATTCCTCACCGTCAAGTCCGACGACGTGCTCGGACGCACGCGAATGTACGAGTCCATCGTCAAGGGCGAGTGCACCCTCGAGCCGGGCCTGCCGGAGGCCTTCAACGTGATCGTGAAGGAGCTTCAGGCGCTCGGGCTCGATGTCGAGCTGATCGAAGACAAGAGCAACTAGGGGAATACGACTTGCGCGACCTCTACAATCTGTTCGAGAAGCCCAAGGATCCGCTGACCTTCAACGCGATCCGCATTTCGGTCGCTTCACCGCAGTGCATCCGGGAGTGGTCGTTCGGCGAGGTGAAGAAGCCGGAGACGATCAACTATCGGACCTTCAAGCCGGAACGCGACGGCCTCTTCTGCGCCAAGATCTTCGGTCCCGTCAAGGACTACGAGTGCAACTGCGGAAAGTACAAGCGGATGAAGCATCGCGGCGTCGTGTGCGAGAAGTGCGGCGTCGAGGTGATTCAATCCAAGGTCCGGCGGGAGCGCATGGGACACATCACCCTGGCAACTCCCGTCGCCCACATCTGGTTCCTGAAGTCACTTCCCTCCCGGATCGCCAATATCCTCGAGATCACCCTGCGCGATCTCGAGAAAGTGCTCTATTTCGAGGCCTACACCGTCATCGATCCCGGCGACACCGGCATGAAGGAGGGCGAGCTCCTGAGCGAGGAGCAGCTCGCCGAGGCCAGGGAGGAGCACGGGCGGGACGCCTTCGAGTACGGGATCGGGGCCGAAGCGGTTCGCGAGATGCTCTCCCGCCTCGACATCGAGGAGGAGTGCAAGACCCTGCGCGTGGAGATGAAGGAGGCGACCAGCGAAGCCAAGCGCAAGAAGCTCGCCAAGCGCCTCAAGGTCCTGGACGCCTTCCGCGAGTCCGGAAACAGCCCGGAACACATGGTCCTCGAGGTGATTCCGGTGATTCCGCCGGACCTCCGACCGCTGGTTCCCCTCGACGGCGGTCGTTTCGCCACCAGCGATCTGAACGATCTCTACAGGCGCGTCATCAACCGGAACAACAGGCTGAAGCGGCTTCAGGAGCTGAACGCGCCGGAAGTGATCATCCGCAACGAGAAGCGGATGCTTCAGGAAGCGGTGGATGCGCTCTTCGACAACGGTCGTCGCGGGCGCGTGATCACCGGTCCCAGCAAGAGGCCGCTCAAGTCGCTCTCCGACATGCTGAAGGGAAAGTCGGGGCGCTTCCGGCAGAACCTGCTAGGCAAGCGCGTGGACTACTCCGGCCGATCGGTGATCGTGGCCGGTCCGGAGCTGCGACTGCACCAGTGCGGGCTTCCTAGCCGGATGGCGCTGGAGCTGTTCAAGCCCTTCATCTACTCGAAGCTCGAGCAGCGCGGATTCGTCACCACCATCAAGGCCGCAAAGAAGATGGTGGAGCGCGAGCGACCCGAAGTGTGGGACATCCTGGCCGAGGTGATCAAGGAGCATCCCGTGATCCTGAATCGCGCTCCTACCCTCCACCGGCTCGGGATGCAGGCCTTCGAGCCGATCTTGATCGACGGCAAGGCGGTGCAGCTGCACCCGCTGGTCTGCAAGGCCTTCAACGCCGATTTCGACGGCGATCAGATGGCGGTCCACGTGCCTCTCAGCGTCGAGTCCCAGATCGAGGCCCGCGTGCTCATGATGTCCACGAACAACATCCTGAGCCCGGCCACGGGCAGGCCCATCATCGATCCCAGCCAGGACATCGTACTGGGCTGCTACTACATGACCCGGGAACGCCTCGGTTCCCGCGGCGAGGGGATGCTCTTCTCGAGCCCCGAGGAGGTGCGCGTCGCCTATGACGCCGGCGAGATCGAGATCCACGCGGGCATCAAGGTGCGGATGAACGGCACCCTGGTGGACACCACCACGGGCCGCATCCTGCTCTCGGAGATCGTTCCCAGCGAGATCCCCTTCGAAATCATCAACCAGGTGATGGACAAGAAGGCTCTCGGCGAGCTGATCGACCAGGCGTACCGCCACCTCGGCAACAAGGCGACGGTGATTCTGGCCGACCGGCTGCGCACCCTCGGCTATCAGAACGCGACCAAGGCCGGGATCTCCATCTGCGTCGACGACATGACGGTCCCGCCCGACAAGGAGAAGTTCATCGCCGTAGCGGGTGAGGAGGTGAAGGAGGTCGAGCAGCAGTACCTCGACGGCCTGATCAGCGACGGTGAGCGCTACAACAAGGTCATCGACATCTGGGCCGAGGCCACCGAGCGGATCGCCGGGCAGCTGGTGGACAACCTCGGGGTCGACGCGGTGACGGCGCCGGACGGATCCGAGGTCCGCGTGCCGAGCTTCAATCCCATCTTCATGATGGCCGACTCGGGCGCCCGCGGGTCCGCCCAGCAGATCCGCCAGCTCGCGGGCATGCGCGGCCTGATGGCGAAGCCGTCCGGCGAGATCATCGAGACGCCGATCGTCTCGAACTTCCGAGAAGGACTCTCGGTACTTCAGTACTTCATCTCCACCCATGGCGCCCGCAAGGGCCTGGCGGACACCGCGCTCAAGACCGCGAACTCGGGCTACCTGACCCGGCGTCTGGTCGACGTGGCCCAGGACGTGATCGTCCGTGAGGAGGACTGCTACTCGACCGACGGCATCGAGATGTTGCCGCTGGTCGAAGGTGGCGAGATCATCGAGGGCATCGGGGAGCGGATTCTCGGTCGCGTGGCGCTGGAGGACGTGTGCGATCCGATCACCGGTGAGGTGCTGGTGCCCGCCGGCGTCGAGATCCACGAGGACCGGGTCAAGCAGATCGAGGACGCCGGAATCGAACGGGTCGTCATCCGGTCGGTGCTGACCTGTGCGGTTCCCCGCGGAGTGTGCGTGCTCTGCTACGGCCGGGATCTGGCCCGGGGCGAGATGGTGAATCTCGGCGAAGCGGTGGGTGTCATCGCGGCCCAGTCGATCGGTGAGCCCGGTACCCAGCTCACCATGCGTACCTTCCACATCGGCGGGACCGCGACCCGGCGCGTGGAGCAGTCGCACCACGAGGCGTCCAGCGAAGGCGAGATTCGCTTCACGAACCTGCGCACGGTCCGGGATCGGCAGGGCAGGCTGATCGCGATGAACCGCAACGGGGAGCTCGGTCTGTTCGACCTGAGCGGTCGGGAGCGGGAGCGCTACCCGGTCGTCTACGGTGCGCACCTGAGAGTCGACAACGGGGAGACGGTCAAGCCCGGTGACGCGCTTCTCGAGTGGGATCCCTTTGCGAACCCCATCCTCACCGAGGTGGGGGGGACCATCCGGTTCGGTGACATCGTCGAAGGCACGACGATGCAGGAGCGAGTCGACGAATTCACGGGCCTCTCCTCTCGGGTGATCATCGAGTCGAAGGATCCGGAGATGCGACCGCGCATCCTGATCAAGGACGCCGAGGGCGAGACCGCCGCTCAGGCCCTGCTTCCGGTCGGTGCCTACCTTTCGGTGAGCGAGGGTGAGGAGGTCGCCGCCGCCGACGAGGTCGCCAAGATCCCGCGTGAGACCACCAAGACCAAGGACATCACCGGTGGGCTTCCCCGGGTGGCCGAGCTCTTCGAGGCGCGCAAGCCCAAGGAGTGCGCGATCGTCTCCGAGATCACCGGGACGGTGGGCTTCGGCCCGGACTCCCGCGGCAAGCGCCGCGTCATCGTCACGCCGGATGAAGGGGACGGAGAGCCTCGCGAGTATCTGATCCCCAAGGGCAAGCACATCAGCGTGCACGAGGGGGACCGGGTGCGGGACGGCGAGGCGCTCATGGACGGATCCTCCAATCCCCACGACATCCTGCGGATCAAGGGGGAGAAGGAGCTCGCCAAGTACATGGTCGACGAGGTCCAGGAGGTCTACCGCCTCCAGGGCGTCAAGATCAACGACAAGCACATCGAGGTGATCGTCCGTCAGATGATGCGCAAGGTCCGCGTCAACAACGTCGGTGACACCGATTTCCTGGTGGGAGAGCAGGTGGATCGGGTGCTCTTCGAAGAGACCAACGTGCGGATGGTCGAGCAGGACAAGGAACAGGCCACGGCCGAGCCGCTGCTGCTGGGGATCACCAAGGCCTCTCTGTCCACCGAATCGTTCATCTCGGCGGCGTCCTTCCAGGAGACCACCAAGGTGCTCACCGAGGCGGCGATCTGGGGGAAGACCGACTCTCTGCACGGCCTGAAGGAGAACGTCATCATGGGCCGGCTGATTCCCGCCGGGACCGGTCTCGCCATGTACAAGAACATCGGGATCCAGATCGACGCTCCCGAGGAGCTTCTCGCGATGCACGAGGAGGAGAGCGTGGGAGTCGGCGAGGAGCCGGAGGAAGGGGAGGCCGCGGTCCCCGCTGAGTCCGCGCCGCAGTCGGTCTATGAGGGGTGAAAACACCACGCTTTCTATGAGGTCAACCGCCCAGAGGGCTGCCACGAGGACGTTGACAGCGGACCCAAGCCGGCTAGTATGCTGCGGTTTCACGATCCAGGGCCAGAGGCCCCACTGCGGCCGCCCCGGAATGGCGGAGAGCGAGTGCCTGAAGCCGAGCTTCCGGCCTCTTCGTCGCCGCGGGCGACGCCGACAGGGGGGTCGCGTCTTTCCGGACCCTTCAAGGGGAGTTCCCCAAATCGGAGGCTAGATGCCTACGGTGCAACAGCTCGTGCGCAAAGGGCGGGCGAGCAGGAAGAAGCAGTCCAAGGCACGCGACCTGCAGAGCTCGCCGCAGCGGCGAGGGGTCTGCATCCGCGTGTATACCGCGACGCCCAAGAAGCCCAACTCGGCGCTGCGCAAGGTATGCCGGGTGCGGCTCACCAACGGGCGTGAGGTCACCGCCTACATCCCGGGCGTCGGCCACACGCTTCAGGAGCACTCGGTGGTCCTGGTGCGCGGTGGCCGCGTGAAGGATCTCCCGGGTGTTCGCTACCACGTCATCCGCGGGACCCTGGATTCCATGGGTGTGGCGGACCGGAATCAGAGCCGTTCGAAGTACGGAGCCAAGCGACCCAAGTGATGTTCTACCGGCGGCCGGTCGGGTGCACGGGAGCACCGACCGGACGCTGGCCCTTTGGTGAGACGAGATGCCGCGACGTCGCGAAGTCGAGAAGCGAAAGACCGAGCCCGATCCGAAGTTCAACGATCGGATGGTGGGCCGTTTCACGGCCATCATCATGATGGAGGGCAAGAAGAGCCTCGCGGAGCGGATCGTCTACGGGGCCTTCGACGTCATCGAGAGCAAGACCCGAAACGACCCGCTGGCGATGTTCCGGCGCGCTCTCGACAACGTTCGGCCCCGCGTCGAGGTGAAGTCGCGCCGCGTCGGCGGAGCCACCTACCAGGTGCCCATCGAGGTGCGCCCCGAGCGGGCGACTTCCTTGGCGATGCGCTGGCTGGTGAACTGCGCCCGGTCCCGGGACGGCAAGAGCATGCAGGACAAGCTCGCCAACGAATTGATCGACGCGGCCAACGAGCGCGGAGAGGCCGTGAAGAAGCGCGAAGACACCCACCGAATGGCGGAGGCCAACAAGGCTTTCTCCCATTATCGGTGGTAGGGGCGGAGAAATCGGCGCCCTGGTGCCGAACGAGAACTCATCATGCCGCGAACGGCACCTCTCGAGAGAACCCGGAACATCGGCATCATGGCTCACATCGATGCCGGCAAGACGACCACGACCGAACGGGTTCTCTACTACACCGGCGTCAACTACAAGATCGGCGAGGTGCACGACGGCGCCGCCACGATGGACTGGATGGAGCAGGAGCAGGAGCGCGGGATCACCATCACCTCGGCTGCCACTACCTGCTTCTGGAAGGATCACCGCATCAACATCATCGACACACCGGGTCACGTGGATTTCACCGTCGAGGTGGAGCGCTCGCTGCGCGTCCTCGACGGTGCGATCGGGATCTTCTGTGGAGTCGGTGGCGTCGAACCGCAGTCCGAGACGGTCTGGCGGCAGGCGGACAAGTACCGCGTTCCGCGCCTCGCCTTCGTCAACAAGATGGATCGGGTCGGATCGGATTTCCCCAAGGTGCTG
The DNA here is from genome assembly GCA_964615365.1 of uncultured Spirochaetales bacterium. Classification (GTDB taxonomy): domain Bacteria; phylum Myxococcota_A; class UBA9160; order UBA9160; family UBA6930; genus CAVXZE01. The sequence continues at coordinate 13,321 of CAZTOU010000083.1, forward strand.
GAGATGATGAGGAAGCGGCTGGGGGCGAATCCCCTCCCCCTGCAGATCCCCATCGGTGCGGCCGAGGGATTCACCGGGGTGGTCGACGTCCTCCGCGAGAAGGCGATCTACTGGGATGAAGAGGATCTCGGCAGCGAGCCCCGCGAGGACGAGATCCCCCCTGCTATCGCCGAGACTGCCGCCGAGTACCGTGAAAAGGTGATGGAGGCGGCGGCCGACGTAGACGAGGCTCTGCTGACCAAGTATCTGGAGGGCGGGAAGATCGACGTCGCCTCGGTCTCCAAGGCGCTTCGCGAAGCGACCCTGCGACTCCAGATCGTTCCGGTGCTCTGCGGCTCGGCGTTCCGCAACAAGGGTGTACAGCCCCTGCTCGATGCGGTCCTCGACTACCTGCCCTCACCGCTGGACGTGCCGCCCATGCATGGGGTCCGGCCGGGCAAGGACGAGGTGGTAGAGCGCAAGGCCGATGACAACGAGCCCTTCTCGGCCCTGGCGTTCAAGGTGGCCACCGACAAGCACGTCGGCCATCTGACCTATATCCGGGTCTATTCGGGCAGTGCCAAGACGGGAGATCAGGTCCTGAACTCCGCCACGGGTCGCAAGGCCCGGATCGGTCGTCTGCTCCAGATGCACGCCAACAAGCGCCAGGACATCGACGAGGTCTACGCCGGGGACATCATCGCCGCGGTGGGCTTGAAGGGCGTCGCGACCGGCCAGACCCTCTGCGGGCCTCGGCATCCGGTCCTTCTGGAGCCCATCGAATTCCCGGAGCCCGTGATCTCCATCGCCATCGAACCCAAGACCCAGGCGGACATGGACCGCCTTGCGCAGTCCCTCGATCGGCTGGTCTCGGAGGATCCGACCTTCAGGGTGAGCCTCGATGAGGAGACCGGTCAGACCATCATCTCCGGAATGGGGGAGCTTCACCTGGAGATCATCACCGATCGCCTGCTCCGGGAGTTCAATGTCGGCGCGAACGTCGGCCGCCCACAGGTGGCCTACAAGGAGACCATCACCGAGCCGGTCGAGGCCGAGGGCCGCTACATCAAGCAGACGGGTGGCGCGGGGAGCTACGCCGTGATCCAAATCGAGGTCGAGCCGGGCGATTCGGGGAGCGGCTTCGCGTTCGAGGCAGCGGTCAGGGGTGGCGCCGTTCCGAAGGAATTCGTCCCGGCGGTTCGCCAGGGTTGTCAAGAGGCGTGCCAGAGCGGGGAGATCGCCGGTTTTCCCGTCGTGGATCTGAAGGTCCGGCTCCTGGGGGGACAGACCCACGAGGTGGATTCGTCGGAGCGCTCCTTCAAGATCGCCGGATCCATCGCGATGCGGGAGGCGTTGCGCAAGGCGAAGAGCACGATCCTGGAGCCGGTCATGCAGGTCGAGGTGGTGACGCCGGAGGACTTCGTCGGGTTGGTGCAGGGCGACCTCAGCAGCCGACGCGGCGAGATCACCGGTGTCGCGATCCGGGTGAACGCCCGGGCGATCCGCGCCGAGGTTCCGCTGGCGACGATGTTCGGCTACGTGAACTCCCTGCGTTCCATGACCCAGGGGCGTGCTACCTACGTGATGGAGTTCTCCCACTATTCGGAAGTTCCGCCGGCTGTCGTCGGCGCCATCGTGAAGACCTACTAGCTAGGAGCAAGAGGCCCATGGCGAAGGAGAAGTTCGAGCGCACGAAGCCTCACGTGAACGTGGGGACGATCG
>CAZTOU010000084.1:0-14412 GCA_964615365.1 uncultured Spirochaetales bacterium
AACAGCTGCCAGACTGGGCACTTGCGGCATAGAAGAGGGCGAAACTCGAGTCTAGTGGTGCGAGAAGGCCGCAGCGGGGCCGTCTGTGATCGTGCATTCACGGCCCCGCTGCGACCAGGCGTTCACCGCCCTTCCTCCCGAGAGACAATGCAGGCGGGCTGACCAGTGGCCTGGCGTGGTGCTCTTCGCCCGCGGATCGCGGCGGGAGGAGATCCCCGTGTCCTGGACCGACCGGGACCGGGAGCGGCGAGAGAGCGCCTGGGCTCGAAGACGGGGGGAGGCGCCTCCGGGAGGGCGTTTCGGTCGCCTTCCCGGAGTGGTCCTTCCCTCGTGGGAGGCCACTGGTGCGGCCCGCTTTGGCGGAGGGTGCATAGCCGCTTCGGCGGTCCACCTTTCCCGCGTGGCAGCCGACGCCACGCGAACCCTCAGCGATCGATGCCTGTCGCTTGCGAGGTCAGTCTCAGTCCGCCTTCCGCATTCGATCGGGCCCAGTAACGCCTGTCAGAGCTCAGATCCCCTGGGTGATGGCTCTCCAGCGCGCTCGAATCTCTCGATCGCGTAGCAGGAACCTCACGGTCAGGTGGCACTCGTCTCCGCACTCGGACCGAACCCGAGATCCCGCTCGAACACCACCTCTACTGGTCCTTCGCGCCGACGCGATTCGCCGATTCCTGTGGCCGGATCAGCCTGTGGCTGGAAGAGAGGGGAAAGAGGTCCTACGCGCACAACCCCCGCCGCCGCGAAGCGGCCCTGCGGATCACCTCCACACGCTGATCCGTGCATCCGAAGAGTGCGCGCCTCCAGGCGTCGGCCTGGTGGACGGGGAAGTGGCCCCAGGACGAGATCATTCGGAACACCCCTCGGCCGGGTCCTCAGGACCCTACGCGGGACCGTCATACAATTCAGCCGAAGGCCTCAGGCCCGCTCCACTTCCTTGATCAGCATCTTCTTCGCAGAGCAGCTGCCCGGCTGGCCGGCGATCATCGCGGCCACCGCCTCCTTGCCCTGCATCGACTGGCTCTTCAGGAACTGGAGGCGTTCCTCGGCCGCGAGTGCGTCGTTGATGGAGCGCACGCAGCGCAGCCGGCTTTCGTCCACCTCGAGCAGCTCGCGCACCCGCTGCCGGTGCAGCGAGAGGAGTCGATCGGGGCGCTTCGCCAAGGGCACGCGGTGGAGCAGAATCGAGCTCGGCGACGTCGTGGTGTCGACGCCCTCGGTGTTGCTCGTGACCACGAAGCGCCCGTCGTCGAACTCGGTCTGCAGGTCGAGAACGCGCATGTTGCGCGGCATCAGGCCGATCGCTTGGAGCAGGCGCATGAAGCCGGTGGGTCGCACGTGGTAGATGCCCGCGACGACCGTCCCGTCGTCACCCGACAGCACCCGGATGAAGGTGCGGAGCAAAGGGCTCTGGCGCGTCACCGTCAGATCCTCGACGTCGCCCAGCATGCGAAAGCCCTCCCGCTCGAGCCAGGAACGCGTGCTGTCGTAGTAACGGAGGTCCACGCGGCGGAACTGCGTGGGGTCGACGCCCACGAACTCGTGGGTGCCGCTGTAGAGGGCCTTGTTCATCTCCAGAGCCTCGCGCGCTCCGCGGCGCGCGGCCCTCCGCGTCCGGGCGTCCAGCAGCCAGAGGAGCACGATCAGGCCGAAGCCCGCTGTGATCCACGTCATGGGAGTCCTCCGCTCGGGGTGCGATCCGGCGTATCGGCACCCCGGGCGACAGGGGAGAGGAGCCTCAGGCGCTCCCCTCTTCAGCAAATGGGGAAGCCTTGGAATCCCACTGGAATTCGGTCGGATCGTGGTCTCGCCGACATCTCGGCCGTCTCGCCGCCCCGGCAGCCTTCCGGAACCGCAGTGGGGATTGCCTCGACCAGCGAGACCAAGTGCTCGAGGCGGGGTAGACTCACGGCCGTATGACACCGGAAGAAGACAAGTACTACGTCCTGGGGAACGTCCTCGAGGGTCTCGCGCTGTTGGAGGGGGCCGAGGCCTTTGCCCGACTCATCCCCGAGGTCCGGAGCAACCTGGTGATGACCCTCGAGCGCTGTGAGGGTCCCGAGGACGTGGTCGGCATTCCCGGTCGAATCACCAGCGTCTTCGGCCGGCCCAGAGCAGCCAGCCGACCCGCGCTCGGCGGCTCTCACTTCACCGCTCGGATCGTGCGGGCCGCGCGGCTCGAGAAGGCGAACCTGAGGGCCGCTCTGGAGATCAAGTACCGGCCCGATCTCCTGGCCGTGATCGAGCGGATGGGCTTGGCTTGCCAGCCGCTGGAGCCGATCTTCTCCGGCACTTCGGATCCCGAAGCCCGGGCTGCCGCTCTCAGCCGGGTCTTCAAGGAGGCCTACTCCGAGCGGGAGAAGCTGAGCGTCGCCTACACAGAGGGCGGACACTCGCGCGAGGGGGCGATCATCCTCCTCGGAGAGACCGCAGTCGACGTGGCCCGGAAGGCGATCGCCATTGCAGAGGCGTACATCGCCTCACACTGACCCAGAAGAGACGAGCTCTCCTCGCTGTAGCCCTCCCCCAGGCGATTCCTCGACGGGTGGGCCGGGAGGGCGCGATTTGTTCGCGCGACCCGACCTTACTACCATGGCGCGAAAGGAGAGCCATCCATGAGTCTAGAAGGTCGGGTCGCGGTGGTAACCGGTGGCGGGGGAGGAATCGGCGAGGGGATCTGCCTCTGCCTGGCCAGGGCGGGCGCCGACCTGGTGGTGAGTGACATCCGAGAGGACCTGGCTCGGGAGGTGGCCGCCAAGGTCGAGGCGCTGGGACGCCGGGCGGTCGCCGTCAAGACGGATGTGACCGATGAAGGCGAGTGTCAGGCTCTGATCGACACCGCGGTTCGGGAGCTCGGTCGAGTCTGCATCCTGGTCTGCTGCGCCGGCACCGCGGGAATCGAGTTCATGTCTCCCCAGGACGAAGCCATGCAGATCGAGAACATCCCGCTGGAGACCTGGGATCGGACCATCGACGTCAATCTCAAGGGCGTGTTCCTGTGCATGCGCGCCGCCATCCCCCACTTCAAGAGCCAGAAGCGGGGAAAGATCATCAACATCTCCTCGATCGCCGGGCGAGTCGGGCGGGACATGCTGCCCATCTACGCCGCCTCCAAGGCAGCGGTGATCAATCTGACCCAGGGAATCGCGCTTCAGCTCGCGCCCCACAGCATCAACGTGAACGCCATCTGTCCGGGACTGATCTGGACTCCGCTCTGGGCCGACGGTGTGGACTTCATGCGCAAGGCCCAGCCCGCGCTCAAGGACGTGGACCCCGAGGCGGCCTTCAACATGATGGTCCAGGGCTCCGTGCCCTTCAAACGCCCTCAGACCCCGGAGGACATGGGCGAGCTGGCCGTCTTCCTCGCCTCCGACGCGGCGAAGGAGATCACCGGGCAGGCGATCAACGTGGACGGCGGCAGCCAGATGAACTGAGTCGCGCCCTCATGGCGCGGGCTCCAGTCTCCGGCTTCCGAACTCGCGGCGAGCGCGATCGTACTCCTCGGGGCTTCCCACGTCGATCCAGCGGCCGTCCAGCCTGACGCTGCGCACGGGATGGCGCTGCACCAGCCACTCGGCCAGGTATCCCAGGTTGTCGGATCGGTTCTTGGCGTCGAGATAGCGTGCCACCTCGCCCTGCAGTCGCGCTGGAAGGCCGTAGATCGCCGGCACCGCGAGGGTGGTCGTCGGGTGGGGATCCTTCTCCACCACCCGGCGCACGTACCCATCGGCATCCAGCTCCACACTCGCCAGGCGACTCACCGTCTCCAGGGTGCCCACGTCGTGAACCGCCAGCACGAGCTCGCGGCTGGTGGTCTCCGCCAGAGCCTCCAGGGAGTCGTCGAAGAGCTGGTCACCGGCGAGCACCAGGAGGTCGTCGCGGGTACCGGTGCGCTCGAGGTAGTAGTGAAGATCACCGACGGCTCCGCGCCGATCCTCGTAGCGCGCCGTCCCGTTGCCCCAGATCCGAAGCCGCGCCCGGGTGGTCCGCCGCTCGGCCCAACGCTCGAAGATGGCGAGGAAGGCGTCGTGTGTGACCACGTCGATGGTCGCCACGCGCGCGACGGCGTCCAGCCTCTCCACGACCATATCGAGGGGCGTGGTCCGGCCCACGGGCAGCAGGTGCTTGGGACGGTTCGCAGCCAGCGCCCCGAGGCGCGTGGCCCAGCCGGCTGCGAGCACGAGCGCGCGCATGGAGATCGAGTAGCACAAGCCCGGCGCCCGATGAAGCTCGGCGGCAACCGCCAGGCCTGGGGAGGCGGGAGCCCTACATCTGCGACATCACCCGGTCGGCGGCGTCCAGGGTCTGCTCCACGTCGGCGCGGGTGTGGGCGATGGAGGGATACCACCGCCCGCCGACCAGGGTGATCACGCCCTCGTCCTGCATGCCGGACCAGAACTTGAGATACAGGCCGAAGTCCAGACCTTCCAGGTCCGCGTCGGTGTAGGCGACCGCATCGGGTGCGAGGCCGAACATGGTGAAGAAGACGCCTCGCGCCCCCTGGATCCGCATCGGGAGGCCGCGCCGCTCCGCGACTTCTCCGAGGCCCCGCATCAGCTCGTCTTGCACGTCCCCCATCTCCTGGTAGACCGCGCCGCCGTCCCGGCCCAGGATCCGGAGTGTGGCGAGCGCCGCACGCATGCCCAACGGATAGCCGTTGAAGGTCCCGGGGCCGAGGACGGTGCCCTGCTGTAGCTGGTCCAGGATCTCCGCCTTGCCCACGACCGCGGAGAAGGGGATCCCCCCGGCCACTGCCTTGCCGAGCGTAGAGATGTCGGGCGTGACGCCGAAGTGACCCTGGGCCCCGTCGAGGCCCAGCCGGAAGCCCGTGATGACCTCGTCGATGCTCATCACGATGCCGTACTCGTCGCACAGCTCCCGGATTCGCTCCAGATAGCCGGGCCGCGGCATCAGACAGAAGTGATTGCAGACCAGGGCCTCGAAGTGGATCAGGGCCACCTCTTCGCCGTACTTCTGCAGGGTGCTCTCCAGCGCCTCGAGGTCGTTCCAGGGAAGCAGGAAGCTCTCCTCGACCGCGCCGGCCGCCTTGCCGTAGGTGACGTAGCTGTCCGCCAGGGGATCCGATTGGGGATCGTCCACGGCGAAGGGCCGGCCCTCGGGATTCGGGTCGATGGTGCCGCCCAGCACGTTGTCCATCCAGCCGTGGTAGTGCCCGCCGAAGCGGATGAAGCGCGGACGCCCGGTATGGGCGCGGGCCAGGCGGATGGCCAGCTGGACCGCCTCGGTCCCGGTCACGCAGAACTTGACCTTCTCGGCGCAGGGAACGTACTGCAGCAGCCGATCGGCCACCTCGATGTCGTCTTCGGAGAAGAGCACACCGGATCCCACCGCCAGCGACCGTTGGTCCATGAACTCCTTGAGTGAGCCGATGTACTCGGGATGACGGTGACCGAGGATGCTCGGTCCCATCGCGCCCAGATAGTCGATGTACTCGTTGCCGTCGACGTCCCAGAGGCGGCTTCCCTCTCCCCGCTCGAGGAAGACCTTGTGTTGGGAGACCGAGACGGGGATGCGGAAGTTGCTGTGGCCCGTGGGGTAGAGCTGATTGAACCTCTGGGTCAGCAGGACGCTCTTCTCACTCTTCATGATCGGATTCCTCTCCATCCGCGACTGGAAGCTGCGATTATAGATGCTTTTCCGGTAGGATGTCCGTCGGGAGGGCTGGTCGTGTTGAGAGGTCTACTCGTCGGGTTGTCGGTGCTGGTGGCGCTCGCCATCGGTCTGGTTTTCCTCTCGGGAAGGGGCGTCTTCGGACGTCACGAGGGCCCGGGCGAGATCACCGAGGTACAGCGTCCGCCGGCTGTGGTCAGGGAACGCGCGGCCGACGTGGAGACCGCCGCCCGATCCATCGGCGTGGAGAAGCCCAAGCAGATCCTCTTCGGAGACTTCCACGTGCACACGACCGTCTCCTTCGACGCCTTCATGACGAGCCTGCCGATGTCCCAGGGAGAGGGCGCGCATCCCCAGGCCGATGCCTGTGACTTCGCCCGCTACTGCTCGGCGCTCGACTTCTGGTCGATCACCGACCACGCGGAAGGCCTCACCGCGCGCAACTGGGAGGAGACGCTGGAATCGATGCGGCAGTGCAACCAGGTGGCGGGCGACCCGGCGAATCCGGATACGGTGGCCTTCGTGGGCTGGGAGTGGACCCAGGTCGGAACCACGCCCGAGAACCACTACGGGCACAAGAACGTGATCCTCGGCCAGACCGATCTGGATCTCGTACCGGCGCGACCGATTGCAGCGCGGAGCACCCTGGAACGAATCCGTCGCGGGATGCCCGAACCCTCCTTCCGCGTTGGCCTCCTCGCGCTTCTGGGCGCGGACCGGCGCTATCACGACTTCGTCACCTTCATGGCCGAGCACAGCGGCATCGCCGACTGCGAGGACGGCGTACCCGTCCGCGACATGCCCGTTGACTGCGTGGAGAGCGCCCCGACCCCCCGCGAGCTGTTTCAGAAACTCGACGAGTGGGGACACGATGCGATCGTCATCCCCCACGGCACCACCTGGGGATTCTACACGCCTCCCGGCTCCAGCTGGGACAAGCAACTCACCGCTGCGCAGCACGACCCCGACCGCCAGACGCTGCTCGAGATCTACTCCGGTCACGGCAACTCCGACCAGTATCGCGACTTCCGCGCCATCCGCTTCGACGAGAACGGGAAGCCGATCTGCCCGGAGCCTTCCGAGATCTACCTCCCCACCTGCTGGCAGGCGGGGGAGATCATTCGCGGGCGCTGCCTCGAGGAGGGTGCGGCGGAGGAGGAGTGCGAGGAGAGAGCCGTCCAGGCGCGCGCCAATGCAGCGGCCGCCGGCGAGCAGGCCTTCCTCACGGTGCCGGGTGCGCGCCCGGAGGAGTGGCTCGACGCCGGACAGTGTCGCGACTGCGACGAGCCGGCCTTCAACTACCGCCCCGCGGGCTCGGCGCAGTACGTCATGGCGCTCCGGAACTTCGACGATCCCGAAGAGCCCCGGAGCGAACGCTTCGGATTCATGAGCTCCAGCGACAATCACTACGCCCGGCCCGGAACGGGATACAAGGAGATCTATCGCCACGGCAATACCGAGTCCAGAGAGCGGGTCTTCGAGGGAGCCGGCCCCGTGGGCCGGATGTTCGCCAGGCCCGAGGAGGACGCGGAGGCCGAGTCGCGGTCCTTCGACTACGAGACTACGGAGCTCGCCGGCTTCCAGCTCTTCGAGACCGAACGCCAGGCGTCCTTCTTCCTCACCGGCGGCCTGATCGCCACCCACGCCGAGGGTCGCGATCGCGAGGCGATCTGGCAGTCGCTGATGCGCAAGGAGGTCTACGGAACCACCGGACCCCGAATCCTGCTCTGGTTCGACCTGCTGAACCCGCCGGGCTCCCGGGGACAGTGGCTGCCCATGGGCAGCGAGATCGAGATGGGCGCGAACCCGATCTTTCGGGTCCGCGCGGTCGGTTCTTTCGAGCAGGAGCCCGGCTGTCCGGACTACGCGATCCACAGCCTGAGCGAGGACCGGCTGCAACACCTCTGCAAGGGGGAGTGCTACAACCCGTCGGACCGGCGGCGCCCCATCACCCGGATCGAGGTAATCCGCATCCAGCCCCAGAATCACCCGGACGAGCCGGTGGCATCGCTGATCCAGTCGCCCTGGCGAAGCTTCGACTGCGAGCCTGATCCGGCGGGCTGCTCGGTCACCTTCGAGGATCCCGAGTTCAGCGCGGATGCTCGCGATGCCCTCTACTACGTTCGCGCCATCGAGGCACCGGCGCCCGCCATCAACGCCGCCAACCTGCGCTGCGAGTACGACGCGGAGGGGCGCTGCGTGAAGGTCGACCTGTGTGACGATACCGACGGCGACGACGGCGACTGCCTGGCCGAGCACGAGCCGCGCGCCTGGTCGTCTCCCATCTTCGTCGACTTCGCCGCGGAGAAAACCCCGGCTGCTTCCGAGGATCACACTTCGGAGTCGCCCGCTGCGGATGAGAGCTAATCCGCCTCCGCGCTGCCCGCCCGCTGCCCGACGGGCTTTGGTGGGGTGCAGAAGAGCACCGCGGCGATGGCGAGGATCGCACCGATCCAGGTGATGATCATGACGGTCAGATAGTCGCCCTGCAGGTCGTAGAGGAAGCCCGCCAGGGGGACCACTCCCGCCTCCAGGATCACCGCGATGGGACCGATCACGCCTCGGATCTTCGCAAAGGCCTCGGGGCCCCAGTAGTTGCCGACCATGGTCGCTTCGCAGATGTAGGCTGCACCCATGCCGAATCCGGCCAGGAGTGGATACAGGTAGGCCGCCCACATGGTGTCGGGCGTGACGAACCAGAACAGCACGCCTCCGAGGAGCATGCAGAACACGGCAAAGGCGAAGATGTAGCGGGGCTCGATGATGTCGCCGAGCGCGGCGACGGAAAAGCGGCCGGCGATGCTGAGCCCGATGGCCAGGCTATAGAAGAAGGCCGCCATCTCGGGGTCGAAGCCCCGGTCCTGAAGATGCAGGGGCCCCTGGGTGACGAGCACCTGCCAGAGGCAGAAGGTGCCGACGGCGCCGAGGAGGAGCAGCCACAACGCCGGAGTTCGGAGGGCGTCGGGGAGCGTCCACACGGCCGTCGTGCGGTAGGTGCGCGAGGCTCGCTTCACGCCGACCGCCGCCCTCGCCTCTTCCGGCGCGAGGCCGTCCGGGTACTGACCCAGGTCGGAAGGTCGATTGCGCACGGCGAGGACCGCCACTCCTGCGCCTACCAGGCACGCGATCGCGGTGATGGTCCAGCCGATTCGCCAGTCCCCTCCCGCGCTGAGGACGATCGCATTCACGATCTGGGGTGCGAAGAATCCGCCGATGGCACCTCCTCCCAGCACCAGGCCCAGTGCCAGAGCGCGGCGGGCGTCGAACCAGAAGACGATGACGGTCTGGATGGGGATGAAGGTCGCGGGTGCCGCCGCGAGGCCGAGCAGAACGCAGAGGGCGAGGTACGCCGGGTAGCTGCCGCCGAAGGCCGCCATCGCAAAGTTGACTGCGGCCAGGCCGATCCCCCCGACGAAGAGGGTGACCCGGACGCCCAGGCGACCGATCATCCAGGCCGCCAGCGGCGAGGCGACGCCGGTGAGGAGCATCATGGCGGCGTAGCCGACCATGATGTCTCCCCGCGACCAGCCCGTCTCCTCGATCATGAAGGGGTAGAGGACCGGGGGGCCGTAGAAGACGAAGCCGATCGGAATCGTGTAGACGATCCAGAGGAAGAGCAGCAGCCACCATCCGTAGAAGCCCGGCTTCTCGATCCCAGCTTTCATGAACCAGCATTTCCTCGTACGAGCGCGCGGAGCCTACGGAGGCACCGACTACCTTATCCGACCTCACCCGAATCCGGTACTCCGGCGGTGGCAGGACCGCGATGCATCGGCCACACTCGTCGGCCGATTCCGGAGGCTGGATGCCGAGACCTCTCGCGGAACGGCTCGCCGAGTACGCGATCTCCACCCGCTTTGGTGACCTGCCGGAAGCCGTCGTACACGAGACGAAGCGCCGCCTGATCGATGCGCTGGGGTGCGCGCTGGGCGCCCGGCAAGCCGACGCGCCGCGCGCAGCGGAGCGGGTGGCGTCACGGATCGCGGCCGAGCCGGCCGCTACGACCCTCTACGGGGGGCGCACCAGCCCCGACATGGCGGCCTTCGTCAACGGCATCCTGGTCCGCTACCTCGACTTCAACGACACCTATCTCTCGAAAGAGCCGGCGCACCCGAGCGACAACCTGGCCGCGGTGCTCGCGGCGGGCGAGGTGTCGGGCTCTTCGGGCAGCGACCTGATCGCCGCCGGCGTGGTCGCCTACGAGGTTCAGTGCCGGCTGGCCGACGCCTGGAGCATCCGCTCGCAGGGCTGGGATCACGTCTGCTACGGCGCCTTCTCGACCGCGCTGGGAGCAGGGAAGCTGCTCGGCCTCGACCTTCCCTCGCTGGTCCACGCCCAGGGGATCTCCGGCGTGGCGCACATGGCCATGCGCCAGACCCGCGCCGGTGCGCTCTCGATGTGGAAGGGAGCGGCTTTCGCCAATGCCGCCCGCAACGGCGTGCTCGCGGCGATGCTCGCCGCGGAAGGCATGACGGGTCCGGCGCCGATCTTCGAGGGTGAGATGGGCTTCTTTGCAGAGGTGGCGCACGGTGAGTTCGATCTCCCGGATCTCGGCGGAAGGGAGGGCGCCGGATACCTGCTCCCCCGCACCTACATCAAGAACTGGCCGGCCGAGTACCACGCGCAGAGTGCCATTCAGGCAGCGCTGGCGATCCGAGAGCAGATCGGCGATCCCGCCGCCATCGAACGCGTCCGGGTCGAGACCTTCGACGCCGCCGTCGAGATCATTGCCGACTCCGAGAAGTGGAATCCCAGGACCCGCGAGACCGCCGACCATAGCCTGCCCTACTGCGTCGCCGTGGCGCTCCTGGACGGTGTCGTCGGACTCGACCAGTTCTCCGAGGAGAAGATCGCAGATCCCGCGCTGCTCGACCTGGTCTCCCGAGTCGAGGTCGATCCGGATGGTCGGCTCAGCGCCCGTTACCCGGCGAGCACCCCGAACCGGGTGACCGTGGCGACGAAGTCCGGGGAGAGCGTGACGCGAGAGGTCGAGTTCCCGAGAGGTCACTTCGGCAACCCCATGACCGACGACGAGGTCGAGAGGAAGTTCAGGCGCCTCGCCGAGGGAGAGATGCCTCCCGATCGGCAGGCGGAAGTGTTGCGCCGACTCTGGTCGCTCGAGGCGGAGACGGACCTGGGGTCACTTCTGGCGCTATTTTCACGGAGTGAGTAGGCGAGTTCGATGCCGGAGACAGAAAGCTCCTCACCCGGCGCCAGCTTGCGCGCTGCCTACGCCAATCAGTGCATCGCGATCCCCGGCGTCTTCGACGCTCTCGTCGCAAAGATCGCGGAGCGCGCGGGCTTCCGCGGGCTCTATCTCTCCGGCGCCGCGCTCTCGGCGACGGCGGGGCTTCCAGACATCGGCCTGCTCTCCCAGGGCGAGCTCGCCGTGCAGACCCGGGTCATCACCGCCGCGTCGAGCCTGCCGCTCCTGGTCGACGCCGACACCGGGTTCGGCGGACCACTCCACGTGGAGCGAGCCGTCCGGGAGCTCGCGCGGGCCGGCGCAGCCGCCGTCCAGATCGAAGACCAGCAGCTTCCCAAGCGATGCGGTCACCTCTCGGGCAAATCCCTGATCAGCGCCGAAGAGATGGAGCAGAAGATCCGCGCGGCTGGCGCTGCGCGCGGGGATCCGGAGCTCGTGATCGTCGCGCGGACCGACGCCCGCGGGGTCGATGGCTTCGAGGCCACCGTGGAGCGGGCCCGTCGCTACCTGGAAGCGGGAGCCGACGTCATCTTTCCGGAAGCGCTGCAGAGCCGGGACGAGTTCGTCGATTTTCGCCGCGCCGTCGAGGCACCGCTGCTGGCGAACATGACCGAGTTCGGCAGGAGCCCCCTGCTGAGCGTCTCGGAGCTGGACGAACTCGGATACCGCATCGCGCTGTTCCCGGTGACAGCCTTCCGGGCGGCCATGAAGGCTGCCGAGAACGCGCTGCGGGAACTCATTCACGCCGGCTCCCAGCGCGCCGTGCTCGATTCGATGCAGACGAGAGCCGAGCTCTACGATTTGCTGGGCTACCAGGGGTACGAGGAGCGCGATCGGGCCTACTTCGGGGAATCCCCGACGGAAGACGACCGGTAGCCCGCCCGTTTCTCAGCGGACCACCTCGATCGGAAACCCCTCCAGCTCCTTCCCGTTCAGTGCCAGCTTCACGGTCCAGGTGCCGTACGGATCCCCCACCGCCACCTCATCGGGCTCGATGTAGGACCAGGTCCGGTAGTCGAAGGGCGGGCTCTCCTCCACCTCGTAGCGATGCTCGGTGACCTCATCGCCGTTCGGGGCGAGCCACACCCAGGACACCCGATCGCCCCCGCGGAGATTCTGCCACTGGTTCCAGACCGAGATCCGGGGTGCATGCCAGGCCGTCTCCGAGAGCTTCCCGATGCAGGCATTCCTCCCCGCGTCGATCTCCCGGCAGTGTTCGAAGCGGAGCAGCATCGGGTGGCTGCGAAGACTCGGGGAGTCGCTCCAGAGCCCCGAGATGCGGGTGCCGCTCTCCGTCACCTCGACCGACACCGTGACCTTCAGGGCCTCGCGAGCGAAGGGGCAGGTGTAGACCGCGGTGGCCTGCAGGGGATCGAAGCCGTGGACCCGGTAGGTGTAGCCCCAGCTGCACTCGCCGATGGGCGCTCCCACGATGTCGACCGTCTGGCGCAGCACCCGCTCCAAGGCATCGCAGGGCACTGCCTCCAGCATCTGCTCGGAGAATCTCGCGCAGAGCGCTTCGGCGTTGCCCCGGTGCAGGTCGTCTGCGGCATCGGCGCAGGCATGCCAGCTCTCCTGGACTCCTCCGCAGCCTAGCAGCGAGGTGAGCAGGACCAGAAGCGCGACGGACAGGCAGCGGTGCATGGCTTCTCCCCCATCCCTGGTCTCTTCGCTCCACACCGTATCGATGGAACGAGGCCCGGACTTGAAGCTCCCGAAACAGCCCCGGCGAGACGTACTCCCGCGGGTCAGGTCGCCGCGATGAAGGCAATCATGTGCTGCGCGAGTTCCTCGCCGACATCCTCTTGGAGGAAGTGACTGGCCTTCTCGAAGGTCGCGTGGGGCTGGCCCGCAGCGCCCTTCACGTTCTCCGTGAAGAAGGGCTGCCACTCGCCGAGGATCGGATCGCCGGGTGCCCAGAGCGCGAGGAAGGGCTTGTCCCACGCCTGTAGCTGCTCCCACTCCTTCTGAGGGGCGCCCTTCGCGCGGAGGACCAGGGAGGGAAAGACGCGGGGGCTCGCCTTGGCGATCTCCTCGGGAAACGGCGCGTCGTAGGCGGCCAGCTCCTCGGGTGAAAGCTGCGTGTGAGTGGCCCGGTCGATGACGGCGCTGGCGAGAAATTCCGGGACCTGCAGTGCGTAGCGCACCCAGGCGAGGAAGATCGGTGTTGCTTCCGGGACCTCCCGGAAGTCGAACTCCCTTCTCATCTTCGGATCGATCTTCGACTCGGGAATCGGGATCTCCGCGTCCGCCGGCAGCACGGGGAAGGCGGTATTGGCGGCGACGATGCGGTCGAAGCGGTCGAGCTCTCGCAGCGCCACGCGCAGGCCGATCAATCCCCCCCAGTCCTGTCCGAAGAAGGTGATCCGGCGCAGATCGAGCGCGGCCAGAAATTCCCGCATCCAGCCGACGTGCCCTTCGTAGCTGTAGTCCGCCTGCAGGATCCACTTGTCGGAGCGGCCCATTCCCAGCAGGTCGGGCGCGATCACCCGATGCCCCGCGGCCACCAGGGGCGGGATCATCTTGCGGTAGAGGTACGACCAGCTCGGCTCTCCGTGGAGCAGGAGGATCGGGGCGGCATCGCGCGGCCCCTCGTCGAGATAGTGCTGGCGCAGGCCGTCGATTTCGACGTAGTGCGGTTCGAAGGGGAAGTCGGGCAGCGCGCGAAAGCGCTTATCCGGCGTGCGCACGAACGCGCGGCCATCGGTGGTGCGTCGGATCTCGAGACGACTCCCGGTCATGGTCTCCTCCCGTCGGAGCATACCTCGCCGAATCGCGGGCGTGCGCCGCCCCTCACACCAGCCCCTTCGCCCGGGCCGGGGCGATTCGAGGCGACGTTGCCTGAGTGTTCAGGCCCTGCGGCTACGCCTCCGGGAGAGCCAGATCAGGGCCGGGAGGAGCAGGGTCAGCTCGACTCCGAGACCGCAGCCCAGCGTGAAGACCACCACCGAGTCGCAAGCCTCGAAGGGCGTCCCGCCGATCTCGCCGGTGAGGCACGCCTCGCTCTCGCCTAGCGGGAGACCCGTGTCACCGTAGAGGAAGGTCGCCACCAGATCCGTCTCCCCGTCGTCGTTCACGTCCCGGAGCGCCAGCCAATAGATGATCGGATGCGTGAGGTCGAGTGCTGGAGCCGCCCCGTCGGGGCCGAAGGCCAGCGTCGTGACGTCCACGTCGAGAACGTCCACACTCGCCGATCCCAAGATCGCCACCTGGACGGGCACTTGCGGCCTGGCCATGATCCAGTTGTCGTCGAAGCGGGGCTGGACGTTGATTTCAACAGCAACACCAGCGCTGACGGACAGGTTGAGGTATATCGACTCTGCTCGCTCGAGGTCAGCCGACACTTCAGAGGTAAGCCTGTAGTTGCCTGCGGCAAGGACCCCATCGAACTCCCCGGTGCACGGGCAGAGGCCGCCGGGAGGGCCGCATGACGGGACCAATACGCAGCCGGGCGATCCGTTGACCACCCTCTCGAGCTGGAAGACCGTATCCGAGGTATCCAGATTGACCAGCGAAAAATTGGGGGTCTTCCGGAGAATTTGTGGGTGGAATCGAAGAGCTGCGTAGCCTCCGCTCCA
>CAZTOU010000085.1:0-14368 GCA_964615365.1 uncultured Spirochaetales bacterium
CCCTGGCTGGTGATGCCGCTAGCTGCCGTGGCCGGCGGCATCGCGCTGCTGCCGGATGCCGGTGCCGGGCTCGCCTACCAACGCGATCTGATTGCGGCGGGCGAGCTCTGGCGACTCATCACCGGGCACTTCGTCCATTGGTCGCACAGTCATCTGGTATGGGACCTGTGCACCTTCCTGGCACTGGGCGCAGCCTGCGAGCTGTGGAGCCGGCGGCGACTCCTCGTCTGCCTGCTGGTCTCGGCCGTCGCGATTCCCGGCGTCCTCTGGCTCCTGCAGCCGGAGCTCGAGATCTACGGGGGTCTCTCGGGCATCGATTCGGCGCTCTTCGCGCTGCTCGGCGGCCAGCTGGCGCACGAGCATTGGAAGAGGGGGAGCTCTGCCGCGCTGGCGTTGGCTCTGGTGTTCTGCCTGGCTTTTGCTCTCAAGACCGGCTTCGAGATGACGAATGGAGGGACGGTATTCGTCGGCGATCTGGCGCCCGGGATCGCCTCCGTCCCCTTGGCTCACATGGCGGGCGCGGTGGTGGGAGTGCTGGCCTCGGTCCTTCCCGGCGGCTGGGGGAAAGGCTCCTCCCGGGTCGGGTCCGAAGGCTCCACGGCCGCCCAGGCCGGCCGCGCATAGGGAGGCTCGATGTCCTCGAATCCCGAGACAGATCCGCTGCCGGCAGCTCCCGAGGCGCTCTCGCGGGTCGTCGAGCGCACCCTCGCCGAGTTGAACCAGAAGAGCCGGCGGGCCGACCTTCCCGCTCGGTTCGGCCGCCTGCTGCGCGGGCTCGAGCTGGCGAGACAGTGGACGGTCCGCAAGGTGCGGGAGCTTTTCCAGGAGCATTGGGACATCGGGCTCTTCGACGTTGCCTTCGGCACCGTCAAGGCCTTCGGAATCTATCCCGCCCTCTACTTCGCGGGGCTGGCCTGGACCATCCCCCTGATGGAGTATGCCCCCCTCAACACGCAACTCTGGACGGCCGGCTATCTCTTCGCACGCGGCCAGATCCTGAGCCAGCTCGGAAGGCGCCGCTACGGTCATACACTGAACCGGCTCGACGAGCTCCGGGATCGCACCCTTGGAATCCAGCCGCGCGACGCGCGCAGCATCCACCGCTTTGCGGTCGAGGGCGAGGAGCGCTGCGTCCGGGTTCGCCGCATCCGCATCCGCGCCTGGGTCGATCGGCTGCGGGGACGCGCTCCGGAGCCCAATGTGATGCTCCAGTCCGAGCTGCGCGCGATGATCTCGGACCGGGAGTTCCTCTTCCAGGCGAACCCGCTTCGAAGCAACGCCTACCTCTACGAGGAGATCCTGCTGCAGAGGATCCTGTTGACGCCGGCGGATCGCCCTCTTCTGCTGGCGCGCCTGCGGTCCGAGACGCCGCTCCGGGGTGAGGCCCGCCGGCTGCTCGGTGTCATCGGCGAGACGACGGCGCCCACCCGGGCGCGGGTGATCGAGCAGGGCGAGCGCCTCACCGCCGCTCTCCGCGAGCAGCTCGGGTCGGGCTTCGGAGCCGCGGTCCTCGCGCTACGCTGGATCCACTGGTCCCATGCCTGCAGGACCTACCGGAAGCTGGCCGAGCTGGAGGCGCTCGAGTACCAGCTGCTGGCGGACCTCTTGGAGGGCGAAATGGTGGAGCGCTCCTGTCACCTTCCGTCCATTCGCCGCAAGCAGGCGGAGATCGAGGCATGGATCGACCGGGGTGCGAGCTTCGTCGCGCGAGCCCGGGGGGCGACCTCCCGCGCCAAGGCCCACCAGCTGATCGACTGCGCCATCGAGGAGGCCGATCGGCTGGAGCTTCCGGTGCGGATGGCCCGGATCGCCCACTGGCTCATCCCCGAGACGCGAGCGACGCAGCGACGGGAGGCCGGGTTGACAGCCCGGATGGGCGATCGATGAGCGGAAGCTTCGAAGGAGACTCGCAGCTCGCTTCGGGACCCTCGCGAACGCCTCGTCGCGCGGTGGCCTGGCCGGGCCTGGAGGAGCTCCGTCGGCGCGAGGCCGCTCTCGAGTCCGAGTGGGGAGAGCTCCAGGAGCAGGGCTTCGACTACCGAGGGATACACTCCCTCTTGACGGAGGAGGAGCTCGCGGAACCGGAGCGCAAGGCGCGCCTGGCCCGGGCGGACCAGGTTCAGAAGGCCTTCCTGGCGGGCCTCGACGAGTTCCAGCGGCTCCTGCACGTGCGCTTCATGGACCAGGTGGTCCGGGAGCTCGACCGCGCAGTCGAGACCATGGGAGCCTTCTACGGGCGCCACGGGATTCGCTCGCTCTCGCTCCGTCAACGCCGGCTGCAGAAGCTCGCCGCCCGCTACCGGGAGCTGGAGCACCTGCACGGTACCGCCAAGGATCACCGCCGGATCGCGGTCTACCAGCGCTTCTACGCCGGGGTGGTGGACTTCTCGCGGCGCATCCGCCGCCTGGACCCCACCATGCCCCGGAGCTCGCCCTCGATTGGGGATGGGCTCCAGACCGCGGGACGCGGACTCCTCTGGGCGGGGCGCCGCTTCGGGGTCCTGCTCCGCCTGCTGGTGGCTGCCGTGCGCATGGTCCATGTGGCGTTCTCGAAGAAGTCCCCTCCGACGGGGACTCCCTTCACCAATCGGATCGACGACTTCTTCCGGGCCTTCGGAGCGCTGTGCGGACACGAGGTGCAGGTGACGGGCCGCGAGCATCTCCAGAGAGGTGGCGACGAGGAGACGGTGCACCTGCTGGCTCCCGCCCACCGGCACGGAGTCACGGACAACGTGACCTTCTCCCATCTAGGGCTGCGC
Organism: uncultured Spirochaetales bacterium; assembly: GCA_964615365.1. Taxonomy (GTDB): domain Bacteria; phylum Myxococcota_A; class UBA9160; order UBA9160; family UBA6930; genus CAVXZE01. The sequence continues at coordinate 2,760 of CAZTOU010000085.1, forward strand.
GACTACCTGGTCTTCAACGCGGTGGATCAGCTGCCCCTGGTGCCGCGCTTTCTCAAGGAGCGGGCGGCGCACACCCGGGGGCTGATCCCGGTCGGGGGTGGGCGCGGCCCCGCGGTGGAGCGCGCGCTGGCGGTGCTGGCAGAGGGCGTCTCGCGCAACCTGCTGATCTACCCGGAGGGGAGCGTCTCCGAGGGTTTCCGCGGGACGCGTCCTCCGCGGCGCAACTTCGGCGAGGGTCTGGTGCGGAAGATCCGGGAGCGGGGTCACCGCCTTTGTCTGATCCCGGTGACCTACCTGGACAACGCGCGCTTTCTGGACCTGCCGCCTCTCTCCGACACGCGGGAGGATCGCCGCCACCGCGTGGTGGTGAGCCCGGGACTCGACAGCGCCGCGATCGATGCGCTCCTCGCGACCGGTGGAGGCGAGATGCTGAACCGGATGGTTCGCCTGGCCTGGCTGGAGAACCTGACGACGGATAGCCGCTGCCTGCTCGGCCAGGATCGAGTCGCGGAGATCGAGAGGCGCCTGGACCTGGAGCTGGACGGAATCCGCTACTGGGGCTCGCTCGAGTCCACGCCCGTCAGCAGCCGGCTGCGGACCGAACCGGAGGTGCCGATCCCCGTCCACGAGGAGCGGTTTCGCGGCCGGCGGGTGCGGGTCTTCGCGATTCCCTCGAAGGCGCGCGATGCGGAGGGCCGGATCGCGATCGAGAACCTGCGCGGATCCGACTCCACCGAGCTGCTGATCGGCATCCGCCCTCCCTCCCACATCTACCTCAACGTGGGAAGCACCCGCTTCGACGGGAACATCTTCCGGCGGCTCGCGGTCAAGAGCCGCGACTACCTCTATCCGGGAATCGTGGTCCGCCTCACCGGCGTCCCCGTCAAGTCGATCAACGCGATCCGGCGCAAGCTCGAGGAGTACGGCGGGCGGGAGCATCCCACGCTGACCTGTGCGAACTCCGCCTGCCAGGTGATCGCCAGGGCCGCCAACATCAAGATCGACGACCACGCCGACTACCGGCCCTTTCTGCCCAGCCACCTCCTGCCCACGCGGACCATTCGCAAGCTCATCGAGCGCGGGGTCCGGAACCACTCGGGCGATACCGTCGATTACCAGATCTACAACACCGATGGGCGTCCCCTCGAGACGATCCTGGCCGAGATGCGACGCGCCGAGATCAAGATCGCCAAGGACCACCTGGAGATGGCGACCCGCGGCGCCTGGAAGTCGCTGGTCGCGAAGCTCCGGAATAGGCGGACCGGTCGCGACACGCGGCCCTCTGGGAGGCCGCAGTAGAAGCGAGCTGGTGAGAAATGCGGGCTAGGACCGAAGCAGCCCCATCTGCTCTCCGTACCCCTCTCCCTCCAGGTCTCGATTCGTATCTCCCCGTAACGTCCCCCGATAGTCGAATCCGAACAGAAACCCATCGCCCAGCACGGCCCTGGGCGGAGTACTCCTCTCCGCCTCGTATTCGAGCTCGATGCGGCCTCCGATCAGTCGCCCGACCCAGCGACGAGGGACCCGGCGAGGCCGGCCCGCGGAGTTGTCGAAGGTCTCCCACTCCAGCACCCGGCATTCGTAACGATCCATCGGCTGGCTCTGTTCCCCGTCCCACCGGAGCACCCCGGACTTCCTGAGCTCGAGTCCCAAGGGACCTTCGGTCCAGAGGGAGATGCCGAGCCCGTTCGAGCCCGGAGGGTCGTCGCTCCGGAGCTGCAGGACCTCGTAGCGGAAGCTCCGCAGCGGCACGCCGAGCGGCAACAGGTTTCTGCCCCAGCCGTGGTCGTGCAGGGCCGGGACCCGGGCCGAGCCGCTCTCGGACTCCCATTGCCACTCCATCCGGCATCTGCCGAAGCTGGTGTAGTGGCAGTAGAGGCGCGGCGCGTGCGCCCACCAGTGGAAGTTCTCCTGGGTATCGAGGTGCAGCGTCAAGGAGAGCTCCGCTTCGGGCTGCCGATAGCGGATCCGGTAGGTGGGCCAGGATCCCTCCAGGCGCAGTCTCTCCCCGAGCAGGAACTCGACGGCTGCAGGGCGATAGGAGAGCTCCCGCGCGATCGAGTGGTAGCGCTTGTAGGTGACGCACCGCTCTCTCCCCTCCAGGCAGAACTGGAGATCGAAGGCGTCTCCGGCATCCAGAGCTCCCAGCGCTTCGGGTCGATCGAAGGGAGCTCCCGTCAATCCGAGAAGCAGGTTGAGGTTCAGGAAGCGAAATGGCGCCTCGGGCGGGAACAGCAAGATGAGGGTGCGGAGATCCCAGGGGAATTCCGGGAATCGGGTTCCGTCTTCGCTGGCTCCGGGTCGGTGGTGGGCTGCCGTGGACGCGCGATCCAGGAGGCCGATCAGGGGCGTGAGGGCGCGTCGCGGAGAACGCCGCGAGCGGGCTTCAGCCAATCGCGATCCCTCCGCGTTCGAAGACGAGCTGCGGGTTCTGCCAGACGTGGGAGAGGTCCACCATGGTGGGGGAGTTGCACGAGGAGCATTCCTCGGCGTCCACCCGTAGCTGCCGGAAGCGCTCCAGCTTCATGATCTCCCCGAGCGGCATCTCCCGGATGTTGGCAATCGGGCTGTCCAGATTGAGGCAATCCTCGACGTACCCCCGGCCGTCGACGGACATCGCGAGCTTGGGGAAGTGGCATCGGTATCCACACCGCCCCTCGATGAAGTAGCGGAAGTAGAGCTCCGAATTCAGAATCGGCGCTCCGGCCTGCTTCCTCTCCAGCAGGTACGCGCACACCTGCTGCAGCTCGTCCATCGGCAGGCCCATCTGGGTCTGGGTGAAGGCGCGACTCCCCTCACCGTGGCGGTACTCGGTGATCACGTCGAAGGAGATGCGCATGTCCATCGCTTCGGTCAGCCCGATCAGGTCGTCGATCTCCTCGGCGACGCCCTTCTGCACACAGCAGTTGAACTGGTAGGAGACGCCCGGATATCTGGCCTTGGCCAGCTCGACCGCCTCGATCAGCCGGTCGAAGAGGCCGCGGAGCCCCCGGATTTCGTCGTGCCGCTCGGGACGCGACGAATCGAGGCTGACCAGCATCATGTCGATGTGGGGTAGCACCTCGTCCATGCGCTCCTTCAGGTACCATCCGGTGTTGAAGAGGAGGATCGGCATTTCTGCCTCTTCCTTGATGAAGCGGACGATCTCCCCGAGATCCTTTCTGATGAACGGCTCCCCGCCGGAGAGCGCCGTTGCGATGAAGCCCTCCTCCCTCGCTTCCGAGTAGAAGCGCTGGAGGTCGGCGAGCGGTACGTCCTCCCAGTCGTTGTGCAGCCAGAGGCAGCTGGGGCACTTGCACGGGCAGCGGTGGGTGATGAAGTGCGCGATCAGGAACGGTCTCCCGTCTCCTTTCTGGCGCGCCTCGAGGGCTCGTGCCACGATCCTGGCCCTCGCCTCGTCCATCGAAGCCGCGGGTTCCCTCATCCTCCAACTCCTCGTGCACCCTTCACTGGGACGCGGGGAAGCGTCGTCGCATCGCCGAACCGAAGCCCGCGCCGCATCGGAGATTCCTGAGAATCCTCCCAGCTACCGGGGTGGACTGTCAAGACCCCTCGCAGATCCGCGACGACCCGTAGAATTCGCCCTGGAGGAGGGCTAGGGGGCGGCGGCGGGCAGGACTTGCACCGGCTGGGTTCCGAGTGCCTGGATGCGCAGCTGGCGCTCGTCGTCGAACACCATGATCTCACGCACGCCCCGCGCCCGGAGCGCTCGAACCAGATCCTCTGCGACCTGCATCTGCCCGTCGGCTCCGAGCACGGACCACTCCTCGTCGATGGTGCCGACGAAGGCGGAGCCCTTGCCTTCGTCGCTGCGCGCCCCGCGCGACAGGTAGGGCGACACCCGCTCGAGATCGCCGCTGCCGAGGCGTTCGAGGTCCCGGTCCGAGATCAGGTTGACGGCGAGCGCCAGCGCGAGGAGGGCACAGCAGGCCGAGGCGCCCACACGGGCGATGCGGGCCCAGGGCCAGGACTTCCAGTTCACACCTCCGCCTCGCCCGACCCTCGCATCCTCTCGCTTGAGTGCCTCCTCGGCGATCTGCCTGGCCTCCTCGCGCACGTCGTCACGGTTCGGCTCGACCGGCTTCACCGGCCTCCGGACGCGATTCTTGCGGTGCACCTCGGCCATCGGCGCGGAGAGCAGCTTGCCCTTCAGCTCGGACAGGTGGCAAGCCTCCCTGTAGTCGTCACCGGCGATTCGCGCATTGACCTCTCGCTGGAGCGCCTCATCGATCTCCCGAATCCACTCTCCCGAGAGCTGCTGCGGGGGGATGCCGATCTCGGCGAGCTCGTCTTCGAGGACGACCGCGGAGCGGCGCAGGAGTCCGAGGAGGAGCGCCATCCCCTTCACGTTCTCCGCGAGCCCGACGGATTCGGAGCGCAGGGCCGAGCGCTCGGACTCGTCGAGGGAGGAGAGATCGAGGCACCAGGCGACGCGATCGAGAGGGCAGAGCTCGGGGGCGTCTCCTGCCGCGCGACGCCGAAGCGCCAGCGCGAGCTCCTGGAGCGCCGGTGTCTCGAACAGCGAAGCGCCTTCGCTGAACTCATCCGGTGCGCGCGGGGACGATCCCCAGTCCAGCGAGTTCAGGACCTCTTCGTCGATGCGCTGCATGAGGGCGGCGTTGTAGGTCACGATCGCGCGGAGCACCCGAGGCGCGAAGTAGCTCGGCCCGAGCTCCGACTTGCGGCGACGGAGGGTACGCAGCGCGCTTTCCCCGCGCGCGTCGGCCGCGTACATGTCCGCGGCGGCAAAGAACTCGGCCTCGATCTCCGGGAGCCGAGGATCGTAGTCGATGTCCGATCGTTCGCACAGGCCGTAGAGGCGCGGGGTCAGGGTGACCGGATCCTGGATCGTGCCCGTGTCCGCTCCGGCGTCCGAGCTGCAGAGCAGCGTGATCAGGTAGTCGATCGCCGCGATGCGTTCTTCGGTTCCGGCCAACCCCTCGATCTCGGCGCCCAGGATCAGATCGAGCAGATCGAGCACGCCGCGCCGATCGGAAGCGACCTGCGAGGGGAGGGTGGATCGAAGCTGTGCGACCGGAACCGCCACGGCGATGGCGCGCATCTCGCCCTCGAAGGCATCGAGGCGATCGTCGATCACCCTGAGCTCGGCCGCACTCTCGCTCGAAGGCTCCCGGCTCGCGAGCTGGATCAGGTCGTCGTTGAGCGCGCGCCCGGTCTCGGCGACGTCCTGTCTCTCGGTCGAGAGTCGGGAAGGGGCGAGCGCGCCCCATGCGGAGCGGAGTGCGCGGAGGCGCTCGAAACGAGCGCGCAGCGCGTGATCCTGGTGCGGCGCGCAGAGGTCCACCTCCTGCCGGGCGGCGATTTCCTTCGAGTCCGTCATCGCCTTGGGGTGGGCCGCGCTACGCCGGCTTTGCGCATTCGGCTCTAGAAGACCGTCGTACCGGCGGCCGGGTTGCAGGGGCCGATGGTGACCGGAGAGAGTCCGGTGACGTCGCAGCCCACCTGGCCGGGGACCAGGGCGCCGCTGATTTCGGGCTTCGCGTAGCCCCAGAACTGCACGATGCCATTCGAGTCGATGTCCGCTCCGGCATCGGCGGTGTAACCCGTGACGTCCGTGCTGACCGCAACACCGTACGAGAAGTACACGCTGCCTTCGGGGGCGAATCCGAGATCGGCGAAGTCGCTGCCAATCGGATCGAAGGGGGAAGGCGACCCGCCCGGAATGGCGGCCGGCTCTGGAACGGCTGACAGATAGGCCTCGTACTCGGAGAAATACGCCGCCTCGAGGACCCGGATTGCGCCCAGGTTGGTCTTGCCCTCGGCGCTCCTCGATTTGAGCTGGTAGCGGAGGAACATCGGGATTCCGGCGGCGGCCAGGGCGCCGATGACCATCACGACGATGATCAGCTCGAGGATGGTGAATCCAGCGCGTCGCCCATGGGGCGGTTTCGACACTGCCATCCGGACGCTATCGGCGGCTCCGGCGCCGTACCTAAGCCCTTTCTCGGAGGAGTGCCCCCGGCCTGCGCACTCGTGAGCCGGGTCGTCGCTACGGCTCGAGCCCTTCCCGAATGAACCGCGCGCGCTCGATCTTCTGGAAGAGATCGCGGTAGATGCTGGGATCCTCGACGACCGCCGACTGCTCCATGCCGGCCACCGGCACCGAGGTGGGCGGCGGCGGGGAGGCGCAGCCTGCCAGGGGGAGAGCCGCCAGGGCACAGAGATGGATCAGGTGCGCCGTCGACCTTCGCATCAGTTGCCTCATGGACGCGACCTCGGGTTTCGTCTCATCGGTACGAGGACGGCAGGGTTCCGTGCTTGACGATGCTCAGCCGCACGCGCACACGCTCGCGATGCCAGGGCTCGATCCGCGCGGTGAGTTCGTTCCAGCGCGTCCAGTGCGCGAAGGGCAGTCCGTGCTCGCGCAGCTCGGCGCTCCGTTCGCGCATCTCCTTCACCACCGGATCGTTCTCGCCCCGCCAATCCTCGGCCGAACCCAGCAGGGACTGCCAACGCAGAGAGGACGCCTGTATGAGTCCGCTCTCCCTGTCGACCTCGGTGATCTCCCAGCCTTCGTCCTGAAGGACGGAGAGGACGGCAGAGAACACCGTATCGAATCGGCCTGGGAACTCCCGCGTCTGCATCGCCTCGCGCTGCGCGGCCGACAGTCGAGGCGGCGGCGTCGAGGGAACCGAGGCGCACGCGAGCGCCAGCGCGGTCAGGGGAATCCAGCCGATCCACGAGCATTTCATGGGTCCCTCAGAAGCGCGTCGACTGCATCCGGTAGCTCTTCACCATCTGCTGCTCGTCGAAGGTGATCATCAGTGTGAAGGTGCTGCTGCTCACCTGCCCCGCGGATGTGCTCTTTCCGCCGCCTCCGCTCACGACCCCGCCGATTGGCACGTCGCCCGCCAGACCCCCGGCGCCGATGCCTCCGGAGCCGGACCGCGTTGTGCTGGCTTCCGCGTGGGCGACGCTGTGGACATCGTAGGTCCACACCTCGAGGCCATCCTCGTCTCGCGTGATGATGTTGGGTGCCCCGAAGCTGCTCAGCACCTGGTTCTGGGTGGTCTCGCCCTCGTGCAGGGTCTTGCTGACCATGCCGGGAGTGAGCGCGCTGGGCTCTCCCGGCAGCTCCGGAGGCGCCGTGGAGCAGCTCACCAGGAGACCCAAGGCGAGCAGGGCCGCGCACGATCGCACTCTCCACTCCATCGATTCCCCCCCCCCTAGGCGGGGCCGAGGGCCCCGATGGTCGACCACCCATAGATTAGCGCCCGGGAGGGTCCCGTGCAGTGCGGTGTGTCACCCTTTAGAGTGCCTGCGGCCGCTGTACCAACGGCGCAGGACCTCGGGCGCGACACCCAGGTGGTAGGCCAGGATGATCACCTGGTTGACCAGGGTGGTGCGAACGATTCCGAGCTGCTCCCACCGCCTGCCGGACGTGATCACAGGCGGCTCGACGATGGCGATGCGACCGGTTCGGGCCAGGCGGCGAACGAAGACGTAGTCCTCCATGATCGGCATCAGGGGAAATCCGCCCAGCTCCCAGAAGCGACGGGCGGGCACGAAGAGCGCTTGATCCCCGTAGGGCAACGACAGGCGCCGCGCCCTCAGATTGGTGACGCGCTCGACCGCCCGGATTCCCGCCCGGTGCGAATCGATCCTGAGGGAGAAGGCACCTCCGGCCACTGACGGATCTGCACTGGCAAATCGGATTCGATCCGAAAATCCCTCGGGTAGCAGCGTGTCGGCGTGGAGAAACAGAAGGATGTGTCCCCGAGCATGGGCAGCGCCCAGGTTCATCTGGCGGGAGCGCGGAGGCAGACCGGAAACGACTCGCGCTCCACCGGTCCTGGCCAGCTCCGGTGTGCCGTCTCCGCTTCCCCCGTCGACGAGGATCACCTCCAGATCGTCGCTCGAGGGGATGGAGGCCAGGGTGCGGCCGATGCTCCCCGCTTCGTCGAGGGCCGGAACGATCACCGAGATCCGCGCGTGCTTCGAGGCGTCTTCCTCCGCTCGTCGATGACGCTCCCAGGAGCCGAGATCTTCGGGTCGATCCACATCCGCCAGACGTCCGGTGAGGCTCCGGCTCAGCCCCTCGGCTGCATTCAGGGTCCGATCCAGGACCGCGCCGGTTCCCCAGGGAATGCTGGAGAAGAGCCGTGCGCCGGCTCGTTCGAAGGCCGATCGCTGCAGACCGATCAGGTAGTAGCCTCCGTCTTCGGCCGGCCCCAGCACCAGCTCGCTGCTCTCCAGCTCGCGAAACGCCTGGAACAGAATCGGCGCCGTCAAGTCCGGGATATCGCTACCGACGAGGACGGTCCGCTCCGCCCCATCCCGAAAGGCGCTCTCGAAGGCCGCGGCCATGCGCCGGCCGAGGTCGCCACCGCCTTGGGGTGCGTAGTCCCACTCCGCTCCCAGCCACGCTCGCAGGTGCTGCACGTCGCTTCCGTCGAAGCAGATTCGAATCGACGCCGAATGGATCGCCAGCAGCTTCCGCGCCTCTCCCACCAGGTGCTCGGTCATCTGGCGCTGCAGATTCGCCGCCTCCTCCGCGCCCAACGCGGAGATCAATCGGGTCTTGGCGTTTCCCGGCTCCGGATAACGGGTGAAGACCAGGAGCTTATCGCGCGAAGCTTCAGGCATAGAACCCGTCACCGCGACAGGAACGGATCGAAGAGCGATCGGATGAATCCGAGATCCATGTAGCGATCGAGGGTGGCCCAGGTGTCGGGATTCCTGACCCCGTCGTAGTCCCCCTGATAGGCCACCCATGCCATCGCCGACCAGGAGATGCCGCGCAGGTAGACGAACGGATCGCGCACCTGAACGCGATCGCCGACGGTATCCCGGAGGTGCCGGTCGTGGTGGTGGCTGGCGTAGGTCCGGATGAAGGCGCGCTTCTCCCTCTCCGGCATCCGGTAGCGGGTCTTCCACAGGGTGGTGAGCGGTGAGCAGAAATGGGACAGGTCCTGGGACGGATCTCCGTAGCGGGGCATCTCCCAATCCACCAGATGCAGGGTCTGTCGTTCCTGGTTGGCGATGAAGTTGGCCGAGTTGACTTCGGTGTTGACGATGCAGGGCCATGGATCCTCCTGGAAGAACCGATCCTGCACTCGGGTGACGTCGGCCCAGGCCTTGACGATCTTCAGGTACTCCTTGATGTCGGGATCGGCGAGGGGCGAGTCGAAGTAGGTCTCGAGCAGTCCGGCGCACTCCTGGTAGATCAGGCTCAGCGGCGCGTCCTCGCGGATCAGGTGGTTCTCTTCCTCGGCCACCGGAACCTGGTGAACGACGGCCAGCAGCTCGGCGGCTGCCTCCAGGTGGCGCCGGTAGTCCAGAGGTTCTCCCGGCAGATAGGCCATGATCAGGACGCCCCGGTCGATTTCTGCGCGGGTGTCGTCGACGAAGTAGGGCGCGGGTGTCACACCGCTGGATTCCAGCAGTCGCAGGGCCTTGTACTCGTAGACGATCTGGTCTTCGCGGTCGATCTGGGTGCCGACGTTCACGCGCAGCACCAGCTGGGTCTCGTCGCCGGTCAGCAGGTAGTTGAGGTTGTATTCCCCCTGTGCCAGAGGGGTGACGCGGAAGCTCTGCCCGGCCATCACCGGCACGTCGCGCCAGCTGCGTGCCGAGAGATAGGCTTCGACACTGGGCAGCGTTTCTCGAATGCGGTCCATGGCTCTCGGAGACAGCGTAAGCTCGGGCTCTCCGCTTGTCGACAATCCAGCTCTCGTCCGATGCGCATCTCTCAGCATCGTCTCGTGGTACGAAAGCTGGCAGGGGGAGGTTACGCGGAGCGGGTGGGTGCTCGGGCTCGACCGCCAGCCAGGTCGAGTAGCTCACCCAACGCCGCTACCAGCTTCTCCGTTCGGTACGGCTTTTGGAGGAAGCCCGCTCTCGTCTCACGGACCAGGTGCTTCGCGGATTGCTCCACCTCGTAGCCGCTGCTCAAGAGCACTGGGAGGGAGGGCCGAGCTTCTCGGAGCAGAGCGAAGGTCTCGCGGCTGCTCCGACCCGGCATCGTCATGTCGAGCACCACGGCGTCGAGCACGCGAAGGCGGCCGGCAGTCTCGAGGGCCTCGTCTCCACTCGACGCCTCGTAGACGGTGCAGCCGGCGTCCTCCAGCACCCGACGGGCGAAGCTCCGGATCGCCGCCTCGTCGTCCACCACGAGGATCGCGCGTCCTTCCAGGGACGTCGCGACGGGAGCGTGTCCCGCGTCCTTGAAGCTCCCCCTGGCCGTGGGAACGAGGAGGCGAAAGCACGCCCCTTCTTCCGGCGCCGACTCGATGACGAACCCACCGCCGTGACTGCGCGCGATACCGAGCGCCGCCGCGAGCCCCAGTCCCCGACCCTGGTGCTTCGTCGTGAAGAAAGGGTCGAAGATGCGGGAATGGTCTTCAGGCGCGATTCCCCGGCCGGTGTCGCGGACCTCCAGGCACGCATACTCTCCTGGGGAACGGTCACCCGGCGGCTCGAGCCGATGCGCCTCGGCGCGATCGAGCCGGTCGACGCCCGTGCGTACGCGAATCGCGCCTCCGCTCTCTGACAGAGCCTCTCCCGCGTTCAAGAGCAGGTTCAAGACGATCTGCTGCAGCTGGCCCGGATCTCCCTCCACCGTCGGATCGGCCCCTGCGAGATCGAGCTCGAGTGAGGCGAGTGACGGGAGGGACTCCCGGACCATGTCAGCGGTCCCGCGGACCAGCAGGTTCAGCTTCAGGGGCTCGAGCCGAACCTGCCCCTGGCCGGCGTAGGAGAGGAGCTGACCGGTCAGGAGCGACGCCCGTCCCGTCGCCCGGATGACCTCGTCGAGGCTGCGGCTGGCCGGCGCCGTGTCGGAAAGGTCGCTACGAGCGAGCTCGGCATGGGCGAGGATGATCAACAGCAGGTTGTTGAAGTCGTGAGCGACGCCACCCGCCATCCTCCCCAAGCTCTCGAAGTTCTGCGTCTTGAGCAGCTCGGCTTGGAGTCGCTCGCGTTCCGCTACCTCGAGCTCGAGAGCCGTCACGCTCCGCTCGAGCTCGAGGCGGCGGCCTTCGCTTTCGCGGCTCAGGACGTCGAGGCGTTTCAAGTAGGCTCCTCGCCAGACGTGGATGACGACGGCGAGGGCTCCAGAGGTCGTGAGAAGGATGGCGGGCTGGGCCCATCCTTCGGTGGTGCCGCTCCTGGCTATCGTCGCGAGGAGCACAGCGGCGACGCCCGCGGAGACCACGCCGAACCACACCCGCGAGACCAGGAGAAGTCCGCCCCCCACCAGAACGGCCGCCAGCGCGTGGAGGAACTGTGGCTCTGGGAAGAAGAACAGGTACAACGCGTCATTCGCGAGCACTGTGAAGGCGACGCCGGCCACGCAGGCGTCCGCCATCTGCTCCCGAGGCGGCCGGCGGAGCCACCGCAATCCGCAGCCCAGGAAGGCGAGGGCTGTGAAGGCGGCCGCTCCGGCAATCCACGAGGCGGCCGGGCCCGTGAGGGTCTTGGCATGAATCCAGACCAGCGCACCGTACCAGGTGGCCAGGACCAGCGACGCGGTACCCAGAGCCGTCCGAACCGAGTAGATGAGAGCCGCGGTAGAGCCTCGCATCTACCCTAACCCGGATAATTCACGAAGTCTGAACGAACGAAGACCCAAGATGTGGTAGAAACGG
>CAZTOU010000086.1:0-13658 GCA_964615365.1 uncultured Spirochaetales bacterium
CGCTCATTCACCGGGGAGGGGTGGGAGCTGGCGCGCGAATTCGGTCGGGTTCAGCGACGACGGGACGGCCAGCACGGGTGGGAGATCGATCTCGGCCGGCACGTCCGACCTCGATACCTCTACTCGGCTCGCGGCGTGCTTCTGCAGACCCGGGCGATGGCCGACGCCGTGCTCGCCGCGATCCGCGCCCAAATCGCGAAAGGCACTGCCGTGCAGGCGGCGGTCGACGAGTACGCACCCGTCTCCTCCGAGGCGAACCGCATCGGCAGCTACCTGGCTGACTACCTTGAGGAGCAGGAGGACCGCGCCTCCAGACTTGAGATCAGCCCGAACCACCTACGTGAGCTCCGGCGCTGCAGCCGGGACGAAGGCGTCTTTTCTTGGTGGTCGGGCGCATCGATCTACGAGATCAACGCCAAGGCAATTGCGGACTGGCGGCGCTGGCTCTCGCGCGAACGGCAGCTCAGTCCAAAGTCCGTAAGGAACATCCTCGGCTACTTCCGCACGTTCGTGGCCTGGCTCTACCGGCTCGACCTGATCGACCGCGTGCCGGCCTTCCCGACGATGCCGGTGCCCGACCATGCCCCAACGATCCTCTCCGGTATCACGCAGCGAGCCATCCTGGACCGCATCCGATTCGAGCGCCGAGGCGCCTTCCTGGCCGCGTGCCACGGGGTGCGTCCGGGGGAGCTCCGAGCGCTGGACGCGGGCGATCTCGAAGAGCGCGAGGGGGTGCCCGGACTTCGCATACGCCGTGCGATCAAGGGACCCAACTCCACCGCTCCGACCGGCGGCACGAAGACCGGCGAAGCCGCGTGGATCCCGATCGACGAGGAACTCGCCGACTGGCTGCGTTGGCGGCTCGGTGAACGCCGCGAAGCGATAGCGCGCGGCGGTCCGGCCTGGGCTCTTTCACCAGCGCTGTTCCCGAACCCGACCAGCCGAAACCCCGAGCGCCGCTGGATTGCGAACGCGCTGCGCCTGGAGTGGAACCGCGCGGCCGATTCAGTGGGCGTCAAGGTCCGGATGTACGAGGGCACCAAGCACTCGAGCGCGAGCCGCTGGCACTCGTCCGGGATGCCACTCGAGCTGGTGCGGCGGATGCTCCGCCACCGCGACGCCCGCTCAACGGAGCGCTACGCGAAGCTTTCCGACTGGGCGCTCGTGGAGGCGTTCGGGGCGCACCACGAGCGCGATCGGACGCGTCAGCAGCGCGGGCGTGCTCATGGTGTGCTCATGAGCCCAAATCGGGTGCGAAAACCTCAACGAAAACGGGCACCTATGGCGGGGCGGACGGGACTCGAACCCGCAACCTCCGGCGTGACAGGCCGGCGCTCTAACCAGATTGAACTACCGCCCCGCGGGTGGCGCAGCGCTGTTGATTAGCAGAATGGACGCCGCGCGGAAAGATAGCGCGCCATATCGGGTGAGGCCGAGAGGCGCGGCCGAGGGGGCTGATCGACCAGCCAAGTACTGACCGCGTGCAGACCTCGCCCCGCGGGGGGCTGCTAATCTACCGCCTTTCATCATCGTCGCTGAATGGGAGGCAGCCATGGCACCCGCAGAGAAGAGACCCGCCACTGTGCAGGGACCCTGGGCCGACAGGTATCGCGGTAAGTGGACCTGGGACAAGGTCACCTGGGGAACCCACTCGGTGGACTGCTACCCCGGCGGATGCCCGCATCACGTCTACACCAAGAACGGAAAGATCGTTCGAGAGGAGCAGGCGGGGGTCTGGCCGCAGATCGAAGCGGGCGTGCCGGACATGAACCCGATGGGCTGTCAGAAGGGGGCCTGCTGGAGTCACTGCCACTACTCGCCCGACCGGGTGACGCATCCCCTGAAGCGCGTCGGCGAACGCGGTGAGGGGAAGTTCGAGCGCGTCTCCTGGGATGAGGCCCTCACCGATGTCGCCGATGCGATGCTCGACGCCGTCGAAGAGCAGGGCTCGGAATCGATCCTCACGCTGCTCACCCCCGAGGTCGGGGCGCAGCAGTCGCGCCTCTTCGCCAATGTCCTGCGGTGGCCTACCACCGACGGCAACGCGGAGTTCCACGACTTCAGTCCCGGGTGGCACATGACCTGGGGGCTGTTCAATCCGACCGCTTCGATGGACGACTGGTTCCTCGCCGATCTCACCCTGATCTGGCACGCCAATCCCGTCTACACCAACATCCACTGGTACCACTACATCGCCGAGTCGCGGTACAACGGCGGCGAGGTGGTGACGATCGCCCCCGACTACAGTCCCTCGGCGATTCACGCGGACTACCACGTTCCGGTGCGGATCGGAACCGACGCCGCCCTGGCGCTGGCGATGTGCAAGGTGATCGTGGATGCGGAGCTCTACGACAAGCTGTTCGTCCAGGAACAGACGGACATGCCGATCCTGGTCCGCTGCGACAACGGGAAGTTCTTGCGCGGAAGCGAGGTCAGCGAGGGGGAACGCGACGACCAGTTCTACTGGTGGGACACGCTGACGGACGCTCTGACCCCGGCACCGATGACCACGCTGGCGACGATGGGGCTGGATCCGGCGCTGGAGGGGAAGTTCGAGGCCACGCTCAAGGATGGGAGCAGGGTGGAGGTGGAGCCGGTCTTCGAGCGTCTCAACCGTCGGCTGGCGGAGTACACGCCGGAGAAGGCGGCGGAGATCTGCCAGGTCAGCCCGGACAACATCCGGAAGCTGGCGCGGAAGGTGGCGACGCGGAAGACCAAGATCTTCATCGGGTGGAACTCGGGGAAGTACTACCACGGCGACCTGATGGAGCGGGCGATGGCGCTCCTGCTGGGTCTCACAGGCAACTGGGGCAAGAAGGGAACCGGAACCCGCTCCTGGGCCATCATGGGCTTCGATGGCGTCGCCTTCATGAATCGCAAGGGGCGCGCCGGCCAGGAGGCGGCGCAGGAGTTCTACGCCGGGCTCCTCTCGATGCGCCGCATGGTGCAGCGTGCCGACCCGACGCTCACGCCGGAGATGATCTCCAACCGCGGCGCCCAGATGGCCTCTGAGCTCGGCGGCCTGGGCAACATCTTCCCACCCGCCTTCATCTGGTACTACCAGTACGGCTACAAGGAGCGCTGGAACCATCCCGACAACTGCGACCCCTCGATGAAGCGAAGCTTCGACGAGTACATGAACGAGGCGGTCGAGAAGGGCTGGTGGGACGCCAGCTACGCCAAGAAGTACCAGGAGATAGAGCCCCGCGTTCTCTTCGAGTCCGGCGGGAACCTCCTGCGCAGGCAACGCGGCGGACAGGTCATGTTGCTCGAGCACCTCTGGCCGAAGCTCAAGATGATCGTCTCGGTCGACTACCGGATGACCACGACCGGGCTCTACTCCGACTACATTCTACCCGCCGCCCAGCACTACGAGAAGATCGGCCACAGCATGCCGTCGGTGCACCACCTGCACTACGTGCTCACCGATCGGGCGGCGGAGCCGGTGGGAGAAGCGCTGCCGGATCGCGAGATCGGCTTGCGCCTGGTGGAGAAGCTGCAGCAGCGGGCGGCGAAGCGCGGCGTCAAGGAGGTCAAGAGCCCCAAGGGCGTGGTGGAGAGCCTCGAGGACGTCTTCGAGCGCGTGACCCTGGACGGGGCAGTCCGCGACGAGGACGACTACTGGGACGAGGTGGTCAAAGACCAGGCGGCCTACGGACTCCTCCCGAAGGGAAGCGACCTCAAGACCTGGCGGGAGAAGGGAATGATCCGCTTCGTCGGATGGGGCTCGGCGGGACACGGCCTGTCCCAGGGCTCGTCGATCCGGCCGAACGAGGTGCACAACCCGCTCCGCTGGCACACCGAGGACAAGGTTCCGTACGACACCCTGGTGCGGCGGGCGCAGTACTACTTCGACCACGAGTGGTTCCTGGAGGCGGGCGAGGAGCTGCCCTGCCACAAGGATTCACCCCCGCACGGCGGGCCGAAGCGCAGGTTCCTGATGACGAGCGGACACAACCGCTGGAGCATCCACTCGATGAACCTGACCAACAACATCATCCAGAACACCCACCGGGGGGAGCCCTTCCTCTTCGTCAACGACGCCGACGCAGCGGATCTGGGGATCGAGAACGGCGAGAAGATCAAGATGGTGAACGACGTGGGCGAGGTCTTGATCGCCACCAAGGTGACGCCCTCCTGCCGACCCGGCCAGGTGATCCTCTACAACGGCTTCGAGCCCTACATGCACGAGAAGTGGTACGGCCAGGCAGATCTGGAGATCGGTCAGGTCAAGTGGCTCGGACTGGTGGGCGACTACGGCCATCTCAAGTACCGGCCCTTCGCCTGGCAGCCGATCCCCGCGGACCGCGCGGTCCGGGTGGACCTGGAGAAGGTCTAGGAAGAACGCCCGCCGTCGGACCGCAGGAGAGCGCCGCTAGCGCCGGGACAGCTCGTGGGTCCTGCCGGCTTCGAGCATGCTCCGGAAGTTCTCGGGCCGGACGTCGGGCGGCACGCTGCAGCCGCTTCCGAGAATGAACCCGCCGTCGGCGCCGACCTCGTCGATGAGCCGCTTGCAGTAGTCCGACACCTCCTCCGGCTCGCCGATCGAGAGCAGCGATGCGGAGAGGTCGCCCCAGAGACAGAGGTGATCCCCGAGGACGCGCCGGGCGGTGAAGATGTCGGTGGTGCTGTCGAAGGCCTGCACCGCCGATCCCCGAGGCAGCTCCCGAAAGTAGCGGATGTTCTTGTCCCAGCACTGATCGAGATGGAACATGGTGACGATCCCCTCCGACCAGAATGCGTCGACGATCTGCCGGGTATGGGGCCACCAGAAGCGTTCGAAGATGGCTGGGGGATAGAAGTAGCCGGAGGCGCGTTCCTCGACGAGCAGCCACAGATCGATGCCGGATGCCTTCACCAGGTCGATCTGCTTCGCGATCAGGTCCGCCGTCATTCTCCGCAGGGTCCGCTCGACCGGCTCCGGGTCGTAGTAGAGATCCTCGGTGAACGAGATCAGCGAGCGCATCAGCGACAGGCTGAAGAAGGGGTGGATGGCCGCGGCCGCGAAGGCCGGCGTCCGGCCCCGTTCGGCGCATTCCGTCTGGAACCTCTGAAACGCCAGCGCCAGCCCGCCCAGCGTATCGGGTAGCTGGTCCGGAGTCAGATCGGTGACTCGCCACAGGTAGTCCTCGTAGTAGAAGGCGTCGAATCCCGACTCGCAGATCTTCTCGTAGTCGCCGCGCGCGAGGACCTCCTCCTCGAGCAGCTGGAACGCCGTATCGTCGGAGAGTTCCTTGCCGGGGATTCGCAGCTTCATGGGAAAGTGCCCGATCGCCTGGAGCTGGACGGGCAGAGCGCCCGCGGGGTGAGGATTCTCCCAGCCACCGTATTCGTCGAAGACCTCGAAGACGGCAGCCACCGCCCGATCGTTGTCACGAGCGACCTGCGCCTGCGTGAGACCCGTGAGACCCGCCGCGGGCTCCGGCAGCAGCGTCGGAACCACCGGAACGCGATCCGGCTTCTCCAGTCGGATCGCCGCCCAGAAGCGCTCGTCCGCGGTCATGGATTCGGGTTTCATCGCGAATCGCCTGCCAGCACGTTAACGCAACCGGCGACTCGCCCGGCGACATTCATCCTCTGGAAGTGAAGGGATTCGGGAAGCGCGGGCTTGACGCGGCCTCTGGCTCCGGGCGAGAGTAGGCGTGCGAGTTGCACTCGCACGCAGCAGCGGGCTCGTCTGGCATCGGCTCGGCCTCGAAGACGGACCTGCGAGAGGAAGCACCGATGCGCAAGTTCGGCTGGATTCTTCTGATTCTGCTCTGGTTCGCGACCAGCTCCGCCGCTGCGGCCTGGTCGACGATGCGGACCGCCTTTCCCGGCGCGGTGGGCTTCGGTGCGACGGCGAAGGGCGGACGTGGAGGCGACGTCTACCGCGTCACCAGCCTTCTCGACTCTGGCGGCGGGAGCCTTCGGGAGGGCATCGAGACGGCGGGCGGGGCGAGGACGATCGTCTTCGAGGTGGGGGGGACCATCGAGCTCCAGTCTCCGCTCCTGATCTCGGCCGCGCGCCTCACCATTGCGGGGCAGACCGCGCCCGGCGGCATCGGTCTTCGCGGCTACCCGGTCGTCTTGAGTGGCGCCGAGGACGTGGTGATCCGCTATCTGCGACTGCGGCCTGGAGACGAGAACGCGCAGGCTGCACGCGGACGGCCGGGACGGGGAAACGCCGATCTCCCTGGCGATGCGGCAGACGCCCTTTCGATCGTCGACTCGCGGCGGGTCATCGTTGATCACGTCTCCGCCTCCTGGAGCATGGACGAGACGCTCTCGGTGACGAACTCGCACGCCGTCACCGTCCAGCACTCGATCATCAGCGAGAGTCTCGACGACTCGTTCCATCCCGAAGGACGACACGGCTACGGCTCGCTCCTGCGCGGATTGGGCGGGCGAGGGTACAGCTTCTTCGGAAATCTCTTCGCACACCACGTCCTGCGCAGCCCCTCCGTCGGCGGTGAGCAGACCCCGCCGCCGGGCGAGGAGCGGCGCGGCCTCGACATCGAGCTCGTCAACAACGTGATCCACGACTGGGGCCTGCTGTCGAGCCACACGGTAGAGGGCGTGGGGAGAATGCGGGTGAACTACCTCGCGAACGTACTCGTCGCGGGAGAACTCAGTCTCTGTCGCGTCTGCATCTTCACGGTGCTCGATCCGGACCCGGCGGACCGGCTCTCCCTCCATCACGACGGGAACTGGATCGACGCGGTGCCCAACGGGCTCTTCGACCCGATGCCCGCGCCGGACTTCGCCTTCAACGGGGTGATGGAGCTGGTGGACGAGCCCTTCCGGTTCAGACATGGCATCGACTTCCTGCCCGCGCTTAGAGCCTACGATCGCGTCCTCCGCGAGGCGGGAGCGTCCCTGGCCCGGGACGAAGTCGATCGCCGGGTGATCCGCCAGGTCGCCCTGCAGAGCGGCGGGATCATCGACTCCCAGGACCAGGTGGGCGGGTGGCCCGACGATCCTCCGCCGAGACCACCGGCGGCGGACCGCGACGGCGACGGCATGGCCGACTCCTGGGAGTGCCGGATGGGCCTCGACCCCGGAGAGCCGAAAGACCGGAACCGCTACGACCTGAGCCGCCGCTACACCAACCTGGAGATCTACCTTCAGCATCTCGTCTGGCCCGACTGGGAAGACCCCGATCGTCGGCCGAGGCGGCACCACCCCTGGCGGCACCGCGGCAAGCGCCCGGATTGCGGAATCCGGGATCGGTAGCGAACGACCCCTACCGGCTCTGCAACACAGCCATCAGCGTGAGAACTCGACGGCGCCCGGGTGTCCGGGAACCCCCTCCAGCCGCCGCGCCAGGGCCGCGGAGGCCTCCAGAATGCGGGGCTCGCCGCGGCAGAGCAGAAACTGGAGGCGCACGCAAGATCCCTGCCCCCAAGCGGACTCTATCGGCGCCGCTACCAGGGCCGGACGCGAACCGGCAGCTCCGCGAAGCCCCTGATGAAGCTGGACCGGACGCGTATCGGCTCTCCGACGACCTCCACCGCACGGAAACGCTCGAGGATCTCTTCCCACAAGATACGAAGCTGCATCTCTGCAAGACGGCTGCCCATGCAGAAATGGACGCCGATTCCAAAGGACAGATGCCTTCGAGCATCCTCCCGATCGATCAGGAACTCGCCGGCGCGCTCGATTGCGGTTTCGTCCCGATTGGCCGACACGTACCACATGACGACCTTGTCGTCCTTCTTGATCTCCTTTCCTGCCAGCTCCGTGTCGCGGGTCGCCGTCCGACGCATGTACGCCAGAGGCGTCTGCCAGCGGATGATCTCGCTGACCATGTTCGGGATGAGACCTGGGTCGTCGCGCAGCTTCTGATATTCCGACGGGTATTCGTTCAGGGCCACGACCCCCCCGGAGATGGAGTTTCGGGTGGTGTCATTGCCTCCGATGATCAGCAGCAACAGCGTTCCGAGATACTCGAGCTGCTGCAGCCCCTTGGTGGCAGCTCCGTTGATCAGCGCGGTGACGAAATCCAGGCGGTCACCCTGGGGCTTGTTCGCTCGCTCCTTCCAGAGCGCTGTGAACACCTCGAGACACTCCATCAGCGTCGCGCGGCCTTCCTCCTCGGTGATGCCCATGCTGGCGATCCCTCCACCAGCGCCAAGCGCCGCCACATCCGACCAGTGAGTGAGCTTCCGCCGCTGCTCGTAGGGGAAGTCGAAGAGGGTGGCGAGCATTCCCGTCGTCAATTCGATGGACACGCGATCGGCCCAATCGAAGGTGTCGGCGGTCGGCAGACCATCCAGGATCTCGATCACCCGCTCGCGGATCAGCGGCTCCAGCGTCTTCAGGTTTCGAGGGGCCACCACGGGCTGGACGACCTTGCGCTGGGCGTCGTGCTCGGGCCCATCCATCGCGATGAACCCGCCCTCCAGCGGAAAATCGGGCTGGGGGTCGCTCAGGAAGATGCTGTGCGCGGAGGAATAGATCTCGGGGTTCTTCTCGACGTGGACGATGTCGTCGTACCGCGTCACGGACCAGTACGGGCCGTACTCGCTCTCGGCGCAGTAGTGAACGGGATCTTCCTTGCGCAGGCGCTCGAAATACCCCCAATGCCTGTCGGCTGCAAACAGTTCCGGATCCGACACATCGATCCTCTCGAGGGGAATCGAGTAGGGGTCGGCGCCAGCCTGCCCCCCCGAAGGGATCGGGTCTTCCTTGCCTGGTTGGATCATGGGGCCTCCATCCCAGTCCGCGATCACGGGACTGGCATCAGCAGTGTAGAGATGTGATGTCACTCCGAGTGTACCCGCGTCTGGCAGAAGCAGTGAGAAACCCTGCTCCATCCGCTGGGCGGATCGACCGGGTCCTCGCCGACGGGCCGCCTTTGGCTGGATCGGACGGAATGCTGGGACAGGGCGCGGCCGGTACCATCCGGGAGGAGCTGCGAAGGCTCGCCCGGAACCGGGAAAGCCTCGATCCAGACACCTCGCTGCCGGAAAGAGGCCAGAAGCATGAGAAGAGCCGCCGTCGAAGCCATCCTGGGCGCGACATTCCTGATCCTCACCGCAGGCGTTTCGGCCTCCGCTACGGGGCCAGGTCCGGCAACGGCGGAGAACGTCGAACTGGTCGGCCACCTCGACATCGAGGGAGGTGGAATGGTCGATGTGCACGAGGGAATCGCCTACATCGGCCACATGAATCCCCCCTTCGCGACGAGCATCCTCGACGTCTCCGACCCCACGAACCCGAAGATCCTCTCCCGAATCGAGGCGAAGCCGCACACGCATTCCCACAAGGCGCGCGCGTGCGGTGGACTGATGCTCAGCAACCGCGAGCTCTACGCCGGCTCGGTCCCCGGGTACATCTTCAATTCGCTCTTCAGAAAAGGCCTGGAGATCGGGCTCGCCGTGACCGATGTCTCCGATCCGAGAAGTCCCAGGGAGATCGCCTTGCTGCCGGCGGGCGGGATCGGTATCGCCAACGCGCCGGCGGGGGTGCACCGATTCCAGTTCGACTGCGAGCGAGAGCTCGCGTACGTGAGTGCCACTCTCGAGGGCTATAGGGGAAACATCGTCCTGATCGTCGATCTCTCCGACCCGGAGAGACCAAAGGAGATCGGCCGCTGGTGGGCCGAAGGCCAGTGGATCGACGGAGGCGAGGAGCCAACCTGGAGCCGAAACGAGCATCGCGTCCACCATCCCAACCGTCTCGGCGACCGCTTCTACGTTCCGATGTGGCATGGCGGCTTCGCCATCGTGGACATCTCCGACACGGCGAATCCGAAGACGGTCGTCCACGTGGACCATCGCCAGCCCTCACCCACCCACACCGCCCTGCCCATCGGCCACGAGATCATGGGACGAAGGTGGCTCCTGGTGTTCGACGAAGACGTCAGCGACGAGTGCGAGGATCCGCCGGCCTCGATGTGGCTCTACGACATTTCGGATGAGGCGAATCCAGAGCTGGCTTCATCCTTTCGCGTGCCAGAGGGTGGCAAGCACAGCGGGTGCGACGGCGAGAAGGGGAAGCGCTTCGGGGCGCACCAGCCACACGAGTACGTCGGGGAGGACAACCTGGTGTATGCGGCGTGGTTCGCCGGCGGCCTGCGGGTTGTCGACATCTCCAATCCCCGAAATCCCGTCGAGGTGGGACACTACGTTCCCGAGCCGGTCAAAGGCTTCGATTTCCCCCAGAGCAATGACGCCTTCGTGGACGAGAGAGGCTTCATCTATCTGATCGACCGCCGCAGGGGCCTCGATATCCTCAGGTTCTCGGCCGGTGGTCAGAGAGACTGAAGTAGATCGAGGGGCGGCGCTGGTGGGCGCGGACGGAATCGAACCGCCGACCGCCTGGGTGTAAACCAGGTGCTCTTCCAGCTGAGCTACACGCCCTTTAGCGCGACGCGGGGGATCAATTGACGCCGGCCGGGGTGGAGAGATCTTCTCCAGTACCGCCGCGGCCCGCAACCTCGAAGATGCTCTCGATCACGTGGTCACCTTCGCGCAGGAAGGCCTCGGCATCGTCCAGGGCCAGGGCGTTCCCCAGCACCTCGTCCATGTGGTCGACCAGCAGGATCTTCACGCTTCGCTTGATCTGCGCGGGGATGTCCTTCAGATCCTTCTCGTTCTCCGTGGGGACCAGGACGGTGTCGATGCCGCCGCGGTGGGCCGCGATCATCTTCTCCTTGAGGCCGCCGATGGGCAGCACTCGGCCGCGCAGGGTGATCTCGCCGGTCATCGCGACGTTCGAGCGGATCGGCACCCGGGTCAGCGCCGACGCGATCGCGGTGGCGATGGTGATCCCCGCGGAGGGCCCGTCCTTGGGAGTGGCCCCCTCGGGCACGTGGATGTGGATGTCCACGTGGGAGTAGAAGTCCGGGGTGAGACCGAGCTGCTTGCTCCGCGAGCGCACGTAGGACATCGCGGCGTTGGCGCTCTCCTGCATCACCTCGCCCAGGCGTCCGGTGACCAGGAGCTTGCCCTTGCCGGTGGTGACCGCCACCTCGGTGTGGAGGATCTCGCCTCCCACCTCGGTGTAGGCGAGGCCGTTGCAGAGCCCGATCCGGTCCTGCTCCTCGACCTGGCTGTGGCGGTGCTTGCGGATGCCCAGCAGCCGGCGCGCCACCGCCGGCGAGATCTTGGTCTTCTTCGCGCCCTCGCCCTCGGTGACCACCTGCCGGGCCACCTTCCGGCAGATCGAGGCGATCTCCCGCTCCAGATTGCGGACGCCGGATTCCCGGGTGTAGTGGCGCATCACCTCGAGGATCCCCGCATCGGTGAAGTGGATCTGGTCCTCCTTCAGGCCGTTGGCTTCCATCTGCTTCCGCACCAGGAAGTCCTTGGCGATCTGGAGCTTCTCGTTCTCGATGTACCCGGGGAGGTGGATGATCTCCATGCGGTCCTGGAGGGGCCTCGGGATCTGGTGCAGCACGTTGGCCGTGCACACGAACATCACCCGGGAGAGGTCGTAGTCCAGGTCCAGGTAGTGGTCGTTGAAGGTGTGATTCTGCTCGGGGTCGAGCACCTCCAGCAGCGCCGATGAGGGATCGCCGCGGAAGTCCATGGACATCTTGTCCACTTCGTCGAGCAGGAAGATCGGGTTGCTGGTGCCCGCCTTCTTGATCCCCTGGATTACCTTGCCGGGGAGCGCCCCGATGTAGGTGCGCCGGTGGCCGCGGATCTCCGCCTCGTCGCGAACGCCGCCGAGGCTGATCCGGACGAAGTCGCGGCCGGTGGCCCGTGCGATCGATCTGCCCAGCGAGGTCTTCCCCACTCCCGGCGGACCCACCAGGCAGAGAATCGGGCCCTTCATCTTCTCGACCAGGATCTGCACGGAGAGGTGCTCGAGGATCCGCTCCTTCGGCTTCTCCAGCCCGAAGTGATCCTCGTTCAGGATGCGCTCTGCATCACTGACGTCGGTGTTCTCGTCGGAGTATTCCTGCCAGGGGAGCGAGATCATCCAGTCGATATAGTTGCGCACGACGGTCGCCTCGGCGCTCATCGGCGACATCATCTTGAGCTTGCGGATCTCCTTCTCGCCCCGCTCGCGGGCCTCGTCGGGCATCTTCTTGGCCTGGAGCTGCTCCTCGAGCTCCTGGACCTCGTTCTTGAAGTCGTCGCGATCGCCGAGCTCCTTCTGGATCGCGCGCATCTGCTCGTTCAGGTAGTACTCCTTCTGGGAGCGCTCCATCTGCTTCTTGACCCGACCCCGGATGCGCTTCTCCACCTCGAGCACCTCGATCTCGGCCTGCATCAGCGCGAAGACCTCTTCGAGGCGCTTGCTGGAATCGACCAGCTCCAGGAGCTTCTGGCGATCCTCCAGCTTCAGGTTGAGATGGGTCGAGATGGTGTCGGCGAGACGCGACGGCGAGGTGAGCTGACCGACGTTGGTCAGGACCTCCGGCGGCACCTTCTTGTTGAGCTTGACGTAGCTCTCGAAGCCGGCGTGGATGCTCCGCACCAGCGCCTCGAGCTCCGGCGTCTCGGCGTCCTGATCCTCCAGGATGTCGATGTCGCAGGCGAAGTAGGGCTCGGTCTGGGTGAAGGAGCGGATCGAGGCGCGGGCCTTGCCCTCGACCAGGACCTTGACGGTCTGGTCGGGCAGGCGCAGTAGCTGAATGATCGAGCCGAGGGTGCCGATCCGGAAGATGTCGTCGTCCTCGGGCTCGTCCTTGGCAGCCACGCGCTGAGAGGAGAGCAGCAGCTCGCGGCCGTTGGCTACCGCGTCCTCCAGGGCCTTGATCGACTTGGGACGCCCCACGAAGAGCGGTACCACCATGCTCGGGAAGACCACGATGTCGCGCAGCGGGAGCAGCGGAACGATCCGCGATTCCCGTTCCGGGGCCGGGCCTTGACCGTTCGGATCGTCGTCGTTCTTGAAGAAGGACATCTTCTGGCTTCTCCTGCCGGCCGGCCCACCCCTGCGCCTACGCGGACTCGGCCTCCTGCTTGAACACGAGCAGCGGCTCGTTTCCCTGCTGGATGACCTCCTCGTTGATGACGCACTCCTCGATGTCGTCCCTCGAGGGGATGTCGTACATGAGATCCAGCATCGCCACCTCGAGGATCGATCGCAGCCCTCGGGCTCCGGACTTCCTCTCCGTGGCCTTCCGCGCCACCACACCCAGCGCGCCGTCCGTGAAGCGCAGCCCCACGCCCTCGAACTCGAAGAGCTTCTGGTACTGCTTCACCAGCGCGTTCTTGGGCTTGGTGAGAATGTCGATGAGCGCGGCTTCGTCCAGCTCGTCGAGAGTGGCGATCACCGGCACGCGGCCGATGAACTCGGGAATCAAGCCGAACTTGAGCAGATCCTCCGCCTGCACCGCCCGGAGCACCTCGCCCAGCTTCCGGTCGTCCTTGATCTGGATATCGGCACCGAAGCCGATTCCCTTCACCCCGATGCGGCGCTGGATGATCTGGTCGAGCCCCACGAACGCCCCACCGCAGATGAAGAGGATGTTGGCGGTGTCGATCTGCAGAAACTCCTGCTGTGGGTGCTTTCGCCCCCCTTTGGGAGGCACGCTCGCCATCGTCCCCTCGATGATCTTGAGCAGCGCCTGCTGCACGCCCTCGCCGGAGACGTCGCGGGTGATGGAGGGGTTCTCGCTCTTGCGCGCGATCTTGTCGATCTCGTCGATGTAGATGATGCCCCGCTGGGCCCGCTCGACGTCGTAGTTGGCCGCCTGCAGCAGGTTCAGGACGATG
>CAZTOU010000087.1:0-13106 GCA_964615365.1 uncultured Spirochaetales bacterium
GTCATGAGCTTACAGGGTGGGGAGAAGTTGCGTTCGATACATCCGCCGTCCCCGAGCCCACCACCGCCCTCCTCCTAGCCTGCGGGCTAGCAGGACTCGCAGCAGCAGGGCGACGACGCTCATCCCAGTAGACACCAGCACCCACGAACACACCGACACGCCCCGGCCCACTCGCGGTCGGGGCGTTTCTGTTTCCGCCTCATCCCCCCACGAACTGGACACACTGGACGAACTGGGCACGAGTTCCAGAAACCTCAGGGTGTCGAGCAAGATCGCTCGGCGCCACTCCGGAATCGGGGTACCGTTAGGCCGCCTACTCGGGCGCAGAACACCGAAGGGTGGCTCCTGTAGTGCGGGGCTTTCTCCCCGTTTCTCGCCAAATCCTTGCCCTATTTGACCGAATTCCAATTATCGGACACAAAACCATTGGGGGAAGGCCCGCTTGTCCGACCTATCCCCGCCGCGGGCATCTCCAGCAAACGGCGGATCCGGTTCAGGTAGGCGGGCGCATCCCAGTCGCGTGGCCCGATGTAGCGAGCGACGAGCACACCCCAGCGGTCGATCAGGTAGGACTCGGGGAAGCGATGGCTCTGGTAGGCGTCGGCAACCCGCTTCCCGGGATCGAGCAGGATGGGAAAGGTGAGACCCAGCCGGGCCGTGAACTCCTCGACCTCTCGGCGGTCGTCGTCGACGGAGACCGCGATCAGCTCGAAGTCGTCGGAGCCGAGCTCCCGGTAGAGGCTCTCCATGGCGGGCATCTCGTCCTCGCAGGGCTTGCACCAGGTGGCCCAGAAGTTGAGCAGGACGACCTTGCCACGCAGCGATTCGAGGGAGAGCGACGCGCCGTCCGGGAGGGCCGGAAGCGAGAAGGCGGGCGCGGGACGCCCCGGCTCGATCGGAGCCCGGGTCGTGTCACCGGTCAACAGCGCCCAGAGAACGCCTGCGACCAGCGCGAACCCGAGTAGAACGCCACCGATCCGTGTCGAAATGGCGACTTCCCCCAACGGCTACGGAAGCGGCGACGAGCTACTTGCGCTTGGCGGCCTTCTTCTCTTCCTTCTTGGAAGTCTCCGCCGATGCCCCCTCGACCAGCTCGATGATGGACAGCGGGGCGGCATCCCCGACGCGATGACGCACCTTGAGCACCCGCGTGTAGCCACCCGGGCGCTCCCGGAAGCGGTCGGCGAGCTCGTCGAAGAGCTTCGCGGTGACCTCCTTGCTCCGGATCACGGAGAGGGCCTGGCGCCGGGCGTGGAGGTCGCCGCGCTTGCCGAGCGTGATCATCCGGTCGGCGACGCGGCGAAGCTCCTTCGCCTTCGCGTCGGTGGTTTCGATTCGTTCCCGGTCGAGGAGCGACGTCACCATGTTGCGGAGCATCGCCTTACGATGCGCGCTGTTTCGACCCAGCTTCCCGTGCCGCTTGCGGTGACGCATGCCTACGCCTCGCGCTCGCGCGACCGCTGCTCGAGCTCCAAGCGCGACGGGAAGCTCTCGAGGGTCATGCCGAGACTCAGGCTCATCGATGCGAGAACCTCCTTGATCTCGTTCAAGGACTTCCTCCCGAAGTTCTTGGTCTTCAGCATCTCGGATTCCGTGCGCTGGACCAGCTCCCCGAGGAAGCGGATGTTCGCGTTCTGCAGGCAGTTTGCCGAGCGCACCGAGAGCTCGAGCTCGTCGACCGATCGGAAGAGATTCGGATTGAGCGGCTCCGGCTCCTCCGCGCTCGGCAGAGCGACGTCCTCCGGCTCCTCGAAGTTGATGAAGATGCTGAGCTGATCCTTCAGGATCTTCGCCCCGTAGGCCAGAGCATCCCCGGGAGCCAGCGATCCGTCCGTCCATACCTCGAGATTCAGCTTGTCGAAATCCGTCTCTCGCCCGACCCGCGCCGGCGTCACGGTGAAGTTCACGCGCAGCACGGGAGAAAACACCGAATCCATCGGAATGGTTCCGATCGGCATCTCCTCGGACTTGTTCCTCTCCGCGAGCACGTAGCCCTTGCCGGAGGACACCGTGCATTCGATGTCCAGCTCTCCCTCGCCCGTGAGGGTGGCGATCTTCTGGTCCGGGCTCATGATCTCGACGGTGGCATCGTCGGAGATCAGGTCGCCCGCGGTGACGATACCCGCCTCCTTCCGGCTGATGTGGATGACCTTGGGTCCCTCGGCGTGGAGCCGCAGCCGCACCTCCTTCAGGTTGAGGATGATGTCGCTCACATCCTCGAGGACTCCCGGAATGCTGGAGAATTCGTGAAGAACGCTCCCGATCCGAACCGAGGTGATGGCCGCTCCTTGAAGTGAAGAGAGGAGGACCCGACGCAGGGAGTTTCCCAGGGTCTGGCCGAATCCACGCTCGAGGGGCTCGCACGTGAATCGGGCGTAGGCCTCCCTCGTCTTCTCGTCCTCTTCGATCTCCAGGCGCCGTGGCCGGATCAGCTCACGCCAGTTCTTGGCAATCAAGTCCTGCTGCATGCTGGAATTCTCCCTAATACCGAGAGTAGAGCTCGACGATGAGCTGTTCTTCGATGGGCAGGGTGATGTCCTCCCGGACCGGATTCGCCTTCACCGTTCCCTCGAAGGCTTCCTTGTCGATCTCGAGCCACTGCGGAAGGCTTCGCCCCTCGAGGGTTTCCAGGGCCCCGACGATCCGCACGACGCTTCTCGACTTCTCTCGAAGAGATATCTTCATTCCCGGCTTCGTCAACATCGAGGGAATCGTCGCCTTGCGTCCATTGATCAGGAAGTGGCCGTGGCGCACGAGCTGACGGGCCTCGGTCCGTGAGGTGGCGAACCCGAGCTTGAACACGACGTTGTCCAGGCGACGCTCGAGGAGGGCGAGAAGATTCTCTCCGGCCCGTCCCTTCATCCGGCCCGCGGTGTGCACGTTCCGCGCGAACTGCCGCTCCATGAGGCCGTACATCCGCTTCACCTTCTGCTTTTCGCGGAGCTGCACGCCGTAATCCGAGAAGCGCGGTCGGCCGTGGCCGTGCTGGCCGGGGGGATAGTTGCGTTTCTCGACCGCGCACTTCTCGCTGTAGCAGCGATCGCCCTTCAGGAACAGCTTCTGGGCTTCGCGGCGGCACAGGCGGCAGACTGAATCTCTGTAGCGAGCCATTCTTTATCGCCCTCGCTAGACGCGCCGCCGCTTCGGCGAGCGGCAACCGTTGTGCGGAATCGGGGTGACGTCCTTGATCAGCGTGATGCGCATTCCTGCGGCCTGCAGCGACCGCAGCGCCGCCTCTCGACCCGACCCGGGTCCCTTGACGAAAACACTCAGCGTTCGGACGCCGTGTTCCATCGCCTTCTTGGCGCACTCCTCTGCGGCGACCTGCGCAGCGAAGGGCGTCGACTTTCGCGATCCCTTGAACCCCTGCTGGCCCGCGCTGGCCCAGGCGAGCGCGCCACCTGCCGGGTCGGTGATCGTGATGATCGTGTTGTTGAACGTCGACTGGACGTGCGCCACGCCGGTCTGGACGTTCTTCTTGACCTTCTTCTTCGCGCCCTTCTTCACCATGCTCTTTCTACTTCTTGGCCAGGGTCTTCTTCTTCCCTGCGACCGTCTTTCGCGGCCCCTTCCGGGTCCGCGCATTGGTGTGTGTTCTCTGCCCCCGTACCGGCAGCCCGCGACGATGGCGCAGCCCCCGGTAGCACCCGATGTCCATCAGGAGCTTGATGTTCTGGGCGACTTCGCGGCGCAGGTCGCCCTCGACCCGGTATTCGCGCTCGATGATCTCGCGAATCTTGATGACCTCCCCCTCACCGAGGTGGTCGGTCTTGGTGGTGACATCGACGCTCGCCTTGCCGCAGATCTCTCTCGCTCGCGACCGCCCGATCCCGTGGATGTAGGTCAGCGCGATTTCGATCTGCTTGTTGCGCGGCAGGTCAACTCCGGCGATCCGTGCCATCTCTCACTACCCCTGACGCTGTTTGTGCTTCGGGTTTGGGCAGATCACGCGGACGACGCCGCGCCGCCGGACCACCCGGCACTTGTCACACATCTTCCTGACCGATGCTCGAACCTTCATGCCTCGATCACCTCCCAAAGGCGCACAGCCATCGCCTCCACTCCGCTCATCGACCCAACCTCCCCCGCATCCGCGTACCCTGAACGAAGCCCTCGTACTGGCGCGATACCAGATGGGCCTCGATCTGCCCGATCAGATCGAGGCCGACGCCGACCACGATGAGGAGGGCGGTACCACCGAAGTAGAACGGCACCCCAAACCGCGAGGAGAGTAGCACGGGAACCACGCAGATCGCCGAGACGTAGATCGCCCCCACCAGCGTGATCCGGCTGAGAATCGTGTCGATGTGCTCCGCAGTCCGCTTGCCGGGGCGAATCCCCGGAATGAAGCCTCCCGAGCGCTTGATGTTGTCCGCGACGTCGTCGGGATTGATGACGATCGCGGTGTAGAAGAAGCAGAAGAAGATGATCAGCCCCACGTAGACGGCGTTGTAGAGCCAACCGCCGGGGAACAGGTAGTCCTGGAAGAACTGATTCACACCCTCGAGATCGGTGAACTGCCCGATCGTGCTCGGAAAGATCAGGAGCGACGAGGCGAAGATCGGAGGGATCACGTTCGCCGTGTTCACGCGGAGTGGGAAGTAGCTCATACCCCCCTGGGTCACCCTGCGCCCCACTACCCTTCGGGCGTGCTGAATGGGGATCCTCCGCTGCCCGCGCTCGACGAAGACCACGAAGCCCGTGAGCACGATGATGAAGGCGAACAAGAACAGAACCTGCAGCAGTGTGAACTGGTCGGTTCGCAGCAGTTCCACGAGCTGTCCCAGCGCACTAGGAATCTGCACGATGATTCCCGAAAAGATCACCAGCGAGATCCCGTTCCCGATCCCCCGCTCCGTGATCTGCTCGCCCAGCCACATGATGAACGCGGTGCCCGAGGTGAGTGTGATGATGCACATCAGCTTGAATCCGAGCCCCGGATTCAGGACGGCTCCCTGACCGAACTGGCCACTCTCGAGGGCCGTCGCAATCAGGAAGCTCTGGAAGAGCGAGAGGATAATGGTCCCGTAGCGCGTGTACTGGGTGATCTTCTTGTGGCCCTGTTCGCCCTCCTTCTTCAGAGCTTCGATCGAGGGGATCACCGCCGTGAGCAGCTGCATGATGATCGACGCGCTGATGTAGGGCATGATCCCCAGCGCGAAGATCGAGAGCTGCTCGAGCGCACCTCCGGAGAAGACGTTGAAGAGCGAGAAGGCGGTTCCCGAGAGCCGCTGGAAGGTCTCGCGGACGACGTCGGGATTGATGCCCGGTGTCGCAACCTTCGCGCCCACGCGGTAGACCGCGAGCATCCCGAAGGTGAAGAGGATCCGGCGCTGCAGCTCCGGGATCCTCCCGATGTTCTGGATCCCTCCGATCAAGCCAGGATCTCCACCGTTCCGCCCGCCTCCTCCACCTTCCGGCGCGCGGACGAGCTCACTTTGTGAATCTTCACGGTCAGGCCTTGGGGCGCATCGCCGTTACCCAACAGCTTGACCTTGGCACACGATTCTCGGATCAGGCCCCGTTCGGCCAGAGACGCGACATCGACCGTGGCCCCGTCACCGAACCTGGCGAGATCCGAGAGGTTCACGATCTCCACGCGCTTGCGATGGATGTTCGTGAAGCCCCGCTTGGGCAGACGCCGCACCAGGGGCATCTGACCGCCCTCGAACCAGACGGGGGTCTGCCGGCCCGCAGAGCGCTTGCCCTGCCCCTTCATGCCGCGACCACCGGTCTTTCCTAGACCCGTGCCGGGCCCCCGACCGATACGCTTGGGGCGATGTCGCGCGCCGGGTCGGGGCGAGAGCCGGTCGAGCATGCCGCTACTCCTCCACCCTGAGCAGGTGCACCACCTTGAGGATCATGCCGCGCACCTGCGGCGTGTCTTCGAGTTCTACCGTCTGGTGCATGCGCCGGATTCCGAGACCGCGCAGCGTCGCCCGCTGCCGGCGATCGAAGCCAATCTGGCTACGCACCTGGGTCACGCGGACCCGCTTTCCCTGCGCGGTCATGATCGCGCCAGCTCCCTTCTCCGCTCTTCCGGATCCCGAAGCTCGCGGAGCGCCACGACGGTGGCGTTTACCACGTTGTGGGGATTGTTCGTCCCCAGCGTCTTGGTGAGAACGTCCCGAACCCCGGCGGATTCCACCACCGCCCGGACACCGCCTCCCGCGATCACGCCGGTCCCGGGGGAAGCGGGCCGGAGCAGTACCCGACCCGCACCGAAACGCCCGAGCACCTCGTGCGGAATCGTGCCCTCGATGATCGGAACCCGCATGAGACTCTTCCGCGCGCGCTCCACGCCCTTGCGGATCGCCTCGGGAACCTCGCCGGCCTTTCCGAGGCCGACGCCCACGACACCTTCGCCGTCACCGACGACCACCAGCGCGCTGAAGCTGAAGCGCCGGCCGCCCTTCACCACCTTGGCGACGCGATTGATGTGGATCACGCGATCCGTCAGCGCGAAGTCGTTGGGATTGAGCCGTTCGGAATTCATCCTCGATGCACCTCAGAACCGGAGCCCGGCCTCGCGAGCAGCCTCGGCGAGCGCCTTCACGCGACCGTGATAGAGAAACCCGTTGCGATTGAAGACCACTTCCTCGATCTGCTTCGCCACCGCCAGCTCCGCGATCGCCTTTCCGACCCGCTTGGCCGCCTCGACGTTGCCCGTGGACGAGAGGCCCTCGGCGACGCCCTTGGATCGCGTGGACGCCGTTGCGACGGTGCGTCCGGAGCCGGGATCGACCAGCTGCGCATAGATGTGCCTGGCGCTCCGGTATACGGTCAATCGCGTCCGGTCGGACGCGCCCAGCCCGCGCGCCACGCGTTGCTTGCGCGCGAGGAACTTTCCCCGTCTGCGATTCCCGGCCTTCCGTTTCATTGCGATCGAGACCTCACGTCACTCCCGCCTTGCCCACCTTGCGTCGCACCTGCTCGCCCACGTATCGAATCCCCTTGCCCTTGTAGGGCTCCGGCGGGCGCAACGAGCGCACGTCGGCAGCGAACTGACCGACCAGCTGCCGGTCGATTCCCTCGATGCGGATTCTCCCCTCCTGGATGGAGACGGACAGACCCTCGGGAATCGCCACCTCGACGGGGTGCGAGAAACCCGCGGCCACCTTGAGGGTCTTCCCCGAGACATCCGCTCTATAGCCGACACCCTGGATCTCGAGCTCCTTCGCGAAACCCTCGGTCACCCCGGTGACCATGTTCGCCACCAGCGCCCGCGCCAGTCCGTGGAGCGCGCGGGTCTTTTTCTTCTCATCGCGACGTCGGATGCGGATCTCGTCCCCTTCGATCTCGACGCTGATGCCGTTGGGAAGCCGCATCGAGAGGGCGCCCTTCGGGCCCTTGACGTCGACCGCCCCCTCGGCGTGTCCCACGTTCACGCCACTCGGAATCGCCACAGGCGCTCGTCCGACCCGCGACACCGCTACCAGACCTCGCAGAGAATCTCGCCGCCCACGTGCTGCTCACGCGCGCTGCGATCGGACATCACGCCCCTGTTCGTCGAGAGCACCGAAATGCCGAGACCGTTCCGTACCTTCGGAACCGCCGTCGCTCTCACGTACACCCGGCGGCTCGGGCGACTCACGCGGCGGATTCCATCGATCAAGAGCTGGCCCGAAGCACCGTAGCGGAGCTTGATCCGCAACGTCGGTCGTCCGCCGATCGCCTCCACGTGTACGTCATCGATGAAACCCTCTTCCTTGAGCACTTTCCCGATCGAGAGCTTCATCTTGGAGAAAGGGGAGATCGTCTCGGCATGGCCAGCCCGTCCCGCATTGCGGATTCGGGTCAGCATGTCTGCGACGGGATCCGTCATCATGATGATTGCCCCAGCTACTGGCGGAAGGGAACGCCGAGGTGGGCGAGCAACGCCTTCGCCTCCGCATCCGTCTTCGCCGTCGTACAAACCGTCACGTTCATTCCGGTGATGTTCTCGACCTTGTCGTAGTCGACCTCGGGAAAGATGATCTGCTCCCGGATGCCGAGCGTGTAGTTACCGCGCCCGTCGAATGCCTTGGGAGAGGTCCCCTTGAAGTCGCGCACTCGCGGGAGCGCCACACTCGTGAGCCGATCCAGGAACTCCCACATCCGACGCCCACGGAGCGTCACCGCGCAGCCGATGGCCTGTCCCGCGCGCAGCTTGAAGTTGGCGACCGACTTCCGCGCCCGTCGGATGATCGGCTTCTGGCCGCTGATCATCATCAACTCCTCCGCGGCCCGTTCGAGCAGCTTCGGATTCGCGGCCGCTTCACCGACCCCGATGTTCAGGACGATCTTGGAGAGGGTCGGGACCTGGAGCTCATTCCGGTAGCCGAACTCGGCCATCAGCTTCCCGTGCACGTCGGAGTGATACCGCTCGAGGAGACGCGGCGTCATCTAGAGCACCTCCGGAGCGAGAGAAATGATCTTCATGAACTTCCGCCCCCGCAGCTCGCGGGCCACCGGCCCGAAGATCCGGGTTCCCACCGGCTCTTTCTGCGGGTCGAGGAGCACGGCGGCGTTGTCGTCGAATCGGATGTAGGACCCGTCGGACCTCGAGATTCCCTTCTTGGTGCGGACGACCACGGCCCTGCGGACCTCTCCCCGCTTGACCCTCGCGTTCGGAATCGCGTCCTTCACCGTCACGACGATGACGTCTCCGATCGAGGCGTACTTTCGCCGGGATCCACCGAGCACGCGAATGCAGGCGACCTTCCGCGCCCCGGAGTTGTCCGCGACTTCCAGCGTCGATTCCGCCTGGATCATTCGCCTTCTCCGCTAGACCTGCGCCTTGACGAGCATGGACTGGACCTTCCAGCGCTTTCGCTTGGAGAGGGGGCGGTGTTCGATGATCCGAACCCGGTCACCCACTCCACAGGCGTTCTCTTCGTCATGGGCCAGGAACCGCGAGTAGCGGCGGACGTACTTCTTGTACATCGGATCCCGGACCAATCGCTCGACCCGGACCACTACCGTCTTGTCCATCTTGTCGCTCACGACAACACCGTCGATCAACCGGCGGTTTCCGCGTTCCTTCACTAGTTCGCTCCACGCTTCTCGCGCAGTACAGTCTCCACGCGAGCTACGTCTCGGCGAAGCTCCCGGAGCTTTGCCGTATTCCCGAGCTGTCCCGTAGCCAGCTTCACCTTCGCGTTGAAGACTTCACCGCGAAGCTCCTCGGACTTCACCAGGAGCTCTTCGGTGGACAGGTCACGAAGCTCCGGCGCCTTCATCGGAACTCTCCACGCGCCACGAAGCGCGTCGGAAGCGGCAGCTTGTGCGCTGCGAGCCGAAAGGCCTCCCGAGCCACCTGGTCACTCACCCCTTCCATCTCATAGAGGATGCGCCCCGGCTTCACCACCGCCACCCACTCCTCGGGATTGCCCTTTCCCTTGCCCATCCGGGTCTCGGCGGGCTTCTTGGTGACGGGTTTGTCGGGGAAGATGCGAATCCAGATCTTTCCACCGCGCTTCACATATCGGGTCATCGCGATCCGGGCCGCCTCGATCTGCCGAGCGGTGATCCGTCCGCGATCCGTCGCCTGCAGACCGTACGCACCGAAAGCGACCGAGCTGCCGCGATGGGCCTTGCCCTTCATGCGACCCTTCATGAGCTTGCGGTGCTTGACCTTCTTCGGCTGTAGCATCGCCTACCTCACCGCCTCGTCCGGAAGCCGCTGAGAGAGCGTCCCCTCGCGCAGATCCCGGTCAGTCGCCTCTCCCTTGAAGATCCAGCACTTCACGCCGACCACCCCGTAGGTGGTCTTGGCCTCGGCCATCCCGAAATCGATGTCGGCGCGAAGCGTGTGCAGGGGCACGCGTCCCTCCGCGTAGCGTTCGCGACGGCCCATTTCCGCACCACCCAGCCGGCCACCGCACTCGAGGCGGATCCCGCCGGCTCCGAACTTCATCGTCGAGGTGATCGCCTTCTTCATCGCGCGACGGAAGGCGACTCGGCGCTCGAGCTGAAGGGCGATGTTCTCGGCCACGAGCTGGGCGTCGAGCTCGGCCTTCCGGATCTCCTTGATGTTGATGAAGATCTCGTGAGTGGTGAACTGCCCGAGCTCCTTCCGGAGGGTTTCCACCTCCGCACCGCGCTTCCCGATCAGGATTCCGGGGCGCGCCGTGTGAATGTTCACGACGATCTTCTCGCCGGTACGATCGACCACCACCTTCGAGATCCCCGCGTGGAACAGCTTCTTCTTGATGAACTTCCGGATCTGGTAGTCCTCGTGAATCTGCTGTCCGTAGCGCCGCTCCTCGAACCAGTTGGACTTCCACCCGTAGAGAGTGCCCAGACGGAATCCGTAGGGATGGACTTTCTGTCCCAAAACTCCCTCCCCTCGCTCAGTGTTCTTCCAGCACGACGGTGACGCTGCTCGTGCGGCGTTGGATCCAAGCAGCGCGGCCCTGCGCGCGCGCCCGGATCCTCCACATGCTGGAGCCTTCGTTCACCGTAACCGTGCGGACGATGAGGTTGTCGACGTCGATCCCTGCCTTGTCGCGGTTGTTCTTGTCTTCGGCGTTCGCGACCGCGGACCGGACCAGCTTCGCGAGAGGCCGCGCGAACTTCTTGGGTGAGAGATCGAGATAGGCGAGCGCTTCTTCCACCTGCCGGCCGCGGATCGTATCCGCCACCAGCCGCGCCTTCCGCGCACTCACTCGATAGTTGCCGAGTTTCGCCGTGACCTGCATCTCAGCGCTTGACCCTTCTGTCCGAAGCGTGCCCCATGAACTTGCGAGTGGGCGCGAACTCGCCCAGCCGATGCCCGACCATGTTCTCCGTCACGTACACGGGCATGAACAGCTTCCCGTTGTGGACGTGAAAGGTCAGCCCGAGCATCTCCGGCGTGATCATCGAGCGTCGCGACCAGGTCCGGATCACCTGCTTCGAACCCATCGCGATCGCCTTCTCCAGCTTCCGCTGCAGGCTCGGATCGATGAAGGGTCCCTTCTTGAGAGAGCGTGCCATCTACTTCTTCCCTCGCCGCTTCACGATGTATCGGTCCGAACGATGGTTCCGTCGGGTCTTGTGGCCCTTGGTCGGCTTTCCCCAGGGCGTACACGGATGGCGCCCCCCCGACGACCGGCCCTCTCCGCCGCCCATGGGGTGATCGACGGGATTCATCGCGACGCCGCGAACATTGGGGCGCTTGCCCTGCCACCGCGAACGCCCGGCCTTCCCGACGCGCTGGTTCTCGTGCTCGAGGTTTCCGACCTGGCCCACCGTGGCACTGCAGAGGACGTGGACCATGCGGTTCTCGCCGCTCGGCATCCGCAGGGTCGCATAGCCCCCCTCCCGGGCCATGAGCTGAGCGCCGGTTCCCGCGGCACGGACCAACTGAGCGCCCTTTTCAGGCTTCATCTCGACGGCGTGAACCACGGTGCCCAGGGGAATCTTCGCCAGGGGGAGCGTGTTGCCGGGGTGGATCTCCGCGTCCGGCCCCGACATCACCTGGTCGCCGACGCGGAGCCCGACCGGCGCCAGGATGTAGCGCTTCTCACCGTCCCGATAGTGAAGAAGCGCGATGCGCGCCGAACGGTTCGGGTCGTACTCCACCGCCGCCACTTTCGCGGGAATCCCCACCTTCTCCCGACGGAAGTCGATCTTCCGGTATCGACGCTTGTGTCCACCTCCCCGATGCCACGACGTCACGCGGCCGCCGTTGTTGCGCCCGCCGCTCTTGTTGATACGACCCTCGAGAAGGGAGCGCTCGGTGCCCTGTCGCGTGATCTCTCCGAAGTCCGAGACGCTCATCCTGCGGCGCCCGGGCGATGTCGGTTTGTAGTTTCGTACCGCCATCTCCCTACACCCCCTCGAAGAACTCGATCGACTGCCCCTCAGCGAGCACCACGATCGCCTTCTTCCACTCCGGCTTTCGGCCTGTGAACTTGCCGACTCTCCGCTTCTTGCGCGGCATGCGGATGGTACGCACGTCCACCACCGTCACGTCGAACAGCCCCTCTACCGCCGCGCGGATCTGATGCTTGTTGGCCCTCGGATCCACCGCGAGCGTCACCACGTTCGACAGCTCGCGCGCGATCGTGCTCTTCTCGGTGACCACCGGACGGCGAATGACTTCGTGCATCCTCACGAGGCAGCCCCCTCGCCAGCCGCCCCGAGGCGGTTCTGGACTGCCAGGGCCGCTTCCCTGGTCAGGAGGATCCGGCGGTGGCGAAGCACGTCGTAGACGTTCACACCCTCGGCACGAATCACGTTCACGCGCGGCAGGTTCCGGGCCGATCGCTCCACGTGCGGATCCCCCGCCGCAAGGACGATCAAGAGCGTTTCCTCCGCCAGACCGAGCGCGTTCAGGATACCCACCATCCGCTTGGTGCTGAACTCCTCGAGCTCGAAGGAATCCACCACGGTGACGGCCTGCTCCCGCAGACGCAAGGAGAGCGCCGCGCGAAGTGCCGCACGGCGTACCTTCTTGGGAAGCTTCGTCTGGTAGCTTCGAGGTACCGGACCGAACACCACGCCGCCGCCGTGGAACTGCGGGGCGCGAGTGGTGCCCTGGCGCGCCCGGCCGGTACCCTTCTGGCGAAACGGCTTGGCCCCCCCACCCGACACCGCGGCGCGATTCTTGGTGGAATGGCTCCCCGTGTGTCGCACACTCAGCTGACGCCGCACCTCCGCATGAAAGAGGTGCGGCTTGACGGGCGCCTCGAACACCACGGGGTCGAGCTCGACGGAGCCCGCCTTCTCCCCTCCTGCACCGACGACATCCAGGCTTGCCATGGCTAGAGCTTGATCTCCACGTCCACACCCGCCGCCAGCTCCAGCTTCATCAGCGCGTCGACGGTCTGGGGTGTTGGATCGAGAATGTCGATGAGTCGCTTGTGGGTTCGCATCTCGAACTGCTCCCGCGACTTCTTGTCGATGTGCGGCCCTCGGAGCACCGTGTACTTGTTGATGGTCGTCGGCAGCGGGATCGGCCCCGCGACGCGGGCTCCGGTGCGAACCGCGGTGTCGACGATCTCCCCGGCGCTCTGGTCGAGGAGCTTGAAGTCGTAGGCCTTCATCCGAATCCGGATCTTCTGAGAAGTGAGGTCGGCCATTTCCTACTCGATGATCTCTGCGACGACTCCGGCGCCCACGGTTCGCCCGCCTTCGCG
>CAZTOU010000088.1:0-12837 GCA_964615365.1 uncultured Spirochaetales bacterium
TCGGAAAGATGGAGCCAACGGATCTCGCGCGCCTTGGTCCGGCCCCGTTTCCTCGGTCGGTTCTTCCGCTTGGGTCGATGGCTTCTTTTAGTCATGGATCACCGAAGAAAAACAAATTCGCGCTCTCTTCCCTCAGAATCGCGCACGATCAACATGTTGTCGTTGTTGACGACCACTTCCCACAGCTTCTCATATACGGCGAGAGAGTGCCTGATGACTTCGGACAGACTATCGGCGTCCGTCGTGATCTGAAGCGCATCGAGACGCTCTCTCACCGCGGGGGAGAGCTCTAGATTGAGTCGCACTTTCTTGACCTTGCGATTCGGTCTACTCATGGCCTACGCCTTCGGGCTGGCCCCTGGTCACAGGGTCTTGGTGGGACTCTCGGTGTCACGAGCATTTGCCTCAAGGGGGTCTCCCGAGGATCTTGGCGCCGGCGAGGAGAACGCCGATTGCGCCGACGCATCCCGTTGCCAGAAGCTGCATCTCCGGGTCATTCCCCCAAAGCGCGCAACCGAAGAGAGCGATGATCGCGAGATCCATGCCGTGTTTCTCGAGCACGGCTTCGATGATCCTCGCAACCCTCGGCCGCTCGTGAATGTCGCGCCAGGCGTCATGGTCCGGGAGGACTTCTCCAGCGGCTCTCGTTTCATCCAGTGTCCGCGCCATCGGTTCTCCTTCGATCCCTCGAAGAAGAACGTGGCGCGGGCGCAATCAAGGGAACGACGAGCATGATGCCGTTCCTCTCTTGCGCCCCACGTTCAATGGACGTCCGGCGCTTCCTTCTGCCCATTCCAGAGGGTCCGATTCGCAGGGGCGGTGGTGCTGTGGGTTCCGGCGGGCTCCCAAAGGCTCTGGTGAAGAGGTGGAGGGGGTGCGATGAGCTCGATCTCGGACTTGGCGAAGGACGAAAACCCGGTTTGAATGGCCTATCCGCACGAGGAACTCACCGCCCAGCTGCTCGCCAAGACCTCTTGGACTTTCCGTTCGCGGTTACGACGCGCCTTGCAGGAAGCCCCTCAGCAACTCCCGGCCGACGCCAGGATAGAACCCGGGGTCCTGAACCAGGGCGTTGCCGATGGCGCAGCCCCAGTTGCAGTGGCACTTGTCGGTCCCGAGGTGCTTCTCCGCGAATGACGACATCGCTTCGCCCGCGAGCACCTGCCTCAGGTCATAGCCCTGCTCCCGCAGGTTGCCGACCGATTCCTGCAGAGGCTCACAGGGGAGCACCTCCCCGTAGGGACCGATCACCGCGATCTTCTGGCCCGCGCCACAGATGCTCCCCAGGTCTCCACCCTTTTGGATCATCTCGAGTTTGCCGTCCATGGCGCGCTTGATGGCATTGAATAGCCGGTACCGGACCCCCCTGTAGCCCCTCTGGTCGGTCAGCCGGTAGATTTCGCGGGCGAGAGCGAGATAGCGTTCCGGGTCGACCGCCATGTTCTTGTCCTTGAAGTTGCCGTGCAGGGGGTTGAGGCTGACCCGGTCGCATTCCACGTCGCGGACCAGGTGCTCGAGGAAACCCTCCAGTTGGTCGACGTTCTCCGACGAACAGGTCACGACGAACTTGATGCTCAGATTGTCCCGCCGCCTCGCGAGAGGCAGCACGGCCTGGTGGGTCTCCATCACACGTGCGTAGGTGGCCCGGGAACCGCGTATCCCGTCGTGCACCTCTGGTGGTCCGTCGAGCGACAGATGAAGGTCGAAGTTGGTCGAGGGATTGCGCCTGGAGAGGACCTCGAAGGTGCGCTCGACGCGGTCCGGGAAGGAGCCGTTCGTGGGGATGGAAACATAGACGGGATCGCCCCCGTCGATGAACGCCTGGACCAGATCGCCAACGTCGTCCCTCAGGAAAGGTTCGCCGCCCGAAAGGGAGAGATAGGTAATGGGAGGGATCGACGCGGCGATCCGCCGGACCTCCTCCGACGAAAGCTCGCCGGACTGTCTTGCGTCGTTGATCTCGTCGAGATAGAAGCACATCGGGCATCGTGCATTGCATCGAGCCGTGACGAAGTAGATGAGCCACTGCGGGAACCGGCGGGGCCAAAGTCGGATGGGCACGATCTGACGCAGCACGGCCCAACGGGGCTGGACGATCTCCTTCCCCACGAAGGTGCCACCACGGTCCCGGTAGCGGAAGCGTCTGTATCTGTGGGCGGTCGGTTTCCCCAGACGGTAAAAGGGCCCCAGGATCAGCCCGCTCCAGAAGCCGAGCATCGTGGCCCCCACGCACAATGCAAGGCAGATACCGGAGACGAGCACGGGTCCCGGCCGTTTCGACGGCGAGACCGAATAGCCGCCCCACGAGACGAGGGCCACCAGGCCCGCCAGGGTCATCCCGGACAGGGTGCCGATGAGCACGAGGCGCGTTCCTTCGGAGGTGATCAACCCGAGCAGACAGGCGACCAGGAGGATGACCAGAAGGCCTGCTGCCGCTACCACCCCTACTTGGCGCAGATAGAGCTCCGGGAACTGCCATGTGGAGAGGCCGCCGTACCATCTCTGGCGAAAATACTGGTGCATGAGCGGCCACAGCAGCGGCCGCTTGTAGTGGGCCGCCCGAACTTCCGGGTCGTTCCAGAGCTCGAAGCCGATCCGCCAGGCGACATAGAAGAACTCCGCGTCATCCACCCAGTAGTAGGCAACCTCGTTGAAGCCGCCGACGCTCTCCCATACGCGGCGTTTCATCGCCACGTTGCAGAGGGAAACTTCATAGAAGGGAACTCGCTCCCTGGTCGGGTTGGCGAGGGTCTTCTTCATGCTGAACAAAGGAGAGCAGACTATCCCGTTGGCAGCCGTTTGCCTGAAATCTTCGGAATAGGGGAGGTCGCTGGGTCCCGTGACGACATCGGCTCCATCATCGAGCGCATGAAGCACTCGATCGACCCAGTGCGGCTCGAGGCGAACGTCGTCGTCGACGAAGGCGAGGTACTCCGTGGACCCGGCCGCTCCGACCCCCACGTTCCTCTTGGCGCTCGGGTGCGGGCTCGTAGAGACCTGGGTCTTGACCGCGATCAGAGACGAGGCGTACCGGACCGGGCTGTCTGTAACCAGAATGAGCTCGCAGAGCCCGGGAGCGGTCTGCCCTTCGAGGCTCCGGATCAAGGGACCGATGAACTCCGGGCCCCGGCTGACCGGCACGATGATGCTCAGGCGGGGCACGCTGGACGGAGTCATGGCATGCTGGCAGGGAAGAAACCCCCACCGCTCAGCAAGCGCTGAGTGAGCAGAGACAGGAGCTTCGCGTCCCAGGTCATCGTCAGCGCGTGAGCCTCCCAGCGGGAACGGTATCGGTGGCTGAAGAACCGGAGGACTCCGGTTGCGAGCCGGGGCGCTCCGAGCCCGGTCAGAAGCCTCCTTCCATCGATCAGCTTCGAGGTGACCATCAGAAACTCCATGTGAGACTTGTCCTGAATCCACGGCGCCGAGATGTTGTGCCGGTTGAATCGGCTCCACCCTTCCAGACTCTCCGGTGGCTGGAAACCGTTCTCCAGAGCCAGGTCGTACAGGGCCGACCCGGGATAGGGGACGAACACGTAGAAGCCGGCCACGTGTGCGTTCGGGTTGGAGGCCGTCAGGTCGAGGATAAGATTCACGGTGGACTTCAGCTCTTCCTCCGTCTCCGTCGGAAAACCCATCATGAAGTTGTAGGTCGCCTGGATGCCTGTGCTCGCGAGGGCCGCGTTGGCGGCGCGGTACTGCTCCACCGTCTCTTGTTTCTTGACCAGCTCGAGGATCCTGTTGGAGCCGCTCTCGAGCCCCAGCTGGAGGGAACGCATACCGTTTCTCTCGAGCATCGGGAGGTCGAGATGTAGCAGGTCGTCCATGCGGGTCTGGGCGTACCAGTCGAAAGCGCCGCCGATCCTTTCGGCGATCCGGGCGCCGCGCTTCCGGTCTACGAAGAACTCTTCGTCATGGAATTCTATGGCATCCAAGCCGTAGCGGTCCTTCAACGCGATCGTGCGCTCGGCAACCATGTCGGGATCCATGCGCCGCCACCTCCTGTTGGACAGGACCGGCTGGCAGCAGAAGGTACAGGCGTACGGACACCCGGAGGATGTGATGAACGGCATACTCCGCACCTTGCGCCCGAAGAACAGGTTTCCCGAGACGTAGTTCTCGACGTCAACGAGATCGTACGGGATCTCTGGCGCGGTCGTGGGATCGACGAAGTCGTATCCCGACCCCTGGACCGTGACCGAGTCTTCCGTCTTGAAGGCGATGTTGGAGATCGCCCTCCAATCGCGCCGGGCTCTGAAGGCGTCCACCAGGCGCCGGAAGGTGGCCTCTCCCTCGCCCATCACCACGATGTCGACCAGGGGGTGGCGGGCCGTCTGCTCGGGAAGGAGTGTCGGGTGGTTCCCCCCCCAAACAATGGGCACTTCCGGGGCAATCTGCCGGGTCCACGCGGCGGCCCTCAGCCCGTAGTGGATCTGCGTGCCGGTCATCGAGGAAATGCCGACGCACAGAGTGTCCCCCGTCAAGTGCTTGCGGATCGACTCCCGCCAGTGGGGATCGGTCCGCTGGTCGACGATCGCCACCTCGTAGTCGTCGGTCAGCGTAGACGCGACGGTGAGGACCGACAAAGGCAGCCACACCGTGACCCCCCTGACGTCCAAGCCGGTGACGGGATAGACGAGGATGACGTCCGCCACAGAATCTCCAGTTCCGGGTCGATCGAGCACGGTCCCGGGGGATCAGGATCCCCGAACGCTCCGCGGGATAGCCTTCGAGAGGATCTAGCGGAGGAACCGCGGTTACTCGTCAACTTTCTCCGCTAGCGCGCGGTCTTTGAGCTCGAGGGCCTCCGCCTCCCTCCGGCAGTCGGCGCAGACCGAGCCCAGGCAGACGTCCGCCGGCGGCCCTCCCTGTTCCAGCGGATGGCGCTCTGGATGACCGTCCCGGCGCAGCCGTTCTTGTCTTCGCAGAGCGCGTTGTCTCAATGATACCACTCCTTCATGCCCATCTACCACCGAGTCGGCTTCCGAAGGATTCCGGAGCACCCACCGGTTCTTGCCCAGATTCTGGTATCGGAGGGCCGCACGCCGCCGAGCGATCCCCGGGAGAGGTCTCCGCTCGGGACGACGTAGGTGGCCCCGCTGGGACAGGCCCGCCTCGTCCGGAGCACGCAGTTCTTCCGTATTCCGCCAGTCATCCCCCGCGCCCTGGAGAAGCCTCGCCCCCCGCAGCACCTCCCGGTACCGAAGCTCCGTCGTCGGACTCATCTCCAATAGTCTGCCCACTTCTCGGCAGCATTCGCCCAGGCGCCGAGCCACGAGGCCCGCGTGCTGGACATCCACATCCTCCGCCGAGCCCCCGGGGACGAGCGCAGCCGGAACCAAGCCGTCCCGCTCGACATCGGGCGGGACACCCCGGAAGTTCCGAGGACAGCTTCTATTCGGACATCGCTGGGAACACACCGCCGCAGAGCATGGAATCGAATGCTCCAAGATCGGAGTCACTCTCGATGAAGTCACTGACCTCACACAGCACCCGGTCGGCCACGTCAGCCAGTTGCGCGTTGACCGGACCCCACTCCTCCGGCTCCAGGCTGGCGAGGAGCGAGAACCCCAGAAAGACGCCCAGCTCGTAAAAGAGACCTACGTCCTGCCAACGCAACTCCGAGAAGCTGTGGGCTTCGGAACTCGCCACGTACTCCAGCTCCTGCGGCATACAACACAGTAGTCTCCGTTCCTTCCGGTTCAGGGCATCTTCCGCAATACCCAGCGGGCCGCGCCCCAAGACTCGATTGCCAGGCAGGGAGAGCACGGGATCGACTTGGTAGCCATCGAACGGCACTCCCATGCCTCGAACGAGCGCTTCGACCTGGATTCGGTCGAGTCCCATTCCATCCACGTGCCAAACCACGGACCTCAACGGAGCCTGGTGCGCATGCCTCATGCCCAGCAGACCGAGGCGAACCATGAGCGAGGTATCCAGAGACCAGCCCTGGGACCACGTTGCTCGACCACCCAACCATCGGGCATCCTGGACGCGGCTCAGCGACAACACGAGGGCGAGCACTCCCAGAATCGGCCGCGACCAGCGCGAAACCGCTGGCCCGAATCTCTCGAGGGCCCTCGGGATGAGCTCACCCAACACGATCCCTTGCGTCGTGAGCGTCAGGAGGACCGCGCTGACCACGAATCGGGGCCCGAACGCCTGGGCTCGCCAGACGAGCGAGTAGAGCAGGACCGTGAAGCCGATGAAGGAGAGCACCGCTGCGCGCAGGCGCAGCGATCGATCCCGCAGCGCCAGCAGTGCGGCCAACGCGAGCCACAGGGGCGAGGTGGCCGCTGCCAGATGGAACCTGCCCCCTGGCCACGTCGGCGCCACGAAGGGCCCGACCGTTTCGGCCCAGTACGCGGAAAGCCCCTCCGTCCCGCCGTCCACCGCCCACGCTCCCGATACGGCCTCTCTCGGGTCCATTTCGTAGGGGAAGACGAGAAAGAACATCTGGTCCGGCCAGTACGCGACGAGAGCCAGGCACGCCCCAGGCAGGAGTCCCAGAAGAGCCCACGGCAGCAAACGAAGCAATCCGCCCATACCCAGCTTCTTCACCCACACGGCCGCGGGCACGATGGCGCAGACCGCGATCCAGACCATCATC
Source organism: uncultured Spirochaetales bacterium (assembly GCA_964615365.1). Lineage (GTDB taxonomy): Bacteria > Myxococcota_A > UBA9160 > UBA9160 > UBA6930 > CAVXZE01. Next base: position 6,611 of record CAZTOU010000088.1, read on the forward strand.
GACTGGCAGTAGTACTGCCCAATGCCCAGAACAACGCCTGAAGCGCAGATCATGGCGCGCGCCGTCCAACGGGACCCGGCCACCTGGGCCTCGAGCGCGCCCATTGTCAGGCCCAGGCTGGCGACCGCGAAGAGGGCCATTTCGCTGTGATTGCCCATGAAGTACAGCGCCATGATTATGCTGCGCGCTGGTAGCAGGGCGTGAAAGACCCCAACGAGCAATACGGTCAGAGCACCGAGCTCGTCCCGGAGAACCCAAACGAGCACGACGAAGACCGCAACGGACGTCAGAGTTGCCAGCAGTCGCGCCAGAGCGGCGTGGGGGAGGCCCAGCGGATGTAGAAGAGCGCAGATGAAAGCGTTGATTCGGTGGCCGCCGACGTAGCCCCTGTAGTCGGAGTCCACGACCATGCGCAGCTGGTCTGCCAACGACAAGTCACGGACGTCGCTCACCAACGCCTCCATCCAGAGTGTATCCTCCATCGATATGGCCGCCTCCCCCGTGAAGGCCGCACGAAGCTGAACGAACGCAATGAGGCTGCTGGAAAACAGCACCGCCACCAGCTGCAAACGTCGGTTTCGAATCCCGGGGCTGGGGTGATTCATCACACGAAACGCCCCCCCCCATCCCATGGAGTACGCCCCTCGCCGATCGCGCAGTCTGGCTCGCCGAGCGACCTGCGGTCGAGGGTCACGATCGCGCGACGATGATCCCGTGGGCTGGTGTCAGCCGTCGCGAGCGGTTTCGGGCGGACAGTGGCGCTGGCTCTGTGGCTCCCGGGTTGGCGGAGACCGGTGCGGCCCTGGATTCCGCGCGTCATGCAGACCATGGACTGATCCTATCCTCGATCGAGTCGCCCCAATACCGAGAAACGAGCGAACGGCCGTGCTACGTGCGACCGAGAGTATGGCCTCTACGCCGGAACTGAGGCGCTCGCGCCGCCGACAGGTTTCCATCGCGCAGATCGGCTCCTGCGCATCCCTGCTCAGGGCTTCGCGTGCAGCCACGGGAACCTGGACGATCCCGACCGGAGCGCTCCCATCGGTCACCCAGCACGGCCCGCTAGCGCCCCTCCACACCGCCGAAGATGATCTCCAGCTCGCATCCGCTCGGCTCCTCGACCCCCCGCAGGAGCAGATTCAGCCTGTCGATGGAGCCCGCGAGTGCCCACTCCATGGAGCTGCGCACCGCCAGCCGATATATTTGCTGCCCGCCGTCGGCCAGCAAGTCGAATCGGATGCGCGGCACGGGAGCGTCCCAGTCGGGCGCCCGGTTCCACCAAAGCTCGCCAACCCATTGGTGCTCCGCCCCACAACGGGATCCGTCCTCGCGAATCGGAGTCGCGGCCAGCTCCACCCACAATGTGTCGCTCGTCCAGATCGCGTGGCCCGACTGGGGGTCCAGCTCAGGGCCTCGCAGATAGGTACGCCAGCTCGTGGAGGCGTGCCCGTCGGGGCCCGGTGTGCCCAGCAGGACCTCGCTCTCCGACTCCCGGATCGACCAGCGGCCCGGCTCCAGGGTGACCGGCACAGACCGCTCCGTCGGTATGCGCGCCTCGAGGGCCTCCGCCAGCTGCTCGGTCAGGTCCGTCAGCTGGCGCTCCGCCGCATCCCACCGATAGACGAAGTCCGACTCCCCGAGAGACAACTCCTCCGGGGGTGTGACGGGGGCCTCTCCGTCCGGCGTCATGACCATCAAATTGCGCTCGGCCTTCGCCATGCGATAGTAGTCCGCGTCGCCGCTGATGGTCTGGTAGTGCTCGCGAACTCGCCACAGGAACTCGTAGTTGGTGTCGACCGTGCCGTGGAGCATCGATCCAGGGGGCGGGGTGCGTTCCAGCGCCTGGAACCGTTCGATGTAGTCGCGTGAATTGCGACCCGTCTCGATCCATGGCTGGGAGTATTGGTGTCCCCAGCGGGTCTGGAAGGCCACCGCGAGTGCCAGAACGACGATTCGAAAGGGCATCAGCCAACGCCATGCGAAGTCGCCGACCAGGACGTAGGCCAGCATCGGTGCGTAGATGACGCCGCTCAGGTAGAAGCGTTTGGCCGTTGCCTCGCGCAAGTTGTCCTCGGAAGGGAAGTACGAGATTACCGGGATCACGATGAGGAAGATTGCGGCGATGAAGAAGAGAATGAGCCGTCGGTCGAGCCAACGTCGGAGGAGAAGACAGAAGATAATGATCGCAGCGGCGGCGGCGAAGCCGAGACGCAGCCGGTCATCTGCCACACCTTGGTGCAGTGGTGCGAGAAAGAGGACCTTGGGATAGGACACGAACAACGAGTGGATCATCTCACGACTCGGCATCAAGTAGCCGGTGAGCGTGTAGCTCGTGGCCGTTTCGCCCTCGTTCGACGATAGCGGCACCAGTCCGCCCATGATCTCGCCGAGGCAGTACAGTCTCATTCCCGCGTTGAACAGGAGGAGCCCCCAGAATGGCGCGAGTCGAATGACGCGCTTTCGAATGGTGCTAGTCGTCAGCACGAGATCGTAGAGCGTGATCATAGCCGGCAATGTCACGGCGATCTCTTTGCTGAAGAGGGCCAGAAAGGTGGAGACGAACGCGGCGGCGTACCAACCTCGCGTGGCGCCGACTTGGCTACCGGCATCCTCTCGAAGTCCACGGAATCGGACGTATGCCATGAGTGCACATGCGTAGAAGAGGATGGTGGCAGTTTCCTCCCGAAGAGCCACGTATGTCACGGGTTCCGCGCCGAATGGAAAAGACGCGAAAAGGGCGCCGGCCCCGCATGCGAAGATCAGGCTTCGAAGCAGGCTCCACGCGAAGAGGGCGACGCATACGCTCGCCAGTGCGTGGGCGAAGAGAGTCGTGAAATGCCAGCCCGCGGGCTCCAGCCGCCAGATGGCGTAGTCGATGGCGCTCATGTAGACTGGGATCTGGCGGAACATGCGCGGGCCGGTGTGCTGGAAGAAGTATGCGCCGATCGTCTGCGGCGATCGCGACTCGACCATGATCTTGGCGGGTTGGATGTGGTTCATGTGGTCGTCCCAGAAGAACCCACTCTGCAACACGACCCGGAAGTGATAGACGACTGCGGCGGCGAGGATGACGAGGAAGAGAACGAGCGCGATCCGGACGGCGCGACCCGGACTCCGACCGGGTCGGGGGACGGCGGGCGCGAGCTGGGGTAGCACCAACCAGTGCGCGATGACCCACACGATCAAGGCAATGAAGCAGGCTTCGGCCGAGAGCTGGACCGGCACCAACGACGCCAACGGATTGATCTCCACCCGGACGGAAGCGATGGAGAGGAAGGCGAGGGTTCCCGCAACGAGCCCGGATGCGACTCTCCACACGATCGCGGCGCGCCTGTCCATCAAGACGAGGGTCCCCGCACGACTCCACGGCTCGAGACCGATTCGCGACCGTCATCGTGGCGGGGGTTACGGTGCTTTGCGCTCATGGTCCTGGCGTGGCCCGCTGCCCGGCGCCCCTGGGAGATCGAGGACGGAGTCGTGACACGGGGCGTGCCCTCGGCATTGTAGCGATGCAGACCTGCGGTGACGAGGGATCGGTCGAGGGCAACGTGCTCGCGGCGGACTGGACGTCGACGGGACCCACCGTATCACCGGCGCTCCGGCGTCGGGCATGCGCGGGTCTCGAGCCCCCGGGGAACGAGCCCAGGCAGGGAAGCGGGCGGCGCGGCGCGCGTCGTCGAATCGAAGCGACGGCCTGGCCGGCGGCAGGGGGAGGGTGGGCGAACCGATCCCGTTCGGGCCGCCATTGGGGCTCCACGCGGCGCCCCAGTCGATCGCGGTGCTGCGCGCCCGATCTCCTGCCCCGCGCTGAGCGACGCCCGTCCAAGATCTCGTGAACCTCACCGGCGTGACGATCGTCCGCTCATTCCCGGGGCACACTCCGAGAATCTACACCCCCGCACGCACCCGGCCCGACCGCCCCTCCTCACCGCGCACGACCGCCCGCCACCGCAGCTGAAACGCAAACGCATCGAGCCAACGGTGGTCGAGGGGAGAGCCGTCGTTGTAGACGAAGTGGATCGGGATCTCGACGGGGAAGCGCGCAGCCAGGCGGGACGCGGGTTCGCTGCTAGGCTCTCGACGCTCGCGGCGAGTCGACGGAGGACGGATCTCGGGGGCCCCGAAGAAGGCGAGACGCGCATACCAGCACCTGACGCCAGAAGAACGCGCTCCGGTGTTGCGGGAGCCGCTGGAGCGGGTCGTCGGTAAGGCTGCCGCCAAGGAGCGCCGCGGGCGGAGGTAGGAATCGGATGGACGAGGCCAGGCTCATCGAGAAACTGCGCTTGATCGAGGCGCTCTTCTCCGGTGCGACCACGGAGGGGGAGAAGGTCGCCGCCGAGCGGGCCAGGGTCCGCATGCTCGAGCGATTGAGGCGCCAGGAGGCGGAGGATTCGCCGGTCGAGTACCGATTCTCCATGGCGGACATGTGGTCCCGCAAGGTCTTCGTCGCCCTCCTGAGGCGCTACGGCATCCGGCCCTACCGATACAGCGTGGCCGGAGTTCCGAGAGATCTCGGAAACCCTCCGAAGCTACCTCTCCGAGGTGACCGATCGAATCGTGGGGCAGGTGATCCACCAGGACGGCTCCGAGACCGAGGTCGTCGAGAAGCCGCGGCAGCTGTCGCTCGACCTCGAGGATCCGACGAGTACGGCGACGACGTCGACGACGCCACCAGCGACACAGGACGCCGGGCAGAAGACGGGCTCCGAGGATCGTCCGCGCGGTGTCGGTGTGGCGAATCGAGGCAAGACCAAGCGCAAGAGAGGAAGAAGCGCACGCGGCGCTGATGGAGTGCCTCCTTGGAGGCAGGGATGCCGACGAAGAAGCGACCAAACCAGAAGATGCAGGCGTGGATCGACGCAGGCAAGCGTCATCGGCTCTCCCACGCCCACCTCCAGATGGCGCGCGAGCTGGGGATGAACCCCCGGAAGCTGGGCAAGAGCGACAACCGCGACCAGGAACCGTGGAAGGTCCCGCTGCGCGAGTACATCGAGCAGCTCTACCTCGAGCGATTCGGCGAGGAGCGTCCCGACATCGTGCTCTCGATCGAGGAGAAGATCCAGATCGACGAGGCGAAGAAGGCCCGTAGACGAGAGGCGAAGAGGAGGGGGCGCCAGGACCTTGCCAATCGAGTGCGTCGTGGATCCTGACCGGGCCCGCGCGCGAGAGAAGCAACTCGAGCCACGAATAGCGCTCCCAACCGCCGTTTTCGGGCAACTCCTCGAGTCTCTGGGGCTGCTCGTCTACCACGGTGTGCTCGGGATCGACGCCCTGGCCTGCCCGGATTGCGCGGGTGGCCGGCTCAAGCTCATCTGCGCATTCTGAGCTCGGTCGGCCTGCCGACCCGTGCGCCCCCGATCGAACCAGCGCGACCGCTCGATGAGCTCGAGCTCGACTTCGCCTGACGCCAGCCAGCCGATCGTCTCACGACTCGCGCGACCGTCCTCGTCCTCGGAAATACGCATGGCATGGCGCTCAAACCGCGCAAGGGGCGGAGCTTGCCTTGCCCGGCGACTCTCGGGAGCAGACCGGCTCACAAGCAAGCGCTATCGATCCGATGAGCAGCCGGAGAGCCGCAAATGAGCTGCTCGGTGGGTTCCGGCGGGCTCCCAAAGGCTCTGGTGAAGAGGTGGAGGGGGCGCGATGAGCTCGATCTCGGACCTGGCGAAGGACGAAAACCCGGTTTGAATGGCCTATCCGCTGCTGGATCTGGCGCGCGGCCTGGTGCACGATCCGAGCGACTACTACCTGGTCGACTTGCGCACCCCCGCCGCACCGCTCGAGGAGCGAATCCCCGGTGCCATGACCCTTCCCGACGACGACCCCGAGGCCCACTTCCTGGCCGATCTGCCCCCCACCCGCACCCTGGTGCTCTACGGCGCGGCCGACCTGGAACGCCTTCCCGCCAGTGCCCAGAGCTACGCCGGCAAGGCGGCGACACTGCTGGGCGGCTTCAACGAATTCCAGGCGCGGGTGCTCACCGAGCCCGCCACGCCGACCAGAGCCACCCCCGCTGCGCTGTCCCATCACGCCCTGCGCTCCGCGCTGCACGCCCACTTCACCGGCACCGCCCCCGCCGCTCCGGTCGAGATCAAGCCGGTGAAGGTGAAGCGGGCGCGGAAGAAGGAGGGGGGGTGTTGAGGCAGGGGCTCGAATCCCGCCGGCTCAAGGGTCCTTCTTCGCGACCCCCAATCCATCGCGCAGCTTGCGGATGTCGAGCGCGACCT
>CAZTOU010000089.1:0-11516 GCA_964615365.1 uncultured Spirochaetales bacterium
TTGTGGCTCGGAGAATGGGTCTGGCATGCGGCGTGCACGATGAGGGGGCATGCCGAGTTCGCGCGATTCGTGGCGTCCTCCTTTCTGCCCGAACGCCGATTGTGATTCCCACGCAGAACCGGGCCTTTGGCGCTTCAAGAAGAAGGGCTTCTACACCCGGCTGCGGGGACCTCGCCGCGTGCAGCGGTACGTCTGTCAACAATGCTCTCGGAACTTCAGTTCACAGACCTTCTCCACCACCTACTGGCTGAAGCAGCCCGGCTTGCTTCGGCCTCTCTTTCATCGCCTCCTCGGCTGCTCGGCCCTACGCCAGATCGCTCGCGAGTTCGGTCTCCACCACAGCACCGTGCAGCGCCAGAGCGAGCGGTTGGGACGCCACTGTCTGCTGCTTCTCGAGGAGCTCGGGCCTCGCGGAGCGCCCTCCGAGCCCCTGGTGCTCGACGGATTCCGGACCTTCGAGTTCGGCCAGTACTGGCCCTTCGATCTCCACCTCCTGGTGGGCGCCTCGCACTACGTCTACGGCTTCAACGACGCCGAGCTTCGTCGCAGCGGCACCCTGCGGCCGAGCCAGCGGGTCAGGCGAGCCGAGCTCGAGGCGGTCTACGGGCGGCCCTCTCCGCAGGCCACCCGGCGGGCGGTGGAGGAGCTGGTGGGACGGGTGGTTCCCTCAGGCAGCGCGGTGCGGATCGACTCGGATGCGCACACGGCGTATCCGGTGGCCTTCAAGCGGCTCTCGGACCGGCGGATCGCGCACCGCGTCACCTCGTCGAAGGAGCCCCGGACGGCGCGCAACCCGCTGTTCCCGGCGAACCTGGCGGACCTGCTGCTGCGCCACGGCAGCGCGAACCACAAGCGCGAGACGATCGCGTTCTCAAAAAGGCGGCAGGGAGCGCTGTACCGCGCTGCGATCTTTGCGGTGTGGCGGAACTTCATCAAGTCGCGCTCCGAGAACCGGCGGGACGATCCTCCGGGGGTGGCGCTGGGACTGATCCCGCGACGGCAAACCGCCAAGGAGATCCTGCGGGAGCGCCGGATGCCCTGGCGCTACCCGCTCGGGGAATGGCTCGAACGGTGCTACTTCGCCCGGATCCCGACCCGGCGGCTTCCGCACGCCCGCAGCCACGCCCTCACCTACGCCGCCTGACGCGAATCCCGTTGCGGCTTCAGGAGTTACCCAGCCAAAGACCCATTCTTCGCGCCACAACTCAGACCATGCGGATGCGAAGGGCCGCGGCGCTCTTCAGCAGCGAATCGCGGTCCTTCCCCTCGGCCGGGTGGACGGCGTAGCCGAAGGCGAGCGCCACCCGAACCGGCTGGTTGAGACGGTCGTCCTTGGCGACTGCGTCGGCGACGGCCCGGGCCAGCGCGGTGATGCGTTCCTCGGGAGAGTGACCCGGCTCCGGCAGCAGCGCCGCGAACTCGCTCTCCTCCAGCCGTCCCAGGATGTCGAAGTCTCGCAGATGGGTGCGCAGGGCTTCCGCGGTCCGCAGCACCACCCGCTCGGCGCGAATCGCCCCGCCGGCCTCGCGAATCTCGTCGAGGTTCTCGATCCGACACACGGCCAGCCCCAGAGCGCCCTCGCGTCCGCCGGCGCGGGCGATCTCCTGGTCGAGTCGCCGCGACAGGTATTCCGCGTTGGGGAGTCCCGTCTCCTCGTCGAAGCTTCGATGCTCGCGCGTGTGGGCGTAGAAGAGGGCGTTCGTCACCGCCCGCTCCACGTAGTGGACGTACTTGGCGAAGGTCTGCAGGTCGTCGTCGTTGAAGCAGCCGGCGTAGAACTGGTCGTGGGCAACCTTGTCGTAGAGGCCCAGGATGCCGATGATGCGTCCTTCGCGCTTGAGGGGGGCGACCATGGCCGAGCGCACCGCGCTTCCGAGCTCCGCATAGGCGGCGTTCGACTCGACGCTCCGGATCAGCCGCGCGCTGCGGCCCTTGATCACGTCCACCGTGAGCTCCTTGTCGAGACGGAAGAGCTTCTCCTGGAGACGCCCGTCGGCGGATCCATAGTAGGAGCGGATCACGTAGCGCCGGCTCTCGGGATCCTGGAGCCGGATGATGGCGTGGTCCGCCTCGAGGATCAGGGCGGCGGAAGAGGTTGCGAGGCTGGCCACTTCGTTGAGGTCGCGGGCGGAGATCAGGCGGATGCCCGCTTCATTGATGGCGCCGATCCTCGTGGCGCGAATCGACATCTGCGCCTCGCGCTTGGCTTGAGCGATCTCGTCCGCTGCGGCCGCCGCGATCTCCAGCAGGGTTTCCTCCAGGGCCCGACCGAGACGCATGGCGGTGCCACCCGAGCGATCGCCTCCCCCCTGGATGGTGAGCGTACCCAACAGCGTGTCTCCGGCGAGCAGCGGAAGAGCCGAGTAGGCGAGGGCGCCGTCGTCGCCGCGCAGAAATGCGGGGGTGCGATTCTGGGCGGCCATTCCGTCCACACCCTGGCCCAACACCACCCTGTACTCGCCGCCGAAGCCGCCCCCTTGCAGGGATGTCGCAGCGAGGCGGAGGTCACCCTCGTCGGGGTCGTGCAGATAGACGGTGGCGATCCCGCCGCCCAGCCGCTCGGCGATCAGTCCGCAGAGGGTGCCCAAGCGATCGGCGAGGGGGGCGGAACCCGACAGGGCCTGGCGGACCTCGCGAACCGCGTCGTAGCGGGCGGCCTGGCTGCGCAGCGCCTCGTGCTCCTGTGCTCGGGCGATGATCTCGGCGTCGAGGCGTCCCAGCTGCTCGGCGAACTCGAGGTCATCGTCGGAGAAGGCGTCCGGCCGTTCGCGGTGATGGAGGTTCAGCACACCGAGCACCTGGCCTTCGTGAACCAGGGGCACGCAGAGGGCGGACTCCACGTCGAGGCGGTCGCGCACGATCTGGAAGCGCTCGCGGTCGGCGCGCCCCCGGAGGCGGATGGGGCGGGCTTCGGCGGCCGCCTGCCCGGCGATGCCCTCTCCCAGCGCCACCTTGATCTTGGGCCAGAGCTCCGGCTCCACCCCGATCGCGACGCGGATCCCCAGCTGCTGAGCCTTCGGATCCAGCAGCATCAGCGAGCCGCCGTCCGCTCCGGTGACGCCCATCGCGATCTCCAGCATGCGCGCGAACAGCTCGTCGGCGTCGATGGTGAGGTTGACCGACTCCACCACCTCGTGCAGGGCTTGAAGGAGCTCCCCCTTCCGGTCCCGGGCCGAGACGCCGTATCCCCAGAGCAGCCGCGCGGTGAGGGGAGAGACGATCTGGAGCCCTCGCAGGGTCGCGTCGGGAACCGCGCGGTCGAACGGGGGTTCGAGGCCGCCGTCGATCACCGCGTGGATGCCGCTGGCGGCCTGGAAGATGCTCATGTCATCGGAGAGCCGGCCTCGCAACCGCTCCGAGGTGCCCGGATCCAGCGCCTCGATCCGCCTTCCCGCGCTCTCGAGGTCGGGATCGAACACGCTGGCGATTTCGATGTCGGGGTTCGATTCGAGGACCGCCACCAGCTGCAGCGCCTCGTGCGTCGCCCCGTAGATCGCCACGCGCTTGCGCATCAGTCCCCGCTCTCCGGCTGGTCCGCCCCGATCTCGACGCGGAGCGAGATCTCCAGCGATCGCCCGGTGGAATCGCGCAGGAGGATCGGGATCCGAACCGCACCGGACTCCGTCAGGCTGGCGTGACCGACCGAATCGATCTGGATCCTCCCCATCGTCGCCGGGGCATCCGGCTCCGGGTCGATCTGGGTCGGCGCCTCCATCTCCACCGTGACCTGCCGGAAGGAGGGTTCGAAGACCGCCTCGGTCTCCGCCGCGGTCGCTTCGATGGCGGCCGCATCGGGGTGCCCCTGATCGTGGAGGAGCGCCGGATCGACTCCCGCGCTCTCCGGGGCCGCCGCGCTCTCCTCGATGGGAGCGGCGGGCTCGCCCGGTGACGTGACCGCCTCCAGGATCTGGGTCACTCCGGGCGGCGGCGCGGTCTGCACCGGCGCGGGCTCGGACGGGGGTTCGGTGCTCGGGGTGGCCTCCGCCGCGGCCCGATCGTCCTCGCGTCGCTCGCGCAGGTGGCGGATCACCCGCTTCGAGACGGTGGTCAGGGTCTGGAGGACGGCGGTGCCGCTGGTGGCTACGGCTTCGAAGGCGGCCACGTTTCGCATGGAGAGCTTGCGGTGCAGCTCCTCCAGCGCGTAGGGATCCGACTGATCCCGCTTGTTGTACTGGATGACGAGAGGAATCTCCTCGAGGGTGCGGCCGTAGGAGGCGAGCGCCTCGCGGAGCTCCTCCTGGGAAGCGAGGTTCTCTTCGACACGGTGGCGCTGGGTGTCGACCACGAAGACGATCCCGTCGACCTGATCCAGCAGTTGCTTCCGGGTCGGTGCGTGCTCGGGCGCCCCGGGCACCGCGATGATCTGGATCCGGGTGCGCACGCCGCCGATCTGTCCGAGCTCGATGGGGAGGGCGTCGTAGCTGACGGTCGGATCGAGCCGTGTGGAAACAGTCCGGAGCTCGCCGCGGTGGTCCGGTCGGAGCTTCGAGTAGATCACCTGGACATTGGCCGACTTGCCGGATCCCTCGATTCCCCAATAGACGATTCGGGCTCGGACCTCGTTGCCCTCGGGGCCGAACTCGGCCATCAGATCTTCCCCTTCTTCTGCAGGAGCCGTCGCGCGTGAGCCGCGATGGGCATCGCCACGTCCTTGCTCTTCATGATGCTCCTGAGATCCCTCTCCTGGAGGAAGTTCAGGAACTTCATCGCGCTAGGAATGCTGACCTTCGGATTCGTCGCCAGCCCGAGCTTCACCGCGTAGCTTCGAGTCCACTCGCGGTTCGCCGCGATGATTCGGAGGACTTCCTCGGAGAGGTTGCGGGCCTTCGCGTAGTTCTGCACCTCGTTCTCGGTGACCTTGGGGCTGCGAATCGCGGCACTCGCGACGATCTTGTTGCGATCGCGGATGAGCAGCCCTCGAGCGTCCTTGTTGCCGAGTCGGGCGAGCTTGACCTTCTGCATCACGTTCATGTTCTGGACGATCTTGAACAGGTTGCCCTGCATCGCCTCGTCCGGCTCGTCGTCGCGATCCTCGATGAGATCGGCGGAGAACTGGCTGGCGTCGTCGCCCAGGAGCGCCCGGAGAGCGTCCGTCGCCTCGTCGTCGGTGATCTCCTGCTGGTCGAGCTGCAGGCTCTCCTCCCCCTCCTCGGCGACTTCGGCGTCGGGACGCTCGATGCCCATGAAGGTCAGCACCCGATCGATGATGGCGCGGCTGGTGGCCGGGTTGCCTCCGAGAGCGTCGACGATCTCCGGACAGCGGAGCATGCGCTCCTGGTTGTTGGCGGCGATTTCGACGACGCGCTTGTGCGGCAAGGTCGCGAGGAAGGCGAAGGTTCGATCATCGGTCGCGCCGTTCAAGGCGATGTGCTCGATGCGGTCGGCCTGGTCCTTGAAGGCGTGGGCCAGGTAGGCGAGCAGGGCCGGATGGGTCTCCCCGCAGAGCACGGTCTGACAGATGTTGTCGGGAAGGTTCTCGAGGGTCTCTCGCGCCCGGCTCTTGACCTCGTGGTCCGGATCGTGGGCGAGGGCGAAGAGCGTGGTCGCCAGCTCGATGGGGGGAAGGGGCAGGGCGCCACCGGCGGCCATTCGGCGCAGCTCGACCGGGGCATCCCGGCGGGCGTACTTCTCCGCCTGGGGTGACAGGGTCAGCTTGATCTTGTGCGCTTCCGCCACGACCGGGCGCTCCCTTGTGACGACTTACGAGGACCCCGTGGAGGGCGGGCGCGCCCGGTCCGCCCAGGCTGGACCGGGGAATACGAGCCAACCGACCTCAGGACTCCTCCGCCTGCTGTGCTTTCGCCTCGGCGATGATCTTCTCCTGCACCTGGGAGGGGACCTCGTCGTAGTGCGAGAACTCCATCTGAAACGCTCCCTTCCCGCCCGTCAGGCTGGTGAGGGAGCTCGCGTACTCCAACATTTCGGCCATCGGGACCTCGGCCTTGATCACTTGGGTCGATCCCCGGGCCTCGCTGGACTGGACCCGCCCTCGGCGGCTGCTGACGTCGCCCATGATGTCGCCCACATGCTCGTCCGGGACCATGATCTCGGCGTTCATGATTGGCTCCAACAAGGTCGGCTTCCCCTCCGCGATGCCGGCCTTGAATCCGAAGGATCCGGCCAGCTTGAAGGCCATCTCGTTCGAGTCCACGGAGTGATGCTTGCCGTCGATGCAGCGGACCCGGACGTCCACCACCGGATATCCGGCCAAGGGGCCCGCTGCCGCCGACTCCTGGACCCCTTTTTCGACTGCCGGAATCAGATTGCGGGGGATTGCCCCCCCCACGACCTCGTTGATGAACTCGATTCCGTCCCCTCGGGGAAGGGGTTCGAGGGTCAGATAGCAGACGCCGAACATCCCCTTGCCCCCGGTCTGTTTCTTGAGCTTCCCCTCCACGTTCTCCGCCTTGCGGGTGATGGTCTCCCGGTAGGGCACCTTGGGTGTCTTGAGCTCGACGTCGACGTCGTAGAGACGGCGGAGCTTCTTCACGGTCATCCGGATGTGGAGCTCGCCCATCCCGGTGAGCAGGAATTCTCCCGTCGAGGGATCCCTCCCCAGCCGCAGGATCGGGTCCTCTTCCACCAGCCGCGCGAGCGAGGAAAAGACCTTGTCCTCGTCTCCCTTCGTCTTCGCCCCGATCGCGTAGGAGAGCACGCCCTCGGGGATCGAGATCTCCGGCAGGTGGACCCCACCTTTCTCCTGGGTGAGCGCGTCGCCGGTGTGGACGTCCTTGAGCTTCGCCACCGCGACGATGTCTCCCGGGCCGGCCTCGGGGACCTCGACGTACTCGGCGCCTCGCAGGAGCAGCAGCTTGCCCAATCGCTCCTTCTTGTCCCGGGTCGCGTTCAGGACCGGGGTGTCCCCCTTGATCGTCCCCGAGACCACCCGGAAGATCGACAGGGTGCCCGCATAGCGGTCGACCACGGTCTTGAGGACCAGGGCGGCGAAGGGACCGGCGGGGTCGGCGCCGACGGCGATCTCGGCGTCGGCCTCCAGACTCCGGCCCGTCCAATCGCCCCGATCGACGGGCGAGGGAAGCAGCTGCGTGGCGATGCGCAGCGCCTCCTCGGTACCGATCTGTCCGCTCGCGGATCCGCAGAGGACGGGGAGGAGCCCCCGAGAGGCGACCGCGGCGACCAGCCCCTTGACCAGCGAATCGCCGTCGAGCTCCCCCTCCTCCAGATATCGCTCCAGCAGCTCGTCGTCGGTCTCGGCGATCGCCTCGACCAGCCGCTGGCGGGCTGCCTCCGCCTCCTCCGCCAGCTCCGAGGGAATGTCGGTCTGGCGCCCCTCGACGATGGCCTTCTGCTCCAGCAGGTCGATCACTCCCGTGAAGCCGGAGCCGGAGCCGATCGGCAGGAGGACTTCGATGGGATTGGCGCCCATCCCGCGGAGGGACTCGAGGGCCCGGGAAAAGTCTGCGTGGTCTCGGTCCATGCCGTTCACGAACGCGACCAGCGGCGTGCCCGCCCGCTCACTGGCGCGCCACATCCCCTCGGTGCCGACCTGCGCTCCGTCCACCGCGGACACCAGCAGGATCGCTCCGTCCAGCGATTGGAGGGCGACCTGGCCGTCTCCCTGGAAGTTGGGGTCGCCCGGGGTGTCCACCAGGGTGAGGTGGCGGTTGTTCCAGGCGAAGCCGTACAGGGAGGAGGTCAGCGTGTGATGGCGCTCCTTCTCCTCGGGCGTGTGGTCGAGGACGGAGCTCCCGTCGTCCACCTTGCCGAGCGCGGCGGTCGCGCCCGCTGCATGGAGGAAGGCCTCGCCGAGAGAGGTCTTCCCGTCCGCCGTATGGCCGATCAGGGCGAAGTTCTGCGTGTTCTTCGTATCGACGTTCTGCATGGCTACTTGTCCTTTCGCGGTCCCTCGGCGCGTGGGGAACGGTTCTTCTCGAAGAGAATGCGAAGGCCTTCCAGTGTGAGGAAGGGCTCGACGCGTTCGATGGTTTCGGTTTCGTTGGCAATTTGCTGAGCCAGTCCGCCGGTGGCAATGACGCGGACGTCGCCTCCCAGCTCGCTCCGGATCCGCGTGACCATCGCGTCCACCATACCGGCGTATCCGAAGAGCAGTCCCGACTGCAGGGACGCAGTGGTGGTGCGACCGATGACCGACTTGGGACGCGAGATCTCGACGCGATGAAGCATCGACGCGCGCTCGAAGAGCGCCTCCATGGAGATGTGGATACCGGGAAAGATGGCGCCACCCAGGTACTCGCCCTTCTCGGAAACGCAGTCGAAGGTCGTCGCCGTGCCGAAGTCGACGGCGACGACGGGCCCGCCGACCATCTCGAAAGCCGCCACCGCGTTCACGATGCGATCGGCCCCTACCTCCCGCGGGTTCTCGTAACGGACCGGCATCCCGGTGCGGGTTCCCGGACCGATCAGGATCGGCGGCTGGTCGAAGAGCTTCTGGCACACCCGTTCCCAGATCGGCTGCAACGGGGGCACGACGCTGCAGAGGATCACGTCGCTGAATCGTTCGAGCTCGCAGTCGGACTGCGCGAAGAGGGAGCGCAGGGTGCCCGCCACCTCGTCGGAGGTCTGCTCGCGGTTGGTGCTCAGCCGCCATTGGTGCGCGAGCCCTCCCTCGCCTGCAGCGTAGTCGAAGATGCCGAGGGATACGTTGGTGTTTCCGACGTCGACGGCGAGCAGGAAGGTGGTCATTTGCGGGGGGCTCCCTCCTTGATGATCGTCACGTCACCCGCGAGGACCCGGATCCGCTCGCCGTCGTCGCGCTCCAGGCAGAGCGCACCGTCCGGGTCGATTCCTCGGCACACTCCGCCGATCTCGCCCAGAGCCAGATCCGAGACGCGGATGCGTCGACCCTCCATGCGAAAGAACTCCTGGAAGCGGGGGCGCAGGGCCTCCCACCCCGGTTCGGCGTGGAGGTCCAGCACGTCCTCGAGGGTAACGAAAAGACGGCGGGTGAAGTGGGCCCGGTCGATGGCGCGACCCGAGTGGGAGACGAGGCTCGTCGCGAGAGAGCGGAAGTCCTCCGGAAAGGCTTCCCGATCCACATTCAGGTTCACGCCGATCCCCAGCACCAGAAAGCCCACGCGAGTCGCCTCGGCGCTGAGTTCCATCAGGATGCCCGAGGTCTTGCGCCCGTCGAGAAGAACGTCGTTCGGCCACTTGATCTCCACCGCGTCCCGGCTTCCCAGACTCGTCGCCACCGTCTCGGCCACTGCGATGCCAGCCGCCAGGATGATGATGGCCGCGTCGCTGGCGCTGATGGAGGGGCGAAGCACCACCGAGGTGTAGAGGTTCCGGTACGGAGGGGAGAAGAAAGAGCGTCCGAGACGGCCGCGGCCGGCGGTCTGCGCCTCGGCGATCACCGCGGTGCCGTGGGCGGCGCCCTCCCGGGCCAGGTCGAATGCGAGCCGGTTGGTGGAGTCGATGCTGTCGAAGTAGTGGATCTCGCGAGCCATCCAGCGCGTCGGGAGGCCCGCCTGGATCTCTTCCGGATACAGGCGATCGGGAACCGAGACGAGCCGGTAGCCGCCGCCGGCCGCCCCCTCGACGCCGTAGCCCCTGGCGCGAAGCGCCTCGACGTGCTTCCAGATCTGGGAGCGTGAGACCTGGAGCCTCTCCGAGAGCCCCGCGCCGGAACAGGGTTCGCCCTCTGCCCGTCGGAGCGCCTCGAGCACGCGCTCCGCTCCTCTGCTCACTCTTCCACCTCGTCTTCGGCGGGGGGAGCGCCTCGCCCGCCCGCGGAATGGCGGGGGCGCGAGGGGAGCCCGCTCCGAACCTCCAACGAGACGTCTGCGCAGGGGGCGGAGTGCGTCAAGGCGCCAATCGAGATGCGGTCCACGCCGGTCTCGGCGGTCTGCCGCACCGCCCCGAGGGAGATGCCCCCGGAGGCCTCGAGGGTGGTTCGCCCTCCGAAGCGCGCGACCAGCCGCCGGAGCTCGTCCAGCGAGCGGTTGTCGAGGAGAAGTGAATCGGCCCCGGCCTCCAGGGCGGACTCCGCATCCGCCTCGGACTCGACCTCCACCTGCAGCCAGATGTGGGCCGGCGCGCCGGCCCGGGCCGCCTTGACGGCGGCGGCGACCCCGCCCGCCGCGGCGATGTGGTTGTCCTTGATCAAGATCGCGTCGAAGAGTCCGCTCCGGTGATTGGTGCCCCCGCCCACCGTCACCGCGTACTTGTCGAGAGCGCGCCAGCCGGGGAGGGTCTTGCGCGTGTCGAGGATCTCGGCGCCGGTTCCGTCGACCTGCCGCACGAACTCGCGGGTATGGGTGGCCACCCCCGACATGCGACCGAGGAAGTTGAGGGCGGTGCGCTCCGCGGCCAGGATTCCCCTGGCGGGTCCGGAGACGAAGACCAACGGGTCGTCGGGCGACGCGCTGGCTCCCTCTTCCCGGGCCGCGGCGAAGCGAATCCGCGGGTCGACCTCGGCGAAGGTGTTCGCTGCGAGCTCGAGGCCGCAGACCACCAGCTCGGAGCGCGCCACCACCACTGCCTCGACCTCGAGATCCGCGGGCAGCGTCAGGCAGCTGGTGAGATCGCCCGCTCCGAGGTCCTCGGCGAGAGCGCGCTGGAGCAGCTCGCGCCAGGCGGACGGAGGAGGATGGAGGGCTCGGGGCGGCATCGGCTCAGTCTAACGAACCGAACCGAGCCGCGATTCCGAGGAGCTCTAGTCGTCCTCGCCCTTGAGCTTCCGGATCTCCTCCTGGATCAGCGCCTCGGCCATCTGGGGGATGACCTCCCAGGCGACCCTCTCGATACGCTCCAGGGCTTCCTTCACGATCTGCTCGGTGACGTCGCTGAAGGCATCCCAGGCGATTCTCTCGAGAGCTTCGTGAAGCTGCTCGCGCGCCATCGGCGACAGGTCGGGTGCGCTGGTCGCGGAAGGCGCCGGGGCGTCCTCCGCGGGCGTCGCCACGGGCTCGGGAGCCGGCTCGGGCAGATCCTCGGGTGCGGGCTCGGTGAGAAGCTCCGCCTCTTCCTCCTCCAGCTCCGGCGGCTCGATCGGCCACGGAGCGGGTGTCTCCTCCTCGGCTGGCCACGGAAGGGGCGTCTCATCCTGGGTCGGCCACGAAGAGGAGGGCTCCGCCTCTGCCGGCTCGGAGAGAAGCTCTGCCTCCTCCAGCTCCGGCGGCTGAGCCTGCCACGGAGAGGGGGTCTCCTCCTCGGCGGCCGCGGTCTCCTCCAGGGGATCTCCCAGATCCGAGGAAGAGACGTCGAAATCCCGACCGCTCGCGGGATCGAGAACTGCTTCCGCTGCCAGATCACTGGCCGCCACCTCGGCCAACGGGTCATCGGCGTCGTTCCCTGCGGCCACCGCATCATCGCTGCCGCCATTCGCGAGGACGGGGAGCGAATCGTCGCCGAGGTTGGAGAAGATCACGGTCTCCTCGAGAGCGCCGGAGATCGCCTCGATCGGGGCATCCGGCGCGGCCTCGGGAGCCGGCGTCTCCTGCATGGCGGGGGTCGGCAGGGAGTCGTCGGGGAGGGCGGGGGGGAGGTCTACGACCGGGCCCCCCCGGCCCGCCGAGGGATCGGCGGGCCTGACC
>CAZTOU010000090.1:0-11225 GCA_964615365.1 uncultured Spirochaetales bacterium
GGGGACGTTCCTTGCGTTCTTGCGTTTCCGGTATTCCGGAAACGCAAGAACGCAAGGAACGTCCCCGTTCAGGTCGCGACGCGCTCGCGGATGACTTCGCGAAGCGCGGAGAGCGCCCGTGCGCGGTGCGAGATGCGATTCTTCTCGGCGGGCGGCAGCTCCGCCATCGAGCTGCCTCCGCGCTCCACCTCGAAAATCGGGTCGTAGCCGAAGCCGCGCCCACCCCGGGGCGCGTCGAGAATCCATCCGGAGCACTCACCGCGGGCGGTGATCACCTCGCCTCCGGGAAACGCCAGAGCCGCCACGCATACGAAGCGAGCGCTTCGGTCGGTCAGAGCACTCGCGGCGAGATCCGCCAGGAGCTTCTCGACGCGGCCAGCGTCGTCGAGATCCGTCCCGCCGAAGCGCGCCGAGCGCGGCCCGGGTGCACCGCCCAGCGCGGACACCTCGATTCCCGAGTCGTCCGCCTCCTCGGGAAGCCGTACCTCGGGAAAGGCGTCCAGGGTGCGAAGCTCGACGGAGAACTCGCCCAGAAGCGCACGGAATTCCCGCAGCTTGCCGGGATTGGAGGTGGCGAGAACCAGCTCGGGGAGAGGGGGAGAGCCAGCCGGCATCAGCGCGACGCCTCGGCGAGCGCTTTCTCCTGGATTCGGGTCAGCTCCTGGATTCCGCGAAGGGCCAGGGTGGTCATCGCCTCGAGCTCGTCTCGCGAAAAGGTCGCCCCCTCCCCGGTGCCCTGGACCTCGGCCAGGCGGCCGCTGCCGGTGGCGACGATGTTCATGTCGACCTCGGCGCGGGAGTCCTCGTCGTAGGCGAGATCGAGCAGGACCTCGCCATCGACCACGCCCACCGAGACGGCTGCGATGGAGTCCCGCAACGGAACGCGATCCAGCGCACCCCGACGAACCAGGCGCGAGAGGGCCATCGAGAGGGCGGTGTAGGCACCGGTGATGGCGGCGGTGCGGGTTCCTCCGTCGGCCTGGAGCACGTCGCAATCCACCCACAGCGTCCGTTCACCGAGCCCCTTGGTGTCGACCACCGCCCGCAGCGCGCGGCCGATCAGTCGCTGAATCTCGAGTGTCCGGCCCGACTGCCTCCCCCGGGCGGCCTCCCTCTCGACCCGGCGATCCGTCGAACCGGGCAGGAGCGAGTACTCCGCGGTCACCCAGCCCCGTCCGGTTCCGTTCTGGAAGCGAGGCACCGTCTCCGCGCTGCTGACGGTACAGAGCACCTTGGTCGCACCGAACTCGCACAGCACCGAAGCCAGCGGGTTCTCGGTGAAGTTCGTGAGGAGCCGCACCGGACGTAGCTGATCCGGCCCCCGTCCATCCGAGCGCATCCGATCCTCCAATCGGGCGGAGCCCCGCCCCGATTTGTCCGGCTCGCGCGGCCCCGAAGCCGCATCGGCTCACCGCGTGACGATTCCGCGACCCCGTGGATCGGCCCGCTTCCCCACCACACCGCGCCGGGCATCGTAGCGCTCCGCGAACTCGACGACGGCCCCCGCCACGGCGTCGGCGAGCCGATCGCGCTCGCGGGAGGTACGCAGCTCGCGCTCCTCCTCGGGATTGGTGAGGAAGCCGATCTCGACCAGGGCGGCGGGCATCTGCACACCCATCAGCACCACGAATGGCGCCTGCTTCACCCCTCGCGACCGGTCTCTGGCGAGCTCGCCCTGGATCAGGCCGGCAATCTCCTGGGACTCCACCAGGTGCTCGGTGGCGATCAGGTCGCCGAGGATTCCCAGCAGCGGATCCTCCGCGATCTTCGCCATCCCCTCCGAGGCGCCGAAGGCCTGGTTCTCCAGGTTGGCGATCCGCTGCGCAGCCTCGTCGCTGGCCTCCGCCGACACGAAGAAGGTCTCGATGCCCCGGGCGTTCCGGTTCCTGGAGGCGTTGGCGTGGATGGAGATGAAGAGATCGCCGCGCGCATCGTTGGCGATGGAGGTACGCTCCTCGAGTGAAACGAAACGGTCGTCGCGACGCGTCAGTACCACGTCGATGCCGCGCGATTCGATCCGTTTCGCGAGACGGAGGGTCACGTCGAGGACGAGATCCTTCTCCAACAGCCCCCCGGCGCCGCGGGCGCCGGCGTTCTCGCCGCCGTGGCCCGCATCGATGACGACGGTGTCGAAGCGATCGGGTCGGGGCTCCGAGCCCCCCGACGAGACGGGCAGGATGAGCGCGCACACCACTACCGCGATTCGAAGCTGGCGATGCTTCACCGGAGACCCCCCGACCGGAAGGTTATCAAAGGCCAGCAAGGAGGGCCTGAGAGCCGGCCCCGCCATGGGTGGGAGAACCGACCTCCGGTTGGAGCGAATCGGGCCGGGAGCCCCCGGATTCACCTTCCCTCTTCCCGCGCGCGCGTGACAGTCCCTCGCACCTCCCGTATCGTCGATCTCAGATGATGCTTCGCGTCAGCCTGTCACTGCTCCTCTTCCTCCTGGCCGGCTCCGCGGACGGTCAGGGAGGGGGCGAGTTCCCCGCCGTCGCCCGTCCCCGATTCACCGTCGGAGACGAGCAGCTCGGTTCGGGCACCGTCTTCTTCGTCCGCACGCCCGACGAGGTGGGGGCGGCAGCCGTCGGCGCCGCTCACTCCTTCGACCTGGCGAAGCTCTCCCGGGCCCGCGATGTCGAGTTTCGCCTGGGAAACAGCGAGCGCCGCGTGGCGGTCGCCCATCGGCTCTACACCGCGCCCGGACGCCCGTTCACCGACCCGGGAGCCACCCTGCGCGACGACTTCATCGTCTTCACCCTGGAAGCGCCCCCTCGCGGCGTCCGGATCCTGGAGCCGGATGTCGGAGGGCCGGAGCTCCAGTCCACCCGGGTGCGAATCCTCGGCATTCCCACCGCGATTCCCCAGGATGAGGACGACATCTTCGGCACGGTGCGAGCGGTGACCGACACGCGGATCGAGGTGGAGCTCGACGTCTGGGTCGACTACCGCGGCTGGGGCGGCGCTCCAGTGCTGCGGCATCCCGAAGGAACGGTGATCGGAATCCTCGAGGCCGCCTGGCCCGCTGGGAAGACGCTGCGCCTCGGAGTCGCGCCCATCTCGGCTGTCGTCGATGCACTCGAACATCCCCTCGACGACGGGAGGGGTCTGCCCTTCGCGCGCCTCGATGGCGCGGAGGTGCCGCCCGACGGGACACAGCCGTCGCCGGTGGACCCGGAGAAGCCGGTGGCCATCTCCGCCGGGACGACGAATCGAGGCCCCTCGGAGGGCGAGACGCTGCTCGGAAATGCCGGGGCAACCTCCACCGAGCTTCTGGTCGAGATCGAGTACCCGCCGAAGGACGCCCTCGTCGGAGACGCAGCGGGCGCCTTCCTCGCCGGACGGGCCCTGGCGGTTCTGGGCGAGCTCCAGCGCTTCGACGTCATCATGGCGCTGGACACCTCCGGCTCGACCGCCGCGATGACCGGCGCGGACATCAACGGCAACGGCGTCGTCGGCGTGGGTGGGCTGCGCGGGCTCTTCAACCGGGCGGACCCGGGCGATTCGATCCTCGCCGCGGAGGTCGCGGCCGCGCGGCAGATGCTGCGGAGCCTCGACCCGCGCAGCACCCGCGTCGGCCTGGTGACCTTCGCGGGCGACCCACCGGAGCAACGAGGTCTCCTCTCGGGGGGACCGCGGAGAGCCGCTCTCACCGAGGAGCCGCTCACCTCCGACTACGCCCGCATCGACCGCGCCCTCGACAGCGTCATCGAGCGGGGCCCGGAGGGGCTGACCCACATGGCCGAGGGCCTCGACCGCGCCGGGATCGAGCTCACCGGCCTCCGCGGCGGCCTCTCGGAGCCCGATCGCAGCAGTGAGAAGGTGATCCTGTTCTTCACCGACGGCCAGCCGACGCTTCCCTACGACGCGTACTTCGAGGCCGAAAACGTGAAGGCGGTGCTCCGCGCCGCCGACCGCACCAGGCGGCTGAAGATCAGGATCCACTCCTTCGCGATCGGACCCGAGGCCCTGGACGGACCCATCGCCGCGGTCGAGATGGCCTCGCGCACGGGTGGCTACTTCACGCCGGTGCGCCATCCGGGCGACCTGGTCCAGGTCATTGAGCACGTGAGCTTCGCCAACATCGACGAGGTCGTGATCCGCAACCTCAGCAACGGCGAGCCGGCCTCGGAGCTGACCACGAATGCCGATGGCACCTTCAGCGCACTGGTGCCCCTGGCGAAGGGACGCAACCGGATCGAGGTGGTGGCCCGGGCGAGCGACGGCGCGGAATCCAACGCCGAGATCACGGTGACCTACGTTCCCGGACTCGACACGCGCACGCTGCCCCGGGAGCTCATGGGCCGGCGAAATCGGCTGCTCGAGCAGCGGCTGATCGCGCTCAAGCGAGGGAGGATCGAAGCCGAGCGGGAACGCACCGAGACCGCTCGCAAGGAGCTTCTCCTGGAGATCGAGGCCGAGCGCCAGAAGGCGAAAGAGCGCGCCGAGCAGCAGGGCAAGGAGCTGGATCTCGAAGTCGAGCCGGCGCCCTAGCGGGGGGGCGGGAGCAGCTCGGTGATGCGGAGCCGCTTGAGCTCCTTGTCCTCTTTGGAGCCGTGCTTGGCTCGCATGTGCTTCTTGAAGCGCTTGAAGGCCTTGGGTCTCTGCTTCTCGAACCAGCGCAGGAATTCATCGCTGGACTCGAAGAGCCACTTGTCCGCCGGCTCGTCCGTGAGGCGATTCTCGCACTCGCGCCAGTCGAAATCCTTGCAGATGGCCGGTCGCGACGAGTAGATGTCGCAGAGTCCGGTGGGGGTCAGGTGCCCGCAGCGCGTCTCGAACTTGATGTACCAGCTCTTCTCCCAATCCACGAACACGGAGACCCCCTGGTGATACAGGTACCAGAGGATGTAGTCGTACTCCTTCATCGTGGAGGGAGCATCGATCTCGATGGCGACGTAGGTGCAGCACTGAACGCACTGGAAGCAGGGGTGATCGGAATGCTTCTCGATGCCCACACTCGCAGCGCCCAGCTCCTGGTCGGAATCCATCTGCAGTCCTCGTCTCCCGGCCACGCCCTCTGCGGCGTCGTCCTTCGCACGATCCAGCTCGGTCACTTGGTCCCCCCCTCCCAAGTTAACGCATCGTTCCGCCTTCGCGACGGGAGGGTTCATCGAATTCGGCCGGGGGTGCGGGAGCGAACGCCCGAGAGAGACGCCACCCATCGGGTTGCGAGGCGAAAGGAGATCAGGATGGGGGGAGAGGGAAGCTCACCTGGAGGCGGAGCGAAACTGCTCGACGGTGAATTCCTCGGTCTCGCTGAAGACCTTGAGAGGGGCCCAGCCCGGCACCTCGGACATGCGAGGCATGCCGGTGGTCATGGCACCGGTGGGATCGATGACCCAGGGATCGTTGGGCTGCTCGAACCAGAGCGTCACCATGTGGTGCTGCCCGTCGCTGGGCCGGTAGACGATGGCCCGGAACACTTCGTCCTCGCGGAATCCGAGATCGCGGAGGATGTGGTAGACCAGCAGTTCGAGACCATCACAGTCGTCGCCGTTGTTGACGAGGGTCTCCTCGAGGGTCGCCCAGTGGTCGAGCGGGCCGTCGGGTCGATAGTGCTTCTTGGCCTCTCGCTGGATCCAGTCGGCGGTCTCCCGCGCGATGTTCTGCTTGTGCCGCTCGCGGAACGAGAAGTACTTGGTGCGGAGACTGCTGCCGTTGCGTGTGGCGAGCCGCGTCTGACCGGATCCGGAGACCGAGCCCGGCGTTCGCAGCCGCTCCATGTCCGGAAGCGCGGACTCGCGCGTTTGCCAGCCGGCGATCTTCGGACTCCAGGCATCCGTGGGCGAGGGTGTGGAGAAGTAGTGGTAGGTGGCCGAAGTCGTGCGGAGGGCTCCCGGCGTCACGCAACCCAGGGAGAGCAGCACCATCGCGACTCCCGCGATCCGAAAAACGCGCCGTATGCTGCCTCGGGTCTGCCGAGCGGGGGAAGGCATGCTCCCCAGCTCTTCGTCCCGGGCGATCTGAAAATTGAGCGTAACCTACTGAAATAACAAGGCATTTCTTGCTATGTGTGGTTTTCCCATGCCCAGAACATGATTAAGATCACACTTTCTGGTGCATGCGCAGGCAGCTTCGCGGCAGACCGGTCGCAGCCGACCGGAAGCCGTCCGGGAGAGGGCTCAGGCGGGTATCGACGGGAAGAAGCGAACCAGCGTGAAGAGCACCACGGCGAAGGCGACGATGGCCGGGATTCCGCCGAGGATGAAGAGAACGGTGACCTTGTCGACTCCCCTCTTCTCGCGGTCCTCATCCGACATCGAGAATCCTCGCTCGCCGTTGCTTCCCGGGAAGCAGCCTAGCCAGTACCGGGGAATCCGTCGACGCACGCGCCGGGTCGAGCGGACCGAAACGGGATATCGTCGCGATACCTCTCGGGTGGGGTGAGGGGTGGAACTCAAGAAGAAGCTCATCATCATCGCCAGTGTCTACGTGGTCGAGGGTTTCCCGATGGGGATCTTCCGCGACCTGTGGCCGGTCTACTTTCGGGACCACGGCGTCTCCCTCGCGACCATCGGCGCGGTGAGCGGGCTGTACCTCTTCTGGTCGCTCAAGTTCTTCTGGTCTCCGCTGGTGGATCGCTTCGGCGAGCGACGGCAGTGGATCGCGGCCGCCCTCTGCGCGATGGCGGCTTCCCTCCTGCTTCTGCCCGCCCTCGGCCCGGAGCGGATCAATCTCCTCTTCTGGGCCGTGCTGATCGCCTTCTGCGTCGGCTCGGCGACCCAGGACATCGCCATCGACGCGTATACGATCGGCATCGTCGAGCACGGCGAAGAGGGGCCGGCCAACAGCGCCCGCCTCATCGCGTACCGGATCGGGGTGATCGTGGCGGGCGGCGGGCTCCTGCTGCTTCCGAGCCGAATCGGCTGGCCCGCGACCTTCGCCGTGGCGGCGGCGCTGATGGCGGTGATGGCCTCCGGCGTCTTTGCCTGTCCCCGGGTCGAGGTGCCGGCCGAGTCGCGGCGAGACGTGTGGGGCGCGTTCCGAAGCTGGGAGGGCCGCGGTGGCGTGTTGCTCGTGCTCTGCTTCGTGCTGCTCTACCGCATCGGCGACATCGGAATGGCGCCGATGCTGAAGCCCCTCTGGGTGGACCTGGGATACTCGAAGGATGAGATCGCGCTCGTCTCCACCGTTCTCGGGGCCATCGCCACCATGGGCGGGGCTGCGCTCGGAGGATGGATCGTGGCGCGGCTCGGGATCGGAAGGGCGCTATTCGTGGTCGGCGTCCTCGCCCTGGCCTCGAATCTCGGCTACGCGGGCGCTGCCTGGTTCCCCGAGAGCGGGAAGGCCGGGATCTATTCCGCAGCCCTGGTGGAGTCGTTCTGCAGCGGTCTCGCTGGCGCCGGCTTCGTCTCCTTCCTGATGAACATCTGCGATCGCAAGCACGCCGCCGTCCAGTACGCCGCGCTGACCGGACTCTACGCGCTGCCCGGCATCTTCATCAGCACAGCCTCGGGAGTGGCGGTGGAGTGGATGGGCTACGGCTCCTACTTCGCCCTGACCGCGATTCTGGCGCTTCCCGCCTTCGCCTTCCTCCGAAGCGCCCGCGGGTGGGTCGACGAAGCCGGGCCGCGCGCGCAGTGAGCCCTACCCCAGGGGGAGCTAGTGCCGCCAGCTCTCGGGGACTGCGGCCAGGTTCGCCTCGACCTCGGTCTCCCGAAGCTGACGCTCCAGGCGCTCGATCTCCAGCCGATGCCGCTGGATGGCCTGGCGGATCCGGAAGTCGAGAGGGGACTCGGCTCCGCCCCCGGCCCCCCCCGGCATGGGGGGACCCACCATCCAGGCGTCCGCGGTGCCGGCGACGCGCTCCAGGTCCTGCTCGGCCTGCTCGAGCGCCTTCCGTTCCTCCGCAAGCGCGCTGTGGATCGTATTGAAGCGGCTGCGCCATTCCCCTGGGGTGAGACCTCCGCGCTTTTCCACGGAGTATTCCAGTGTGGATGGCAGCGTGAGCAGCTTGTCCAGCTCCACGTGCGGAGAATCCCCCCCGGAGGGCTCGGGGGGCGCCGGATCCGGATCCTGGGACGACGCCGGCGCGGCGAGGAGGAGCCATAGGGCCAACGGAAACAGGCAGCGATTCAATGGCTAGCTCCCCTCCGACCCGAGCGATCAAGACCCTCCACGGGACTATAGCCGACCCGTTCTCGGTCCAATTCAGGCGAATCGTAGTCAAGAGCCCCTGGGAACAGCCGATACGGACTGCGAGGTGCTCGGTTCTCGCACCGCGGTCTGTCCGACTGGAGGCAATCGGTAGATGGAACGCGAGAAGCTCAATCGACTGCTCCGTCTCGGCATCGAGAAGGGCGCGTCGGACATCCACTTCCAGGTGGGGAACCTGCCCCTCTACCGGTTCAACGGGAACCTGGTCGAGCTTCGCTACAAGGTGCTCACTCCCCAGGACACCGAAGAGATCGCGAGCCTGCTCGTGGAGGGCGACCCGCGCGTCGAGGACATGAACTTCAACGAGTTCGACCTCGCCTTCGAGCTACCCGGGGAAGGGCGTTTCCGCGTCAACATCTCCCGCCAGCGGCGCTTCTTCAACATCGTGTTGCGGGTCATCCCCCTTCAGATCAAGAGCTTCGAGGATCTGAATCTCCCTGGGGCACTGCGGGACATCGCCGACCTCCGCCGTGGCTATGTCCTGGTCACCGGCGCGACGGGGATGGGCAAGTCGACCACCCTGGCCGCGATGATCGACCAGGTGAATCAGCGCCGAAAGGCGAAGATCATCACCATCGAGGACCCGATCGAGTTCGTCTTCACGCACGACAAGTCCATCATCACCCAGCGGGAGATCGGAAACGACACCGCATCCTTCCCGGACGCGCTGCGGGCGGCCCTGCGCCAGGACCCCGACGTCATCATGGTCGGCGAGATGCGCGACCTCGAGACGGTCGATACCTCGCTCAAGGCGGCGGAAACCGGACACCTGGTCTTCTCCACGATTCACACCACCGATACGACGTCGACCATCAACCGGCTGGTGTCCTTCTTCCCCACCGAGGAGCAGATGAACGTCCGCGCCCGGCTGGCGGACAACATCCGGGCAATCGTGTCCCTGCGTCTCCTGGTCAGCAAGAAGGGGACCGGTCGCGTCCCCGCCGCCGAGGTATTGCGCAACACGCGCTCGATCCAGGAGTGCATTCGCGATCCCTCCAAGACGTCGGAGCTGCTCGACTTCATCGCCCGAGGGCGCGCCGAGCAGATGCAGACCTTCGACCAGCACCTCCTGGACCTTCTCAAGGCGAACAAGATCTCCGTCGACACCGCGCTCTCGGCAGCGTCGAATCCGACGGACTTCCAGACCAAGCTCTCTCTCGAGGGGCATTCACCGGACGAAGAAAGCGAAGCAGGCAAGACGCTGGAGCCATTCGAGATCGACTCGGACGGGCGATTCTGAGCCGTGGGAGCCCCCGTGAGCACAGGACAGGTCGAATCCGCGAAACCCACCCCGGACATTGGCGCGGTCGCCGCGGCGCTGCGCACCGGGAGCCTGCAAGCGAGCGGAATCGTGGGCGGGGGACTCTCGCTGATCTTCGTCTGCGGGACCGGCGAACCGGACAAGACGCTCCGACTGCGCGCAGCTTCCGGCTTCGCTTCCCCGGAAGCCGCGCGGATCGGCGCCGCGGCGGTGGAGGCCACCGTCCAGGAAGCCATTCGGAGCGGTCAGGTCCAGAGCGGGAAGCCGGAGGTCTCGCTGGGAGATCGCGGCGACGGCGGTCTCTGGATCACTCCGATCGCCTTCGAGGAGCGGATTCACGGCGCGTTGGCGGTCGCCTCTCCAGCGGAGATCGCCGAAGGCGCCGTCCAGAAGCTGAGTGCGCTCGCCGAGCTCATGGGTCTCCGGCTCGATCACGCCGGGCTCGCCGCGAGGATCGACGAGATCGACTCCCAGGCCCAGGAGAAGAGCCGCACCGTGGAGGAGAGCAGCGACGAGATCCTCAAGCTCTCCGAGGCGCTCTTCGCTCAGGACATCGAGCTGCTGCGCAGCAACGAGAAGCTCAGCAAGGTCGAGAAGCTCAAGCACGACTTCATCGAGAAGATGTCTTGCGAGCTCCGCACGCCCCTGAACGGCATCATCGAGTCGATCATCTCGGTGCTGGCGGGGGAGAACGAGAGCCTCTCCGAGACCGCCAAGGAGAACCTTCGCCGGGCACTCGACGATGGCACCTCGTTCCTTCGCACCCTGCAGAACATTCTCGACCTGTGGCAGATCAAGCAGGGCGAGCTTCCGGTCGAGAGCCAGGAGGTCAACTTCCGCGAGGTGGTGGAGGAAGCGATCTTCAGTGTTCAGGACACGCTGGGAGAGAAGCCGGTCTCGATCGAGAAGAACATCACCGAGCCGCTGCCCAAGATCCGGGCCGACCTGGCCAAGCTGAACCAGATCCTGTTCCTGCTTCTGGACAACGCCGCCAAGTTCACCTCCGAGGGAACCATCGAGATCGGGGTGGAGGTCCAGGAGGACCAACTGAGCTGCCAGATCCGGGACAGCGGAATCGGTATCTGCTCCGACGATCAGCAGTACATCTTCGACGAGTTCTACCAGGTCGACGTGCTGTCCTCGAACAAGTATCCGGGCGCAGGCCTGGGGCTGACTCTGGTCCGCGACCTGCTCAGCCTGCTGGGCGGGGAGATCTCTCTCTCCAGCGAAATCGGCTTGGGAACGATCGTGACCTTTTGCGTACCGGTCGAGGTCGTCGGCTGAAGGGCTCCCCCTGGGGAGCACCGCGCCTCTCCGGATGCGAAGCTCCAGCTAGCGCGGTGACTACTCCTGCGCCTCGACCTCTTCGGGATCGCCATGGTCGGGGTTGATGTAGCCGGCGGCGATCTCGC
This sequence comes from uncultured Spirochaetales bacterium, assembly GCA_964615365.1. Taxonomy (GTDB): domain Bacteria; phylum Myxococcota_A; class UBA9160; order UBA9160; family UBA6930; genus CAVXZE01. The sequence continues at coordinate 10,831 of CAZTOU010000090.1, forward strand.
GCAGGGCCGTGACCACTTCCTTGTTCTCCTCGGTCTCGACCAGGGCCCGGGCTCCCTTCTTGAGCTGCTTTGCCCGGATCGAAGCCATCTGAACCAGATGGAAGCGGTTCGGCACTCTCCGGGTGCAGTCCTCGACCGTGATACGCGCCATCGGATTCTCTTTCCAGGGTGTTTCGGGGAGGGAGAAGCTAGGCCAGGCCCCGGGAGAAGGAAACCCCGGCCGGCAGAGCCGGCCGGGGTCCGAAGGCCTAGGCCTCGATGGAATCAGACCCTCAGGCCTTCTTCCGCCGCCTTGCCTTCTTCCGTGCGGCCTTCTTGGGAGCCGCCTTCTTGCGTGCGGCCTTCTTGCGAGTGGCCTTCTTGCGGGTGGCCTTCTTGCGAGTGGCCTTCTTGCG
>CAZTOU010000091.1:0-11041 GCA_964615365.1 uncultured Spirochaetales bacterium
CCCCAAACTTGCGGTACACCCGCGGAAGGAGCTGCAGTGTGAAGCCTGATCCTTGCGGTTGGCATCGCGAACTCGACAGGGCAGCGCCGTGACCCCGTAGTGCGCGAGCACGTCGCGGTACAGAGGGTTCAGCGTCGGCTCGTAGATGTCAGGCTTGAGCACACCCTCTTTGAGGTTATCCAGAACTGTGACACAAGGTGCTCCACCCAGGCGTCGGAAGGCGCGCTCATGGAGCTCCGCCCAGATCTTTGAACTCGACCGGAAGGTCAGGAAGCGCACGCTCTTGCGGCTGCAGCCCAGCGTGAAGACGAACAGCCGGGTGCGGCGGTACTTGCCCGACTCGGGGTGGCGCACCATCGGACCGTCGCCGTAATCGACCTGGCCCTCTTCGCCAGGCGCCGTCTGGATGATGGGATGCGCCTCGGGAATCGACTCGCCGCGCAACTTCACGACAAAGCGACGCACGCTCTGATAGCCGTGTGCGAACTCCCGGTCGTCGACCAGGTCCTGCCAGATCGACATGGCGTCGCGGCCGTCCCGAACCGCCTCCTCGATCCACTCCCGGTGCGGCTCACACGCGCTGACGGTCGGGCTACGCCCCGGCGTTGGGACCGAGACCTCGGCCTCCGCCCCGGGGGTCGCTCGCTCGAGGGCAGCCGGGTCGGTGAACACCTCTATGGCCGGTTTTGAATCGGCGCTTGAGTCGGTGAACACCTCTATGGCCGGTTTTGCCGCAGGGTGGCCCCAGCGTCCCGGAGGCCGCACCTCGATCCCCGCCTGCTTCAGGTAATGGCTCGCCGTCTCACGACGAACCCCCGTCTCCTGCTCGATCCGCCGGAGCGTCCACCCGAGCCTGCCAAGTGCCAGTATCTGCTGCTGTTTCTCTGAGTCCAAGACATTTGCCATAGCGCCCGAGGCTACTCGCCCCGCGCGCGGTCAATGTCCCGGACAGCTCCTGGCTCTATGGCCGGTTTTCAGGTGATCATCTATGGCCGGTTTTGGGTGTTCACCGAGGGCGGGTGAAGTCGATGTGCTCGCGTGGAATTGTGGGGCGGCCGATCTTCCTGGTTCTCGACTTCCGGCGCCAGTAGAGTTTGAAGCCTTGGCGGTGCCATCGAATCACGGTCTGGGGTCTCAGGAGGATGAGGGGCGTCTTCCAACCGTCCCAGAGCTTGGAGAGCCACACCCAGAAGGCTCGATCGGTTGATCGGATCCGCGGGCGCTTTTGCACTCGCTTGTAGACAGCGAGTTGCTGTCGCAGGGCCAGATTCTCGAGGACGAGCGCACGCTTGCCCCTGAAGAATGATCCGAATACGGCGGCTGCGAGGGCGAATGTGGACGTCATTGGGGCACTCTAGCAGTGGGAGAAAAGCCCAATGATTTCAGCCTGTACCGAGTTCTCGCGGACTACGGGCACCGAAGGCATCCTACCCTCGACTACATGTGGTTCCTGTGGGACACTGCGCGCCGGCTGTCAGGATGCTGACGCGTCTGCGAAAAGGGGGGCATTGTGAAGAGGGCAATCCAGAACATCCTCTGGGCCGGCGTGTTGGTGGCAGCGCTGGGGTGTGGCCCGTCGGGGGAGGATCCGACGGACGCGGTCTTCAGCGAAGATGCGCCGACAGCGCCGCGTTCCCCCCGGCCGCAGCTGCTCGAGATCGGGGACGAGACCGTCAGCGTTCGGCCGGAATCCAATCCGGAGCGGAACGCCTACTTCGGCGATCTCCACGTGCACACGACCTATTCGATGGATGCCTTCGCCTTCGGCACGATCGCGACGCCCTACGACGCCTACCGCTACGCGAAGGGAGAGGCGATCCGGCACCCCGGTGGTTTCGACATGCAGCTCAGGAAGCCGCTCGACTTCTACGCCGTGACCGATCACGCCATGTTCCTCGGTGTGGTGAAAGCCGCGGCCGACACCTCGACAGAGGTGTCGAAGCTGGCCTTCGCGGAGAGACTCCATGACCTGAACGCCCCCGACAACATCACGTGGACCAGCATCCCGCAGCGAATAAACGCCTTCTCGACATTCGTTCCGAACGTGATCGGAGCAATTCTCGACGAGAGCGCCGATCCGGAGATGCTGCGCGAGATCACCAAGACCGCGTGGCGCGATGTGATCGATGCGGCCGAGCAGTTCAACGAGCCGGGGCGATTCACGACCTTCGTCGGCTACGAGTACACCACCACGAGTGATGACCGAGGCAATCTCCACCGCAACGTGATCTTCAAGGATGGAGACACGCTGCCGGCGGTTCCCTTCTCCCGCTTCCATTCGCAGAATCCCGAAGATCTCTGGGACTGGATGGACGGACTGCGCGCGCAGCAGATCGAGAGCCTAGCGATCCCGCACAACTCCAACGGCTCGAACGGGCAGATGTTCAAGCTGGTCGACTGGGCTGGCGACCCGATGGACGACGAGTACGCGACTCAGCGCATGCGGAATGAGCCCCTCGTCGAGATCACACAGGTCAAGGGGACCTCGGATACGCACCCCTTGCTCTCGAAGACTGACGAGTGGGCCGACTTCGAGATCATGCCCTACCGGATCGCGTCGATGTTGCCGAGCGAGCCGGTCAAATCCTACGTGCGCGGCGCCCTGCGGGATGGGCTCCTGATGGAGGATCAAGGCATCGTCAATCCGTACAAGTTCGGTTTGATCGGATCGAGCGATACCCATACGGGCGCGACCTCGGACGACGAGTCGAACTTCTTCGCGAAGGTCGGGCTCCTCGACAGCACGCCTGTCCTGCGCGGCTCGGTTGCGCTGCCAATGGTCCAATCACTCCTCCTCGGTTTCGTGCAGCCCAATGCCATTGGGGAGGTGGAGGGCCAGAAGTACGTCAAGAGCGCGACCCCGACGTGGAGCGCCTCCGGGCTTGCGGCCGTCTGGGCGGAGGAGAACAGCCGCGAGGCCATATACGACGCCTTCCGGCGCAAGGAGACGTTCGCGACCACGGGGCCCCGGATGCGCCTTCGCTTCTTCGCCGGCTACGACTTCCCCGAGGGTATTCTCGACTCGCAGACGATGGTCACGCGCGGCTACGCCGACGGCGTGACGATGGGCAGCGACCTGCTTGCACGGGATGGGGCCGCGCCTCGGCTCCTCGTCTGGGCGACCCGTGATCCACAGAGCGCGCCGCTGCAGCGACTTCAGGTGATCAAGGGGTGGGTGGCCGGCGCGCAGACCTTCGAGAAGGTCTACGACGTCGCCTGCTCCGACGGAGCTTCGCCCGACTCGACGACGCATCGCTGCCCGGACAATGGTGCGAAGGTGAACCTGGCAGACTGCTCGATCTCTGCAGATGTAGGCGCCGGCGAGCTGAAGGCGCTCTGGCGGGATCCGGAGTTCGATCCCGCGCAGAAGGCCTTCTACTACGTCCGCGTCCTCGAGAATCCGACCTGTCGCTGGTCGACCTGGGACGCGATCCGTGCGGGCGTCGAGCCTCGCCCGGATCTGAAGAAGACAATTCAGGAGAGGGCCTGGTCCTCGCCTATCTGGTACGTACCTGAGACAAGGGGGTCGTTGTGATGAAGCCAATCCAGAGCATTCTATGGGCGGGTGTCTTGCTGGCAACGCTGGGGTGTGGTCCGTCCGGGGATGAAGCGACGAAGACGCCCGCCGAGAGAGCTACGGAGCTGACCAAGCGTGCTGCCGGGCGGCCGATCATCGAGATCGGGAATGAGATCGTCACGCTTCGGCCCGACCCCAATCCGGAGCGGAACGCCTACTTCGGCGATCTCCACGTCCACACGACCTATTCGATGGACGCGTTTGCCTTCGGCACGATCGCCACACCGTACGACGCCTATCGCTACGCAAAGGGAGAGGCGATCCGGCACCCCGGCGGGTTCGACATGCAGCTCCGCCAGCCGCTCGACTTCTACTCCGTGACCGATCACGCGATGTTCCTGGGAGTGGCGAAGGCCGCCGCGGACACATCGACAGAGGTCTCTAAGCTGCCGCTTGCGGAGAAGCTCCACAACCTGAACGCCCCCGAGAACATAAATCAGCGAAGCATCCCGGGGAGAGCGAGTGCATTCTTGCCGTTCATTCTCGACATGATCGAAGCAACCCTCGACGGGGAGGCCGATCCGCAGATGCTGCTCCAAGTCACCAAGTCCGCGTGGAGCGACATCATTGACGCGGCGGAACAGTTCAACCAGCCGGGGCGATTCACGACCTTCGTCGGCTACGAGTACACCACCTCGAGTGACGACCAGGGCAATCTCCACCGCAACGTGATCTTCAAGGATGGGAACACGCTGCCTGCGGTTCCCTTCTCCCGCTTCCATCTGCAGAATCCCGAAGGTCTGTGGGACTGGATGGACGGACTGCGGGCCCAGGGGATCGAGAGCCTCGCGATCCCCCACAACTCCAACGGCTCGAACGGGCAGATGTTCAAGATGGTCGACTGGGCCGGCGACCCGATGGACGACGAGTACGCGACCCAGCGCCTGCGCAACGAGCCTCTCGTCGAGATCACACAGATCAAGGGGACCTCGGACACGCACCCCTTGCTCTCCAAGACCGACGAGTGGGCCGACTTCGAGATCATGCCCTACCGAATCGCGACGATGCTGCCGAGTGAGCCGGTCAACTCCTACGTGCGCGGCGCTCTGCGCGATGGACTCCTGATGGAGAACCGGGGCCTCGTCAATCCCTACAAGTTCGGGTTGATCGGATCGAGCGATACACACACGGGGGCGACCTCCGATGACGAGTCGAACTTCCACTCGAAGGCCGGACTCATGGACAGCACTCCGGCCCTGCGCGGCTCGGTTCCGCTGCCGATGTGGCAATCACTCTTTCTCGGCTTCACGCGGCCCGCTGCCATCGACGAGGTAGAGGGGCAGAAGTACTTCAGGACCGCGACCCCGACCTGGGGCAGCGCGGGCCTGGCTGCCGTCTGGGCCGAGGAGAACACCCGCGAGTCCATCTACGATGCCTTCCGGCGCAAGGAGACGTTTGCGACCACGGGGCCCCGGATGCGCCTTCGCTTCTTCGCCGGCTACGAGTTCACCGAGGGTGTTCTCGGCTCGCAGACCATGGTCGCGAGCGGCTACGCCGACGGCGTGACGATGGGCAGCGATCTGCTGGGCCGCGCTGGGGCCGTGCCCCAGCTCCTCGTCTGGGCGACGCGTGATCCACTCAGCGCACCGCTGCAGCGCCTGCAGGTGATCAAGGGATGGCTGGCAGGTGAGGAGACCTTCGAGAAGGTCTACGACGTAGCCTGCTCTGACGGAGCCTCGCCCGACCCGAGCACGCACCGCTGCCCGGACAACGGGGCGAAGGTGAATCTGGCAGACTGCTCGATCTCCGCGGACGTGGGCGCCGGGGAGCTGAAGGCGCTCTGGCGGGATCCGGACTTCGACCCCGCTCAGAAGGCCTTCTACTACGTCCGCGTGCTGGAGAATCCCACCTGTCGCTGGTCGACCTGGGACGCCATCCGCGAGGGCGTCGAGCCGCGGCCGGGCCTGAAGAAGACGATTCAGGAGAGGGCCTGGTCCTCGCCGATCTGGTACGTGCCTGAGGAGCGCGAGGAAGGTTGAGGGCCTCGCTCGAGCGTCTTATTCGCGAGCCGCTCGTCCACTTCCTGGTCCTGGGCGTGCTGCTCTTCCTGTGCGCAGATTGGCTCGGCAGCGACGGAGGCTCGGGTGAGCGATCGATCGTTGTCGGTCAGGACGATGTTGCGCGCCTCGCCGGGCAGTGGGAGGCACAGTACGGGAATCCTCCCTCTGCGTCCGAAATCGAGGCCCTGATCGAGAACCACGTGCGCGATGAGATTCTCTACCGCGAGGCGCTCGAGCTAGGTCTGGACCGGGACGACCTGATCATCCGGCGTCGGCTGATTCAGAAGCTCCGTTTTCTCGGCGAGGGGCTGGCCAGGTCGGCTGAGCCCAGCGAGGGAGAGCTGACCGAGTTCTACGCCCGTCATCTGACTCGCTACACGCAACCGGCGAAGATGACCTTTCAGCACGTCTACTTTAGCCGCGACCAGCGAGGCGAAGCGGCTCGGGGGCACGCCCTTGCCCTTCTAGAGGCGCTCTCTGCCGAGATTACGGAAGTGAGTACCTGGCGCTCCCTCGGTGATCCCTTCATGCTGCAGCGGGAGTATGCCGACCGCGACGAACGCGAGATCGCGGAGCTCTTCGGCCCGGACTTCGCTTCCGCTCTTGCGCAGATCGAGCCCGGCAGCTGGGGCGGGCCGATTCCCTCGAGCTATGGGTGGCATGCGGTCCGCGTGCGCGAGCGCAGGCCGGAAGCCGTGCCGAAGCTCAGCGAGATTCGCGATCAGGTGCTGTCGGACTACAGTGCGCAGCGAAGAACGGAGACGGATGCGGCGCTCCTCGAGGAGTACCGCAAGAAATACGTCGTGAAGATACTCGATGGTGATCGATAGGCCTCGGTCGGCACGCTCAGCGATCGAGCGGTGGAGGGCATCCGCGGGGGCGGCGCAGGCCGAGGAAATGCTCTCGGAGGGCGCATGATACGCTACCTCGCCGCACTGGTCGGCCTGATGCTGGTGACCGGGCCCTCCTGGGCGCACGAGGTCCGCCCCGCCTATCTCGAGCTGACCCAGACTGCACCGGACACCTTCCAGGCTGTGTGGAAGGTGCCTGGCCGCGGCGACACCCGGCTGGCGTTATCCCCTGTCTTCCCAGAGCAGTGCGTTCGGGCCACGGAGACCCGAAGCCTGCGGACGCCGGGGGCGGTCGTCGATCGCTGGACACTCAAATGTGACGGCGGGCTCGAGGGCGAGCTGCGCATCGCCGGGCTCCAGATGACACTCACCGACGTGATGATCCGCGTCGTCTGGGCGAGCGGCGACACCCAGACGGCGCTGCTGCAATCCACGTCGCCGTCGGTGGAGGTCGGGAAGGGCGACCAGAGCTCCACGCCCTTACTCGGCTATCTGCGCCTGGGCGTCGAGCACATCCTGCTCGGTATCGACCACCTGCTGTTCGTGCTGGGCCTGCTGCTGATCGTCAAGGATCGCTGGGTGCTCTTCAAGACGATCACGTCATTCACGGTGGCGCACAGCATCACGCTGGGCATCGCCACACTCGGCTACGCCAGCGCGCCGCTGGCGCCGCTCAATGCCGCCATCGCACTCAGCATCCTGTTTCTCGGCCCCGAGATCGTGCGCTCGTGGCGAGGCCAGACGAGCTTCACCATCCGGCACCCGTGGGTCGTGGCATTCGCCTTCGGGCTGCTGCACGGCTTCGGCTTCGCCAGCGGGCTGACCACACTGGGATTGCCGGCGGTGGAGATCCCCGCGGCGCTGCTGCTCTTCAACATCGGCGTCGAAATAGGGCAGATCGGATTCGTCCTGCTCGTCCTCGCGCTGGAACGCTCCTTTCACGTGCTCGAAGTCCACTGGCCACGATGGGCCGAGGTCACGCCCGGCTATGTTGTCGGCTCCCTCGGCGCCTACTGGACGATCCAGCGGACGGTCATGCTCTTCACGGGACTCTCATGAGCTCGAGCAATCCGCAATCCGAGCGTCCTGCAGCCGTGGGGATGACCACCTTCGCGGCGGTCATCCTGCGAACCTTCCTGCTCGCTGCGTTGTGGCTGGCGGTCACCCCCGCCACTGCCCACGCCCACCTGGTCAACACCGGCTTCGGTCCCTTCTACGACGGGATCTCACACCTGTTCCTGTCGCTGGATGACTTGCTTGCAGTGCTGGCGATGGCGTTGCTGGCTGGTCTCGGCGGCTCGCACCACGGACGGCTGACCCTCTTCGCTCTGGCCGCTGCGTGGCTGGGCGCGGGTCTGCTCGGTCTGGAGGTGGCCAGGATCGAGGTCTCGTGGCCGATGGCATCGGCGCTGTCTTTCCTGTTGGTGGGTTTACTGGTGGCCATCAACCGGGATCTGCCATACCTCGCGGTCGCCGCCCTCGCGATCACGGTCGGCCTGCTCCACGGATACCTCAACGGGACGGCCATGTCCCAGATCGACGGCGGGACGCTGGCGCTGGTCGGCATTGCGGCAGCCGTTTTCACGATCGTGGCGCTGGTGGCGGCCTTCGTGACGTCGCTGCGCGCCGCCTGGGCGCGTGTGGGGGTGCGGGTGGCCGGGAGCTGGATTGCCGCCATTGGCCTGCTGATGCTTGGCTGGGCCGCACGCAGCGTCGGGTGATCAAGGCCGTCCTGGCTACACCGCTCATCCGCCTTTGGAATCAAGCAGCTCCGGCCCAGGGCGAGGTGTCGGGGAGTGCCCAAGCCCGCCGCGGCTGTGTCCCTTGACCTCCGTAGCGGTGGTGCGCTCCTATTCGTTTCCCAGGCTACCGGGAGAGAGGAGAACATCATGCTGGCCAGCGCCGTCGCCGCCGCGAAGAACATGATCGTCCGTTGTGCCCGTGCTCTCTGGAGGACCGTCAAGTGCGTCATGGAGCCGGCGCGTTCTGCGACCACTGCGGCAGCAGGTGTCGTTCGCGATTCCGCTAGAAGTCGGTCCGGCCTGATCGCTGAGAACGCCTTTCTCCGGCAACAGCTCATCGTGGTGAGTCGAAGCGTGAGCCGGCTGCCTCAGGAGACGATCGAGCAGATCCAGAGGATGGCGAGGGACAACCTTCTCTGGGGGGGCCGAGCGGATCCGCGGCGAACTCCTCAAGCGGGGGATCCCTGCCAGCAGGCGGACCATTCAGAAGTACGTGAGACGGGCACGGCCACCTGGGAAGCGGTCGCAGACCTGGGAGACCTTCTTCGAGAACCGCGCCGACGGCATCTGGGCGTGCGACTTCCTGCAGCTGTACGACGTGCTGTTCCGGCCCATCTTCGCGTTCTTCATCGCCAAGCACGGGACGCGCGAAGTCGTGCACTTCAACGTCACTCGGTCCCCAAGTGACCGGTGGGCAGCGCTACAGCTCCGGGAGGCCACCCCGCACTGCGAAGGGCCGCGGTACCTGATCCGGGGCAACGACGACAAGCTCGGAAGCAAATTCATTGCGGTCGCGGAGGGAACGGGTATCGAGGTCGTGAGCATCCCGCCTCTGTGTCGTAGGCTGGTCGAGCTCGAAGAACGCGAGCCCTTGCCTCTTCAATGTGCCGTATGGCCGCGTATCAAAGCCTGCGCCCAATAGGACGAACTGCTCCACGTCGCCCACCACGCGCTCAATGATCCGGTCGAAGTAGAGCGTCCTCGCGACGACGAGGTCCCCGATTTCTTCTGCGCCCTCCTTCGGCACCCGAGGATAGCCGAAGTACGTCCCGCTCATCCTGTATCTCACCCCTTGTTTTGCTCAGATTCTCGACGGGATTGCCGGCTCACGACACTAGGACTCGTCCGGCAAGCCCCTCAATGATCTCGGTTCCTTCCTTCATGGTTCTGTCGACGAGTTCTTTGGCCGTTGGCAGATCATCGATTCGCTGTGCACATTCACCGCCGGCTATCATGGCCTTGTCCGCTTCTCCTCTGTACGCGGCATTGATGCCTTCGATCTCGTTCGCCATCAGTTGCATGGCCCCTTCGCTCCGACCGTCATCCGGCTTGCCGAGAAACACGCCAGGGGCCAGCTTGAGGGACTCCTCCTGGTGCTTGAGCGTTAGGGGTGTCTTGATCCATCGGGCGGGTCCCACGAATCCCCTGGCGACCAGGGTCCCGCGGTCACCGGCCTTCACGATGCCCTCTTTCCATACCTGGGCGAAATCGCTTTCGGCAGTGGCCAAGAACCGTGTGCCCATCTGGATGCCCGCGGCGCCCATTGCCAGAGCGGCGGCGAGCGTCTTGCCGTCACAGAAGCCGCCCGCTCCAACGACGGGTATATCGGTGCCGGCCAGAGCCTCGATCACCGCAGGCAACAGGATCATGGAATGCACGGGCTCCCAGGCGGTGTGCATCCCTCCTTCGTGTCCCGAGGCGACCACTAGATCCACCCCGGCCTTCTTGCATCGCATGGCGCCTTTGACCGATGGAACGATATGGAGCCACTTGAAGCCGGCGCCTTTGATCTTCTCCTCCCACCCCATTGGGTCGCCCGCCGAAGTGAAGACCACCTTGAACCGCTCCTTGAGGTTCGGGTCTTCCTCTCTGGCCTCGATGGCGGTGTCGATGAGCATATTGGCGAAATCCTTCATCTCCGCGGAAACCATTACGTTGATGCCGAAAACGCCGCCGGTGTCCTTCGTGCCGTCAGACGTTTGCTTGAGCACTTTCTTCAGAATCGTCTTCTTGTCATCGTCCATACTGGCGCCGCCGGTCTCGACGAAATGCTTGTAGATGCCTGGCTGAGTAACGTCGGAGCCCAGGCCGCTGGTGGACAACAGGCCCAGAACGCCCGCATTGGACGTAGCGATGCACAGTTTGTTGTTGCTGAACGGCCCCATGCCCGCTTGTATGATCGGGTTCTTGATCCCCAGCATTTCGGTGAGTTTTGTTTTAAGCATGATGTCCTTCTTTGTTCTTCTTGGCTGTTCGCGAAACAGACTGCCGAGGTTTCTTGACCCTACGCCGTCGGGGCGGGCTGCGCTTGCACGCACCTAGAACGTGTAGCGGATGCGCATGTAGACTTCGTCGCGCTCCCGCACCACCGAGAGTCCGTTCTCCACGTAGGAGCTGTTGGCGCCCCGGCCCACCCGGTTCGGGAGGGTCGCCGGGACCAGCGCCGCCGGCTTGTGCTCGTAGCGCCCCCAGAATCCGGCCAGGCCGAAGTCCACGGAGAAGTTCTCCGTGAAGCGGTAGGTCACCCGCGGCAGCGCCGCTCCCGAGTTCGACTGGAAGTCGTATACGAAGGTGACGCCGGGAAGCAGCCGATCCTGGAAGTAGCCGGAGGTGACCGTGAAGGTCGCCAGGATGTTCCAGGGGCCGTTGCTGGTGAAGCCGTTCACGTAGTCGTCCACGTACCGGAAGAACCACTGGGTGTTGAAGAAGAAGGTCCGATTCTGGTTCAGGAAGTTGACGAAGGTGGGGCGGTCCACGGAGATGGTGAGGTTGAAGGTGTCCGTCTCGCTGTTGCCGTCCATCGAGTTGTTGTTGGTGAAGGGCACTCCCTCGATCCAGGCGAACTCGAAGCCCCAGTTCGACTTGGTGACG
>CAZTOU010000092.1:0-10682 GCA_964615365.1 uncultured Spirochaetales bacterium
CGGCGCTCGAGCCACCCCGACAGCACTCGCCTCGCCGACGCCTCCGCCGCCTCCTCGGCCTTTCCCTGGCTTTTTCGCCGCTCGCTGCCCCCGCCGGTGAGCTTGCCTTGTTCTTTCCCCTCTGCGCGGTAGTTGGACCACCACTTCGGAACGGTGCCATCGGTGCAGCGCGATCGCCTGTCGGCCGCAGCGCCCGGCAGGGGAGGCACCAGGAGCCCCAGCAGCAGCACGCCGAGGAAGAGACCACGCCGCCGGGTGGCTCTTTCAGCGCTCGAGAAGGTCGTGTGAGGTAAAGTGAACCGTCCGACTGATGTGCAAACCGTTGCACCGTCGTCGCCAGTAGTGAGAAGGGACGACCAGGATCTCATCGCTTTCCGGAAAAGCTCAATTGGACTTCGTGGATCACTCTGTTCTCATCGAGTGAAAGTACGAGGATCGTGTCAAAGACCTTGGGCCCGAGTGTGAAACGGGCTGCCGTATAGACGTGGACGAGAGCTCTTCTGTCCATCTTCTCGATCATCGGGTAGGTGTAGTGATCTCTCCAGCACGATGCGGATCTTCTCTTCCCCTGAGAACTTCCGACGGGTCCTCCTCCGGATGTCCTCTATGATCTTCTCTGCGGACTCTCCTGCTCCCCTGGCCATTGGATCCCTCCTCGTCCGGTGGCAAGAGTATCTCTCATCTCAGAGGCTCAGGCGGCTCAAATCACTCTGACAGATCACACCTCGGAAGTGAAGGCATCGACCGCGTCCCCCGAGTCGAAATCTTCCAGCCTGTCTTCGATCGCAACCGCGGTGGCCGCTGTCTCTTCTGATTGAGGTGCAAGTTGCGAGGGTACGCCGTGTGCGACTCTCGGCAGTTCCGAGACAGAACAACCACAAGGAGCCATCACGACCAGAGCTCCGGGATTTCTTTCGTCACCATTTTCTTGCTCCCACTTCTCATCGCAGCCGCGGGGGGGTGCGACTTGCAGTTCGAAGGGTGGCCACTCCTTTCAGCTACGAGGATGGCTCGGCGTTGGCCGCCGCCCCCTGCCCTTGACTCCTAGTACGGCTTGCAGCCTGGCATCCCGCCGAAGACCGGAAGATTGATGGGATCACGGGGGTCTTGGTTTCCCGCGGGGCTGCTGCCGCTTCCACAGAAACCAGAAACCCAAAGAACTAGTGCCAGAAACTAGTGCCACCCAAGCGTGAGATTCCACACCGAGGGAAGGAGATCGGAACTTCAAGCTGGGAATCTGCGCAATGCCCGGGTACGGGTCTCATGTCAACCCCCTGCGTGAGACCCCGAGGCGGGGTGATTTCTGGGCGCGCGGCTGGCTGCGGGGCGGGAGGCTTCCCGAGATATCGCTGAATCCCATGTCCTCCAAAGTCCAGTTCCGGAGGAGTCGCATTCGGCGCGCGCGATCTTGGTTCCGTTCGGAACCCACGCGAAACCCGCAAGTGCCTTATCGAACCCGAATGCCGCTCCGAGCTTCTTGGCGGCAGCGTTGGAGGTGGGGTTATAATGACGGCGGACGTAGCGCCCGAAACCGGAGAACCCCTACATTGAATTTCGATTTCTCGGAAGATCAGAAGCTTCTGCAGTCGACGGTCCGTGACTTCGTCAGGGACCAGGAGACACTGCAGAAAAACCGGAACATCCTCGAAACGGACGCCGAGTACGATCCCGAGCTCTGGAAGAACGCCGCGGAGCTGGGCTGGCTCGGCGCGGTGATTCCCGAAGAGTTCGGCGGCGCGGGCTTCGGACATCTGGAGCTGGTGCTGATTGCCGAGGAGGTAGGCCGCGGGCTGCTGCCAATCCCATTCAGCTCGTCGGTGTACATGGCCACCGAGGCCATCCTTCAAAACGGCAGCGATGCGCAGAAGCAGAAGTACCTGGCGGATCTGGCTTCCGGCGATCGGATCGGCACGCTGGCGATCGCGGAGGGGATGGGGCAGCCCGGTCCGAAGCAGGTCCAGGCCGGCTTCGAAGGAGGGAAGCTGAGCGGCACGAAGATCGCCGTGCCCGATGGCAACGTCGCAAACCTCGCAGTCGTCGCGGCAAAGACCGCCAAGGGGATCTCCCTGGTGCTGGTCGATCTGGAGGGGGCGGGTGTTACCAAGACGTCGGTCGAATCGATCGATCCCACCCGCGCCAGTGCAAACATCACCTTCGCCGACGCGCCCGCCGAGCTATTGGGCGCCGAAGGGGAAGGCTGGGAGGCGGTGCAGAACGTTCTGAATCGCGCCGCGGTCCTGATGGCTTTCGAGCAGCTGGGAGGGGCGGACCAGGCCTTCGAGACGACCAGGGAGTACATGCTCGGACGCTACGCCTATGGCCGCCCGGTCGCCTCCTTCCAGGCGCTCAAACACCGGATGGCGGACATGTACGTCGCCCTCCAGCTGGCCCGTTCCAACTGCTACTACGGCGGGTGGGCCCTGGAGAACGACGCAGACGAGCTGGGCCTCGCCGCCTGTAGCGCCCGCGTCAGCGCCACCCAGGCGTTCGACCTGTGCAGCGTCGAGATGATCCAGCTGCACGGCGGCGTCGGGTTCACCTGGGAGTACGACTGCCACATGTTCTACCGCCGGGCCAAGCACCTGGCCGTGGTGCTCGGCTCACCCGACCACTGGCGAGACAAGCTGATTCAACACCTCACCGCCAAGCAGGCCCGCAAGGCCGCTTAAGGAGTCTGGACATGGACTTTGACGATACTCCGGAAGAGGCTGAGTTCCGAGCCGAAGCACGGGCGTTTCTGGATGCCAACGCGACCCCCCTCGCTCTCGGCGAGGTTCCGGCAGACCTGATGGAGCGGGGCGATCCCGACACCGTCAAGAAGGCGCAGGAGTGGCAGGCCTGCAAGAAGGACAACGGCTGGGCGGTCCTGACCTGGCCTGTGGAATACGGTGGCCGGGGGCTGCGCTCGATCCACAACGTGATCTGGGGCCAGGAGGAGGCGAAATATCGCACTCCTGTGAACCTGTTCGGGATCGGCCTGGGAATGCTCGCTCCGACCCTGATGACCTACGGCACGGACGAGCAGAAGAGCAAGCACCTCGAGCGGATGGCCCGTGGAGACGACATCTGGTGCCAGCTCTTCAGTGAGCCGGACGCCGGATCGGATCTGGCGAGCCTCCGAATGAAGGCGGTGCAGGAGGGCGATGAGTGGATCCTCAACGGCCAGAAGATCTGGACCACGGGCGCGCATTACAGCCGCTACGGCATGGTGGTCACCCGTTCCGACGCGAATGTCGCCAAGCACGCGGGGCTCACCTACTTCATGGTGGACATGACCGCGCCCGGCGTCGACATCCGCCCGATCAAGCAGATCAGCGGTACCAGCGCCTTCAGTGAGGTCTTCTTCACCGACGTGCGCATCCCCGACAGCTACCGCGTCGGAGAGATCGGCAACGGCTGGCGGGTGGCGATCACGACCCTGATGAACGAGCGCTCAGTCACCGGCGGCGCGGGCCGCAGCCTCGGCGCCGAAGATCTGATCCGGCTGGCCCAGGCGGTCGAGACGGAGACGGGCAAGGCGATCGACGACGCCGGCGTCCGCCACCGGATCGCGGACTTCTACATCCGCGCCAACGGGCTCAAGTACACCAGCTACCGCACCCTGACCGCGCTCTCGCGCGGACAGGAGCCCGGTCCGGAGGGCTCGATCGGCAAGCTGGTGATTGCGCCGCTCAATCAGCAGGTCGCCAGCTTCGGCGTGGAGCTTCAGGGCCAGGCGGGCTCGTTGATGGACGAGAGCTACGCATGTCAGCTCGCCTACCTCGCTACGCCCGGTCTGCGCATCGCCGCGGGAACCGACGAGATCCTGCGCAACATCATCGCGGAGCGGGTGCTGGGGCTGCCGGGGGAGCCGCGGGTCGACAAGGGCATCCCCTTCAAGGACGTCCCGACGGGTCCGCCCAGCTGATCCCGATTGGAGGAGGCGGCTGGCATCCAGCCGCCATCCTCCACCTCTCGATCGACGCTATATTGAGAGGGGTGTCGGGGCCGTCGCGAACGGATGTCTCGATGAGACGGGCCGTGCGTTCGGGAATCGCCGTGGGCGCCTTCGGGGGTTGCAGGGATCACGTCCGATCGGGGCTACCGCCCGCAGGGTTCTCTTCGAGAGGAGCGCGCCATGTCGATCATCACGGTTTCCAGGGGATCGTACAGCCGTGGCAAGGACGTCGCGGAGCAGCTGGCTCGAGAGCTCGGGTACGATTGCGTCTCGCGAGAGGTCCTCCTCGAGGCTTCCGAGCAGTACGACATCCCGGAGATCCAGCTGGTCCACGCCATCGAGGACGCCCCGTCGATCCTGGATCGCCTCACCCACGGCAAGGAGCGCTACCTGGGCTTCGTCCGCGCGGCGCTCCTTAGACGGGTGAAGAGCGGCGACGTGGTGTACCACGGCTTCGCCGGGCACCTCCTGCTGCGGGACGCTCCCTCGGTCCTCAAGGTGAGAGTGATCGCCCCGATGGAGGACCGGGTCCAGGAAGTGGTCCGTCGGGACGGGGTCGCGGAAGAGGAGGCGCGGGAGCGCGTCGCCCGGGCCGATCAGGAACGGCGAAAGTGGAGCCATCACCTCTACGGTGTCGATCCCAGCGAGGCGGATCTCTACGACATCGTGGTCCAGCTACCTCCCATGACGGTCGACGACGCCGTGGGCACCATCAAGTTCGCCGCGCAGCTGCCCGCATTCCAGACGACGCCCGAGGTGAAGAAGAACCTCGAGGCGCTGGCCGCCAAGGCCGAAGCAGACGCGAAATCGTAGCGCACCAGTCTCGGGGCGGATCACAGACAGGAGCGTGTCATGCCGATCATCACGATCTCGAGAGGTTCCTACAGCCACGGGAAGGACGTGGCGGAGAAGCTCGCGCAGCAGCTCGGTTACGAATGCATCTCTCGGGAGGTCCTCCTCGAGGCCTCCGAGCAATTCAACATTCCCCAGCTCCAGCTTCTCCGGGCGGTGCGTGACGCGCCCTCGATCCTGGATCGCTACCGCTTCGGCAAGGAGCGCTACGTCGCGTACGTCCGCGCCGCCCTGCTTCGGCACGTGCGCCGGGGAAATGTGGTGTATCACGGCTTCGCGGGTCAGTTCTTCCTACAGCAGGTCCCATCCGTGCTCAACGTCCGGATTCTCGCCGACCCGGAAGACCGGATCCAGGAGCTGATTCGGCGGGAGGGAGGCTCCGCGAAGGAAGCCCGGCGGACTCTCGAACGGATCGATGAGGAGCGCTCGGGGTGGAGCCAGCACCTCTACGGCATAGACACCCGTGATCCGAGCCTGTACGGCCTCGTCCTCCACCTCCGTGCGCTGTCCGTCGACGATGCGGTGAAGCTCATCGCGCACAACGTCGCGCAGCCGGCCTTCCAGGCCACTCTCGAGACGGAGAAGATCCTCGACAACCACGTGCTGGCGGCCCAGGTGGAGGCGGCCCTGATCGCGGAGTTTCCACAGACGAGAGTGTCCGCCAGGGATGGCAGCGTCTTCGTCGCCATCTACGGTTCCATGAGTCAGCAGCAGGCGCTCTCGGACAAGGCCAGAGACCTCGCTTCGTTCGTGGAAGGCGCGGATCAGGTCACCGTCCACTTCGTGCCGCTGATGACGGCCGACTGAGGCTCGCGGGCCTCGCCAGGGTTCTCGAGGTTCCGTTTCCGGAGGAGGAGCAATGCCCGAATGGCGACCCAGCAGCGGCTTCGTTCTCGAACGTCGGCGAGTTTCGCGGTTTCCCATTCGGATCGAGGCGAGCTGCTCGTTCGAGGGCGCGGCGTTTCGGGCCGCGACCGACAACCTCTCGGCTCACGGCTGCCTGCTCCGCACCGACCAGACTGTGCCGTTGGACGCCGCGGTCGAGCTCTCCCTGGATCTCCAGGACGGCGCCCCCCCTGCGAGGGCCACTGGCCGGGTCGTTCGATTCGCCCTTCGAGGGGACGAGCCGCTGGGCTTCGCGGTGGAGTTCGATCCACTCGACGAAGCCGCGGAGGGGAGGATTGGCGCGCTCGTCGAGCAGGCGCGAATCAATCTGATGGATCCGGAGGAGGGTTCTTGATGCGCCGCAAGGTCTCCGTCGAACTGAGGAGCCTCATGATCCGATCGAGCTTTCTCCTGGCAGTCATGGTGCTTCTGGCGTGCGGGGGCGGCGACCGCCCGCCGGGCGAGATCGAGGGTGCGCCGCGCGGAGCGGAATCGCTTGCCGCCGCGGCACGGGCGCAGGATGCAGCGCGGGAGCGACTCGCCCGCGCGGCCGGTGCGGACCGCCCGGTGCAGCCGAAGCAGATCCTCTTCGGCGATCTCCACGCCCACACTACCTACTCACTCGACGCCTTCGCGTGGTCGCTCCCCCTGGTCGGCGGAGAGGGCGCGCACCCGCCGGCCGACGCCTGTGACTTCGCCCGTCACTGCTCGGCCCTCGACTTCTTCGCGCTCACCGACCACGGCGAATCGCTGACGCCGGAGCACTGGGCGGCCGAGAAGGAAACCCTTCGCCAGTGCAACGCGCGGGCTGGTGACCCCGCCAACCCGGATCTGGTGGCCTTCCTGGGCTTCGAGTGGACGCAGGTCGGAAAGACGCCCGCGACTCACTACGGCCACCGCTGCGTGATCTATCCGGGGCTCGACGACGACGAGCTGCCGGCGCGGCCCATCAACTCTCGCGCCGCTCCCATCCAGGAGGAATGGGTCGCGGCCGGCCAGGAGGCTGCCATGGGCCGCTGGCTGGATCCCCTGAACTGGCGCTTCTACGCCGACCTGGGGTGGCTGGCAGACCGGGTGGAGGCGCTTCCCGTCTGTGAGTCGGGCGTCGACACGCGGGAGCTCCCCCCCGACTGCTCTGAACGTGCACCCACGCCCGACGTGCTTCTCGAGAAGCTCGCCCAGTGGAACCTGGAGGTGCTGGTGATTCCCCACGGAACCACCTGGGGCTCCTACACACCGATGGGGAGCACGCTCGACAAGCAGCTCAGCCGAGCCCACTACGACCGGGAGCGACAGCCGGTCATCGAGCTGATGTCCGGGCACGGGAACTCCGAGGAGTATCGCGGGACGCGTGCGATCGAGACGGGCGACGGAGGCGAGCCGGTGTGTCCGGAGCCGACGCCGGGCTACCTCCCGTGCTGCTGGCGCGCGGGGGAGATCATGCGCGAGCGTTGCGGCGATCTCCCCGAGACGGAGTGCGAGGCGCGGGTCCAGGAGGCGAAGCGGCTGGTGCTCGAGGCCGACATCGCGCTGGAGAGGGTCTTCCCCGACGCCGAGCCGGAGGAGTGGCTCGACTGCGGGCAATGCCGGGACTGCTTCAAGCCCTCCTTCGGCTACCGGGCGGGGAGCAGCGTCCAGTACGGCCTCGCGCTCACCAACTTCGACGAGGTCGACGATCAGGGGCGGCCGCTACGCTATCGCTACGGGTTCCTGGCCTCGAGTGACAACCACACCGGCCGTCCGGGTACCGGCTACAGGCAGGAGGACCGGCACCTCCAGACCGACACGGTGGGTGCGGCATCGGGGATGGTCGAGGGGCTCGTCGAACGGATCGCCGGGACCGGTCAGAGCGTCGAGGATCCGATGCGCCCGCAGCCGGTGCCGCCCGACGCCGCCGGCGGGCCCGGCGCCGAGCGCGTCGCGAGCTTCTGGTACCCGGGCGGGCTGGTCGCGGTCCACTCGGAGGGGCGCACCCAGGAGGCGGTCTTCGATGCGCTCCAGCGTCGCGAGGTATACGCCACCAGCGGACCGCGCATCCTGCTCTGGTTCGACCTGGTCAACGATCCCGCCGTTTCGCGGCCCATGGGAAGCGAGATTCGCCTGGGAGAGAACCCGCGCTTCGAGGTGCGGGCGGTGGGCGCCTCGGTGCAGAAGCCCGGCTGTCCGGAGAGTGCGCAGACGGGCCTTTCGCAAGAGCGAATCGATCAGCTCTGC
Organism: uncultured Spirochaetales bacterium; assembly: GCA_964615365.1. Classification (GTDB taxonomy): domain Bacteria; phylum Myxococcota_A; class UBA9160; order UBA9160; family UBA6930; genus CAVXZE01. The sequence goes on from CAZTOU010000092.1 coordinate 7,889, forward strand.
CACGGCCACTGCTATCACCCGAGCGACGAGCAGCACGCCATCGCTGCCATCGAGGTGGTTCGCATTCGTCCGCAGTCTCGTCCCGGCGAGCGGGTGGACGACCTGATCGAGGATCCCTGGAGGCGCTTCGAGTGCGATCCGGATCCGGCCGGCTGCGTGGTGCGCTTCGAGGACGAGGAGTTCGCTGCGGTGGGACGCGACGTCGTCTACTACGCGCGCGCCCTCCAGGAGCCGACGCCGGCCATCAACGGCGCCCCCATGAGTACCGAGTTCGATGCGCAGGGACGCGCCACCTCGGTCACGATCTGCTCGGGGAGCTACCGCACCCCGGCGGAGGACGACTGTCTCGCCCCCGTCCGCGAGCGCGCCTGGTCCTCGCCGATCTACGTGGACTACGGTGCGTCAGCTCTGGCTACCAGCGCCTCGCCGGGAGGGGAGGAGGAAGTCGAAGAGGGGCTCAGCGCGGAATAGCCACTGCGCGTAGCGCCGCCCCCTCCGGGCCTTTCGCTGCTCCTCGGGCGGAAGCGCTGACGCGGGCTGTTCCCAGTCGATCTCCGCGATGGGCGCCAGCAGGCCTCGCTCGACGCAGCCCTCCAGGGAGAAGACGTAGACGTCCCGGGTGTGGGCCGCGGCGGCGCGCAGATCCTCCGCGAGGCGCTCGAAGGAGAGGAAGCGCGGGAAGGCCTCCGGGTTGTTGGCGTTTACTCCTCCCCCCGTCACGCCGACGGCGATGCAGGGCGCGTCGGCGAAGTAGATCTGCGCTCCCGCGCGGCCCAGATAGGTCGAGTAGAGCATGTACACCTCGGCGTCGACCGAGACGTCCACCAGACCGAGGGAGCGGCGCAGCAGCGTGCTGCCGGCGGCGCGCTCGTCGAGGAGCTGCGGGAACTGATAGACCTCGACGGTGCGGCCGCTCTCGCGGATCTCGCGGACCAGCTCGGCGTAGTCGCCCTCGGCCTTGCGCACCAGCTCCCGCGGCCGCCGGCGCCGCATCATCGAGAAGAAAGCCCGCCGGTGGTCCCGCACCGCGCCCTCGGACTCGGAGCGGGGGAACTCGATGTCCAGGCCGATGCGCGGCAGCCGCAGACCCTCGCGCTCGGCCCAGGCGGCCGTCTCCCGCCAGCGCTCGCGGGCGCGGTCGGCGTTGTCGGCGTTCAGCCAGTAGCCGTCTTCGAGATCGAGCAGCAGCCACCCCGTGACCGGAATCCCCTTCGATTCGAGCTCTCGCACCACCGCGGCGCGGCGGGGCGAGAGATCGAGCAGCCCCATCGAGATGGCGCAGCGCTGCTCCGCGAGGAACGGCACCACCTCGGGCCTTCCGAAGATCTCCTCCAGGGGCTCCAGCTCGACCTCGACGAAGAAGGTCAGATTCGGCCTGGTCATGGCATCCCCCCGTCGCCCCAGCCGCTCAGGAAAGGTCGGCCGTTCCGTACACGCCGTGCTTGTGCGTCGCCTTCACCATGGCGATGTAGTTCTCCGCCTCGACCTCCGGATGGATGGTGTTGGAGGAGGAGATGATGTAGCCCCCCCCGTGACCGGCGGCTTGAATGGCCTGCCGGACTTCCTCCTCGACCTCACGGACGCTCTTGGAGACCAGTGTCTCCCGGCAGTCGATGTTGCCGAGGAGACAGATGCGGTGTCCGATCTCCTTCTTGACCTGGGCGAGATCCAGGGACTGGGGCTGAATCGGATGGATACCGTCGAACCCCACCTCGATCAGGTCTTCCATGATCTTCCAGTGGTTGCCGTCGGTGTGCTTGAAGACCTTGAGGCCCTTGCCGTGGATGAACTCGATCAGCTCCGCGTAGTAGGGCTTGAGGAACTCGCGGAAGTGATCGGGAGAGATCAGCATCCCGGTCTCGTGCGCGAGGTCGCCGTCCATGGTGATGAGGTCGGCTCCGAGCTCCGCTCCCAGCGCGATCGCATCGAGCGTGTAATCGGTGACGATCCGAGCCACCCGGTGGACCAGCTTCGGGTCCGTGCCGTAGCAGATCATCAGATTCGGCATTCCCCCCAGCATGTTCCAGCTCCTGCGGAAAGGGTCCTGCAGGGCGAGGATGCTGGCCCGCGTTCCCTGGAAGCGCTGGGTGCAGTAGGAGAGGGCGGCGAGATCGGAGGCCTTGATCTTCGGCGGCTGGAAGCGGTCGAGGTCGGATGGCTCCCGGATCGGCCCATCCACCACGACTGCCTCCCCGTGCGGGTTGAGCAGGAAGGTGACGCCCCAGTCGTCGATGTAGTGATCTTCGTCGATGGCTCGAGTTTCGGGGAAGATCCTCATCGTGAGCCCATCGACGTCCAGCTCTTCCATGACGAGGAGAACGGCATCGAAGAGCTTGACCCTGCTGGCCAGGTCCATCCGCTGGATGTAGTCCGGCTTCGGCAGATCGTCCGTGAAGTGACGGGCGATCTTGATGACGGACTCCTCGTTGTAGGCCAGCTCGAGGTGGGGCACCCGATCGGGGACCTCCCTCGAGAGCGCGGTCAAGATTCTTTCTCTGCCGTTCATTTGCCGTCCTCCACCTGTCGTCCCGGCTCGGGCTGGCGAGGCTCTTCCACGTAGCCCAATGCCTTCAGTTTTTCGAGAGTCGAGGCATCGAGTCCGGGCGCCACCTTCGGCGCCCCGAGCCTCCGTCCCTCGAGCATCTCCTCGGGAACTCCTCCCGGATCGGGATCCGCTGCGATCTGCTCGAGAAGCGTCCGAGCCGGTCCCTCATCGCTCCACATCTCCCAGTGCGACGCGCTCGCCTCTTCGCGGATGCGGTAGTGACGCCAGCGGGAGAGCGAGCGGTCCGTG
>CAZTOU010000093.1:0-10680 GCA_964615365.1 uncultured Spirochaetales bacterium
ATACAGACAAGGCCACGACCTTACGGGCCACCGCGCCAGCCCTCGACCCTACCGCCCCAGAGCCCATAGACCTTCTGGTCCGAAAGAATCAGCCCGCGGCGGTCCACCTGGATGAAGACACGCTTCCGATGCTCGTCGAGGAAGCTCTTGACGCGCTCGATTCCGCGGATGTCACCCTCGACATCGTTCCCGACGTGGCGCGCGTACGCACCGAGCTGCTCCATGCGGAGAAAGACATCGAGCATCTCCTCCTGAGGCACCACACCGTCCTCGATCAACCGGGCGCCAAGATGCCTGGCGAGCAGCAGGATCGTGAAGCCGCGCACCGAGCTGGCGGCCGCCGTCACGTTGGTGACGACGTGGCGCGCAAACGCGATCCAGATGGGCTGAGCGCCGAGCGGGTCCCGCGAGCCCTTGATCTTCGCGTTGGGGTCCTCGAGGGTCAGGAAGGGCAAATCAATTCCGAATGCGTGTCAGCCGATTGCATGCCTCTTGGCCTCGCAGCATCGGCAGCCCAGCTGACGAAAGTCGCGCCTCTCGTGACCATGGAGCTCAGCGAATCCTCCAGCCCAGACTTATCAGCATCAACCTTCCGCGCCTGATACGCCAACGTGGCGCTATGCCACCGCACCGGCCACCTTCGCTTGCGAAGGCTGGGGGGATCGAAGCCTCCGCCGAATCCAAGAGCGCCGGTTCGAAGTAGGTTCTCACAGGAGCGGGCGAAGGTGGTGAAAATGATTGGCGGGGAACGGGAAGTAGAGCGGAGAGGCCGGCGCGGTCGCCCCTGGCTGCTCTGTCCGCAAGGCAAAGAGTCGTGACACCACCCGTTCGGATGTGGGGGATTTGACCCGGATCGCCGCGCGGCCCAATGCGCGGCTGAGGCGTGCGGAAACAGCACGCACGGCAGATAGTTCGCGGGCGCGAGTCTCCGTCGACCGATCGCTTGGCTTCAGATCCATGAGAGTTCGGGCGTTCTGATCTAGATCCGGGGCGTTATCCTCGTGACAATGGACGAGACCACCCTCCAAGCATACGCCGCAAACGCCAGCGAGATCGCCCGGCGTCATTCGATGGCGCGCAGAGGAGAGGGCGGTGTCGAGCGGCACATCCCTCGTGCGTTCGATCCGGACGATCGAATCCTGGACATCGGCGCGGGTGCGGGGGGTGATCTGGCCTTCCTCGTCTCCGAGGGTCACCAGGCGTATGGGATGGAGCCCGTGGCCGAGATGAGGGAGGAGGCGGTTCGGGCCCACCCCGAGCTGGAAGGGCGTCTCTTCGAGGGCTCGCTCCCCGATGGTCTGCCGGAGGATCTTGACTGTCTCGGCGGTCTCTTCGACGGCGTGGTCTGTGCGGCGGTGCTCCAGCACCTGCCCCGAGCGGCCCTCTTCGATTCGGTCTTCTCGCTGCGCAGCCTCCTCCGGCCGGGCGGCCGCGTGCTGGCGTCGATCCCGACCCGGCGCGACGACCTCGATGAAGAGGGGCGCGATGCGCTCAGGCGGTACTTCAGCGGAGTGCATGCTGGGGAGCTCGATCTGCTCTTTCAGCGGGCCGGCTTCCGCACCCTGGGCCGCTGGGAGGATGAAGACAGCCTCGGCCGCAGCGGGGTGCAATGGGCGACACTGCTCTTCGAACTCGTTCATGATGGCAAGGGCGAGAGCCCGCGGCCACTCGACCGCATCGAGGGGGTGCTGCGCGGCGACAAGAAGGTCGCCACCTACAAGCTGGCCCTGCTGCGAGCGCTGACGGACATCGCCACCACCCAGCCGCGCCGCGTGCGCTGGAGGGCAGACGGGCAGGTGGCCGTCCCCATCGACGCGGTGGCCGAGCTGTGGATCACCTACTACTGGCCCCTCTTCGAGAGCCCCACCTTTCTTCCGCAGATGCAGGGCGAGGCCAAGGAGCAGCGGCACAAGCTGGGCTTCGCGCGCGAGCTCGACGGGCTGATGGAGCACTTTCGCCATTCCGGCGGGCTGCCGGGCTTTCTGGAGGCGTGGCATTCGGGCCGGCTCGAGGGACGAGGGGGCGACGCGGCCGGATGGAAGCTCCTCGGCGGCACTCTCGGCAAGCTTCGCACCGCCATTCACACCGGCCCCGTCCACCATGCCGGGCGCAGCACCTCGGGGCCACTCTTCGACTACGACGCAGCGGCGCGGACAATCCTGGTGAACGAAACGCTCTGGCAGGAGATCGCGCTGATGAGCCACTGGGTGCGCGATTCCCTCCTGGTACGCTGGGCCGAGCTGACGAAGCGGCTTGCAGGGGCGGCTGCCGGCGAGACAGCAACGCCGCAGCAGACGATGGAGTGCGCCCTGCGTGTGCTGCTGACGCCCCCCGAATCCGAGAGAGATACGCGCACCGCCCGCGCGGTGTTCGAGGCCCTCCCTTCGCGCGACAGGCTCTGCGTCTGGAGCGAGCGGCCACTCCGCGGCAAGTTCGATGTGGACCACGTGATCCCATTCTCGCTCTGGCAGAGCAACGACCTCTGGAACCTGCTTCCCGCGGCCCCGAAAGTAAATAGGGAAAAGAGTGATCAGCTGCCCAAGAGGAACCTTCTGCACGAGCGCCGTCCACTGATCCGCGACTACTGGCATCTTCTGCACGACGCACACCCGCGGCGCTTCAGTACGGAACTCGGGCGGCTGACTGGCACGGACGATGTCTCCGGCGCTCCGAATCTCGACGCCGGCTTCGAGGCCCTGTGTGAGGCCATCGAGATCACTGCGCTACAACGCGGATGCGACCGGTGGGCGCCCAAAGCGATTGGCGGCGCTGCCTGAGAGCTGGAAAGAATGGAAGCTCTCGCACCACCCATCTGCGCGAGGGGCGTTGCCCCTGGATAGACCCTCGAGGCGGTCGCTGACGAGACTCTCAGGAAAACCAGGCGCGTAGCGTTTCGAGAGCGCGAGCCGGATCCCGAAGGTGGCTGCTCTTTGCGCCTGCTGTACGGCGCTCCGAGCTCGAAACCAACGCGCAACCTCCGGCCTCCCTCTCCACCCCGCCAGCCCCTTACCCCCCACTCGCCTCCAATACCGAAACATCCACCCTCTCACCAAGCCCCTCCGCGTGCTCCCGGATCCGTTCATGGTGGGTAAACAGGAGAACCTGCGTTCGCTCTCCCAGCTGGGCGAGTACCTCTAGAGCGGCCTGGGCGCGTTCGTCGTCGAAGTTCACCAGGACGTCATCGACGATGAAGGGCATGGGCTCGGAGCGTCCCAGGTACTCTTCGAGTGTGGCGAGGCGGAGGGCCAGGAAGAGTTGATCGCGGGTTCCTGAGCTCATTCCGCTGACGTCGACTTTGCGATCGTTGTCGCGGACACCCACGAGCTGCGGCTGGTCGTCGTCTCCGTAATGGCTCTGAAGGCTGGTGAAAGAGCCGGCGGTGAGCGCCCGGAAGAATTCGCTTGCGCGCATGAGAAGCGGTGTCTGGTGTTCCTTTCGGTATCGCTCGATTTCTCGCTGGAGAATCGAACGGGAGAGACGCAGCCGGATGTAGCACTCTACGTCTCGGCGTAGCCTCGCGAGGATCCCCTGCGCTTCTTCTGCCGCCTCTGAGGCCTGCGCGCTTCCATCCATTGCCTCCAGGGCGGAGCGAGCTGTCGCGCGTTTGTCCATCAGCTCGGACCGTCTGGCATCGAGTGTTTCGATCTTCTGCTGAAGCTCCTGGACTTGACCCGGCAGTGAATCGGCGTCGACTTCTTCCGCCTCGGTTTCGAGCTGCTCGATCGAGGTACCGGCTCCGATCTCGACCAGCTGTTCTTCCATTTCGTCGATCTTCATCCTTGCGCCCTGATGGGCCTGCCAGCTGCGCAGGGCGTCCTCGAGCCCTGCGTCGTCGGAGCACCGGGCCTCCTGCCGCAGGCGCATCAAGTCTTGCTCTGCGTTCGTCTGCTCTCTCTTCGCGTCTTCAGCACGCTGTCCCTGCTCCTCGATCTGCTCGCTCAACTGGGCGCGAAGGGTCTCCTGCTTGTCGACGTCCGAGAGCCTTCGTCCCAGCCAGGAAACCTCTTGTTCGACAGGCTGGCTCTCCAGGTCGGGAGCGTGCGAGCCGATGAAGCCACGCACCTCGGCCTCGAAGTCCTGGGTGTCTCGCTTCATTCCGCCGATGCGTCCGTCGAGCAGCTCGATCTCTCTTCTGTTCTCGAAGAGGGCCTTCAGTGCATCCAAGCCATCCAGTGCGCTTGCGGGGCGCGCACTGCGGTCGAGCCCCAGGCCGTCCACGGCGGTATTCCACTCGTCGAGCCAGCTCTGGAGGCGCTCCTGGACTTCCGCCTCGGTGGAGCGGGCCTCCTTGAGCGTCGCCTCGCCTTCGTCGATGGCCGTCTTCAGCTCGGCGCGCCGGCTCTCCGCATCCTCGATGGACAGGAGCACCTCTTCGGCAAGGGCGAGCACCCGGGCCAGCTCGTCTCCCTCCTCGTCAAGGGGCTCGCCGAGTGTACGCAGGGCGGTCCGAAGCTCGTCGCGGCGTGCGGCCCGCGCTTCGACGAGAGCGCGAAGCTCTTCTCTCTCCCTGCGTAGGCTTGCGGCCTCCTCGATGAGCTTCTGCTGCCGCCGCAGCCACGCGAGCATCTCGCGGGGCGGGTTGGGCTCGATGCCGGCACACTGCCACGCCGCCCGCCACTGCTCGGCGAGGGCGTTCTCGCATGCTTCGAGCGGGGCCAGCCCCTGGGTGGCTTCCTGGATGCTCCGCTCGAGCTGCTCCCGCTGCGCTTCGAGTTCCGCCTGGGTGACGACGCGGTCAGCCTCGCGCCGCAGCCGATCGGCCAGCTCGTCGGCGGCCGGCACGCTGCGCTCATACAGATCGGCCAGTGGCTCGCTGCCCGCGAAGGCCTGGATCTCGCTTTCGATCGCCTCACCGTCGATCCAGTGCCGCCGCACCAGACGCCAGCCAGCGTCGCGCCGTTCGCGGGCCGCTGCGAGCTCCGCCTCGGTCGGAACTGCGCCGCTCTTTCGGAGGGCCTCGAGCCGGGCATCGACACCCCGTAGCTGGACGTCTGCGTTCTGCTTGCGCTCCAGGGTCTTCTCGCGGTCCTTCCGCAGCGCTTCGAATTCTCCTTGAAAACGCTCGACCGTCTCCATCACCGGCACGGCCAGGCGCTCGAGATCTTCGAGGCTGCCGGTCCACAGGCCAAGGGCCATGAGCGCGGTCTCGCACTCCTGCCCCGCGCGCGCGCAGCGGAGAGCGAGTGCGGTCACCTGGGCATCGATGTCACCGAGGCTGCGCGCGGTGGCCAGGGCGCGACGAAGCTCTCCTGCATCCCGCGCCTCCGGCAGGCTGGCGATCTTGCTGCGCGAGGCTTGCTGCTTTCCTTCTCCGGTTCGGATGGCTTTGTTCGCGCTTTCGATCCGCTCCACCAGCACACCGTGCTCGTTGGCGAGCTCCTGGATCTGTCGGCGCCGCGCGAGCGGAGCGCGAAGCTCGCCCAGTTGCGCGACGGTCAGATCGGGCCGAAGGGCGGAGAGCTCTGCAGCCAGCTCCTTCTCCAGGCGCCCACGCTCGCCCTCTCGCCTCGGAAGATCCCCGCTGGCCTTCTTGTAGCTGCCGAGGCGCTCGCGGAAGAGCTCGATGGCCTCCCGGTGCTCGAGAAACTCGGCGTCGAGCCCGAGCTCTGCCACTCTTGCAGATAGCTTCTCCTTCGCTTGCTCAGCGCGTGCCCGAGTCTCTCCGGCACTTCTCCTGGTTTCGAGAGCAGCGCGGAGCCGCTCTTCGAAGCCCTCGTCGAGGGTGACGATCGCCCCCATCTCCTGGATCTGGATGAGCAACTGCCGGCGGCGTGCGAGGAGAGGAAGGGCCGAGCGGAGGCGGTCGAGATGGGTCTGCGCGGTCCGTTCCGTTGCCAGCTCTTTCTCGACCGTTTTCAGCTCGGTCTCCGCGCCCGAAAGAGCCCGATCGTGCTCCTTCCAATCGCGTCCTTTGAGAGAGGCCTTCTTGATGCGCTCCTTGTTCCCCTTGAGCTCGGCCAACGCCGCATTGATCAGAGGCTTGGACGCATTCGGCTTGAAGAGATCCCCTGCTTCTGCCTCGAGGCCGGAGAGCACGGATCGCAGGTTCCCCGAGCCCAGGCCGGCTGCAAAGAGGGATTTGCCGATCTCGCCCCCGTAGTCGAGGAGGCTCTGTCCACCTTCGACGAGGACGCGGTGGTCGATTCCGAAGAAGCGGGTGAAGAACTCCTCTGAAACGCCCTCGAGAAAGGGCCCGAGCGCGCCTTGCTCGATGGCTTCGGCGTCGTCGTAGCTGCGCAGGGTGTTCTTGCTCCCCTTCTTGCGGAGGAAGGCGAGCTCGCGCGCGTCAGAATGGCAGAGGCGTCCCCCGATGCGCATCTGTGAGTAGTCGTGCAGGAAGTCATCCGTGGAGCGAAGCGGGATGCCGTACAAGAGATGAGTGAGCGCCCGAAGCGCCGAGCTCTTGCCGGACTCGTTCTTGCCGAAGATCACATGCAGCTGGTGGCTGCCATCCGAGAGATCGATGCGCTGCTCGGTGAAGGGGCCGTACGCCTTGAGGTAGAGCTCGAGAATCTTCACGCCCGATCTCCTTCCTCGAGGAGCCGGGCCAGGAGGGTTTCCTTCACCTCGGAAAGGGCCGCTTTGAGCAGCTCGGGATCCGTCGGGTCGAGTGCATCTTCTCCAGAGGTGATCTCGGGCGGGAGCTTGCTCTTGAGATCCGAGAACTCCTCGGCAAGGCTCTCGAGCTCCAACGGGGCCGATTCGAGGCCGGCGATCATGCGCAGCAGATCGCCCAGGGCGTCGTCGCGTTCGAGTTGGCGGGCGAGGCTCACCGGCCGCTGCGTGTGCAGCTGTACCTTCTCGAGCCAGACACCGGGGCTCGCGAGCGACGAGGCCTGGGCGCGGTACTCGTGTATCCACCGCTCCGGGTCGCGGGTGAGATCGGCGTGGGCCTCCGAGCTGCCCTCGAGAACCAGACGCGCCGCGACGAGCCTTCCCCCGGACCCGTCCAGCTCTTGCTGGAGGGCGCGGCGCACCTCTTCGATCGTCGAGTCACCCGAGGTGGCGTCCGAAAGGTCGACACGGACGACGGCCCACCGGACGAGATCCAGCTCCTGAGTCTCGACCTCTGTGACTTCGCCCTCCTCGACCGTCACCAGGGTGCAGCCCTTCGGCCCGGTTTCCTGGACGTGACGCCCCTGGATGCTCCCGGCGAAGACGACCCATGGGTCACGCGACACCTCCTCGCGCTGATGCACGTGGCCGAGCGCCCAGTAGCCGTATCCCTTGCTGTGAAGGGTATCGAGAGAGCACGGGGCGTAATCGTCGTGGGGCGGGCGTCCGTCGAGGCTGGTGTGCAGGAGCCCGATGTGGAAGAGCGCGGGGTCCCCGGCGGGGTAGGCGGCCGCCAGATCCTGGCCGACGCTCCGGCCGGAGAAACTCTGCCCGTGAATCGCAATCCCGAGCTCGTCGATGACCACCGTCTGCGGCTTCTTGTGATCGTAGTGGATGACGTTGTCGGGGAGCTTCAGATTCTTCGTGATCTGGCTTGCGGCGTCGTGATTGCCGGAGACGAGGTGGACTGAGATTCCAGCGTGGCGTAGCCGGTTCATCTGGCCGATGAAGAAGAGCCCCGTGTTGTAATCTCGCCAATCGCCGTCGTAGAGATCGCCAGCGAGCAGTACCAAGGAGACTTCCTCGTCGATCGCGAGCTCCACGAGGTTTTCGAAAGCCTGTCGGGTCGCACTGCGGACCTCGTCCACCGGAGCGTCCTCGTAACGCTCCAGCCCCCGCAAAGGGCTGTCGAGGTGAATATCCGCCGCGTGAATGAACTTCATCGTTGGATCGCCCCCGCCCTGCGGCCGCCAACGGACGAGGCGGCACGGCACGCATCCTACACCAGCCCCGTGACACAACCGGTCACAGGGCTCTGCCTGCCCGGCGTTCTCCGGGGGGGCATCGAGGGCGAAAGCGCGGCGGGCCGTCAGCCGGCAACAGAGGGTTTCGTGAACAGTCCGGGCTAGGCTCTCGACTGGCGTAGGGTGAGGAGGGCGCTGGCGTGGATGCGCGCGGCGCCCAGGCCCTCGCCGTGAAACCGAGCATTGGAAACAGTCATGAGCACCACCAACGCCTACTGTGAAGCGCTCGGAATCCAGGTGCCGAGTGTGGAGGTGGCCAGGCGCAGCCCGGACGCGAACTACTATGCGCTCCTCATCGTCGCCCTGCTCGAACGAGGAGAGCCCATCACGCTCCAAGAGGCAGCGAAGCGGCTCGAAGAGGCCGGAGTCGCGCCCGCGGACCGAGCTCTCACCTCGCTCAAGCGGTGCAGGCCGGCAAGGCCTCCCCTCTATCGCGACGGCGACCTCTACGCTCTCGATCCTCACGACGACGAGGCCGATCTCTGGGCATTCCGGCTCGGTCTCCGGCCGCCGAGGGCACCTCGGCTCCAGGTCGTTCGGCCGAATCCAGGCCCGCTGCCATCGCCCGACGAGCCGCTGACGGCCCAGGCCCTCGACGAGGCGTGGCGCGACGGGATCCCGAACGACTGGTCGGCCCAGCGGATCGCGATCTGCGTGCTCGACGCCCATGGGAGCGCGATGCATCCGGATGATGTCGTGGCCTTCATCCGAGCGCGCGACCAGGGAAGCCGGGTCTCGGCCGACTCGGCCAGCTACTGGCGCCGGGGCGCACCGGTTCGGGCTCGGGAAGACGGCCTCTGGGGGCTCGACCGCAAGCACGATGCGGTTCGCTCGGCGCGGCAAGCAGCTCGAGAGCGGATCGTCATGGCCCGTCGCTGGGCCGAGAGGCGGCCCGACCCGGCGGTCATGAAGGCGAACCGCAGGCATTTCGAGCGGAAGCGCCGGGCCCATGCCGAGCGCCTGGCCGGGATGCGGCGGATCCTGATTCACGCCTTCCCCGCGAAGCGGCCCGAGGCGGTCGTGCTCGTGGACGTGGGACGGCGCGAGATCGCCACCCTCATGGGCGAGGAGATCGCCGTAGCCAAGGAGAAGCTCGCCGACTATGACATCATCGCAGCGGTCGAGGTGCGAAAGCTCCTGCGGGCCCTCGATTTCGAGCCCGGCGAGCGTCGCCTGGCGGAGCTCGGACCTCCTCAGAAGACGAGGCAGCTCAACCGACGAGGCCGCAAGCTCCGGATCACGACGAGCCTGCTGGTCCAGGGTTCATGCGGCATCAGCCGCCCGTTTGGCGACGAGGAGGTGCTGCGCAGGTACCTGCGCGAGGGGCAGTCCACCAAGCTTCGCCGGCGACTCGAGGCGGACGTCAAGTCTCTCTATGCGCTGTACCAGTATGGGCGCCTCCACGGAGCCGTTCGACTCTGCTGGGGTTTCCTCGACGAGAGGATCCCCGCACCGTGGGTCCATCGCGACGAAGCGACGCTCCATGACCTCGAGAAACGCGCCTTGGAACTGCGGGTGCCGCTCGAGGTCGTCGCTGGCAGCGCACCGGGCTGGGCAGACCCGTGGTCTCGGGTCCGGCGGGTGTACGTCGAGAAGGAGGAACCGGGGTGGCGATACTGGCTCGTCGACGAGGAAGGCCATGTGATCGATAAAGACGAAGTCCAGCTCGCGCGACTCGCGGGAGAGGATCGAGGGGAGAAATGAGACACACTCTGTCGAACAAATTCGCTAGCGAGTGATCAGCGCATGCAAGACAATCTCTATCCGATCCTGCAATACATGGACGAACGCCAGGCAATCATCGAGCCGGGCGAGCACATCAAGCCGCTAGACAACATGCCCCGTCACGGAGTGATCACCTTCTTCAAGGACGTGATCGACCATTTCGTGGAACAGGGCCTGGCAGAGGAACTCACTGCTCTCAAGAGTGAGATGGGGGCGCACCCGATCTACGTACACCAGGTTCAGGGGCAGCCGGTCGCCTTGATTCACCCAGGCGTGGGCGCACCGTTGGCGGCCGCGATTCTCGAAGAAACCATCGCGCTTGGCTGTCGCAACTTCATCGCCTGTGGCGGCGCCGGCGTACTGGACCGCACCATCGCCGTGGGCCAACTGCTCGTGCCGATCTCTGCCGTGCGCGATGAGGGCACCTCCTACCACTACCTGTCGCCGGGCCGGGAGGTCGAACCGACGCCCGAGGCGGTCAAAGCCATCGAACGGGTGCTGACGCGCCATCAGGTAGAGTATCTGCTGGCCAAAACGTGGACCACAGACGGGGTCTATCGAGAGACGCGAGCGCGCGCAGCGTTGCGCCGATCCGAAGGCTGTCTTGGCGTCGAGATGGAGGCCGCGGCGCTCTTTGCGGTGGCTCACTTCCGAAATGTGAAGATCGGCCAGATCCTCTACGGAGGTGACAACCTAGACAGCGAGGCGTGGGACGATCGGGGTTGGCAGAGCCGCTGGAGTATTCGCGAGAAACTGGTCGAACTAGCCGCAGAAGCGTGTCTGGAGCTGACAGATAAAGATTAGCCGATAGGAACCTCCGGCTGATTCGGGTGCCTGATTCGGGTGCCTGGCACCGTGATTCTGGGCACCAGTCTGGCTGGCGGGGTGGCCTCTTCCTTGCCCGGGTGGTCGGGTGCCCGGGTGGTCGGGTGCCTGGCACCGTTACTCGCCGCTTGGTCTGTCGGGTGCCTGGCACCGTAATCCAATCCGGCGCTCTTGATTCGGGTGCCGCCCTTGTCGAGTGCCTGGCACCAGTCTGGCCGGCAGGCTGGCAGATGCTTCCGGTGCCATTTCGACCGATGGCTTTCCGAGGTGA
>CAZTOU010000094.1:0-9973 GCA_964615365.1 uncultured Spirochaetales bacterium
GCGCGCCTGAATGGGGTTCAGGAAGTCGCGAGTTCAAATCTCGCCGGCCCGACCAGCTTCCCCGTCAGTCGGCGATCATTTCCCATCAGTTACGATTGCGCCGGACCAATCCGGGCTACTCAGATGCCCGCCAGTTCTTGACCCGGCTGCTTACAGTGTGCTGACTGCTGTAGCTTCCCTCCCTCCCGATCTCCGACCTGTGCTGGCTCGTACAGGTCCAGTAGCAACGGGCGTGCCAACGGCGATGGTCGGTGCTCTGCAGCGTCACTCCAGCGCGTTGCCCGAGTCTGCGGTGGCTCCGGCCGCGAGCTTCGTGAGTGAATTCGGGCAGCTGCATCGTGGGTGACCGGCACGGCGCCGATGAGCAGCGTCGCCGCCGTCGCCCGCTGGAAACGACAGCCCGGAGCCTGAGTCCCGCGCTGGTTGTGTCCCATCAACCAGCCGCCGCCAACGCGACGAGCACAGCTCCCGTGGTGGGCATCGTGCCTACGGAGCGGCGCCGACGAAGGCGCTCGTACTCCTTCCGCCGCCTGGTCGGAGTCCCTTGACGGCTGAGGACGCCTCTCGGTAAGCAGTGGTGATTCAGCGAGAATCGGGTTCTCGGGACCCACAATCCGGGTTCCGGAGCTGTGGCAGAGATTTGGCGCGGCTCGAGAGGCGATGCTTCTTCTGCCGATGGCGGCCAGAACATTCTGGGCGTTGAGGGCCCTTTGACGTCGAATCCGGATCCGGGTTCTCAATCTATGGGAACAGATCCTCTCCCGACCACAGCTCGCTCAAGAACTTCCTCCAGGGCACGATCCGAATCCCATCCTGAATTCGCTCGGCAGCCTCGTTGCACACCACGATCGCGCTTCGCGGCGAGTATTCATCGACGAACCTGCGCAGTGGCTGCAATTCGCGCCTGTCCACCCGAGACGTCCCTTTTGCCTCGATCGCCACCTCCCCAGCCCCCAGGATGAAGTCCACCTCCAACCCGTGCTTCGTGCGCCAGTATTGAATCGGATAGTCCAGCTCTCGATATGCCGAATGAGCCTTCAATTCCATGAGGATGAAGTGCTCGAATGCCCTTCCGAATTCTTCGCCTCGTTCCGCCTCCAGTCGTCGATTCGCGAGCGCCCCTGCAACTCCGACGTCGAACAGATAGAACTTCGAGGCCCGCACAATGACACCGCGATCTTGCCTGCGTTTGAACGGTGTCACCCACATGCCCACGAGGGTGTCGACGAGGATCTGGTAGTTCTCCTTCACCGTCTTCGCGTCCACACCGCAATCGCGTGCGATGTTTGCGAAGACAGTGAGCTCGCCGTGTGAGTACCCCATCGCCTCGAAGAAGCGCGAGAACGCCGGGACATTTCGCGTCAGCGCCTCATCGAATACCTCTTCCTTCAGGTAGTCGACGAGGTAGCCCTTCTGAGATCTTTGGTATTGGCTCTGGAGGTAGTGGCTTGGCAACAGGCCGCGATTGAGGATCTGCAGGAGCTGTGGGCCCGGCGACCCGGGTCCTGGCTCCCCCTGTATCTCTGGGTAACTGAGTGGCAACAGGGCATGGCGCCATGCGCGCCCACCGAGCAGATTCGCTCTTCCGCGCCGCAGCTTCCGCGCGCTCGAGCCCGACAAGATGAAGCCCAGTCCCCGGTTCTCGATCAGCCAATGCACCTCGTCGAGCAGGGCGGGCACCTTCTGGACCTCATCAATAATGATCGGGCGCCTCAGCTTTTCCCCGTCGGCCGCCAGCAGCCGCTGCCGCAGGAGTGATGGATCGCGGCTCAGTTCGAGGAACAGGTCGGTCTGAAGCAGGTCGAAATACAGGCTCTCTGGGTATCGGTTTCTCAGGAGCGTCGTCTTGCCCGTCTTCCGTGCGCCCCACAGAAACGCGGACTGGCCGACGGGCAGGTCGAGCTTCAGGGCTCGCGGAATCATGGCCATGCTGGAACTCACTCCCCTTTGGACGAACTTAACAGGAGTATATTCCCGTTTGGCCGGACCCACAAGTCTCGATCAACGGCGCGGCCGGCGGGCCTCCAGGGTACGAGCTCAGCTTGCCTTCACCAGACCGAGAAGGAGTTCCCCGGTGATGGTCCATTGGGTTGCAGGAGCCTAGGTATTCGGCCGCGATTCCCCCAAGGGATCCGACAGGTATCTCCCTATCAGCCGACAGGGGCCCCGTTGAGGCTCCCACCTGCCCGCCCGCGAGTTCCATCGAGCCGCGCTACAGGCTGAAGACAGCATTCGGGTCATAGTCGAATAATCATTCGACTATGACTTCACAGCCCTTCCGGCTGAGTTACCCGAGCTACATGGACTTGCTCCGCGAGCGTCTGCCCGATCCGGGACCCGCGCTCAGCGGGCAACGACGATCTTGATCACGTTCCGTGATGGGATCGGGGTCGTCCCATCGCCAAACTTGATCAGAGATCCAGGGTTACCCACCGATCTGTGTGATTGCTCTGACTTGGTCGATGTCGAACGCGGGCGAGTAGTTCTCGGTGCGCTCTTCGAGGGGCGGGGCGACCGAGGCATTGCGATGGCCGCCATCACCGCAGCCGAACTCCTCCACGGGGTCCCTCGCCTGCGTGCTTCCAAACGGAAGGTACGAGCCGAAGCGGTGGTCGAGACGTTGCTCTCTTCGATTCCCGTCATCTCCTTCGATCTCATCTGTGCTCGCGCACACGCCCGCCTCGGAGCTGAGCTCGCGCGTAGCGGGATCACCGTGGGTACCCACGATCTCATGATCGGCGCGACGGCGCTCGCCCGGGGACTTTCTTATCGTCACGCGAGACAAACGGAGCTTCCCGCGAATCTGGCGAGGATCGGGATCTCGGGGCCCACACGCGCATGGCAGCGCGATTTCGTCGGGCTGAAGGCAGCGGCTCAACGCCCCTCGATCGAATCCGATCAACCGAAGCGTCGGTGGAGCAGGTGGTTCGTTTCCGTGAGATCGAAGGCCTTCGGGTCGAACGATCCGCCAAGCCACTCGAAGTACTCCTCTCTTTCTGGATCGGACGGATCCGCGAGGGCTTCGAGCAGGCGCCCGTAGCCCCAGGGGCCACCCACGTCTTCCGGCGGACAGGCGCGTCGTCCGGCCACGCAGAGCGGGTAGTCCGCTCCCGGCTCGGGCCGGAGGATCTTCTCGACGACGATCTCGTGCTCCCAGTTGTCGCCGAAGTCGTAGGTGTAGAGGGCGCGTTCCTTCGGAGCAGCCAGAACGTCCGCGATCCGCACCCGCCGCTCGTCGCGAACTGGACTCCAGTCGTCGGGGCTCGGAACGCCGAAGCGCTCGCCCCGAATGTCGAAGCTGTGGAGATGGGAGTCGGTCCAGCCCATGACCTCCTGCACGATGTCGTGCAGCCGAGCGAGCGTGAGCTCGGCAGGAACCTGCACCCGGCGCCAGATGGGGGGGCGGACGTGACGAAGCGTCACCTTGAGCTGACAGATGGCCGCGTGAGTCTCGCGGCTTCCAGCCGCGGGGGAGCGTGCCCGGCTCGGTGTCTCCTTTCCGCTCTGCCGAGAGCCTGAGCGCTCCTTCCGCCGGCGGGCGTTCGATGTCTGCCCGGCAGCCCGTGCTCCTCCGCGCGCTCCGAGGACGACGAGACCTCCTTCGATCAGCCGGTGCGCCAGCGCCTCGAAATCCTCCGGCAGGGGACCCTCGTCCGACGGCCCGCCGGCCAGAACTGCCTCCACACGCTGGTACACGCGATACAGGAGCCGGCGCCGCGTCGCCCGCTTCTCGTGATTGGCGGCCGCAGCGACGAAGCCTCGAAGGTGATCCAGCAGACCGAGGGACGCGTCGATGCGGAGGCCGCTGGCCTCTGGCTCGGCGCGCAGGAGCAGGGCCTCACAGTCGCGATCCAGCACGTCGACAGCGAGCAGGGCCCGGTACTCCTCGGCGGGAAGGAGCACGGAGCCGCGCTCGTCCTCCTCCGTGTCGGACTGGACGTCCGAGAGATCCCAGGGGGTGCCCAGGAACCCGTGGATCAGGCCCCGGTCGTGGCAGGCGCCGCAGAGCCACTCGATGCGAGGGGGGACCTGTGAGCGGCAGATGCGGATCGGGCCGGGGCAGGGGCGGTGGTCCGGGCGTCGACGGCAGGGGAGGGCGCTCGCGAACTCGGGCCCGGCGTCGCGCGCCGTGGCTGCCGCGACGATCCGGCCGAAGTACTCGGCGAGACGCCGTGCCGGCGCCGGGATCTCGACGGGAAGTGTGTCCCCATCGAGAAAGTGGCGCATGTCGGTGACGTAGGTGTCGCCCACCTCCCCCCCGCGGATGTGCCTTGAGATCGGCGCTGACCGCAATTCTACAGCATGGAGTACCGAATTCGCGAAGCCCGCCGAAGCGTTGGCGGTTTCGCACGACAGCAGTGACGCCAGTCTCGGCCATGCCCGGCTCCAATTGGGCCGCGGCGAGAGCGCGGCAGATCAGAACAGTCGACCATTTGGGTCTCCCGAGCCCGTCATTGTCTCGACCACCGCGAGAACCGCGGCGACGTCGATACGGCGCTTGTAGCGGATGATGTGCGCGATCTCCGGCAATGCATCGTCCGCGCAGTTCAGCGAGTCGTCGATGCACAGGATCAGGTTCTGCACATCTGCATCCCGAAGGCGCTCGAGCTTGGAGTGCAGGTAGCGAGGCGTCCAGAATCCGACGATCTCCAGGAGTACGCGTCGTGAACGGTCACGTCGATGATGGATGGCGAAGTCCGGAAAGACCAGATGCTCTCCCGCTCGGAGCGGCTCCGGCTCGCGGATCAAGTCCCAGTCGGAAGCGGCCTGTCGGAACTCGCGCGCGAACCGCTCCTCGAGCTGGCTGTCGTAGCGGCTGGGGGTCGGGACTCCGGAGAAGATGGGATCTCCCGACTGGAGAGTGACGATCAGCTCGCGTCCGCGCAGCACCGCCTCGGCGGTCAGGCGGAAGTGATCACACGCGTGCAGGACGGGAACCAGGGATGCAAGGGCCCTGCCGTACAAGATCGTCCGCTTGAAGAGGGAGTACGGCCCCGAGATCTCCAGGGCCGCTGTCTGCGGCCGGGGGCGGGGATGCACTATGCAGAGGAGCCGGCGAAGCAGGACTTGTCGCACCACGACCCGAGCGTTTCCCTCGACCTCGAGCGTGACCCGCGAGGATCTTTGAAGAAAGCCCTGAGCCAGAGAGAGGTTCGCGCGAAGTGCCAGATCGGAAGGTCCGGGAATGGGAGTGGGAAGGGCCACCCGTCGCTCAGCGGGGAGGTCCGCAAAGAGAAACTCAAGCAACCCTGCGGGTGAGATTCCGAGGTTGGACGCCGCCGACGCGAGGGCCTGCCCTCGGTCCCATGTCGCGCTCCGGCCGCGCGATCGCTGAGCTTCCGTGAAGAGGGTCTTCCTTGCCAATCTCGGAGCGACGGGCGGTGCAGGCGGGCCGTTTCCACAGAGCCGATCCATCACGTGCATGGCCAGCTTCGCCTTCCCCTCCGGTGCGTAACACGGCAAGGGTTCTCTGAGCCGCTCACGGAGCTGGTCGATCCTCTTCCCGTCGAAGCGTTGATACTCCTCGATCAGGATCCGGAGCCACGGATGATCCGCCTCCGTCAGATATCTGGGCAGGGCCTCCCTGCCTGCGATCGCGAACTGCAAGAGGCGCTCAGGAACCAAGTTCTCGTCGCTTTCTCACCGCGTCGCGGATTTCATGTGTGCCGCGCGTCACGAGCTCGTACACGAGTGCCTCCTTGTCGGGAGCCGGCCGTAGGACGCGACCGACCCGTTGAACGTACTCGCGCGTCCCGAGGCGACCACCCACCAGTACGGCGATTCCCGCCTCGGGTACGTCGATCCCCTCATTGAGGACTTGTGCGCTCACGAGAACGCCGAGATCGCCCGACCGGAACATCTCCAGCGCTTCACTACGCTCCGCCCGGCCGATGTCGCAGGTGATCGGCATGATGCAATGTTGGCGTGCAACGCTGTAGGCCGTGTCGTTGTCCCCTGTGAAGACCAGCAGACGACTCGCTCGATGCTCGACCAGTATCCGAGCGAGAGCCTCTTGCTTGGCCTCGGTGAACGCGACGAGCTTTCGCGATCTTCGCCAGGCCGCGAGGGCACGGCGCCCCTCGTCCGTGCGAATCGCAGCGCTCTGAAAATCCCGCCAGGTCGCGCGGGGCGCGTAGCGAAAGAACTGACGCAAGACCGGCTGGTAGGCCGCCACTTCTCTCTCGTACTCCCGCCGTTCGTCGGACGTGAGGCCCAGGACGAGGGTGACGATCTGGAGTGGCGCGAGGTATTCTCCCGTCAAGTCGGAAACGCTCTGCCGATACACCTCGGGTCCGATCAGGTCCTCGAGACGTGTCCTTTGGAGATGGCTGGTCGGCGGGGTCCCCGTCAGCCCGATTCGAGCCGACGCGGTGCACAACTCCAAGGTCTCGTCGCTCGCTCCGGTACCGAAATGGTGCGCCTCGTCGATGACGAGCAGATCGAATCGGTTGCCGAGCGTCTCCATGTGATGGAACGCGCTCGCAAAGGTCGCGACCGTCACAGCTTCACGCGCTCGCTTTCCGTCTCCGTACTGTCCGATCGGACCGGCGTAGTATCGCCCCAGGACTCTACGCCACTGCTCCAGCAGCACCCGTGTTGGAACCAGGCACAGGACGGGGCACCCGCGCCGAGCCATCGCAGCCACCGCCAGGCGGGTCTTGCCGGAACCAGTCGGCAGGATGACCAGGCCCCGCGCTTTCGAGAGCTCCCACGACGACAGCGCGGCGGCCTGATAAGGGCGCAGATCCGCCGCCTTCCAATGATCCGCTGGAGGATCGTCGACACCGCGTACGTGGTCGTGGAACACCCGTCCAGATCGGATCAATGCACTCCTGATGTCGGAGTACCGATGTCCGGGGGCCCGGTACACCTGCACTCGCGGATCCCACAGGACACCGGGGAGCTCCGCCACTTCAGGCGCGGAGCAGTCCGACAAGATGACGGTTCCGCGATCGAATTCGAGAAGCATGGGGAAGTGCGCAGCAAACGCCATGCCAGACGCGAGAGACCACCGGGCTCATCATCGGAGTCGATTGCCTCCGAAATGAGGAGCCGCGTGACCGGACGGTCGCGGTGTAGAAGTGAAGGTGCGTTCACGCGTCATACATTGCCGACCGGCTGAGCACCGGGCCGCAGCTGTCGCATTCAAATGAGTGGGGCAGGGCAACCGCGGAGCCGAGCTAGACGACAGCCTCCTTGTCGGCGACCAGCAGGTCGACGCTGCAATCGAGGACCTGAAGAAGCGAGACCAGCTGATTCATCGACTTCCTCGTCTTCGTGGTATCGAGAAGTCGATAGAAATGGCTGTGTTGGCAGTATCTGTCAATTCTTGACATTCGCTCAAGCGTCTTCTGCCCAGAGGTTGCGCTACGGCGTCCAGCGCTCCAGCGGCTCGTGCTCTGCGATGCGCGCGAAGTCCGCGTCGGTGGTGAGCAGCCGAAGCTCGTAGCGGATGCAGAGCTGGGCGAGGATCGCGTCGATGGTGCCCACCTGGAGGCCGCGCCGGCGAGCGCGGTTGCGGAGTTGTGCGGATTCGAAGTGGTCGTGACGGTCGGGACTCAGGAAGGGGAGGGCACCGAAACGCGCCACGATCGCTTCCTGGTCGCGAGGTCCGTGGAAGCCCTGGAGGAGCTCCTGGTAGACGAGCCCCGTCGTCATGACGAGTTCCCCTCCAGCGAGCGCCCGCTCGAGTGCGCCGACCTCCGGCACGTCGGCCGGCCGGTCGCGGCGAAGCGCCAGCGACCAGACGCTCGTGTCGACGAAGAGGCTCAACTTCGTGAGCGCTCGCTCTTGTAGTCGTACCCCGGGTCCCACTCGAGCTTGCCGAAGAGCTCCAGGAGGCGGCGTTGCTCGCGCCGCGCGATGAACTCCTGAAGCGCCGCCGTCACGGCTGCCTTCTTGGTCGGGGAGCCACTCAGGGCCAGGGCGCGCTCGACGAGTGTCGGGTCGAGATCGAGGTTGGTGGCCATGTGTGAAACGTTACACAATGAGTCGCACATAATCCAACTGGGACTCCTCCCAGAGCTGGGATACGCGCGGGGGCGAGTTCCTCCGGCTATCAGTGGCTTCCACGAGAAGGCTCGAGCCCTTTGCTCCGGGATGCAAACAATGGCTGTAAGTTTCGGGTATTTGACCGGGTCCGTTGCAGGCTGGTTGACACTCGGGTCGTAGTAGAATAATTATTCGACTATGTCTTCAGAGCTCTTCCGGCTGGACTACTCAAGCTGCATAGACCTGCTCCGCGAGCGTCTGTCCGAACTGGCGCCTGGGCGGATTCAGCTTCTGACCGGACCCCGCCAGGTCGGCAAGACCACGTTGCTTCTCGATCTTGCACACGAGTTCGGCGATCGAGCCCTCTACGCGGCGGCGGATGGACCGGGGGCCGCCTTGCCGGGCTTCTGGGAGCGCTTGTGGGCACAGGCCAACGAGGTAGCGGTCAGCCAAGGACAGATGATCGTGCTCCTCGACGAAGTCCAGCACCTCGCCGACTGGGCCGGTCGACTCAAGGCCGAGTGGGACCGGCTTCGGCGCAAGAAGCTTCGCGTGCAAGTCGTGGCCACCGGCTCCTCGGCACTCAAGCTCGCGAGCGGCTCCACGGAGAGCCTCGCTGGCCGCTTCGAGCGGTTGACGCTGGCGCACTGGTCCGCCTCGGCACTCGTCAGATCCTTCGCTCTTGCCCCCGAAGAAGCAGCTCTGCACGTGGTCCAAATGGGCGCGTATCCAGGATCGGTCGAGTTACGAGACGACCCGCCAAGGTGGGCGGCCTACATCCGAGACGCCATCGTCGAGCCCGCGATTGGACGCGACATCATGGCTCTGGCTCGCGTGCGGCGGCCCGCGCTACTCCGGCAGGTGTTCGCCATCGCAGCAGCCTCGCCGGCGCAGATCATCTCCCTGCAAAAGCTGCAAGGGCAGCTCCAAGATCGTGGCGCGCTCGAGACCATTGCCCACTATCTACGGCTCTTGGAGGAGGCCTATCTGGTCGCGTCGCTCCCGAAGCACGCCGTCCGGCCAACGCGCCGCCGGGCTGCGCCGCCGAAGCTCATCCCACTCAGCAACGCTCTCTGCACGGTCGTCGATCCGCAGGGCGTGCCGGATCCCAAGCGGGAGCCGGAGCGCTTCGGGCACTGGGTCGAGAATGCCTGTCTGGCGTTCGCCTGGAATGCTGGCCAGAGGGTCGCGTACTGGCGGGAAGAGCCGCTTGAGGTCGACGCCGTCACCGAAGGAAGCTGGGGCGCCTGGGCCATCGAGATCAAGACCGGCTCCTTCAGCGCGGCAGATCTGCGAGGGCTGTTCGAGTTCACACGGCGCGTGCCGAAGTACAGACCCCTGCTCGTCTGCGATCCTGCAGAGCTGCCGGCCGCAACGCGGCTCGGTGTGGCTGCGAAGAGCTGGCAGGATTTCCTGCTCGAGGGACCAGCCGAGTGAGGATGCTTCCAGGCGCTGGAGATGGTCGTTCCATCTACTCGTCGTCCCTTTCTGCGGGCTCTTCTTCCTCGCGAGCGCCCCGTCCGCGCCCGAGTGTACAAGGTTGATTTCGGTCGCGAGTTCGCCCCGCGAGGTGCTCTTCACGCGAGCGCTCGCGATTGCCGGCTCTTCCTGCGAGCCGTCGAACCATGCCAGGTGGGCCTGGCAGGGCACGTCAACGGTTCACCTGCCTCCGCCTGGCCACTCTTGGCTGCGACGAAACCACCAAGACGTCGCGGGCTACTGGATCCCCCGATCGGAGGTCGATCGACTGTCGCAGCCCCAAGGTCCCCGATTCGTTGCATTTTCACGTGCTCGCGAGCAGTGCTTCCCATTCGCGTGCGTGGTGAACTCTCTCGGGATCCGTGCCGAAAGTACGGCACGGCGCTTGCTGAATCACATTCAGTGGTGGATGAGCGGGGAGACGATCCATGAGAAGCAAAGCGAATTTCGAGCCGAAGGCACGAGTTGCCCAGCGCTATCACAACACGCGGGCAGCGGCGAT
>CAZTOU010000095.1:0-9834 GCA_964615365.1 uncultured Spirochaetales bacterium
CTCTCAGAAGAGAGATCCGCCGCATTCGACAGCTCTGTACAAAGGCAAGGTCGAGGCGGCGGTGCTGGTCGTCCAGCGCTGGATTCTCGCCCGGCTTCGCAACGAGACCTTCTTCTCGTTGGGTGCCCTGAACCGCCGCATCGCGGAGCTTCTCGAAGAGCTCAACCACAAGCCCATGCGCGCCTACGGGGTGAGCCGCCGCGAGCTGTTCGAGCAGCTCGACCAGCCGCTTCTCAAACCGCTGCCACAAGAGCGCTTCAGCCATGGAGACTGGAAGCACGCCAAGGTCAACATCGACTACCACGTGGAAGTCGACAAGCACTACTACTCGGTTCCGCACACGCTGGTCCACGAGAAGGTCGAGATCCGCTTTACCGCCACCACGGTGGAGATCTTCCACGACGGACGCCGCCTGACCTCTCACGCCCGCAGCTATGTCCGCGGAAGACACACCACCAAAGACGAGCACATGCCCAAGTCCCACCAGCAGCATCTGGAGTGGACTCCGTCCCGGATGATCTCGTGGGGCACGAGCATCGGGCCGAGCACCGGGAAGCTCGTGGCCGCCATCCTCGATGAACGTCGCCACCCCGAGCAGGGCTACCGCTCGTGTCTCGGCATCCTGCGGCTGGGAAAGCGCTACGGCGAGGACCGGCTCGAGGCCGCGTGTGCCCGGGCACTCGTGGCGGGAGCCCGCTCCTACCGCCACCTCGACACGATGCTCCGCAAGGGCCTCGATCGGATGCCACTGCCCCCGACCCGTCCTGCTTCTACGAAGTCGACCTCTTCGGTTCACCAGAACCTCCGGGGAGGGGGCTACTACCGCGACTCAACCCAACAAGGAGAGCTCTACAATGCTGAACGAACCGACACTGGAGAAGCTCCGGGAGCTTCGCCTGAATGCGCTGGCGGAGAACTGGTGCGAGCAGAGAAAGGACCCGAAGATGACGGGTCTGGACTTCGATGAACGCTTCGGACTGCTGGTCGACGCAGAGTGGCTCGACCGCCAGAACAAACGACTGGCCAGGAACCTACGCGAAGCCAAGCTGCGCCTGAGCGACGCCTGTATCGAGGGAATCGACTACCCGGCGCAGCGCAAGCTCGACAAGGCGGTGATCCGTGGCCTGACGAGCTGTACCTGGATCCACGAACACCACAATGTCGTGATCACAGGGCCGACCGGCGTCGGGAAGACCTACATTGCCTGTGCCCTGGCTCAGCAGGCTTGTCGCAAGGGGTACCGGGCTCTCTACCGCCGTGTCCCCCGGATCTTCGACGAGATCCTTCTGGCTCGGGCGGACGGGACCTATCCGCGCTGGCTCGCCAAGGTGGCCCGCTTCGACGTCGTAGTACTCGACGACTGGGGGCTCGTGCCGCTGGCGGAGAGCGAGCGGCGGGATCTGCTCGAGATCATGGAGGATCGCTACGGCAACCGCTCGACGATCCTCACCAGCCAGATGCCGGTGGCGCAGTGGCACGATCAGGTGGGAGACCCGACCATCGCGGATGCCTTCTGCGACCGGCTGCTCCACAACGCCCACCGCATCGAGCTCCACGGCCCCTCTCGACGACAGGAGAAGAAGAAGCAAAACTAGAGAAAAAGACTGACCGGCGTCGCTCCGCTCCGTTCACGATCGCCGAAACGACCGATCACGATGGAGCGAAACAAGCGTTCACCATCAGCGAAATGCGCAGGGAGAGGCCGTCGGCCCCCCTTCTTGCGCGTGTGCGCGGGAACCTGGATCTCGTCCTGATCCTCCTCCCTCGAGGCAGCCTCGGCTACCTCCCGCTCCGCCTCGTTGAAGATCGAGAGCTGATCCGGGGAGACCTTCTCGCTCTTGCGCCCGAACCGCTGGTGGCGAAGCAGCCGCACGTACTCGCGCAGCTGTGCGATCTCGGCGTTGCGTTCTTCGAGTTCGTCATTGCGTCGGAGAAGCAAGACGCGAAGTGCTTCGACCGTGTCCGGGAGCTGCTCCGCGACGTCCACCACGACACATATCTTAGACACTGCTCTACGCGTTACAAGGTGGACTCGTAGAAAATCTCCTCGTGTGGACGAAGACGAAAGAAATCAATGCCGTCGAGCAACCAAGCAATCTCTCGACGTCCGACAACGATCGTCTCCTCGCCATCGTCTGGCCACGGGAAACGATCTTTCTCGAGCCGCTTCAACCATAGTGCAAACCCGTTGCGATCCCAGTAGAGCAGCCGTGCGCGGTCGCGCCTCCGGTTCGTGAACGCATAGACCCGCTTCGCAAACGGGTCCGCTTCCATCTCCTGCTCCACGATCAGCACCAGACCATTGATCTGGCGCCGGAAGTCGACCGGCTCCCGGTGGAGCCACACCTCGACCTCCTCGGTGATCGCCATCATCCGATCTGACTCACGGCACCGAGAACTTCGACGAGTTCGGCCCCTGAAGTGCCGTCCCATTCGACCAGCGCACCGTTCGGTAGCCGCACGCGGTAGCGAGGCCCCCGCGTGGCCGGCACCTCAACCCGGGTGAACCCACCACTCGGCCGCGACTTCGCCTTCGGAGACCGGGGTGGCGCCGCATCCAGCGCCCCTATCGCTCGTAGCCGCTTGCGTGCCTGGTAGAACGCATGGATCGACAGCTGGTGCTTCCGCGCATACTCCTTCGCGGATAGATCCGACTTCTCCCACGATTCCTGCTGCCGGAGCCAGTACCGGTCCCGATCCGTCAGCGTCGCCGCCTTCTCTGCCATCTCCTTCCTCCTCGGGGAGGAAGGTCGCGAGTTGGGGCGCTCCGCGAAACCTGGGGATTACGCATCGCTTACGAGAAAACTCCTGCTCCTTGCGTGGCTCTACGGGGTGGCTCCCCGCCCACCCGTTTGGCGACCTCGAGGTCTCGTCCCGGCACACCGGGATTAGCCTCGAGGTCTCAAGGAATCCTGAAAGCTACTATGGCGCCTTTGCAGCTGGTCCGGAAGGGCATCGTTATCTGCTATTGAACCAGCCCCATTTCGACCAGAAACCGTGAGGGCTGCTTCTGCCAGCCGCGATACCGTTCCGCCCGGCTCAACACGAGGCACTCCTTAGTTCGCGTGATCGCCACGAAGCAGTTTCGCCGCTCCTCCCCCATCTGCGGACTGCGATCTCCTCTCTTCCGGCTCTGATACGACGGCATGACGTCCTCGGCCAGACCAACCACGTAGACGAAATCAAACTCCCGGCCCTTCGCCCCGTGAATCGTCATCAGCGTCACCGTATCAGCCTTGGGGCTCGGCTCTTTTGAACGCAGCTGCAGCTCCTGCAAGAACTGATCGAGAGGGGCATTCCTGCCGATGTGCGCGGCGATATCTCGGGCAAGCTCGCGCCATGCCGCCAAATCCTCGGCAAGATCTGACTCGCTGTTCTCTTCGGACAACCTTCCATTGAACTCGCCGAGGAGTTGCTCAACCACACTCCTGAAACTCAGAACATCGCTCGCTATTGGCGCAAGCATCTCGAGAAGACGACGCGATTCTTCGTCGAGCTCCAAGGCTCTGGCGGCCTCCCACCACGTGACCAAATAGCTGCGCCCCGTTGCTTCAGCGTCCCCGAGAACCTAATCGACTGCCACATCGGACCCTGCGATCCGGTTGAAGGCATCTACGACCACAGCGATGTTTCGACGATCCAAAGGCCTAGTAGCCTGCTTGAGACCACTCACCAGCCAACGGAATTCCGGTGAGAGAAAATCGTCACGCCTTTGCGCAACTACGGCAGCTACTCCCTGCTCGCCCAGCGCCGCGCGCATACGATCCAGCAGCGCCCTCGTACGTCCGAGGACCGCAGTCTGGCCCCATCGCTCCCTCCCCCGCTCGAAGATCTCTGCAGCGATACTCTGCGCCTCCGCCTCATCATCAGGGAATGCCCTTAGTTGGATGTGGTTGGCCGCGGCGAACTTCAGCTCCTTCTTCCCGGCCACCAGTGGCTTCTTCGTGCCCGTTCGTTGCGCGTTGTAGCCCACAAGGCGGTTCGCAGCCTCGACGATTGCTGGCGGGCAACGGTAGTTGGTGGGAAGCTGTATCGCGTCCGCCGCGAAGTTGCTCAGGAAGGCTTGAATCTGCTTGAAGCTCGCGCCGTTCCATTCGTAGATGATCTGGTCGTCATCCGCGACAGCAAAGATGTTCCGGAACTCCTCTCCAGCTAGAGCTCTAATCAGAGCGTACTGAGCGCTGTTCGTATCCTGAAATTCGTCAATCAGCCAATATGGGTACGACCGTCGATATCGTGCTCCTATCCGCTGATGCGGCCGGAGGCGTGGCTGACACTGGACTACTCGAAGTTCAGCATGCCCTCCGGAGCAACGCAGCAGAGAGCGAGCGCCGCCCGGTCTCCCGCCCAAGCCCGAAGACCGCCTCCCTGGGCGCCCTATAGGAGTGAATGCGATGAATCTGGCTGCTCCCTCGATCCCGCCCTTTGTCCTCCCGCGGGTCATCTTGCGGGCGAAGTGCAGATCACCCGATCCCGTGTGTGCGATCCCGGATCTCCCGAGCGATGGGAAGTCGCCCGGGTTTCGACCGCCGCCTCAGCCGCGCCCAATGATCGCGCGGGACCTTGGTCGCGATCTCACCGAGGTTACCTCTCGTCAGTCCGATAGCTCGAAGGGGTGATCGCCGCGGGGACCGCGGCGAGGGCGCTCGACCGATCGCGAATCCTGGGAGGCAAGCCGCTCGAGGAAGCGAATGTACTCAGAAAGATCCAACGGGCGTGACGCCTTGGCGCGTCGCAAGGCCGCGACGTCCTGCCTTGTGGTGGGCAGATCGTGCTCGAGGTCGAGGGAGTCAGAGCGATCGCTTGAGCTCAATGTACCTGTCCCCCATCCCGGCTCGTTCGAAGTAGCCGCGAACCTCGTCTTCATCGATTCCGGGCGCCTGAAGCAGCACGCGGATGTCGGCCATCTCCTGAAACACTCGCTCCGGGTCGTTCTTCATCGCGTGGACCTTCATGGCCACTAGATGCTCTGCACGGGGCACCGGCAGGTCGCGGCCGCCGAGCCGGAGGGTCGCGCCAGGTGCTGAGAAGAGTCGCCGCGAGGTCTCTCCCGCGACGTAGATGAAGTCCAGTCGCCCCGCGGCGGCGTCGGAGTGCAGGTGATTCGAGTAGCCGGAGCTCGAATGAAGCGTTTCGTAGCCAAGCGACTCCAGGAACGCGATGAGTCGCTCGCGCACCTCCGATTCCGTCACGAAGTCGAGGTCGGACGTCGCCCGGGACAGGCCGTAGGCATGGAGCGCGAACGCGCCGACCAGGGCGAACGAAACGTTCTCCCGCTCCAGGAAACCCGCGACCGCGTCGATCACCCTGGCAAAATCCAAGCCAACGCTCCTTCGGGCTGGATCGTACCCCAGCCCGAACTGAACCGCCCCGGATTTGCCGGAGGTGACCTGACTCCTTTAGATCGATCCAGCTGGATTGCGAGGATCGAGGAAGGGAGAGCAGGAGATGGGCAGGAACCGCCACACGGCGGAGCATCCCCCCGCGCCTGGGCCCGCTCCCTGGTCGGCCTCGTGAGCATCCTCCTGGTGGCGAGCTGGATCGTCGAAGGAGCGACGCGCGGATTCGCGGCGGCCGAGAGCTCGGGGCCGGCGGTGCGGATCTCCGACTGGCTTCGCACCGGAGCGCTGCTCTGGGCCTCGCTGGAATCCCTTCGCTACTACGCGAAGATGCGTCGGCGCTTGCGGCTCGGGATCGCCGATCCCGTGGTCACCAACCGGTTCCTGATGTGGGGACTGGGGATCGGCGCCGCCGGGCTGACCTCGGTGGTGGACTCGACCACGAGGCTCTTCGTCCTCCACGCGATGGAGATGCCCTGGCTCAGGCTCTGCATCTCGCTCGGCGGAGTCGTCGCGGCGACGGGGCTATGGCTCGCATTCCTGCCGCCGTCCCGCCACACCAGGTGGCTGCGGCGAGCCACCCCGTCACTCGACGAGCCCTGAGCCCCGCCGGCGCCGGGACGGGTTCGGCCTCCAGATTCAGGGGTTCGTCGATCACTGAGGTAGGTACCAGATGGGGGAGGTCCAGGCGCGCTCCTGGATGTCGATGTCGAGTCTGTCCCGACCCAGTTCATCGCAGGTTTCAGGATCCCGCTCGCAATCATAGTGTGACCAACGCGGGGTCGGGACCTCGAGAACGCGGGCGTAGTAGAAGGCCGGTGCCGTGGGATCGTACTCCGTGTCGGACCAGGTTCGACACAGAACCGGTGCTCCAATATCTGGATTCGCAGCGGGAAGAACCACCAGCCGATTCTGCACCTCTCCGGCAACCAGGCTGCCTTTGACGATGTGTATCGCGGAGAGGTTGGCCTCGTCCTTGGCGGCAAGCACGACAAAAGTAGGGTGGCTGCCGGGGTCGGACGCGGACATGGTACCCCCCATGGGCACCCCATTCTCGATCAAGTCGCGGAGGGCGTCTGGGTCGCTACATGGATGGTCATGATCCCAGGTCTGGTAGTAACGTACCGTCATGCGCGTCCCGCTGGTGGCGTAGGTCTCCCTGCGTCTGAGGGCTGAAAAGATCGCCCGCCGCGTGTTCTCTTCAGCCCAGACGACGGCCAGACCACCTGGATTGTTGTAGCCCGACAGGCGTTTGGCAGGAGTATTGTCGAGCCTGGCATGATGGCCGGGCCACTTGTCTTCGGCAACGTTTCCTCCCGTGGCGTTGTGGGTGTCGGTCGATGCGATCAAACCAACCTGCACGGGGTTGATACCGGTGTTGGCGTAGTACGAGAGACCATTACCGAGGCCGTAGCGCACGTAGCCAGGAGCGTCCTCGGGTTGCGTGGTAGCAGGGAGCAACTCGAAGCTGCAGTAGGGGTCGTAACCGTCGTCGGCTGGATCGGCGAAGTTCAGGCACTCGCTGCTGCCCTTGCCCTGGAAGACCTCCGCCAGGACCTCGATGCGGGCTCTCCTCTGCGCCACCTCCGGGGTGTACCCGGCCACGTCGAACTTGATACCCATGCTCTGGTTGGAGTTGTGCGGGATCGCGATCACGTCGCACGCGGGTGCCTGGCACTCCGCTTCGAGTCCCGCCCATAGCTCCTCCGGTGTGGGGTGCGAAATGCTGTCGAGTGGCGCAGCGGGAACCTCGCTCCCCGCGAAGATGACATTGCGGTGGAGGTTGCCGGGGATGTTCTCTCCCCTCTGGGTCCACTCGTAGCCCTTGAAGGTCGTGAACTCGCACGGTGAATGGGCGCGCTCCGTGGCGTTTTGACTGCGCTGCCACATGTTGCGAATGAGAGATTCTCCGTGATCGGTGACCGCCATGAAGTCGAGAGGGCGATCGAGCTGTGCGGTACCTCCGCCAGCCAGCTCGATCGGCTGCCCCTGGGCGAAGAGATAGGCCGCCGTCGGTCCCTTGCGTGTGCCAAAGATGAGCGCGTCGAGCGAGAAGGCCGTATGCACGTGCAGGTCCCCGAAATAGGGGTTCTTCCGGGGGTTGTAGTCGGGGCAGCTTCCGGGATCGGCGATGGCCGCCGAAGCAACTGCCTCCTGCGGCCCGGCAGGGTCAGACCACATCTCTGCTTCACTGCTCGTTGCCAGGAGGAGCGCGGCAAGAAGTGCTGAGCGTTTCATCGTGAACCTCTCCTTGTCTTGCATGATGTCATGACTTGCACGCCTACCACGGAACCAGGGCCGACGAGCGGGCAATGAACCAGTACATGCCCGTCCCGCCCACCAGATAGGTTGTGGCAAAGGCGATCCGCCGATGGTGGGATGACCTCTCGAGCAAACCGAAGAGGGTCACCACCGCGAGCACGAACCCGAGCTGTCCGATCTCCACGCCCACGTTGAATGCAGCGAGTGAGAGTGGGACTGCGTCCGACGGGAGGCCGATCTCTGCGAGGGCGCCGGCAAAGCCGAGGCCGTGCACCAGGCCGAACAAGAAGGCTACGGCTGGGCCGTGACCTCTGGAGGAGTGCCCGGCATGCACCTTGCTGGCGAGCAGTACCAGCGTCAGGGCGATGCAGGCTTCGGCCGCAAGGCTGCTGACGCGCAGGGAGCCGAGCGCCGTCAGGCAGAGGGTGATGCTGTGGGCCGCAGTGAAGGCGGTCACCGTGGTCAGCAGACTTCTGGCGCGGCGCACATACAGCACCAGCACGAGCAGGAAGAAGAGGTGATCCACGCCGCCGAGGATGTGAAGGATCCCGAGGCGGACGTACTCTTCTGCAGTCTCGATGATCGATGAGCCGGCCGGAATCGTCCACGATGGGCTCTCCGGGGTGAGTACCGCGGATACGGCGGTGCCGTTCAGCAAACCGATCCGAACCACCGCTTCCGTGGCCAGGGGCCCCAAGCCCTCGACCGAAAGGGTCTGGCCCGTCAGCCGTGTGGAGCAGTGGAGCGCGAAGCTCTGCACGAACTGACCGGTCTGGTCGGAGGCTCGCACCTCGCACGCTTCGGGGAGGTGAGGGTTGAGGTGCGGGTCGAGGGTCGGGCTGCGCCAGCTTCCCATGAAGACCAGCGGACTCTGCTCGGCGAGCTCCAGGTAGGCGGTTCGCATGCTGTGGGCCCGAGCCTCCAAGGCCGATGCCGTGACGACGAGCGCGAGGGCCGACGCGAGCGACAGGGCGAGCTCGTGCCGCATGGGGGCTACAGGTCCTCGGCGGAGCTCGAGGCTCCCCCGGTGTAGGGTGCCGCGGTGTCCGCATCCTGGATCGCGACGCGATAGCGGGCCGAGGCCTGGTCGACGAAAGCGCTCACCGCCCTGCGCTTTCGATGCTGCAGGTAAGCCAATTCAACCTGCGCCCGGACCTGTTCGAACGGTCGCGGTTGGGCGTCACGGGTTTCGTTCACCCTGACCAGGTGCCAGCCAAACTTGGACTTAGCGGGCTCGCCCCACACGCCTGGATCCTGTTCCTGCAGGATCCGAAGAAAGCTACGGCCGTAGACATTGGCTATTGCGGGAACCGGGGTCAGAGTCATTTCGCGAAGGAGAGGAAAGGAGTCACCCGTGGCCGTCGTGGCGTCGTCAGCACCCGGCTCGGGGCTCTGTAGCTGGCTGCGAATTGCAGTCAGTTCTTCACGCCGCTCCGCGGGGACCAACACGTGGGAGAAACGAATCATCTTAGGTTCGCGCCAACGCGTGGGATCCTGGGCGAAGAATCGTTTGAGCTCATCTTCGGTGACCGGTCGCGATGCCCCGCCCAGATCCTCGGCCAGGAAAGCCGTCTTCAGAATCAGGCGTTGTCTGACCACCTGGTCGTTGCGGTCGAGATGCAGCCGCAGTGCCTCTCGGTAGAGGATCTCGTCTTCGATGAGCTGGGCGACGATCTCCCGTTCCTGGGATCCGGTCAGGTACGGCAGGTCGAGCTTGCGGGCCTGGGCGTCGAAGAGCGCCTCCAGCGTTGCGCGTTCGACGGTTACGTCGCTGTCATCGGGTGCCGGGGCGAGCGCAAGCAACAAGCCACCGATGACTGCAAAATGGAGGAGAGGGCTGCGATGGGCGGAGGACATCCTGCTCGCCACAGCGGAGAGAGGGCCCCCCCTTTTCATGAGGCGGAACCCGTGCTTGTTCATCGCTGCCTCCCGAGAGAGCTGCCAACCATGCGCCGTCATCGCGAGGGCTCGTCCTCCGCGGCTCCTCACCTGGTGCAAACCAGCCAGGTAGAAAAAGGTTGCGTTCGCGCCCCAGGAAGAGCGATACGCCTGCCCGGCCCGCCCAGGCGGCAGACCTGATACTCGATCCGGCGGAGAACGTCCGAATCTGTATCATATCCGCCCATGCGTGAGCCGAAGGGAGAGGCCGGCCGCCAGCTACGGAACCTGCTCGCGACCGCAGGTAGGATAAAGAACGGGGGGGGTTACGTCCGATAAGCATCATAAGGGTGTG
>CAZTOU010000096.1:0-8918 GCA_964615365.1 uncultured Spirochaetales bacterium
CTGCGACAGTCGATCGACCTCCGATCGGGGGATCCAGTAGCCCGCGACGTCTTGGCGGTTTCGTTGCAGCCAAGGGTGGCCAAGAGCGGGCCGGTGAACCGTCGCCCTGCCCCGCCAGGCCACCTGGCGTGGTTCGACGACTCGCAGGAAG
The DNA here is from genome assembly GCA_964615365.1 of uncultured Spirochaetales bacterium. Classification (GTDB taxonomy): domain Bacteria; phylum Myxococcota_A; class UBA9160; order UBA9160; family UBA6930; genus CAVXZE01. Next base: position 152 of record CAZTOU010000096.1, read on the forward strand.
AGCCGACAATCGCCAGCACGCGCGTCAAGAGAGCCTCGCGGGACGAGGTCTCGACCGAAATCAACCGTGTACCCTCGGGCGCCGACGGGGCGCTCGCGAGAAAGAAGAGCCCGCAGGGCGGGACGACGAATGGATGGAAGACCCGGAAGGGTGGCACGCCCCGCTCGGAACCTTCCCGGCTGCTGGTGATTTCGAGCCCCTCGCGGACCCGCTCGCAGTGAGGCCCGTCGCATCTACCGGCCCTTGAAAATCGGGAATAGATTCCCGATCTTCAATGAATGCTCTCCCGCCTCGCGACTCGAAACCTGCGCTCAGCGCTGCGCGCCCAGCCTGCGGCTGCCCTGCTCGGCCCCCGCCAGGTCGGCAAGACGACACTGGCCCGTTCTCTGGGCGGGACCTACTTCGACCTCGAGCTGGAGTCCGAGCGGCTTCGCCTCGATCTCGAGTGGGAGGAGCGGGTGCAGTCGAAACGGCTGCTCGTGCTCGATGAGGCCCAGGCCTTTCCCGAGATCTTCCCCCGCCTGCGGGCGGCCATCGATGCGGACCGCAGACGCACGAACCGCTTCCTGCTCCTGGGCTCGGTATCCCCAACGCTGATGCAATCGGTGTCCGAGGCCCTGACCGGACGCCTCGCGCTCGTCGAGCTCAGCTCCTTCCTGTGGCAGGAGCTCGAGAACGACGCCCAGCGGAAGCGCCTCTGGCTGACCGGGGGCTACCCGGATGGAGGGATCCTACGCCCCTCGCGCTTCCCGCGCTGGCAGATGGATTACCTGCAACTCCTGGCTCAGCGCGACCTGCCGACCTGGGGCCTACCGGCGGCGCCTCGCGTCACCATGCGCCTGATGCGAATGCTGGCGGCGGTCCACGGCCAGACCTGGAACGGTGCGGCTCTCGGCCGGAGCCTGGGCCTCGATGCCAAGACCCTCGTCCGCTACGTCGACTTCCTCGAAGGCGCCTACCTGGTGCGCCGCCTGCCCCCCTATCACGCCAACCTCAAGAAGCGACTGGTCAAGGCTCCCAAGCTCTACTGGCGGGACAGTGGCCTGGTTCACGCTCTCCTTGGCGTCGAGACCGAGGGCCGTCTGCTCGCACAACCCTGGGTGGGCGCCAGCTTCGAGTGTCATGTGATCGAGCAGATCCTCGGACACTTGGCCGCCATGGGTCACCGAGCAGAGCCCCACTATCTCCGCACCCACGACGGCCACGAGCTGGATCTCGTCCTCGAGGTAGCCGGCTCGCGCTGGGCCGTCGAGGTCAAGCTCACGACGCAGCCGGATCGCCGAGATCTCCAGCGCTTGGAAGGGTTGGCGGACGCCATCGGCGCGGAACGACGCATCTTGCTCTCGAGATCGAGCGAGGTGGTGGAATCGAAGTCCAGGGTGGTATGCGACCTCGCCTGGCTGCTCGGGAACCTGGGGCGCTTGCTCCGCCATTGAGCCTGCCGACATCAGCTCGCAGTGCTTCACGACAGGATGCGCTCGCCTTCGTGGAGCCGAGCACGGTCATCTCCTGGCGACGCAGACGGTTTCGCCAGCATTGGGCGGCGGCTAAACCGACGAGGTAGGCCCGGCCGGCAGGCCATCGCCCGGGAGATCCCCGGGCCTTGAGCCGGAAGTACTTGATATTGCAGGCGGATAGTAGGTGTAGCCAGCAGGGGGCTTGGATCGGAAAACGCCGACCCCAACCGCACCATCTGGTGCAGAACGATCGGCGGAGGGTCTATCCTCCGCCTTGACCGCGGAGCCAGCCATGCCCCGACACTTTGCCTGGGTTTCCGACCCGACCAGAGGCGGTACGAAGATCACCCCTCAGGTGAAGCGGGAGACCGAACAACGGATCCGCACCTTCGCTGCGAAGCATTTCAAGGGGAAGTACACGCGCCTCGATATCCGCTTCCGAGGCCACTTCTGCTATGTCGACGCGTACCAGGAACCCGGGCTACCGAAACGCCTGCCGAAGGACTGGCATGAGACCAGGGAGGAAATGCGGGAGCGACTTCGGAATACGCCGACTCGCCTCTGCCGGCTGCGTTACCGCTATGGCGATCAGTGGGGACTCGCCCTCTTCCTATACAGCAGCGAAAGGTACGAGACGAGCGTGTACCACTCAGGGGAATTCACGGGAACGCCCGAGGAAGCGTTCGAACTGGCGGCGAGTTTCCACTTACAGTGAGGAAGAACCGAGAATATGGAGCTCCCACAGGACCGGTGAAATCTGCCGACCCGTCCAAGAAGAAGAAGCCCCGCAAGACGTCGCGCGCCCCGGCGGCCGGGAAGCAGAAGCCTCGACCCAGGAACTGGCGCCTGGCCGAGGACATGTACGCCTCGATGCACGCCAGAGTGCTGATGCCGCTCCTCCACGATGCGCCGACCGAGGAGGAAATCCGCGCTGAGCTGCAGAAGACGATCGCGAAGTGTCCGCGTTTCTATCCGGCAGTGGTGGACCTGGCCGTCCGGGACCTGCGGGCCGGAGACGATGCTGCGGGACGCCAGGGCCTCGAGCGGGGGTTCGAGCTCCTGTTGGAACTCTCCCGTGATCTCGAGCAGGAGGCTGACACACTGATCGATAACCTGAACACTATCTGGCGAATCGACCTGTCCCGTACCTGTCTGGAACGGCTGGTCGAGCGCCATCCCGGTTCGGCGCTATACCAGGACGAGCTGGCGGCGGCTGCCGCACGACTGGGCGATCTCGACACAGCTTTCGCGGCCGGTGCCAGAGCGCTCGAGATCGTCCCCCACAATGCGTTCTACCACAGCAACCTGGGATGGTATCACCTCATGGCCGGTAGTCTGGACGAGGCGGCGCGGAGTCTCGAGCGGTCCTTGGAGCTTGATGAAGCCAACGAGGTCACACAGGGGAACCTCCACCTTCTGACCTACCTGCGCCAGCGGGGCGGCACCTACTTCGACTTCCTGCTGCGCCCGGTCGACTACGAGGAGCTTGACCGGCTAGTGGAGAAGGAGGACTGGCCGACAGTCGACAGTCTGTCCTCCGATTACAACACCTGCCGCCGCGAGGCACTGGCGTTGGAGATGCTGCAGCGCGGCGAAGTCGCCGGGCTACCCGACCTGCTCGCGAGCCTGGATGGCTTCTTCCGATTCGTAGATGGCCTGAGTCAGGATGCCTACTTCTTGCACGAGGACGTCGCGTTTGTCGGGGGACACTTCAAGCTGATCATGCACAAGTTGATCGTCAAGTTCGGCGACGTGGATCGCGAGATGATCGAGGGAGTCTGCGGCTCCCTGCTCCAGTTCTACCGTTTCCTCGAGCAGCGGGAGCTGATCTCACCGGCGGCGCTGGCGCCCTTCGTAACCAACATGGCGCAACTCAAGCCGGAGCTGATCGAGAAGATGGAGCGCTACAATGCGGTTCGTCACGATGACAGCCTGGACGAAGACGAAAGAGAGGAGGTTCGCATCGAGCTGTTCGACGGCGATCATGTGTGGCCGTTTATCTGATCTCCGTGCTCCGCCCGTGCCTCCCTGCACCTCGAGATCCTCGCCCTGCGGCATCAGCTCGCCGTCCTCCGGGGCACTGGGCGGCGCCCAAGACTGAATCCAGCCGACCGCCTGCTCTGGGCATGGCTATCGCGAGCGTGGTCTGGCTGGCAAGACGCCTTCGTCTCCGTGAAGCCGAGCACGGTGATCTCCTGGCAGCGAAAGCGGCTTCGTGACCACTGGCCGAGCTGAGCGACGACCCGAGGCCACGGGCCATCTCCTGTTCGCTCGTCTGCCTTGACCCCGAGGGCCCAGCCCCACAGGCACGAGTCTTCGGGATGAACGGGAGGCTGCGTAGCGCGCCGTCACCTTCACTCGAAGGTGCGGACGGGAACCCCAGATGAGTTTTGAGAACAGACACCCAGGACTCACAGGCATGAGTTTTCGGGCCCGACAGGATGTGATCTGCTGCGCTCCTTCGGAGAGGGAGCCCTTCGGCGTCTGATTCATGGCGAGCGAGCGTTGGTGCATAATCACCATTTCTCCTGAACTACACTGCGGAATCACCTTGCGCGCGCATGCCCTTTTCGACCGTGCGCAGAATGATCGCCGTCAACGTCAGGTGGGTGTTTCCGCGCCAGTGCTCAACCGCTCGAACGAACCGAAACTGCAGGCCTGCCGAGAGGTGCTGAAAGTCGGCCGTCTCCTCTTCGGGCGCCAGAGGGAAATCCTCTACCAGGGGGACGTCCTTCCCGCTCTTCAGATCTCGCTCGATTCTCTTCGCAGCTGCGCGCTCGACCTCGTTCGTTGACCGCGCGCCCTTGAAGTCCGCCTCCAATTCCATCTCGGCGTTGCGGGGATCAATCACCGCAACGTTCCGATCGAGCTCCTTCATCAGCTCGTCCGGCGTGCCCTCATCCGCGGCGAAGCACCGGTTGACCACACGGCAGCGTATCGCTACGGCATCCTGGCCGAGTCGAGAAGCGAGAAACCTGGCACCCTGGATCGCTCGCTCTATCGAGTTGGTCTGCAGCGTCATGCCGCCGCTCTCCGGGAAGCGGATGCGGCCAATGATGATGGGGCGCCGTTCCTTCGGGACATCCTCGTACCCGGCCCCGACGAACTGCAGCGAGGCAGCCTCGGCGTGAAACAGCCACTGCCAGCAGCGCTTGGCGCGATCTTCCAGCATGCAGTCCAGCTCGCGGAGCTTCTTGATGATCGACGGGCGAGCCGAGACCTCGAAATAGATCCGTACGGGCTGAAAAGGCTCCTTCGTCATCGTTGCCAGCAGTACTCGATCATCCGGTTTCGCGGATCTCCTCATGAGCTCTCCGTTGGGTCGCCGTCTGGGAAGACGATGTCTCACGACCTGGGTGGATGGAACGGCACCTTGCCAGGCCAGACGAAGTGCCGCGAGTACGCCTCTTCGAGTCCGCGATTGCTGGTCTTCGTAAAGCGAAGCCGCTGTTTCGATCCTTTGCCCCAGCGCATGTAGGCGGCTGTCGATGGAACGAGATTCAGATCGTTTGCATGGAAACGCAGGATTCGGAGCACGCGCGACAGACGCGTCAGGTTGCAGCGGACGACCTTCTCGAGATACGGCACGCGACCGAAGCGCCAGTCCTCGAGTCGTTCCGGCTCGAGAAGCCCCATGCCGATGAGCACGTCGACCGGTGTGACCACCTCGCCGCGCGCGAGCAGCAACTCGACGGAACGGACGAGGCGTGGGTAGAGCGGGTCGTCGCGGTAGCTGTCGACGCTCAACTTCCTGGCGAAGTTCCGCCTGGGAGCGCCGCCTGACGCACCTCGTTCAGTCACCTTCCATTCTCGTCGTCGACCCAGCGGTCGCGCGCACGAACCGCTGGGAGCAAAAACCGAATCCCTTGGTTATCCGATGGGTTCATCCACAACATGCGGTCGAACACGCACTCCGCCTCCTCCCATCGCTCGAGCCGCCACAGGCATAGGCCGTAGCCGTGCATGCAGCGGAGAAAAGGCCGGTTATCGATGAGGCCCCAGGCGAGCACACCATCGAATCGATCGCCGAAGGAGAGGTCGCCAATGCAGACACCCACCTCGTAGTGACTCAACGCCCAGTGAGGGCTGAGACGCAAGTGGATGTTGCCGAGGTGCGCATGGGCATCGAGGCATCGGAGGTCGGCCTCGAGCATCGTGGCCAGAACGCCCTGCGCGCCCTCGGTGTCGCCGGCGTCCCTGAGGTCGTTCGCCTCCAGAATGGGATCGGAGTCGAAGTTCGCCGGATCGCTGCCGGGCAACACCTGCTCCATCTCGAACAGCAACCGAGGCCCGCGCGCGATGATCGGCTTGGCCCACTCCTCGATCGGCTCATCTTCCCCTCCCCAGTACTCCTCGGATGGATTCCACTCCCCGAACGCATTCAGCTCGAGGGGAACGAGCCCGAGTACCGCAGCGTCGATCCGGGTGGATTCGATTGTGCCTGAGAGGTACGGGTGCCCTGCATACCGCCATTGCTTATGGGGCTTCACAGTAGCGATCTGCCCGGGAACGACGCGATGCAGGCTGCCCGCGCGCAGGGTAATTGCCCGCTCGCTGCCCAGGATCCGACAGCGAGCCGCCTGCTGCTTCACCGCGAGCACGACGAGATCGACCGGCTTCGACAGATCGATGTCTTTTTCGCTCGCCTTGTGCTTCCGGACCCTGGCCGGCGGTGACGAAGAATGCTCGGCAGCTGGCTCGACGCCAAGCCACTTGCGGTACGCGGCAAGGTAAGGGTATCCGGACGAACTCTGTGCAAGCTGCACGTCGGCGAAGTTGACTCGGTGCTCGCTGCCGCCCTCACGACGGCAGCGAGCGGTGATGCCGCGACGCGAATTGCCGTCGTAGTCCACGCCGACGAGCGACATCGGTTCGCCAACCACGTGGACATCCACCGGCTGCTCGAGAGCATCGATGATGGCCTCGCGCAGCGCCCGCAGTTGCTCGTCGTCGCCAACCGCGTCGATGAGGATCTTCTCGAGAAGAGCATCGACGTCCATCACCTTGCTACGTGTCCATTGCCCATGACCCGAATCTACCTCGCCTTCTCGGGCACGGCTACGACCTGATAGATGTCATCGGCCAAATGAAGCCGGCCTGCGTGAGCACCTGCTCGATCGACGGTATCTCGCCGAGGTTTGCGGGGTCGATAGCGAGGTCTCCATCGGTAGTCTGGGGCGCCACCGCGAGATCTGCCTCGCCGACACACAGGTAGATTGCATGCGCCCCAACCAGAATGATCCCGTCACGATGTGCTTCAAGTGCATCGAGCGCATCGAGAAGCACCCGACGAGCCACGACGTAGAGTTCATCCACGCCACTGTGCGTCCCGAATATTCGATTCTCGCGAGATTCCGCCCACCTATCGAGGTGCGCTCTCAGCCGTGGGGTGCCCCGCCCAGGCGGCGGCATAGGCATGACGGTCTCCGGCAGCGCCGCCCCGCAACGGCTACGGCGCAACTACTGTGCCCGCCATTCGAGGTGTCGTTCTCGATTTGGCAGCCATTGGCTGAAGGCAGGCGACCAATGCGAGACACGGGCCCGGGCGATCAGTGATATTGGGTGACCGCGGCGACGCTGCCGATCGGGCCTCGCGCCGGTCACCCACGATCCATCTGCCCGAATTCATTCATGAACCTCGAGACCGGAGCCACCGCGAACTCGGGCAACGCACCCGAGCACCGCCGCGAAGCGCCAATGAACGCCGTTGGCACGCCCGTTGCTTATTGACGTGTACGAGCCAGCACAGGTCGGAGATCGCGAGGGAGGGAAGCTACGGCAGTAAGCACATGATAAGCAGCGGACACAAGAATCGGCGGGCAGCGGCGTAGCCCGACGCAGTCCAGCGCAGTCGGAACTGTTGGGAAATGATGGGTGACTGGCGGGAAGTTGGTCGGGCCGGCGAGATTTGAACTCGCGACTTCCTGAACCCCATTCAGGTTGGCTACAAGGTGTAAGTTGCCGGATCTACATAGGTTTTAGAGCAGCCGATTTGGGTTAGTAAGCAGATAGTAAGCACTTCGGAGCGAGCTTTGACGTACCCGGGCGGGCTGGATCGTAGGACGGACGGTCCGTGACGGCCCCGAAGAGCACCGGTCCTCCGGTTTCCTCAACTGCGTCGCGACAGCGAGCTGCGGGCTCTGAACCTGGCGCCTGGAGGCTCGACGCTTCGGTGTTGCGCTCGCGATCAAAGCCCAGAGGCCCTCGAGTCGACTGGCCAGGTGCTCAGGCACTTGCCGCCCGATTCTGCGATGTGGACCCTCGCATTCCGGCTTCCGCCCAGGCATCGAGGTCCTCCAGGCGATACAGGCATCGGCGACCTCTCTTGGTGTAGGACGGTCATTGTCCAGTCAGGCGCCACTTCTCGAGCGTGCGCGGGGAGAGCCCCAGATAGATCGCCGCTGCCCGCGTGTTGTGATAGCGCTGGGCAACTCGTGCCTTCGGCTCGAGACTCGCTTTGGTTCTCATGGCCCTCTCCCCGCTCATCCGCCACTGAATGTGATTCAGCAAGGACCGTGCCGAGTCTTCCGGTGCGGATCCTGAGAGAGTTCGCCACGCGGGCGAATGGGAAGCACTGCTCACGAGGACGTGGAAATGCAGCGAATCGAGGACCTTGGAGCTGCGAGAGTCGATGGACCTCCCTTCGGCGGATCCAGTAGCCCGCGGTGTCCTGGTGGTTTCGTTGCAGCCAAGCGCGACCAAGTGGGGGCAGGTCACGTTGACGGGCTACATCAATAGCATTCCAAATGCTGCTGGACCGGCTCCCTTTCCTTTTCGCGTGCTGTCTGGTTGCGCGTTGCTCGTTGATTCGCTTGCGCGGGACTTCATGCGCTGTCGTTTCTCACTGTTCCTAGGAACATCGGATCAATCGTACCGATCAACTCATCGAAGCTCTCGAGCGAACCCGCCCAGGTTTCGATCAGATCGCGGGTCCGTCGCCTGACGCGGTGATATCTCTTCGCCCGAATCGCGTCTAGGGTCGATGCCCACTCGCCGATCTTCTCTCGGTTCTCTTGTGCACCATTCAATAGACGAATTCCAGCCTGCGTAAACTCCCGGGGGTTGCGCAGTGTTTCGAACCCAGCGAGGGCGTGGGCCAGCGAGATTTTTCCCTCGGCCCAGTCAGCCTCGAGATCGAACAAGTGGCAGAGCCAGACGGGAAGAATGTGCTCGTCACTGGGCAGCTCCACCCGCAACCCCGGAAACGAGGAAATCTCCCCGAACCTACGGGAGAGTGCTTCTCTCTCGTCCGGCGTAGCCACGATCAAGAGACGCGTCCCCCTGTGCCAGGGTAGTTGTCGCCTTTAACT
>CAZTOU010000097.1:0-8264 GCA_964615365.1 uncultured Spirochaetales bacterium
ACATCAGGTTGTTGCCGGTGTTCATGGCCGCGAGGCCGACGCCGAGGGTGGCGGCAAAGAAGAGCCAGCCGGGGCCGGTGGGCCGAAGCGTGCGCGGGGGACGAAGCCAGCGCCTGATGCGCGCGCCCCAGCCGCTCGCGCCTAGAGCGGAACCTGCACCCGGTCGAGGATCTCCCGAACGATCCACTCGGCTTCCTCCGACGACCGCTGCGGTCCGCCGCGCGGGTCGATCACGATCCGATGCGCGAGAACGTCGACCGCCAGCTCGCGGACGTCCTCGGGGATGCAGTAGTCGCGTCCGTCCACCAGGGCCCGCGCCTGAGCGGATCGGCGCAGGGCCACCGCTCCGCGCGGCGAGACCCCCAGGTGGATCGCCTCGTGCTCGCGGGTCTCCCCCACGATCTCCAGCAGGTAGGCGATCAGCGCGTCGTCGAACTTGATTCCCTCGGAGGCGGCCCGCATCCCCAGCACGTCGGCGGTGGAGAGCACCGGCTCGAGCCGGGGGAGCTCCCGCGCCGCCGGGTCGTCGCGGAGGATCGCCGCCTCGTCGTCCGGCCCGGGGTATCCGATCCGCAGGCGCACCTGGAATCGGTCGAGCTGGGACTCGGGGAGCGGATTGGTCCCGTAGTGCTCGACGGGGTTCTGCGTGGCGATCACGAAGAAGGGCTGGGGCAGGGGGTGGGTCTGCCCCTCGACGGTGACGTTCCCCTCGCACATCGCCTCGAGGAGCGCCGACTGGGTCTTCGGACTCGCCCGGTTGATCTCGTCCGCCAGGACCACGTTGGCGAAGAGGGGGCCGCGCTGGAAGGTGAAGCTCCCGGTGGCGCGTCCGTCGACCATCTCCGGGATCGAGGAGCCGAGGATGTCACCGGGGAGGAGGTCGCTGGTGAACTGGATGCGTCGGAAGCTGGCGTCCACGGACCGGGCCAGCGCGTTGGCCAGCGTGGTCTTTCCCACGCCGGGGATGTCCTCCATCAGGAGGTGTCCACCCGCGATCAAGGTCTCCACGGCGCGTCGCACCACCTCGGGCTTGCCCCGGAGAGCGCGCTCGACGTTGGCGCAGAGTCGCCCCGCCAGCTCGGCGGCACGCTCGGGAGAGAGCGGCGGGGTGCAGGGCGGCGACGCGGTCGGGTGCATGGCAGCCTCGGAGCGGTGTGGGACGTCCGGCACCCTCGTCTTCGGCAGCTCGGCTCCCGAGCCTGAGGGACGCCGGAGCGGCAGCCCGGGTGCAGGCGGGCTGCCAAGCTCCCCGAATTCGCAGGCCCTTTCTCTGCTCGCTCCCGCGCAGCGCGGGTCGACGTGGAGCGCCCCCCGGCCGATCCCGTCCGCTACGTCCGGGCCCTGCGGTGACGCTCCGTCGCGGCGCGGCCCGCGTCCTCCAGGAAGGCGCGGAGATCGCCGCCGAGCTCACCAAGTCGCTCTGCGTGACGTGACAGGTCGCCGTGATAGGTGCCGATCAGGGCCTGGCAGGCGTCGTTCAGCCGCACCCGCTCCGCGAGCCGGCGCCCGTTGCGGGTGGTGAGATCCAGTGAAGCGAGCTCCGCGCGGGTCTCCCTCTCGAGGGCCGCGCGCGCGGCGTCGCGCTCCGGCCCGGCTGCGGTCCGCTGGTAGAGATCCGCGACCCTCTCGCGAAACGCGGCGAGGGTGCGGGCGACGATGCGGTTCTCCTCCACCCGCCGTCGCTCTTCCTCGCGTTCCCCGGGATCCTCCCGAAACCCGATCGCGGCCTCCTGGCCGAAGAAGGTGGCGAGGCCTTCGTTCCAGTCCGCCTCGTCGGGCAGGTAGACGGTGGCGTGCACCAGCTCGTGGAGCACTGTCTCGATCAGCCGGTCGCGGCCTCCGCGGAGCATCGGCGCCGTGAGCGGATCGTCCAGCCAGCCGAGCGTGGAGTAGGCGGTGATCGGAGAGAGGCAGACGTCGAGCCCCTGGCCGCGCAGCTTCTCGGCCTCCGATTGCGCGAGCTCCTCGTCGAAGAATCCCTTGTAGGGGACCCTGCCCACGATCGGGAACCAGAACTCCGCGGCGTCGATCTCACCGGGTCGCGTCGCGACCACCGTGGTGACCACACGATCCCCGGGCCAGTCGACGAAGCTCGTGTACTGCCCCCCCACGTCGAGCCCGAGCTCGGTGGCGTAGCTTCGTACCCGTTGCACGAGCTCGAGCTGCCGGCGAATCTCCTCCGGTGTCTCGGGGTCGGCGAGGATCTCGCCGACCTCGCGCCTCGCGAGGAGCATCCGAATCTGCCCCTCGGCGAGGTGGACGTAGTAACAGCCGGCCTCGAGGCCCGCGAGCACGGCGAGGAGCAGGGTGAGGAAGAGCTTCGTGCGCATTCCGGTGGAGGTGGACTCAGCGGAGCTCTCGGATCGGGTCGCCGCCGAGGCGCACTTCTGCGGTGCGGCAGGACTCGAGGAGCGCGGGTCACGGCTCCTCATCTACGCGCCCGCGGAGCGGGCCGACGCGGTCCTGGCGGCTCTCCGCCGGTGCGCCGGGGGTGCTGTCGGGGAGCCCACCCCGCTGGAGGAGGTCGACTGGTCCAAGGCCTGGCGCGAGGGCCTCTCGGTGGTCGAGATCTCGCCGCGGCTCGCCGTCCGGCCTTCGTTCCTGGAGCACCGGGGGCCGGCGGGGCAGGCGAACCTCATCGTCGATCCCGGCCAGGCCTTCGGCACCGGGGGCCACGCCTCGACGCGGCTGGCGCTGGCACTGCTGGACGCGCTGGATCCGCACGAGGTGGCGGCGTCGGAGGTCCTCGACGTCGGCTCGGGGACGGGCGTGCTCGCCCTGGCCGCCCTCGCCCTGGGTGCAGCGCGCGCGGTCGCCCACGACATCGATCCGCTGGCCGGCGAGGCGACCCGCGCCAACGCGGATCGGAACGGTCTCGGTGACCGCCTGCTCGTCTTCACCGGGCCGGTCGATGCGATCGGTTCGCGGAGCTTCGACCTGGTGCTCGCCAACCTGCTCCGCACCGAGATCCTGCCGCTCCTCGGATCGATCGCCGCGCGCACGAGTAACCAGGGCGTCGCGATCTTCTCCGGCCTCCTGGCAGCCGAGCGCGCGGAGATGGAGCGCGAGCTCGCCCGCGCGGGCTTTCGCGTCGAGGCGGTGCGCACGGAGGCCGACAGTGCGGGAGATCTCTGGCTGGGACTGCTCACGCGGTGCGAACCGTCTCGCGCCATCCGCCGAGAAGGTGCTCGAGGGTCTTCTGCAGCGGGATCGTCGGCGCCCAGCCGGTGAGCCGCTCGAGCCGCTCCGCGCAGCCGACGCAGCTGTCGGTCGGTCTCCATCGCGCCCCTTTGATTTTGATCGCGGGCCGGACAGAACTCTCGGCAAGCAGCATATCCAGCAGCTCTTGGATCGAGGTGCCCCTTCCGCTCGCGACGTTGTAGACGCCCGCCGGCACCTCGGAGTCGAGGAGCCGGACGTAGGCGTCGAGCACGTCCTCCAGGTCCAGGAAGTCGCGGACGGCTTCGAGGTTTCCCACCTCCATCTTCGAGGGGCGGAGCTCGGCCTCGATCTCCGCGATCTGCCGCGCGAAGCTCGACTCCACGAAGTGGTCGGGCCGGCCCGGGCCGGTGTGGTTGAAGGGCCGGACCCGCACCACGTCCACTCCCCGGCTCGCGTAGACGCCCCCCAGGAGGTCGGCCGCCGCCTTGCTCCAGGCGTACGGCGAATCGGGCCGTAGTGGAGAACTCTCGGTGAAGGGTGGAGCGCCGGGTTCGGCTGCTCCGTAGACGTACCCCGAGCCCACCAGCAGCACCCGCACCCCCGGTGGGATGCTCCGCGCAGCCTCGAGCACCGAGCGGGCGCCGAGGAAGTTCACCCGGTACACGGCTTCGGGATTGTCCGCGGCCTCGGGCACGAAGGAGATCGCGGCCAGGTGAACGATCGCGTCGGGACGCGCTGCCGACACGGCTTCGGCGACCCGCCCGGCATCCCCGACGTCCAGCTCCAGATCCGTCCGGATCACCTCGTCGCCAGCCGCCTCGAGGCGGGCCGAGAGCCTCTGCCCCACGAAGCCGGCCGCCCCCGTTACGAACACCCGCATCCGCGCAGACTGCCAGAGAGAGCCGGTCACGGCCAGCCGCTGGCCCTGGTATGATCGCCGCGCTGCTCTCATCGGATACCGGGTGGCCTGTGATCGTTCGGTTCAGAGGATTCGAGTTCGACCTGCGTCTCCACGAGCTTCGCAGAGAGGGTCGGCCTCTGCGGGTGCAGAAGAAGGTGCTCGATCTTCTTCTCTACCTGGTTCGCTTCCGGGGGCGCGTCGTCTCCCGGGAGGAGCTGCTCGCCAACGTGTGGCCGGATGCCGTTGTCACCGATCAGGCGCTCCACCAGGCCCTCTACCAGGCCAGAAAGGTGTTGGGGGATGCTGGCGGCGGCCAGGCGATCCTCCAGACGGTTCGCGGCCGTGGGTTGCGTTTCGTGGCGGAGGTCACCGAGGTCGAGGATCGGCCTGACTTCACTACCGCACCTTTCGTCGGGCGCGCGGAACTGCTCGGCGACCTCGAAGCCGCGCTTCGCGCTGCCTCCCAAGGTCGTGGAGGGCTGGCGCTCCTGAGCGGAGAGCCGGGCATCGGAAAGTCCCGCGCGGTGGAGAAGTTCGCGGCCCTCGCGCGCGAAGAGGCGGCGGTCGCCCACCTGGGCCGATGCCCCGAAGCGGAGGGTGCGCCCGCCTTCTGGCCCTGGGTCCAGCTACTCCGCGCCCATGCCGCTGCGTGCCAGCCCAGCCGGCTGCGCGAGCTTCTCGCAGGCGGAGCGCACGACCTGGCCCAGATTGCCCCGGAGATCCATCCGGATCACTCTGACTCGGCAGCGCCGTCGATCATCGAGCCCGGACCAACGCGCTTTCGCCTCTTCGACAGCATGTCCCGCTTCTGGCAGCGAGCGAGCGAGCGGGAGCCGATCGTCCTGATCCTGGACGATCTCCACCGGGCCGACGATCCCACCTGGCTCCTTCTTCATTTCATCGCCGGGGAGCTTGGGAGCTCCCGCATTCTCGTGGTCGGGACGTATCGGGAGGTGGAGCTCCATCGCAACCGGGCGCGGGCCGCCTCGCTCGGCGAGCTCACCCGCTTGCCCTCGACCCGGTGCTTCGAGCTCGAGGGGTTCTCACTCGAAGAGGTGGAGCGCTTCGTCGAGATGACGATCGCCGATCCATTGAGCCCGGAGATCGTGACCGCCCTCCACCAGCGCAGCAACGGGAATCCCTTCTTTCTCAATCAGCTCACCGCCGGCATCGATCCCAGCCTTCCCGGTGCACCAAGCGGAAAGATCGACGGGGAGTCCCTCTTCGAGCTGCCAGGAAGTCTCCGGGAGGCCATCACTGGCCAGCTTGCAGGGCTGTCACCGACGTGTCGCGACCTCCTGACCGTGGCAGCCGTGATGGGCCGCGACTTCAGCCTCGGGGCGCTCGAGCTTGCCACGGACTATCCCCGCCAGACCGTTCTCGATTCCGTGAGTGAGGCATCAGAGGCTCGCGCCATTAGCGAGAGCCGCGAGCGGATCGGGCACTTTCGGTTCCACCACATCCTGGTGCGTGACGCCCTCTACGAATCGCTGAGCACCGCAGACCGAGTGAATCTCCACAGGAGCGTGGGAGAGGCGCTAGAGCGCCTCCACGGATCCGAATCCGGGGAGCATCTCGCGGAGCTCGCATACCACTTCGCGGAGGCCCTACCGGCTGGGGAGGAGAACCGGGCAATCGAATACGCGGCTGCGGCTGGGCGAGCGGCCAGGGGACGCCTCGCGTTCGAAGAGGCCGCCCGCCAGTATGCACGCGCCCTCGAGCTCGTCGATCTGAGTGCCGCGACCGACGACAGCCGGCTCTTCGACATTCTGCTCGGGCTGGGCGAGGCGCAGATCCGAGCGGGGATGCGGGACAGCGCCCGAGAGGCCTTCCGCCGCGCCGCCGGGATCGCCGGTCGCCTGGACGAGCCGGAGCGCCTGGCCGGGGTCGCGCTCGAGGTAGCACCGGGGTTCTTCGCGATCGAGACCGGCATCTACGACGAGTTTATCGTCACACTTCTCGAGGACGCGCTAGCGGCCCTGCCGCCCGGCGACAGCCCGCTCCGGGCGCAGCTTCTCGGACGCCTGGCGATGGCGCTCTACTGGTCCGACTCGGTCCCGCGCCGGGAGGAACTCATCCGGGAGGCAACGGCGATCGCCGAGCGGCAGGGGGATCCCGCGACGGGTGCGTATGTCATGCAGGCGCGCGTCGTTGCCCTGTGGAGTCCCGACAGCTTCGAAGCGCGGGCCGTCGAATCGACAGAGGTGATTCAGAAGGCCGAGGAGGCTGGAGTCCAAGAGCTGTCACTTATCGGCCGGGTCTTCCGCATCGCCACACTGCTCGAGGCGGCAGAAAGAGAAGCCTTCGACCGCGAGACCGACACCTTCTGCCGGCTGGTCGACGACCCACGGCACGTCAGCACTCAGTGGTACGCTTCTCTCTTCCGCGCGGTTCGCGCAACGATCGAAGGCGAGTTCGATGATGCAGAACGCTTCGCGAACGAGTTCCTCGCCAAGGGTATGCGCTTTCGAGATACAAACGTAATCCATTCGTACTGTGCCCTCATAGCGACAGTTCGCTGGCACCAGGGTCGAAGCCACGAGGTGATCGAGGGACTCTCCGAACTCAGCTCCAGATACCCCGCTGTGGTCGGCTGGCGGTGTTGCCTCGCTCTCTACTTGGCGGAGAACGGCTATCGAGAGAAGGCGATGCGAGAACTCCGCTTCGCTGCACGAGATCGGCTCTCAGCGATCCCGCGCGACATGAACTGGCTGCTCAGTATGGCGCTGCTTGCGGAAACCTGCGGAGTTTTGGCCGATGCTGGTTGGTCTGCACTCGTGTATCGGCAACTGAAACCGTATGCGGGTCGGTTGGTGGTTCTCGGCTATGGAGTCAGCGCGTGGGGATCTGTCTCAAGGTCGCTGGGCATCCTGGCGACCACGATGTCACGATGGGCAGAGGCCGAGGCGCACTTCCGGGCGGCACTTGCCCAAGAGACGAGATCTCGGATCCAGCCATGGGTAGCGCGGACGCTGCTTGCATTTGCTCGAATGTTGGTGCTCCAAGGGAGGATCTCGGACCGGGACCGTGCGGCCGAGTCAGCCAGGAGAGCAAAACGAATTGGTCTAGCACTAGGGATGACGAAGCTGGCGAACGAGGCGTCTGTCTTGCTGGAGCAGATTTGGCCAATTGGAGATTGGTAGTAGCGACCAATGTGGAAGGCTCCGAAGATCAGTCAATAGGATTCGATCAGGCTATCCTTTTTGCCATGGCGAGGACCGCGTTGGGTCGAAGCGTCGATTGGTGCCAAGGTACGTTGTGTCCAATAGTAATTCACCCGTTCTCGGGAGGCTGAGGCAAGAGAAATGATTCTCGGAGTGTCTGGACCCTACGCGTCTGGAAAGGGTGAGGTCGTCGCCTTCCTCAAGGAGAGGAGCTTCCTCGCTCACTCACTCTCCGACCTGATCCGCAGAGAGCTGGCCGGGCAGGGTATCGAGGAGACCCGTGAACGGATGATCGAGACCGGCAACGCAATTCGCGCGGCGGAAGGGCCAGGGGCACTGGCCCTTCGCCTTCTCCCTGAATTGGCCGGTGATCGAAACTACGTCGTCGATTCGATTCGACATCCTGCAGAGGTAGAGGTGCTGCGAGCGGCTGGTGAACACTTCCGCTTGATCTGGGTGGATGCGGATGACGCCACTCGGCTCGGCCGAATCAGGGACCGAGACCGTTCCGGGGATCCAGAGAGCATCGCCGAACTCAGATCCCTCGAAGGCCGAGAGCTCGGAAGCGAGGATCCTTTCAGCCAGCAACTCCTCGGGGTGCGATCGCTCGCCGATGACACTATCGACAATGCTGGCAGCATGGATGAGCTTCACGAGGCGATTCAGGCGATCCTGAAAACAAGACTCTATTTCGAACGGCCCGGGTGGGATGACTACTTCATGAGCATCGCCCGTGTGGTCGCAATGCGAAGCAACTGCGTGAAGCGGAAGGTGGCTGCCGTAATTACTCTCGACCGTCGGATCATTTCCACGGGCTACAACGGCACACCGAGAGGGGTTCGAAACTGCAACGAAGGAGGCTGCCCACGCTGCAGTTCGTTTGCACCAGGGGGCACCAATCTTGGTGATTGCCTCTGCTCGCACGCGGAGGAAAACGCCATCACTCAGTCCGCCTACCACGGGGTGAGCGTCCGTGGAGCGACGCTCTATACCACGCTCTGCCCATGCCTCATGTGTACGAAGATGATCATCAATTC
>CAZTOU010000098.1:0-7444 GCA_964615365.1 uncultured Spirochaetales bacterium
CCATCCGGATGGCGACGCGCTCAGCGGGGTCTTCGAGCAGCTCTTCGATGCGGTGATCGAGCAGCGGCGGACCCTGCGCACCGACCGCGTCGCCAAGAAGATGGGCTACTTCATCGCCACCGGCCACGGCATCGGCTGGAACCCCCAGGAGGCCGACATCGAGCGCCTCGGCCGGGACTGGAGGGAGCTCCGGCCGGACGTCCTGGCGGGACCCTGAGACCCGACGCTGGGGTCCTTCAGCCTGCCAAGGCGTCCTTGTGAGCTTCGACCGCGTCGACGACCATCTCGATCACGTTGAAGAAGTGATCGCGTCGGATCGTGAGCGGAGGCATGAACCGAAGCGTATTGCCCCACTTTCCCGCCGGTACCGCGATCACCCCCCGTGAGAACAGCTCCAGAATGATCCCGATGACCGCTCCAGCATCGGCCGGCTCCTTGGTCTCCGGGTCTTTGACGAATTCGATGGCCTGCATCAGCCCCAATCCGCGAACATCGCCGATCTGCTCGATCGATTTCTGGGCGTCTATGAAGATGGACTGCATCTCATTGCCGAGCTTCGTCGCTCGCCCCATCAGATCGAGATCCGGATCCGTCATGATCTCGTAGTTCGCCTTCGATGCGGCCAGGCTGATGACGTTCCCAGCAAAGGTCACCGGCTGCGAACCCAGAGCCAGCTTCTCCCGATGCTCGGCGCGCATCATCACGCCGGTCAGGGGCTGATCACCACCCACCCCCTTGCCGAAGGTCAGAGCATCGGGCTCGAAACCGAAATGCTCGGTGGCCCAGAGCTTGCCCGTTCTGCCGAAGCCGGACTGAACCTCGTCGGACACCATCAGACAACCGTGTTTCTCACACGATTGCTTGAGCGACTGCAGCCATTCCGCGGGAGGAACGATGTAGCCACCTTCTCCCTGAACCGGCTCGACGATCAGTGCGGCGGCATCGGTGATCCCGGTATAGGGTTGATTCAGCATCGAATCCGCGTACTTGGCGCATTCGATCCCACATTTCGGATACTCCATGTTGAATGGGCAGCGGTAGCAGTAGGCGTACGGCAGATGGACGACTCCTCCCATCAAGGGGCCGTAGTCCTCGCGATACCGGTTACCAGTCGTCATCGACAAGGCCGCGCCGAAGACACCGTGATAGCCGCCCGTGAATGCGATCACCTGGCCCCTGCCCGTCGCCATCCTGGCCTGCTTGGCGACCGTACAGGCGGCGTCGGTGCCACTGAGGGCGAAGGTGACGAAGCAGTTGTCTCGGAGACCCTCGGGGGCGGTCGCTCGCATCCGCTTGATCAGGTCCAGCTTCTCTCGGGTCGCGATGTCGAAGACATGGCCCAGCTTGCCGGCCTGATCGGCGATCGCCTCGACCACCTTCGGGTGCTGGTGTCCGACGTTGACCACCGCGATGCAGGAACAGAAGTCGATGACGAAGTTCCCATCGACGTCCTTGAAGACGGCTCCCCTGGCCTCCTCTGGAACGAATGGGAGAATCGAGCCCAGCGCGATCTGGGGAGTCTCGAGCTTCGCCAGCTCGCCGAACATCTCGAGCGCCTTGGGGCCCGGAAACGAGTCCGAGAGCTTCGGTGCCTCGGGAAAGTTCCACTCGCCAATCAGCTTCTCTCGGTCTTGTTCGTTCATCTGAGCCCTCTTCCTTCGTTTTGAATCGGTGTCGAGCGCGCCGTTCTCGCTCTCCAAAAACTTGACATTTGTCCAATTATACATTACTACTGTAATTAATGCAAACGCTTCCGGATCCCCTCGACCGGGTGGATCTTCCGAAGGGCGAAAGGCGCCGTCGCTCGCTGCTCGAGGCGACGCTTCGCGTCATCGCCCGCGGTGGCATCGAAGCGGTGACCCATCGACGCGTCGCGGCAGAAGCCGGGGTCTCGCACGGTGCGACCACGTACCACTTCGCGTCTCGCGACGAGATCATCCTTCAGGCGTTCCGCTACTACATCCGACTGAACACGGCCCACCTCGATGCGGCGTTGTGCGACCTCGACGATGGCCTCGACGAGGAGCACGTCGACGTGCGCTCGATCGTCGCTGTCCTGGTCGACTTCACGCGGCGCGAGTTCGCGGACCCCGAGCTCGTCCTCGCGGAGTACGAGCTGATTCTCTACGCGGCTCGCAACGAGGCGCTCGCGCGCGAATACCGAGCCTGGCAGCGAAGCCTGGTGGGCGGAATGGCTACGGTGCTCGAGGCATGCGGCACACCGCGGCCGTCGGAGGCAGCCCGGGTGGTGGTGGGCGTGTGCCGTGCCTTCGAGTTGGAGCAGCTCACCCACCCGAGAATCAGCCCCAGCCAGCTCGAGCGACGACTCAACCTCCTCCTTCCCGGCCTGGTCGGGAAGTCCAGGTAGGATTCCGGCTCGGCAGCGCCCCTGCCTTCTACACCACCTGTCGTACCAGAGGAGCCCGGCGCACGAAGTCCGAGACCGTGAAGCAGGCGACGACAGCGATCGGACACAGGACCGCGAACTTCAGCAGCGGATCCACGGCTGGGGTGGCGAGCCACGCGGTTCCCCCGACCACGAAGAACGGGTGGATGATGTAGGCGGAGTAGGCGCTCCTCGAAGCTCGCGCGCCGAGGAGAGTCTGCTGGCGGAAGCGGCCCGTGAAGCCGGACAGCAGCTTGAGGCTGATGGCGACGCACAACACCGGCTCCCATGCCGCGTAGGCGTACGCCTGCCAGGTCCATCCCCCGGCGAAGATGTCCGCTCCGCGATCGGCGCCCCCGATCACGAAGATCAGCGGCATCACGAGGATCAACGTGAGCGCCGCGCGGAACCATGGCCGTACCTGCTTCGGATCGAGCTGGTCGAGCCACGAACGGCGGTACGCCGCGACACCCAGTGCGAAGAAGCAGACGTAGAGCGCGAAGTAGCCTAGCTGGAGATTGAAGACCGTCGTGCCGACGGGGAAGGCGAGGCGCAGAGCGAAGGCTGCCACACCCGCCGCGACGACAAAGACCAGAATCTGGCCATGGCCCGGCAAAGGAGCTGCGCGAACTTGCCGCGCGGCCGGCGGACGGGCTGCACACCAGGCAACGTAGGCACAACTGAAGATGAGCAGCGTCAGGACGAACCAGAGGGGTCCAGAGCCGGTGGCGGCGAGCCAGTGGTTCTGCATCCACGCGAGGTATCCCTCGTTGGCCTCACCCGAGAAGCGGCGCGCCAGGTACTGCACGTGCGGGCTGAGGACGAAGAAGTAGACCAGCAGTGGGATCCCGAGGCGGATCGCGCGATCCTTCAGGAAGCTCGCCGCGCCCTTGCGGTCGTAGGCCGGCGCCGTGAAGTAGCCCGACAAGAAGAAGAAGAGGCTCATGAAGAAGGACTGGTTGATGGCGGCGAACATCGTGAAGAGCAGCGCCGCGACCATGCCCTCGGGCGGATCGAGGACGTAGTACCAGGAGCCGACGTCGCCGAAGGCACAGGCCACGTGGTGACAGATGACCAGCGCAACGAGGGCAACGCGAAGGAGATCGAGGCCTGCGAGACGTTCATCCTGCGGCATCGCAGGCGATCCTCGTCGGATGGGACATCTTCTGCTCCCCGTGGTTTGAGCCTCTGACAGCAATTCGCGTGCCAGCAGTGAAGCCACGAGCAGCTCCGGAGAAGCCTCCCGGTGCAGCGAGGAGGGTTCAGGTGCAGTAGGTTCACTTCAGGTGAACAGATCCCTGGAATTGGGGGCGGCGGAGTGGCCGAGACCCTCCGCGGAGCTACCGACTCCTGGCGGAGAGCATCCACCAGGCCCTGCGTTCACGCCCCTTCGGCTTCCTCTCGCAAGTAGACGGGACAGATGCCGAGCTGTCTGACGGTGCAGCGCGAACAGACTCTCGAACGCAGGATCGGCAGCCACACCCCGAACGAGACGATCAGGAACGCGGCGAGTGAAGCCAGCAGTATCGGCCTTCGCGACACGGCATATGCCGCGATCATCACTGCGATCGGCCATCCCCATCCGACGACCATCCACACCTTGTACCAGGTGCGAAGCGTCCTGAGAAAGCGATCCTTGAACTGAGAGAGATACTCCTCCCGCGAGAGCTCCGGGTGGTGATAGGCGCAGTCGGGACAAACCGCGCGTGAGAAGATCTCCCAGAAGAAGACCACGTTTGCGACCAGGTATACCGCGGAAACGGTCGCGCCCACCAGCGGACTCTCGCTCATCCAGTAGATTCCGAACGCGCCAGCCATCCACACCGCGATGTTCGCAGCGACGAAGGCTCGATCCCTGTAGGGCGGACACGGACGTGTCTTGCTCTCGTTCCTCTGATCGGACATCCGTTGGACTTCCCTTCACCGTTCCTTGTTTTCGAGGACTTGCGACCCTCTGCCCATTGATGGTCGACCCTTGCCATCGCTAGGCGATCCGCGCGCTCGACATCGAACTGGGGTGACGCGGCAGCGCCCTGCGACGTCTGGACGCCGGAAGGTAGCACAGGCCGGACTCGGCCACGGTCACCTGGGAGATCGCAACGTTCTCGCGCGGAGCCTTCGCCACTCCCGTCGCCCCTGTTCCATGACCGCGGCAAGCTTCCTGCCCCGGATCGACAGCAAGACTTCGTCAACACTCGAGATCGTGGTCAGTTCCTGCGCCACAACTTCGGACGCTAAGCCTGTTTCACGATGCCCTGGCCGATGAGTGCGTCGATGTCTTCGTCGGTGTAGTCGAGGTCTTCGAGAATGGCTCGCGTATGCTCGCCCAGCAGGGGCACGCCGGACCGCGGGCCCCAGACCTGGTCGTTGACCCGGTAGCCACTCGTGGTGACGTGGATGCCGCCAGCCGCGGTATCGAGCGGCACGGTTACCTCGCGGGCTTGTGGCTGGCCGGTCTCGAACACCTCGGCGATCTCGCGCACCCCGCCGCCCACGACGCCGAGCTCGCTGAAGATCTCATCCCATTCCATCGCTGTCTTCTCGCGGATGCGTGCTTCCACGGCCGCCTGGATCTCTCCGCCGCGCGTGAACAAATCCTCGAAGGTGATGTTTGCGTAGGCATCGAGACCGATGGCCTTCGCGATCGAGCTGCAATGGCGCGGCAGGTACCCTGCCAACATCACGTAACCTTCCTTTGCGGGGAACCGGCCGAGCATGGGCCCCTCAATGTCACCGCTCGGCGCGGGTGACACGCCGGTCTGAGATGTGCCAGCGGTCTTGTAGTTCATCAACAGCATGGTCACGTCCTGCATGGCCATGTCGATCCGCTGGCTCTCGCCGATCTTCTGGCGCAGCATCAGCGCCGCGAGGATCGACGCCGTCGCGTGCATACCGGTGGCGTAGTCGAGAATCGGACCCCCGGTGCGGACTGGTTGGTCGTCGCGCACGTTGATCGACATGAACCCGGACGTGGCTTGCACGACGTCGTCGAATCCGGGCCGGTGACCGTGCGGTCCGTTCTGCCCGAAAGCGGTGATCGATGCGT
Source organism: uncultured Spirochaetales bacterium (assembly GCA_964615365.1). Classification (GTDB taxonomy): domain Bacteria; phylum Myxococcota_A; class UBA9160; order UBA9160; family UBA6930; genus CAVXZE01. Next base: position 5,433 of record CAZTOU010000098.1, read on the forward strand.
AGACGATGTCCGCGTTGCGCGCCCTCACGTCGTCGTAACCCAGACCATACTTCGCGATCGCCCCCGGCCGATAGTTCTCCATGAATACGTCCGCGCGCTCCGCGAGCGTGAGCACGATGTCCCGACCCTCGGGCCGCGTGATGTCGACGCAGATACTGCGCTTGCCCGCGTTCTGCGAAACGAACCCCGCACCGAGGCCCGCGAGCACTTGTTCCCGTGTTCCGCCCCAGATGCGCACCATGTCCCCCCGCAGCGACTCCACCTTGATGACTTCGGCTCCGAGCAGCGCCAGTTGATACGCGCAGTAGGGCCCGGCGAGGACGTGAGTGAGATCGACGACGCGAACGCCGTCCAGCGGTCTGGCTGTCACGCTGATACCTCCGATGCACGCTCAATACATCCGGAATCGACAAAGCCCACACTGTAGCCTCTGGGCCGCCATGTAGTAGCAGGAAGCCCGCCTCGGGCGCCACAGTGGATCTTCCGGCTGCGGGTAACATGTGAACGGAACACCGGCAATGTCTGCCTACGCCCTGGTTCATCTTCCGCAGATCAACACAACGAAGATCAACGATCTTCGAGACGAGCACGACCCTTGCAAGGATCTGATCGACGTTCACATCACGATGGTCTTTTCGGTTCAAGTGGAGGAGCAAGCCCTCATCGAGCATATTGAAAAGATCCCCGCCGGTTGGAACCAGAAGAAACGAGTGCCACCCAAGCGCGTGATTCCCAGAAGAAACGAGTGCCACCCAAGCGCGTGATTCCTGCCGTGAGAACGAAGGATTCGGCCCCGTTGGAGAGCCATCACTTGGGGGATTTGACCTTCGTCGGACTCGCTGGGTATGCAGGAATGCCGGAGGTTGACGGAGACCGGTCCGGCAGACCGCAGCATCGGCTGCTGAGAGGTCGCGTGGCGTAAGCTTCCGCGGGGGAACCTGGATCTCCGAAGCGGCTATGCGCCATTCGCCAGGGCGGGCCGCACCAGCGGCCTCCCGGGTGGGAAGGACCAGTCCGGGAAGGCGATCGAGACCCCCTCCTGGAGGCGCTCGGAAGCCTCTCGGAAAAGGTCCACGAAGGCGCGGAAAGCCTCGCGAAACGTTTCCCGTAAGGCCGGGTCCGCGGCATGACACAGCGGGCGCGGCCCACGCTTCGGGTGTCGCGGCGCCGCGTGCCAGTTCTGCGACAGAACCCGCGCCGATCCGACGGCGCGGATCCCTGCTTTGCGTCGCTCTGCGGCGAGTTCCGCCTCCCGAGCCTCGATCCCCACGATCAGCCGTGCGTCCCCAGATCCGCCCCTCTCGGTGAAGAGCGGATCGATGACGAGATTCGATGCCACCCGGAAGGTCTCGCTTCCGGGTGGCGCCTCGCCCCGACATCGAGCCCGCGCCCTCTCTCGCCGCTCCTGGTCCCGGTCGGTCCACGAGACGGGAATCTCCTCTTGGCGCGTCCCGTGGGCGAAGAGCACGACGCCGGGCCACCGGTCGGTCCAGCTACAGAGCCCCGCCGCGACGGGATTCGTGACCGTGTAGACGAGGCGATCGACGAGCGCCTCGTCATCCAGGATGGGCTCCGCCGAGTAGCGTCGCTCGAAACAGGCTCCGGTGCGTCCTCGGAGTCGATTGACGGCCCGGGCGAGGTTGCCGAGGAAGTAGCTGGCCCAGGCAGCGAGCTGACCTTTCTGGTCGTGCACCACGAGGTGGAGATGATTCGACAGGACGCATACGGCGAGGATGCGGAGGTCGGGGAACTGGTGCTGGGCGCGGGTGAGCCACTCGAGGACGGCGAGGTTGAGTTTCGTGTCGGGGCGGAGAAAGAAGCGGGCCTGGTGGCAGCGGGAGGTGACCAGGTAGTACTGGCCGGGGGCTTGTCTTCGGAGCGGTCGTCCCATGGGGTGGGAGAGAGCAAGACCTGTGCCGGCTGTCGAGGCACATCGTTTGTCGAGCGATGCGATGGTGATCTCCCGTTCACATTCCTCCCGTGAACGATCGGGTGGCTGGCACGCATTCCTG
>CAZTOU010000099.1:0-7416 GCA_964615365.1 uncultured Spirochaetales bacterium
CCAGCTGCCGCTTCGACTCGGTGATCGCTCCCATCTGACTCGCTCCTTCCCTCTCCTCCGGTGAATCCTTCTACACCTTCTCCACGTCGACGCGAACCGCGCGGTCCGCCGGGATCGGCTGCCAGGAGAAGGTCCGGTATTTGAGATGGCCGTAGTTGCCCACCATCCCCAGGTGCTTCACGTGGCCCGTCTCGAGATCCGACTGGCTGTACCAGTTCTCGTGCATGTAGGGCTCGAAGCCATTGTACAGGACTACCTGGCCCGGCCGCACCGAGGGCGTGAGCTTGGTGGCGAGCAGGCAGTCTCCCACGTCGCTCACCAGGCGCACCTGCTCGCCGTTCTCGATCCCGAGCTCGGCGGCCTCCGCGTCGTTCATGAAGACGAAGGGCTCCCCGCGGTGGGTGTTCTGGATGATGTTGTTGGTCAGGTTCATCGAATGGATGCTCCAGCGGTTGTGGCCGCTGGTCATCTGGAAGCGGCGCCCTGCCCCACCGGCGTCGGGGGTCTCCTTGTGGGTGGGGAGCTCCTCGCCGGCCTCCAGGAACCACTCGTGGTCGATGTAGTACTGGGCCCGGCGCACCAGAGTGTCGTAGGGGACCTTGTCCTCGGTGTGCCAGCGCAGCGGGTTGTGGACCTCGTCGGGGCGGATCGTCGACGCCTGCGACATCCCATGTCCGACCATTCCCCAGTTGGTGAAGCGCACCTGCCCCTTCTCGCGAAGCGTCTCGAGCGTCGTCCCCTTGGGCAGGATGCCGTAGACCGCGTTGTCGCGGACGGCCTCCCTGAAGCGGCTCTCCTCGTCGCCGACCGCCCCGTCGAAGGTGGCGCGGGAGAGCAGGCCCTCCAGGCTACGAACCGTTCCCTTGCGGTCCTTGTACTCCACGAGTCCTCGCTTGGCGCCCTGCTGCTCGATCGCCCCGATCATCCGCAGGCCGATCTCGACATCGGGGAGCGATTCGCCGCTCGGCGGTGTGGCGTGGTCACAAAGCACGTAGTTCAGGTGATGTATCGAGGGCATGCTGTATCCCAGCTTCTCGTAGTGCTGGGCGGCCGGCAGGATGTAGTCGGAGTAGAGCCCCGTGGTGGTGATGCGGTAGTCGCACGAGACGATCATCTTGAGCTTGGGCCACAGGTGCTCGAGCAGCAGCTTCTGCCCACCGCGCTGGCGCCGCAGCATGTTCCCGCCCGACTCGAAGAGCACGCGGGGCTCGACCTCCTCGTACGTCTTGGAGTAGATCGGATCCCACCAGCCCTTGTCCACCGCTTCCTTCAGGTACTCGCCAAAGCGGCGTGCCATGGTGGGATCGTTGTTCTTCGGATCGTTCCAGCGCTCCTTGTAGCCGTACTGGTGGTACCAGAGGAAGGCCGGGGGCATGGTGTTCCCCAGGCCGCCCATCTCGGGCGCTCCCTCCGCCACGCGGTTCTGGATCATCTCGGCCGTCATCGAAGGGTCTTCGGCAGCGACGAGACGCCGCATCGCGATGAAGCCCGCGATCAGCTTCTGCGCTTCCTCCTGCCCCGGCCCCTCCTTGCGGTTGATGAAGTTGGTGCCGTCCATTCCCATCACCGCCCAGGAGCGAGTGCCGGTGCCCTTCTTGCCCCAGTTGCCCGTCAGACCCAGGAGCAGCGCCATGGCCCGCTCCATCAGGTCGCCGTGGTAGTACTTACCCGAGTTCCAGCCGATGAAGATCTTGGTCTTCCGCGTCGCCACCTTGCGCGCCAGCTTGCGGATGTTCTCCGGGTGCATCCCGCAGATCTTCCCCGCCGCCTCTGGCGTGTAGTCCTCCAGGTGACGGCGCAGCCGCGCGAATACCGGCTCCACCTCCACCGTGCTCCCGTCCTTGAGCGTCACCTGATAGGTGCCCGAAAGCGCCGGGTCGAAGTCCATCGTCGCCAGCGTGTGCCGCGGCGCTGCCGCGAGAGACTCGGTGAAGGTGTCCCACCAGTAGAACTGATCCTCTCGCTCGCCCTCCACCACGTCGCTCCCGCGCAGGAAACGCGCGTTGTCCCTGCGCACCAGCAGCGGCAGGTCGGTCTGCTCCTTGACGAACTGCTTCTTGTGGAGGTCCGCGTCGATGATCACCTTGCACATGGCGAGGGCCAGCGCCGCGTCGGTGCCAATCCGCACCGGCAGGTGGTAGTCGGCGTGGATCGCCGAGGGGCTGTAGTCCGGCGCGATGGTCACCACCTCGCCGCCGTTGTATCGGGACTCGGCCACGAAGTGGTACCAGTGGATGTTGGTGTAGACCGGATTGGCGTGCCAGATCAGCGTGAGATCGGCCAGGAACCAGTCGTCCATGGTCGACGTCGGATTGAAGAGGCCCCAGGTGAGGTGCCAGCCGGGGCTGAAGTCCTGGAACTCCGCGTTGCCGTCGGTGGTCGGCAGTCCCAGGAACTGGGCGAGAAGCCGCGACCAGACCGCCCCCACCTCCGGGGTCAGCAGCGTGATGATCGCCTCCGGACCCTGCTCCTCGATGGCGTCGAGCATGGCGTCGGCGATGTCGGCAAGCGCCTCGTCCCAGGAGACTGGCTCGAACTGACCCTTGCCCCGCTCGCCGACCCGCTTGAGGGGCTGGGTCACGCGGTCGGGGGAATAGTGGCAGTGGCTCCAGCAGGCCCCCTTCTGGCACCCCATCGGATTCATGTCGGGGACGCCCGGCTCGATCGGGGTGTGGACGCTCGACTGCTCCTCGCGGACGATCTTGCCGTCCTTGCTGTAGACCCGGAAGGAGCACCCGCCCGGGTAGCAGTCGACGGAATGGCTCCCAAAGGTGACGGTGTCCCAGGTCCACTTCTCGCGGTACCGGTCTGCCCAAGCGCCCCTCAAACTCCGAGCCGTCGTCCCCATTGGTGCCTCCCCGTGGCGGCCGCTATGATCGGTGAAAAGAGTATTTACTCTAATTTTGGACTCTATACTCTAGAGAAGGCTGCTGTCAAGCCGTACATCTCGAGGGAGGAAGGTGGGAAACCGCGAGAGGATTCTGGAGGCGAGCCTCGAGCTGTTCAACGAGCGTGGCGTCCGGAGCGTGACGACGAACCACATCGCGGCCCACCTCTCGATCAGCGCCGGCAACCTCTACTACCACTTCCGGAACAAGGAGGAGATCATTCGGGAGATCTTCCCCCGGATCGCCGAGTCCGCACGGAGCGCGATCGACCTGCCGGAGCAGGGGGAGATCACCGCGGCACAGGTCGGCCGCTACCATCTGGCCGGTATCCGGAGCCTCTGGGAGTATCGCTTCTTCTTTCGCGACCTCGGGGAGCTCCACTCCCGCGACCCGAGCCTGGCCGCGGAATCCCGCGAGATGAACCGGTGGCTGGTGGAACGGTTCGTCTCCCTGTTCCAGCGGCTGATCTCTCAGGGGAACATGAACCTCCACGGGTTCCGCGACGACATCGAGCGGATCGCCACCGACGCGGTGATTCTCTGGATGAGCTGGGTGAACTTCGCGGTGACGTCGCGACCCCAGGCCCGGCTGAAGCCGGACGACATCGCCCAGGGAGCGCTGCACGGCTTCCTGATCTTCGCCCCCTATCTCACCGAGCAGTTCGTCGCGGAGGTGCGAGCGGCGATCCGGTCGTGGGCGATCCTTCACGACGGGGCGGATCTCGCCGCGAGCTGAGAGGGCAGCAGAGACTCCGGGCTTCTATCGGATCTTCTCCACGTCGACGCGGACCGCGCGGTCCGCCGGGATCGGCTGCCAGGAGAGTGGCCGATAGTTGAGGTGCCCGTAGCCCGCAGCGAAGCCCAGGTGCTTCACGTGACCCGACTCGAGATCTGCCTGGCTGTACCAGTTCTCGTGCATGTAGGGCTCGAAACCGTTGTACAGGATCACCTGACCCGGCCGCACCGAGGGTGAAATCTTCGCCTGCACCAGGGAATCGCCGTGGTTGCTCACCAGCCGCACCCGCTCGCCGTTCTCCACCCCCAGATCCGCCGCGTCGCGGTCGTTCATGAAGACGAAGGGCTCCCCGCGGTGGGTGTTCTGGATGATGTTGTTGGTCAGGTTCATGGAGTGGATGCTCCAGCGGTTGTGGCCGCTGGTCATCTGGAAGCGGCGACCCGCTCCACCGGCGTTGGGGGTTTCCTTGTGGGTCGGAAGCTCCTCGCCGGCCTCCAGGAACCACTCGTGGTCGATGTAGTACTGGGCGCGCCGCACCAGCGTGTCGTAGGGGACCTTCTCCTCGGTGTGCCAGCGCAGCGGGTTGTGGACCTCGTCGGGACGGATCGTCGAGGCCTGGGACTGGCCGTGCCCCACCATCCCCCAGCCCGTGTAACGCACGGATCCCTTCTCGCGAAGCGTGTCGAGGGTGCTTCCCTTGGGCAGCAGACCGTAGACGGCGCTGTCGCGAACGATTTCGTCGAAGCGCTTCTCTTCGTCCCGAAGCGCACCGGAGTGGGTCACGCGAGCCACGAGACCCTCGAGGCTTCGCGTGTTCCCCCGGAGATCGGTGAACTCCTTCATGCCCCTCGCAGCAGCCCGCTCCTCGATCTTCTCGACGATTCGAATGCCGATCTCGAAATCCGGGAGCGCCTGGTCCGGGGGTGGCACGGCGCGATCGCAGAGCACGAAGTTCATGTGGTGCACCGAGGGCATGCTGTTGCCGAGCTTCTCGTAGTGCTGCGCCGCGGGCAGGATGTAGTCGGAGTAGAGCCCGGTGGTGGTCATGCGGTAGTCGCAGGAGACGATCATCTCGAGCTTGGGCCAGAGATGCTCGAGGAGCAGCTTCTGCCCACCCCGCTGGCGGCGCAGCATGTTGCCCCCGGACTCGAAGAGCACTCGCGGCTCCACGTCCCGGTAACCCTTCGCGTAGAGCGGGTCCCACCACTCCTTCTCGATGGCCTCCTCGACGTACTCGTCGAGGCTGCGCTTCATCGAGGGATCGTTGCACTCGGGATCGTTCCAGCGCTCCTTGTAGCCGTACTGGTGGTACCAGACGAAGGCCGGGGGCATCGGGAGGCCCAGGCCACCGAGCTCTCCCGCCATCTGGGCGGCCTTGTTCTGGATCATCTCCGGGGTCATGGTCGGGTCGTCGGCGGCGACCAGACGGCGCATCGCGATCAGCGAAGCGATGTGCTTCTGCGCCGCCTCCTGGCCCGCGGCTTCCTTGCGGGCCTGGAAGATCTGGCCGTCCATTCCCATGAAGGCCCAGGACCGGGTGCCGGTGCCCTTCTTGCCCCAGTTGCCCGTGAGACCCAGGAGCAGCGCCATCGCCCGCTCCATCAGATCCCCGTGGTAGTACTTGCCCGAGTTCCAGCCGATGAAGATCTTGGTCTTTCGCGTCGCCACCTTCCGCGCCAGCTTGCGGATGTTGTCGGGATGGATCCCGCAGATCTCCCCGGCCGCCTCCGGCGTGTAGTCCTCCAGGCGCCGCCGCAGGCGAGCGAAGACCGGCTCCACCTCCACCGTCGTCAGGTCCTTCTGCAGCACCGAGTAGCTGCCCGAAAGCGCCGGATCCACGCCGGTGGTCGCCAGCGTCCCTCGCGGCGCCGGCGTCAGCACCCCGGTCAGCGTGTCCCACCAGTAGAACTGGTCCTCCCGCTCGCCTTCCACCACGTCACTGCCGCGCAGGAAGCGGCCGTTGTCCTTGCGCACCAGGAGCGGCAGATCGGTCTGCTCCTGGATGAACTGCTTCTGGTAGAGATCCGCGTCGACGATCACCTTGCACATCGCCAGCGCCAGCGCCGCGTCGGTGCCGATCCGCACCGGCAGGTGGTAGTCGGCGTGGATTGCCGAGGGGCTGTAGTCCGGGGCGATCGTCACCACCTCGCCGCCGTCGTACCGGGACTCGGCGACGTAGTGGTACCACTGGATGTTGGTGTAGACCGGATTGGCGTGCCAGATCAGCGTCAGGTCCGCCAGGAACCAATCATCCATCGAGGAAGTGGGATTGAACAGGCCCCAGGTCAGGTGCCAGCCGGGGCTGAAGTCCTGGAACTCCGCATTGCCGTCGGTGGTCGGGGTCCCAAGCACCTGGGTGAAGAGCCGCGTCGGCTGGGCGCCGAACTCCGGCGTGAAGAGGCTGACGATCGACTCCGGGCCCTGGTCCTGGATCGCGTCGAGCATGGCGTCGGCGATGTCGTCGAGCGCCTCGTCCCAGGAGACCTCCTCGAACTGGCCCTTACCCCGCTCGCCGACCCGCTTCAGGGGCTTGGTGACGCGGTCCGGCGAGTAGTGGCAGTGGCTCCAGCAGGCCCCCTTCTGGCAGCCCATCGGGTTGTTGTCGGGGATCCCCGGCTCGACAGGGGAGAGGCTGCCCGACTGCTCTTCCCGGACGATCTTCCCGTTCTTCGTATAGACCCGGAAGGAACAGCCGCCCGGGTAGCAGTCCACCGCGTGGCTCCCCCAGCTCACCCCGTCCCAGGTCCAACGATCCCGATAGCGCTCCGCCCACTCGCCTTCCGCTCTCCGCGAGCCCGTCTCCGTCATCCCATTCTCCCTCTCGTCGCGCTTCCGCGTTTTTCTCTCGTCCACGGACCGATATCCGGGATGCGGCGCCGTGGTTATGACCGGAATCATATGAATTCCCGGCCCTTGCCTATCGCTGCGCGGCACTCTCCGTCGCCCCTGTCCGGCGGGAAAGGCCCGTCGGCAGGTGGGAATGCCGATCGGCAACGCGGCGCGTCAGCCGCTCTCGGTTGGGCCGACCACCCGCCCGTGAAGCACCGAGTGGTAGCGGAAGCGGCCCGGCATGTGCGAGCTCACCCCACCGACGATCACGGCGAGTGTGAGCAGGGGCACACGAAGATCCCAGAACAGCGCCACGGCAGCCACCAGGGCGAGCTTCGTCAGGGTCGCCACCCCGCGGACCTGGATCAGCCAGATCGAAGACTGGTAGACCTCGAGTCCCAGGAACGCACCACCGGTGGCGAGGACCGCCACCAGGGAGGGCACCAGACGCTCCGCCTCGACGCCGTAGACGTGGCCGCCGTAGAGCGCGCCCGCCGCGATCAGGTGGGCGGTGCGCAGTACGGTGCGCAGGATCCGGGCCGCCGGCACCGGTCGCGGCTCGACGCGAAGCCACAGATCCGCTCGTTCCCGAAGAGCACTGGCACCCGGGATGGCCACTTGGCGTTTCAAGGAGCCCTCGATTCGGGACTGCTCCCCCCGCTCCGACCAGAGGCTACACGGAGGCCATCTCGGCTGGGAGCCTGACCCGAACTTCCTAGCCCATCTTGGGTCGGGTTCCCAGATATGACCCGCGTCATGGCCTCCGCACCCCGGTTCGCGTACGCTCCGGCTCGGTAGGCGGGCTCCGCCGAGACCCGGCCCCGCGGTGGCTTTGCTCGCCGGGGCGATGGTCGGGGCGGCGACGACCGGAGTGGAGAGCTTGTGAGCGGACCCGCAGTCGTGAGCGTGGTGGGTCGTTCCGGAAGCGGCAAGACCACCCTCCTGGAGCTTCTGATCCCCGAAC
>CAZTOU010000100.1:0-6990 GCA_964615365.1 uncultured Spirochaetales bacterium
CCGCGGCGAGGTGAACCCGACGGACTGATGAAACGGCCGTACCTGTCCGTCCCCGAGGTGGGATATCCGGACTAGTCTTCCAGTTGCGTCAGCCCCGCCCCCGCCAGGTGCACGTAGATGTGCGCGAACTCGGAGTCCGGGGTGGCCCCGTGCCAGTGCTTCTCGCCAGCGGAAAACACGATCACGTCTCCGACGGTCACCTGGCGTTCTTCGTCCTCGGTGGCCACGATGCCTCTACCCGACGTCACGATCAGTACCTGGTCGCTGTCGTGGGCATGAAACTTGTTTCGAACGCCCTTGCCAAAGGTCACGAGACTCATGCTATACGCACTGCCCTCCGGCGCGAGGGGTTGTACGCTCACATCCGGGGACGTAAAGAGCGGAGCGACGAGAGGTATCTTGGGCACCTGGTTCACGTTCACGACCTTCATACCTGCCTCCCTGGGGTTGCGGGACAGCCGGGATCTTACCGATTATCTGCGTAGAGTCGGGGGTGGCGCGGTGGAATGAAGGGGGCCCCTGTGCAACGAGAGAGCCCATGGAGCCGTTGGCTCCGGGGATGCGGATTGGGAGCTCAGTTCACAGGGCAAGGCACGACGTGAGAGCTGGAGTGGCATTATGAAACAGCACAGGAATGCGGGTGCTTCTACGCGCACAGTCATGGGCGGCCTGTTCCTCGGTGCGTGGGTTGTGGTCGTGCTCTGGTATGTCGTGGGGATGATCAAGGCCGGAGAGACGGAATCTGAGGTGGTCGTGACTCCTGAGTACTTCGAGGTCATCAGTGCTCATGGCGTTCGGGCGCCCATCGGCGCGATCACAGCTGTGGAACTGAGGGAGGACATCCCGGATATCGGAAGCAAGATACGAGGCTACAACTCGCTCACCTGCGTCAAGAAGGGCGAGTTCGAAGTCGAAGGCATGGGGGCCGGCCGCGTCTACATCTTCACTGACGAAGGACCCTTCGTGCATATATTCATGGGTGACCAGTTCGTCATCATTGGACTCGAGGACCCGGCGCATACAAGGCAGCTGCACCAGGAATTGCTGAATGTGTGGCAGAGACGTATGCAGTGACTGCAGGGCAACCTGTTTCGGGCAATCCGCTTCAATGAGCTCACCGCACTATCTATCCAAGTCCAGGTTGATTTCCGGCTGGCAGTGTCCCAGGCGGCTCTGGCTGGAGACCTATGAGCCCGAGCGCGCCAAGATCTCAGCGCAGACCCAGGCCTTGTTCGATGCCGGGCACGAGGTGGGTGCGGCGGCACGAACCTTGTGGCCCGACGGCATATTGATCGAGCATGACTCTGAGCTGAGCAAGGCCCTGGAGGAGACTCAGGCCGTTCTTCAGTCCGCTGATCCAGTTACAATATTCGAGGCGACCTTCAGACACGAAGGCATCTTGATTCGAGGCGACGTACTCGAGCGCAACGATGCCGATGAGATCCGGCTAGTCGAGGTGAAAGCGTCCACCTCGGTCAAGGACTATCACAGGCTGGACTGCGCGATTCAGTACTGGGTACTGGATCAGACCGGCTCGTCACCGGAGTCAGTGTGGCTCGCACACATCAATAATGAGTTCATCTACCAGGACGATGGGAACTATCAGGGCCTGTTTCGTTTCGAGGACGTGACTGCGAGCTCACAGAAGATGCAATCCATCGTGCCCCAGCTTGCCAATGAATTGCGGGAGATCCTGGCGGAGATGGAGCCAGCCATCGAGGTGGGACCCCAATGCAACAGGCCCTTCGAATGCCCGTTCATCGAGTATTGCAGTCCGCAAGCCACCCGTTATCCGGTCGAGAAGCTGAGCGGTAGCAGGAAGGTGATTGCCGAGCTGAAAGCCGAGGGCATTGAAGATATCTGCGATATCCCAGAGGGACGCCTGACCAACTCGAAGCAGGAGCGGGTGCGGAGGGTGACCGCTGCCGGCGAACCCGAGCTCGAGTCGGGTGCTCGAGCAGTGCTCCAAGGCTTGCCGTATCCCCGTTACTATCTGGACTTCGAAACCACCAGCTTTGCGGTTCCGATCTGGAAAGACACCGGCCCTCACAGAGCGTATCCATTCCAGTGGTCAGTACATGTCGAGCAGGATGATGGCAGCCTGGAACACCGTGAGTATCTGGCCGACAGCGCCGAGCCACCGATGCGTGAGTGCATGGAACAGATGGTGGCTGTGCTTGGTGATGCCGGCCCGATCATGGCCTACACCAACTATGAGAAGACCATCATCAATCGTATGGCAGCACGCTTCCCTGATCTCCATGGACCGCTGCAGGCAATTGTTGATCGGCTCTTTGATCTCCATCCAGTGACCAGGGCCAACTACTACCATCCGGACATGTGTGGATCCTGGTCTCTCAAGAAGGTCCTCCCCACCGTCGCACCGGAACTCGACTACCAGTCGGTTGGTGAGATCACCGAGGGCGGCGCAGCGGATAACGCGTTTCAGCAGTTGATCAGGGGTGATCTCTCGTCCGATCGCCGCACGGAACTCCGCCAGGCTCTTCTCGACTACTGCAAGCTGGATACATTGGCGATGGTGAGGCTGGCGCACTTTCTGGCCGGGGAGGAGTGAGCTGGTTCGATGACTCTTCGCCGGTATCGGAATCGGTGCGGACGGTGAGGCTGTTGACCTGCCTGTGCCTCCCGAAGAACGGCGGCTCGCTCGAGTGGGCGTCACGAGAAAGGCCCTGAGGCGCTATCGGAGAGCGCGTGCCGCCGTCTCGCTCTGACGTGGTCGGGATCGTGCGTGCTGGTGGTTCGACGGCGCCACTGGCCGCTCCCTGGCTTCTTCATCCCCGAGGGGTTCGGCAGATGCGCCGGCAGACGGCTGGGAGGGGAGAGGGCTCTGCTGTGGTTGCAGAACAACATAATACGTTAGCGATTCACTAACGTATTGGCGGTTCGGGATTAGGTGCACTATTCTTATTTCGTTAGTGAATAGCAAACGATCAGCAAGAACGGCAACCGTGGAGCGGACGCTTTCCAGGAACGAGGCCAAGGTGATCCTCGACCTCGAGTGGCGGGGCGAAAGCACCACCACGCTCGCCGAGTTGCGTCAGGCGCTGGGCGCCTCGGAGGGCTACGCCCGCTATCTGGCCCACCGCCTGGTCAAGAAGGGCTGGCTGGAGCGGCTCCGGCCGGGGCTCTTCCGGCTCGTGCCCGCGCACCGCGGCCGGGAAGGGGTCGCCGACACCAATCCCTTGGCCGCTGGCGCCATGTTGATCTCGCCGTACTTCTTTTCCTGCGGCACCGCCTGTACGCACCACGGGCTGACGGAGCAGGCGTTCGCTGAGGTCTACCTCGCGTGTCAGGAACGCCGTCGTCCCAAGATCATCCGGGGAAAGCGCTATGTCTTCGTTTACGTGCCGGAGGATCGGTTCTTCGGCTTCGAGGAGAACATGGTGCTCGGGGAGGCCATCCAGATGGCCACGCTGGAGCGAGCATTGCTCGATGCGATCGACCGCCCCCGCTACGCCGGCGGGATTGGCGAGGTCTCCAACGTCGCCGCGAGAGCCGCCGCGAGAGTCTCCTGGGAGGAGCTTCTCGAACTCGCGCGCCGGTGGCGCTCTTCGGCGCTCGTCCAGCGGCTCGGCTATTTCCTCGATCTGCACGAAGCTGAGATGCCCCGCGGTGCGCGATCGGCGCTGCTCGAGCTCGTCCGCTCGCAGAGCAAGATCCCGCTGGGGCCGCGCCGAAGGTGGGGCACCAAGGGCAAGCTCGTTCGGCCCTGGAACGTGGTGGAGAACGTCCCCCGCGACGTGCTGATTTCCCCGAGCGAGAGGGCCAGGCGCCGGGTGGCCTTCCAGGGCAAGCGGGGGGACGCATGATCGAAGACAAGTTCGTCGATCTCTACGCCCGCAACAGCGGCCTGCGGGACAAGCTCGTCGCCGAACGCGACGTGGTGCTGACGTACGCTTTGCGCGCGCTGCTCGACGACGGCGTGATGGACCACCTGGCGTTCAAGGGCGGCACCTGCTTGCGCAAGATCGTCTTCGGTTCGATGGGGAGGTTCTCGGAAGATCTGGATTTCACGCTGGACAGCGACGAGCCCGAGGACGATGTGCTCGAGCGAATCGTGGAGACCTTCAACCGCGAGGAGCACGGCATCACCTTCTCCCTCGATGACTACTATAAGACGCAGGACGACGCCTCCTTCGGGGGCGACGTCCTGTATAGGCACGCGTGGAACGACGCCGGCCGCTTCCACCTGCAGGTCAGCCTCCGCGAGCGCCCCACGCTGCCGGTCGTCTCACCGCCGATGAATCCGCAGGCCTACTTGAGACACGTCGAGTTCGAGCTCTTTGACGTGCGGTCGCTCGAGCCCATCGAAATGATCGCCGAGAAGATCCGGGCGGCCTTCCAGCGGGTCAAAGTCCGGGACCTCTACGATCTCCATTGCTTCGCGACCACACCGTTCGACGGCGAGCTGCTCCGACGGCTGGTCGTGCTCAAGCTGTGGCAGGTGCGCGATCCGTTCGCTCCGGAGGCTTTCTTCGAGAAACTCCGCGGCAGCGACTACGACTGGGATGACATCCACCGCCTCGTGCGGGCTTCCGAGCGAATCGAGCCCTCCAAGATCCTCGCTGCGGTGGAGAACCGGTTCGGCGTTCTCCGCCAGCTGACCATCCTCGAGCAGCAGCTCATCGCCGACGCCAGGAGCGGCTGGAACGAACCCCTCGCCGAGCAGCTACGCGCGGAGATCCGCGAGCTGGCGACGACGAGATGACCGGAAGCGAGCCGAAGCTTGGTGAGTGTGCGAGTAGAGGTCCGGTTCTCCTCTCCGAGTCCGTTTTCATCGCCGCCGAGGCCCTGACCCCTGAGGCGCTATCGGAGAGCGCGGGCCGCACCTGCCCTCCCCCCGGCCTCCTGCCTTCTCGGGCCCTCCGGCCCCCAGGGGACCTGCCGGCCCGCCCCGGGCTGGTTTGGCCCTTGCGCTGGCGGAAAGTGTGTACTATGTACTACACAGTCACCATGCAGAACGGCTTCGGACAGTATCTGAGAGGTCGCCGCGAGGCACTCCGCGACACGGATCGCAGCTTCTCGGTGAGGGGCCTGGCGGCCCGGGTCGGGATCGAGCCCTCCTACCTGAGCAAGGTGGAGCGCGAAGAGGTGGCCCCGCCTTCGGAGGCCACCATCACACGGCTGGCGGAGGCACTGGGCGAGGATGCGGACGTGCTGTTGGCCCTGGCTGGCAAGGTATCGAGCGATCTCCAGAGCGTGATCCGCCAGCGCCCCCAGCTCTTCGGCGAGCTGATCCGCGAGCTGCGGGACCTCCCCGACCACGCCGTGCTGCGGCTGGTGCGCGAGGTGCGCGACGGCGACTGGTAGCACCAAAGCAGGAGGAAGCCATGATCGAGCTCAGAAACGACCGTCTGATCTTTTCCTTTCCCGAGGTGCACCGCGAGGCGATCCTCGAGATCGACTTCCAGCGCACCCTGCGCATACCCGATGACGGGAGCGACTACCCGCTCCCGCCCGGCCTCCGCTCGTTCCCGATGCGCCACGTGGACGACTTCACCGAGCGGGCCCCGGGGCGCTGGCTCGAGCACGGCGGCGTGATGCTCCCCATGTACCAATCCGAGGCCATGTGGCTGAACTTCACCTCCCCTGCCGAATACCCCTTCGCCATCAAGGTCGCCGCCGGCAAGGTGAACGCCGTGACCGGCGGGCCCTGGTGCGACTCCCTGCAGCGACGCCCCCAGGACTACCTGGTCATCCCCGACCAGCCCTGGCTCGACGGCTTCTGCGTGGAGAAGGGCATCATCCGCCAGTTCGTCGCCATGCCGCTCGGCACCGGCTACAGCGCCGAGGAGCAGCTCACCGAAACCGCGGAGCACGGCGGCATCCAGATCATCGCCTACCCAATCAAGAAGGAGTGCTACAGGCCGAGGCCGTTCTCGGAAGCACCGGTGGGCGCTGTGTACAACCTATCGCCCGCTCCCTACGACATGGGCCTCGCACCCGGTGGCCGTATGCGCCAGGAGATCCACCGCGACCGGCGCAGGTTCGAGAGCTGGCGCCAAGACCAGTCCAGCCGCTGCTTCGTCCACATCGCCAACTCCCTGGTCTGGAGTGCCCTCGCCGGAGAGGCGCCGCCCACCACACCACCCACAGCTGCGGAGTACACCCGAGCCGGCCTCCCCTGGTTCGAGACCTACGCCCCACCCAACGAGATCCTCCCCGGCAGCGCGGCTCTCGGAACCCTCAAGAGCGTCGCCGAGATGGGCAAGGAGAAGGGTGACGTTCCCCTTCCCGAAAACGAGAGCATTACACCCGAGCGAATCATCGAGCTTCGGAAGAAGCTCGGGAAGGATCAGGTGAGGGAGGGTTGGGTGTGACGGAGGAATGCGCTGGCGAGCTCGCGGTCGACGCAGCGGGGTACCGTGAAGCGGCGGCTCTCTTCGAGCGGTGGATCCCCGAGAACCAGCTGAGAGCTCATGTCGCGCTCTGGCTCGACGGTCAGGAGCTGGTGATACGGGTCGGAGACGACGAAGCGCACGTCCCGGCGACGGGCACCTGGCCGGCCATCGTCGTGAGCAGAGCGGCCTTCCTGATCGCCGACAGCTCGGAGCTGCCCGACACCGGCCATCTCCACCTGTCGGTCGAGGGCAGCCGCCTTCGCATCAAACACGCAACCAGGAACGGAACGAGTGACTGCCAGGTCCACCACCGAGGCGTGACCTGGCCGAAGTTCATCGAGCAGCTCACGCCCTTCACCATGCTGGAGAAGCTTCTCCTGTCACGGGACTTCTCGGATGCCTCGATCGAGTACTCGGGGCTCGCCCAGGAGGTCGCCGATTCCCTCTCGGAGATTCGCGACCTCTTCGAGAGCTTGGACTACGCGATCGGCGACTTCACGGAAGATCGGGAGGTCGACGCTGCCGAGGTACGGGAGGTCCTCGCGTACCTGGTTGGGGCTGGTCTGGATGAGCTTAGCCCGGACTATTCATGAAGCGTCGGCGAAGCGCACGTTGAGCGCTGATTTGT
>CAZTOU010000101.1:0-6308 GCA_964615365.1 uncultured Spirochaetales bacterium
CCCCCTCAACGTCCTGAACGACTCCCCGCCCTATGGCCGCTTTTCAGGTGATCACCTATGGCCGGTTTTGGGTGTTCACCGAGGGGTACCCGTGCTCGCCCTCCCGCGGATCGCCGACCATGCCGGAGACCACCCTCCGCATGCGCTCCTGTGTGAGGCGCTGGCGCTGGCTCTGGATCTGCCGGGACACCAGAGGAGCCGTCGCGCCAGCGAGCAGCGAGACCAGCACCAGCACCACCACCATCTCGATCAGCGAGAAGCCGGAAGCGGAGCGAGCGGCCTGGCGGTGTGAAGCGCTACGTGTCACTCAGGTTCCCCAGCATCTGGTAGAAGGGAACGAAGATCGAGAGCGCGATCACCACGAGCACCCCCCCGAGCAACAGCAGCACCCCGGTGTTGAAGAGGGCCACGGCGCGCGAGATGATCGCCGGGACCTCGCGGTCGTAGTAGGCGCTGACCCGCTCGAGGGACTCGTCGAGCCGTCCCGAGGCCTCCCCCACCGAGACCATGCGCGTCACCAGGGGGGGCAAGAGGGCGCTGCGCCCCAGCGAGCTGGTGAGCGTGTCTCCCTTCTCGACCCGCTCGCGCGCCTGCGCCAGCATCCGGGCGACCACGCGGTTCTGGACCACCTCCTCGATCATCTCGAGCGCCTTCACGATGGCAACGCCGCTCCCGTACAGAAGCCCCAGGTTGTGGGAGAACCGCGACATCTCGATCATCAGGATCAGGCGACCCACAAGCGGGGTCCGCAGCGCCAGCCGATCGATGGCGCGACGCCCGCCCTCGGTCCGCTTCGCCAGGAACGCTCCGATCGCGGCCAGGGCGCAGAGCCCGAGCAGGTGCCACCCCCAGCTCGCCAGGAACAGATGGGTCCAGAGCAGCGCGCGGGTGGTCGGAGGCAGCGACACGCCGAGCTCGATGAAGATGTCCAGGAACCGCGGCAACACCCAGGTCGTGAGAAGGACGCAGAGCCCGAGCACAGCGGTCATGACCAGCGCGGGGTAGGTCACCGCGGAGACGATCTGCCGGCGCAGATCCTCTCGCCACTCGAGGTATCGGGAGAGATCCCGCAGCACCCGATCGAGGTTGCCGCTCTCCTCTCCGGCGCGGACCAGAGCCCGCACCAGAGCCGGAAAGTGCTGCGGGTAATCGGCCAGCGCCGCGGAGAGCGACTCCCCCGACTCGACCTTCCGCGCGATGTCGCCGATCTCCTCGGCGAGAGGATGTCCGCCCTCGACCAGATCCGAGAGCCCCTGGAGCAGGGGAATGCCCGCCTCGACGACGACGGACAGGTGGTAGCAGAAGTCGACCAGCGCCCGGTTCGAGGACCCGCGACTCCCCCCCGAGCGAAGCGCCCGCGCCTTGATCAGCAGGAGATCGGTGTCGGCCAGCCGCCGATCCAGCTCCTGCTCGTCGGAGGCGAACTCGACACCCGAGACGGAGTCGCCGGAGGCGGTGCGGGCTTCGAACGCGAATCGGGGCATCTCAGAACTCCGCCGTGACCTGGGCGACTTCTTCCAGGGAGATGCGTCCGGCCCGAGCCCTCCGGTGCGCCTCTTCCCGGAACGTCACCAGCCCCGCCGCGCGCCCCGCCGCGTCGATCGCGTCGATGCTCTCGTCCCTCCCGATCGCCTGAGCCACCTCGGGCGTGACCTCGAGCACCTCGAACAGCGCCTCGCGACCGCGGGCCCCGGTCGAGTGGCAGCGCTCGCAGCCCTTTCCGCGAGCAAAGGTCCCCTCCGCATCGACGGGAAGTCCCACCGCAGCCAGCTCCTCCGACCGCGGCTGATACTCGAAGCTGCACTCCGGACACACCAGACGCACCAGTCGCTGCGCCACCACCGCGGCCAGACAGCTCGCGATCAAGAACGGCTCGATTCCCATGTCGCGCAGCCGCGAGATCGACCGCACCGCATCGTTGGTGTGCACGGTCGAGAACACCAGGTGCCCCGTCAGCGCCGCGCGAAGCGCCATCTCCGCCGTCTCCTGGTCTCGCATCTCTCCCACCAGGATCACGTCGGGGTCATGGCGAAGGATCGAACGCAGCCCGGCGGCGAAGGTGAGACCCGCCTTCTCGTTGATCTGACACTGGGTCGCCAGCGGAAGGTCGTACTCGACGGGATCCTCCAGAGTGATCACCTTGCGGTGCGACGTGTCCATCTCGCGAAGCTGCGCGTAGAGCGTCGTGGTCTTCCCGCTCCCCGTCGGACCGGCCGCCAGGATCAGACCGTTGGGCCGCGCCGCCGCACGGCGCAGCGTGTCGAGCTGAGGCCCCTCCAGGCCGATGGTCCCGAGCGAGAGGACCTGACGCGAGCGGTCGAGAATCCGGATCACCACGCTCTCGCCGTCCACGGTGGGGAAGGTGGAGACGCGCAGGTCGATGGTGCGCGTCTCGAAGGGGAAGCGGATCTTTCCGTCCTGGGGGACCCGGGTCTCCGCGATGTCGAGCTGTGCCAGGATCTTGATCCGCGCCACGATCGGCGAAAGCAGACGGCTCGCCAGCGTCGGCCCCTGGCTCAGCCTGCCGTCCTCGCGAAAACGGACGCGGACCACCTTCTTGTCGGGCTCGAAGTGAATGTCCGTCGCATCGCGCCGAAAGGCGAGCGCGAAGATCTCCTCCACGATCGCGATGACCCCGTTCTGGCCCGACGACGCGTCCTTGCTCTCCAGCTCCGCCATCGCCTGACGAATCGCCGCCTCCAGCGGCGACTCCCCCTCGCTCCGGCTCGAGTAGGCGCGATCGATCGCACGCTGGACCTGGCGACGGCTCGCCGCGGCGACGGAGACGCGAATGTCGGTGACGCGCGCGAGATCGTCGGCGGCGACGATGTCCGCGGGGTTGGCCATCGCCACCACCAGCGACCCGTTCTCGAAGCAGAGCGGCACCAGATTCCGGCGGCGCGCCAGCTCCTCGGGAACCAGACGGACCGCCTCCGGATCGAGCTGAACACTCTCGAGATCGTAGTGCTCGACTCCCGACTGCGACGCCAGCACGCGGCTGATCGACTCCTCCGTCGCGAGACCCAGGTCCAGAAGCACGCGACCCAGCCTGCGCCCCGTGCGCGCCTGCTCGGCCAGCGCAATCTCCAGCTGCGCCGCAGTGATGACTTCCGCGTCGACGAGCAGCTCGCCGACCTTTAGCTTCTGCACCTTCCGACTCCGCCCCCCCCGTCGCGGGAGTACACGACCACTTGCCGCAGAGGTTCCGGCTAGCGTGTCAGGTGATTCGGCAGGTTGGTGTGAAAGTTGAGGGTTTGCCGGGGAAATGGCCCGATCGCCAAACGCTAGAGTGTTGCATACACAATTGGACGTTTGAGATCTCGATCATTCGACCGACCTTGAATCGGGACTTCGCCGGGGACTCTCGGATGCAAGCGGTGGAGGGATGGACCGCAACCCGGGACTGGATTCCGGCGGACTCGGCAGCGTCGTCTTTGAGGCGCGGATCGAGCCCGTCTCCTCCTGACGCGAAGCGCGAGCCACGCTACCCGGCGGCGCCGGCCTCAGCCCATTGGGCCCGCGTAGACCTCGACGAAGCGCATCAGCGGATCGCTGGGCGTCGCCAGGTTCGCGTCACGATCGGTTCGGAGGCAGACCACCGCGGGACCCTTCTCCGCCTTCGCGGCCTCCAGGGCCGGCGCGACCTCGTCCAGCTTCTCGGCGTAGAAGCCGGCGCACCCCAGCCCTTGTCCGACGACGTCCCAGCGAACCGTGCCCATCGCGGTGCCGAAGGTTCGGCCGTAGAGCAGCCGCTCGTTCGGCTCCTCCATGGTCCAGGATCCCTCGGCGAAGACCACGGTGGTCATGTCGAGACCCTCCCGCGCGGCCGACTGCATCTCCATGAAGTTGAAGCCCGCCGCGCCGTCGCCGGTGACGCACACCACGTCGCGATCGGGATTGCCGAGCTTCGCACCCAGGGACGAGGGGATCCCGGTGCCGAGCATTCCCAGCTCCAGGATGTTGAGGTAGGAACGCGGCTGGGTAGACGGGAGGCACCAGTGGGCCCAGAGCGAGGTGTTGCCACCGTCGGCGACGTAGATGGCATCGCGCCCGAAGACCTCCCCCACCACCCGCATCGCGTGCGCGGGGTGGAGACCCGACCCCGACCATCCATCGACCACCGCGAACTGCTCCTTCTCCCAGGTCTGGCCGGCCTCGCGGTAGCGGGCCAGATCCGCTCCAGCGGAACGCCGCACGCCGCGCTTCTCGAGGACGCGGACCAGCCCCGTGAGCGCGCTCTTCGCCTCGGCGACGATGCCCAGCGTCAGGGGCCTCGTCACGCCCACGTGGCGAGGATCGAAGTCGATCTGGATCAGCTTCTGGGCGGACGGATCGCCCCAGTACTTGTCGTAGGGCAGGTCGAGGTTGCCGAGCCTCGATCCCACGACGAGGACCACGTCGGCTTCGCGCTTCACCATGTCCCCACCCGCGCTGAAGCCGTAGACGTAGTTGTCGTGGTCCTTGGGAACCACGGCGCGTCCGGCCATGGTCGGGATCACGGGACATCCGAGGATCTCGACGAGCTGGAGCAGTGCTTCGTTGGCGCCCGCGCGATCCACGCCCGAGCCCGGGATCACCGCAGGCCGCTCCGCCGACGCGAGGAGCTCCGCAACCTGCTCGAGCTGGGATTCGGAGGCCTGCGGCGCGTGGGCGCGGTACGCCTCGGGCGGAACCACCCGAACGCTCGCCTCGTCTCCCGTCGCGTACATCACCGGCTGCGGCACCTCGAGCTGCACGGGACCGGGTCGGCCCGACCACATCTCGCGGAAGGCAAGGCGCACCACCTCTGGAATCCGGTCCCACGAGAGGACCGGAGCGCCCCACTTCGCAGCCGCGCTGAAGGCATCCAGCTGATCCTGGCCCTGGAAGGTGGAGGGGGGCGAGGGGTAGACGTTCGCGAGACGGTGCTGCGCGGTGATGGCCACCAGCGGGACGCCCTCGTGCCTCGCGGTGATCACGCCCGGGATGAGGTTCGCGGATCCCGGACCGGGGTTTCCCAGCACCACCGACACCTGCCCGGTCGTCTTGTAGAGACCCTCCGCCATGTGAGCGCCCGCGGCCTCGTGCCGAAGCGGGACGAACCGGATCTGGTGCGCCTCCAGCGCCGCCAGAAGCGGATCCACCTCCGGGCAGGGAAGCCCGAAGACGAATCGGACCCCCTCGTTGCTGAGACAACGTGCGAAGAGCTCTCCGCCGGTGATATCGGCCATGGCAATCTTCCCCCTCGTGGTCAAACGCCGTGCTTGCCAACGATGGCGACCGACGCGACGTTCATGAACGGCATGCCGCCCAGGTTGTGGGTCATGCCCAGCTTGGGATCGGGAAGCTGCCGATCCTCGGCGCGGCCGTGCAGCTGCAGGTACATCTCGTAGAGCATGCGCAGCCCGCTCGCTCCGATCGGGTGGCCGAAGCACTTGAGCCCCCCGTCGATCTGGCAGGGCACGCCCCCGTCGGCGTTGTAGAAGCCATCCATGATGTCCTTGATGGCCCCGCCGCGCGGCGAGATGTGGAGATCCTCCATGGTGACCAGCTCGGTGATGGAGAAGCAGTCGTGAACCTCCATCATGCTGATCTCCTCACGGGGGTTCGTGACGCCTGCCTCTTCGTAGGCTCGCGCGGACGCGATCTCGGTGGTGATGAAGTGGTCGAAGTCCCAGGAGTCGTGTCCCACCTCGGTCCCATTCGAGAGCGAGAGCTGGAGAGCCTTGACCGAGACGAAGTCCTTGAACCCCATGTCCTTGGCCTTCTCGACCGTCGTGACGATCGCACAGGCCGAGCCATCGCTCACTCCGCAGCAGTCGAACAGCCCCAGAGGCTCGGCGATGATGGGCGCGGCCATGATGGTGTCTACGTTCACCGCCTTGCGCAGATGGGCCTTGGGGTTCTTCGCGCCGTTCGCGTGGCTCTTGGCCGAGACGTGGGCCATCGCCAGCTTCAGATCCTTCGGATCCACCCCGTGGTTGGCGGCATAGGCCGGTGCCAGCTGCGCGAAGGAGCCGGGGGCCGTCATGGCGGGGGACCAGAGCCACCTCTGCGAGCCTGCGTTGGAGCCCGGATTGGGCAGTCCGCCGTAGCCGGTGTCCTTCAGCTTCTCCACACCGATCGCGAGGGCGATGTCGCTGGCGCCCGCCGCCACGGCGTAGGTCGCGCCGCGGAACGCCTCGGTGCCGCTGGCGCAGTAGTTCTCCACGCGCGTCACCGGAATGTTGTTGAGTCGCAACGTCATCGCACAGGGCAGAGCGCTCTGCCCGGTGTAGATCTCGGTCATGCACGTAGAGAAAAACACCGCGACGATCTGGTTCTTCTCG
>CAZTOU010000102.1:0-5810 GCA_964615365.1 uncultured Spirochaetales bacterium
CTGAGGGACACGGGGGAGCCCCTTCCCAACCTGGGAACGGATCGGGCCGCGGCCCTCACCCGGCTCTTCCCGGTGCTCGCCCGCGTGCCCGGGCTCGCAGAGGCTGCGAGGCAAAGAACGGTTCCCGACGTGCTCGAGGGGCGCCGTCTCGGGATCGGCGCCCTTCGCCGATTGCTCGGCACGCTGGCGTACCGCCAAGGGCTGATCGTCTGGATCGACGACGTCCAATGGGGCGACGACGACAGCGGAACGCTGCTCGGGGAGGTGCTCCGCCCGCCGGATGCTCCGCCGCTCCTCGTGATCCTCACCTACCGGACCGAGGACCGGGGCGAAATCCCGCTGCTCGCGGTCTTCCAGACCATGCACTCGCAGTTCCGCGAGCTGTCCGTGCGCGAGTACGAGCTCCGGCCGCTCGATGGGGAGGAAGCGGTCGAACTGATCAAGAGCCTCTGCTCGTCGCGGCCCCTCCCCGCTCCGCAGCTCGAGGCGATCGTGAGCGAGGCCAAGGGCTCTCCATTCTTGATCCACGAGATGGTTCGCCACCTGCAGAGCCAGCGCACTTCGACCGATCGAGTCGACCTCGCCAACGTGGTCACCGACCGCCTGGCCGAACTCGAGAGGGACGAACGTCTCGCCCTCGAGCTGATCTCCCTCTGTGGCCAGCCGACCGAGCGCAGCCTGATCCTGCGCGCCGCCGGGCTCGGGGGCAACGACTGGCCGCTGATCGGGCGACTCGAGGGACGCTCCCTGATCCGAACTCGGGTCACCGGGGGCGAGCACCGGGTTCAGGCCTACCACGACCGCATCCGCGAGACGATTTCCGCCGAACTCTCTCCCGAGGCGTGCACGAAGCACCATCGCGATCTGGCCGAGGTCTTCGAGTCGAGCGGTCGCGTCGGGCCCGACGTACTCGCACACCACTTCCAGGGGGCCGGCCGCAACGCGAAGGCCGCCAATTACTCCGTCGCCGCGGCGGAGCGGGCGACCGACGGCCTCGCCTTCGAGCGGGCTGCCCGGCTGTATCGCCAGGCGCGGGAGTGGGATTCACGCGGGGCGGACTGGGAGCGGTCGCTCCGAACCCGAGAGGCCGAGTGCGTTGCCAACGCGTCGCGTCTCGTAGAGGCCGGCCGCGCCTACCTGGCCGCGGCCGAAGGTGCCCCGCGCCGCGAAGGACTCGAGCTGCGCCGGCATGCCACCGAGCACCTGTTCGCGGGCGGAAGCGTCGAGGAGGGGACGGCGGCGCTCTGCGAGCTCCTCGCCGACCTAGGCCTCGAGTATCCGACGAGTGTGCGGCGGGCGGTCCTGGGAAGCGCCACGCAGCTCGCCGGCATTCTTTTCCGCGGCACGGAGCCGCGCGGACCGAGCGAACTGGACGCGGAGGAGGCGGTCCGGATCGACCTCTGTTACTCCGTCGGGAAGAACCTCGTCAACACGGACGCGGCGCGCTCTGGTTACTTCTCGCTGATGGGCCTTGCCCGCGCACTCCGCTCCGGCGACCGCTACCGCATCGCGCGCAGCCTCGGAATCGTCGGTGGGATCCTGGCTCTGACCGGAGGGTTGCTCTCCGGGCGTGGCCGCAGCATGATGGAGCGCAGCCGCGCGCTCGCCGAGGAGCTCCGCGCCAAGGAGATGGGCGCCAAGGAGCTGCTCGGTGTCCTCGCCGTGGCCGAGGGCCAAGTGCTGATGCTGAGCGGCCTCTGGCACGAGGCGCGAGAGAGGAGCGAAGAGGGCGTGCGCCTCCTGAGCAAGGAGTGCCGTGGGTTCGCCTACGAGTGCAACTCCGGGCGCGGTAACGCGCTCCGCGCCCTTGAAGAAATCGGCGACGGGATTCCCGAGATCGCCGAGCGAGCGCAGCAGTACTACGAGGCCGCTACCTCCGCCGCCAACGTTCACGCCGAAACCGCCGCGGTTCAGCATCTCAGCTTCGTGGCGCTGGCCGCGGGCGATATCGGCCGCGCCCGCTGGCTCGCCCAGCGCGGAGTCGCGCTCTGGAATCGCGAAGGATTCCACGTCCAGCATCTGTACACCGCTTGCGCCGTCGCGCGCTGCGACCTGTACGAGGGCTGCCCGGAGAGGAGCTACGAGCGTTTCCGGGAGCTCTGGCCCGCACTGCGCCGATCGAATCTGATGCGCATTCCCCTCGCGCGAGTCGATGCACACCTCCGCAGGGGTCAGCTCGCGCTCGCGATGGCCCACTCGGATGCGGGGCCCCGCGACGCCCTGCTCGAGAGCTGCGAAACAGATGCGCGGCGCCTATCTCGGGAGCGGCGCGACGATGCGCAGGCCAACGGGCAGATCCTGCGGGCTGGAGTGCATGCGCTCCGGGGGTACGACACCCGCGCGATCCCCCTCCTCGACGAGGCTGCCCGGATCTGCGACGGCGCGGGGATGACGCTGCGCGCGGCGTGCGCCCGGCTGCGAATGGGCGAACTCATGGGAGGTGAGGCCGGACGGGTTTGCGTGGACGATGCCATCGTCCGCATCGCGGCGCTCGGAATCGAGGAGCCGCGCCGCTGGGCGGCGATGTACGCCCTCGGCTTCGACCCGGAGGCGCGCGGGTCCTAGGCGAGCCAAGGCGCGAAGAGCAGATACGCCTTCGCTCGGAGCGGCGCAGTGGGCTCGTGAACGACCTTGACCAAGAGCGCGCGCGAGACGTGCATCTCGAAGGGCTCGGGCGCGCCCTCGGCGTCGCCGGACATCCACTCTACCAGCAGTGCCCGCTTCTCCGCGGTGCACGCGCCCGCCTCCTCGAGGTCGTCGAAGAGCGCCTCCCAACGCGGATCCTCGTTGGGCAAGCCTCGGTAGTAGAACTCGATCCCGAGGCGGGGGCCGAGCCGGTCCGCGATGTCGAAGTTGATCGAGTGTACCAACGTCCGCGCACACAGCCGCTCCAGCAGTAACCGCAGCTCGGCAGCGGAGCCGGGCCAGTTCAGACACTCCAGCGTGGGGAAAAGCTGGCGCCAGGGCATCCGCACGATCACACGGGAGATATCCCCCGCAGGTGTGGGCCGAACCGCGGCGTGAAGGATCTGTCCGCTCGGAGGGAGCGCCTTCACGAAGCCGCTCAGCCCCTGCACGGTGCGGCGATCGAGACCTTCGGCGAGGGGATTGAGGCCTTCCTCGAGGATCGCCCCGAGGGCGTCTGGATCTCCTTTGCCGCTCGCGTAGAAGCGCTCGGGATCGAGGGTGAAGACCAGGAAAGGCTCGGAGGAGGCACCGCCTTCCGAGACGTCGAATTCGAGCCACACCACCGTAACTGCCCTGTGCAGCGGAGACGCCGGGTCTACCCAGGCGCGCAGGAAGGCGAGCGCGCGGCGCCAGCCGGAGGAGAGCGAAGCGGCATCCCGCACTGCCGAATCCTCCAGCGCCTCGGCGAGCCAGCGGCGCCCTCCGCCTGCGACGCGAATGCAGCTCTCGAAGTCGACCCGGCTCGCCCCCGCCTCGAGCCGGCACTCGAGCGCGGCCTCGGACGCCACCGGCGGGAGCGGATCGGAGATCGAGCGCAGTCGCTCCCACGCCGCTGGAGAAACGAGACCAGGAGGAAACCGATCCTCTGCGAGCCGAACCAACTCCGGGATGCAGCAGGGAAGCGGGGTGGCCCGCGACATGAGAGACCGCTCGCCCAGGCCTAGGTCACGGTCAGGATAACGTTCTCCGTGCTCCAGTCTGGATCGGCGGCGTTCCTCGCCTTCACCCTCCAGCTGCCGGTCTCCGTCAGCTTTACTTGAACCGTCACGCGCTGATAGATGTCTATATCGCAGGCGATCGCGCCGATCACCGTGCCGTCCTCCTCAACCCCTCCCTTCTCGAATTTTACTTCGGTCTGGTCGTTGCAGTCGAAACCCTGCCCGCGGATCATGATGCTGCGCTGGAGATTCGCGGCGATGGTCACAGGCGTAACTCCCCTGACATGTACTTCGCCTCCGGGGTACATCGTCGAGGCGGCCGCTACCCCGCCGGTCGATCCGCTCCCCGTGCCGGCAATAGTGATGCCGCTGATCTCCTGCTTGAGCTTGTCCAAATCGACGCCGAGAGCCGCGAACTCCTGCCTTATCTGATTGAGAATCGTCTGCTCGTCGAGAGTGAGCAGAACCAGCCTCTGCGGTCCAATGAGACCCCATTGCTGCAGCTTGGTCAGCTCCTGGTGCAGGACCGCACACCGGAAATCAGGGTCACGAATCCACTCGGCAAGGAACTCGACGAGGAACTTGTTGGGCATCGGAACACCTCCTTCATCCTGGATTGGCGGCGGCACCGGCGGCCCGCCATTCCTTGAGATTCTGGGTCTCGAGACAATTGCCGAGTCTGAACTCGCGACTTTCCACGCTGCGCCCGCCACGGCACGAGCCACATCCGCTGCAAAGCTCTTGTTCACGCTCAAGTCACCGGGCGAGTGATAGGCGGGATTCTTCGGCTTGATCGACGCTGGCTGGCCAGCTTCCGGAAACAGGTCCTCGGCCACCATGCATGCAGACCAGTCGTGATAGTGAAAGCTCGCGTGGTCGCTGCGGACTGCGGCGGGATCGTGGTCCTTGCCCGGAAGGGGATAGAGCTGCGGAAGGAGGTCGGTAGAAACCTCCCCCGCCGTCGCCTTCACGAGGTCCGCGAGATCATTGGAAGAGCCGTACGAGGCGGGGAAGTCCCGGCTACCGGCTCCGTGAACCTCGAAGGGCCCGGTCGGATACGGCTCGGAGACCCATCCGATCATGTCCATCTGGAACATCGCCGCGACGGACACATTGAACGCCTTCAGGTCCGCGGCGTAGGCCTGGCTGCCGAGCATTCCCTGCTCCTCCGCATTGAAGAGCAGGAAGCGGATGGTTCGCCGGGGTTCAGTGATCTGGCTCAATACCTTGAGAACGAAGGCCGCCGCCAGGACACCCGCGACTCCGCTTGCGTCGTCATCGGCACCCGGAGCGGGATCCTCCTCTGGCCTGTAGGAATAGGACGAGGAACCGGGGATCGGATACGGCGCCGTCGAATCGAGGTGCGCCCCAATGATGACCGTCTCTTCCGACTGGCCTTGGATTTCCGCCTCGATGTTGTAGAGATTCCTACCATCGACCTGGCCAAAGGTGTGGAGGAAGGTGTGGTTGCTTCCACAGATCTGTTCGAGTGCCGTTGCGAGAGAGGCCGTGGCTTGATCGTTTCCAGTGTGCTTGACGTGGCGGCTCTCGGCGGCCAGACAGACGTTGAGATATAGCTCGATCAGAGCGTCGTTGACTTGTGCGAGCGCAGCCACCGCGGCCGCACCAAGAATCGAAGACGGCGACCCACGTAGACGGCTCGCTCCGGCGCGCCCTCGAGACCCACCTCGCGCAGCGCCCGGGCGAACGGATTCGGGTCTTCGGGCCGGTACAGGAGATGGAGCAAGGGATCGATGAACCGGTCGAGCCCCGTCCTTGCGAGCGCCCTCTCGATGTCCTCGGTTTCCAAGTTGGGATCGACCACGAGCAGACCGAGCCGGGCGTTCCGCCCGAGTTCTTCCAGGTACGCCGGCACCTCGGGATAGCTCGCGAAGCGGGCCATGCGCTCGCCGTTCCATGCCGCGAGTTCCACGCCGAGCGCGCGCACCAGATCGAGGAACACCACCTGCTGACTCGCCGAACTCATCACGCTCCTCCGTTTCCAAACAAGGTGGCGAGGCCACCGGGCTTGGCGGCGCCCTCGTAGAAGCGATCTGCTCCGAAGTGATTGGCGCAGAGCCGCTCGCCCACCGAGCTCCCGCGTAGGTACTTTCCGTAGTTGGAGAAATCGGGTCTTCCGGAGAATTTGTGGGTGGAATCGAAGAGCTGCGTAGCCTCCGCTCC
>CAZTOU010000103.1:0-5743 GCA_964615365.1 uncultured Spirochaetales bacterium
CGGCCCGGTGGTCCACGTGCGCGGCGTCGCGCATCTGCTCCGGCGCCACGTATTCGGGTGTCCCGAGGGCCAGCGCCGTACGCGTTAGCGTCTCCCCCTCGATCGCCTTCGCAATCCCGAAGTCCGCAAGTCTTGGTTGGCCGAGGTCGCCGCCTGCGAGAAGAACGTTCTCCGGCTTTACGTCCCGGTGCACCGTGTGCTCGTGGGCGTAGGTCAGGGCGTCGAGGAGCGGAAGCAGGACGGCCTTGGCTTCTTCCAGGGAGAGCGGCTCGGAGCGCTGCTCCAGAAGCTCCCGCAGCGTGGGACCCTCCACCAGCTCCATGGTGAAGAACTCGCGGCCGCGGTCGCTCCCCAGCTCGTAGACACGCACGATCCCGGGGTGTTGAAGCTCGCGGGCTACGCGCACTTCGTTGCGGAGGCGTTCGATGCCGGTGGTGCCTTCGAGGAGGTGGCCGTGGATGATCTTCAGCGCGACGGCCTGGCCCAGCTTCAGGTCGGTGGCGCGGTAGACAGTACCCATGCCGCCGGTTCCAAGGACGGCATCCAGGCGGTAGCGACCGGCTTCGAGGAGAGAGCCGGGGGTGAGGTTGGTGGCGTCTGTCCGGGGCTCCGGGCGCGTAACGTCGGAATCCTCTCCTACAGGGTGCGCATCCGGAGGTGTCGGGCTGCGCTCGCGCAGCGTAGCTCCGCAGCCCACGCAGAATCGGTCGCCTTCGACGTTCTCGGTACCGCAGCGGCCGCAGTAAATCATGGGCACACGGGTCCGGCGAGCACCCGGGCTCTTGCCGCGGGGTGTGCGCTCCCCGACAGGGAAATGCGGAGCAGGCGTTTTACTCCCGTGGACACTCAGATGTCTCGCAGAGAGTGCGCCTCGATGGCGGCCTCTCCGATGCGAATCCGGTCGCCGGGCCGCAACGGCTCGGGCCGGTTGGGCGAGAGCGGCCGCTCGTTGACGAGGGTTCCCTCGCGGCTTCCGAGATCGACGATTCCGAGACCTTCCGCGGTGGCGAGAAGGCGCGCGTGAAAATCTGCCACGCGTTTGGCGCGGATGGTAAGGACGTTTCCGTGCTGATTCCCCAGCGACGCGTGGCCAGCGGGATGCAGCAGTACGATCGAGGCGCGGCCGCTGCGCCCAGCCACGGGATGCAGGCCAAGGCGAATACCTGAGAGGCGCTTCCTCGGCTGGGCCTTGGTCATCGCCTGGGCGAAGTCGAGGATCGATCCCCTGCTCGCGCCGCGCGAGCGACGGGCGAGGTCGGCAGTGTCGGTCAGGGTCTCCACTGCGAAGGGCAGCTTCTGACCGAAGGCGAGGGAAGCCCCTGGACGCAAGGGATGCGGCTCGTTGGGGGAGGCGCGGCGGCCATCGAGGAAGACCCCGTTGGCACTGCCCAGGTCTTCGACCTGGACCCCATCCCGGTCGAGGTGAATCGCAGCGTGGGTGCGGCTCACCCACTGCTCGTCGTAGTCGGAGTCGAAGGCCACCGCGATCCTGCCCACCGGGATCTCCGCTGGGCCGAGGCCACGGCCAAGGGTGATGCGGGAGCCCAGGGCGACGGCAGCGATCACCGGCCCCCGATCGTCGGTCCATCGCAGCAGAAGGCTTCGATTGGGGAGATCGTCTCGTGAGGGGGCTGGAATCTCGGCCGCGGCGGCGGCCCGGAGGGTCTCGGTGAGGGTGGCGTCGATCTCGAGAGGGACCTCGCGCCACTCGCGCGCTCTTGGCTGCTCGGACTGGGCCATGAGGTTCAACGTCAGATCCTTCTGCTCCCGGCCACTCGCGTCGAGAGCGCTGCCGCGTTCGCTGCGGATGCTGTCGCCGATGTGGATGTCACCGACCTGGACTGCGCCGCTGGGGAGGGGATCCGTGCGAAGGATGGTATGCCCGGCAGCGATGGTGGAGATGCCACCGGATGTCTCGAACACGATCCGAAAATCCAGGATGAGATCGCCCTCGAAGCGCGGGCGAATGATCAGGGGATCGCGGCCGACCAGGGTTACGCCGGGTTGAAGAGCCTGAGGAAGCCGAGACCGGGGCTCTGCATCTTCAATGTACTTGAGGGTCTTCTCGGTGATCTCCATCTCGACAGGCTCGAGGGTTTCCTCGCCTCGGTTGGTGACGCGGCAGCGGAGATGGACGAGGCTCCCTTGGCGGCAGGCCACCGGTACCTCCACCTCGAGCCTGATCGGACCTTGTCTCTCCGTCTCCGAATAGGGCGTGGATTCCGTCTGCTCAGGGGGACTCAATCTTCGTCCTTTCCGGGGACTGGCTCGCTGCGGCCTTCTTCCTCGCTGGGCTTCGGACCGCGATCGGCGCCCTCCTCGTCTCCAGCGCGAGTGAGATCGCGGCTGGCGGCGGGCGCGGGAGCAACGGACTCCGGAGGGGTCACGATCTCCGCAGCTCGGCGGGCGGCTGCAGCGGTGGAGTGGCCGAGCGCTCGCAGTGTGCGCGCCAGCCGCTCGCGAGCGCTCGCAGAGATCGCCGGCGCTGGTTCCGCCAGCCTCTCGTGAATTGCGGCTGGAAGCGGTGGAAGCTCCGTCGGTGTCTCGCCCAGCGGCTCGGAGGCAACGGCGCGCACCGTCTCGACGACTGAGCGAAGCTCGGGATCGGCCTCGATCCGCTCGAGCACTGCCGCCCCGGCCCGGCCCTCTGCGGCTTCGAGCAGGTCGTCCGCTGTAACGGGCTGCTCGCGCCGGTAGCGGCGGAGCTGATCCACCAGCCCGCGCAGCGACTGAAAGCGGCGAGCCAGGCCCGGATCGGCTTCGATACGCCTGGCCTCCTCTGCAGAACCCGGGCGCTCCGCGAGGAGCGCCAGCCAATCGATCTCGCGGCGGCGCGGTGTCATCCTGCGCCCTCCTCTTGCACGAGCGCTCGGAGCAGCTCGAGGCATCGGCTCACCCGCGCGCTGAAGGTCCCGAGGGTTTGGTCGAAGACCGCCGCGGCCTCCTTCTCACTCGGGTATCCACCGAGCTCTCGCCAGTCGAGCCAGGCCCGGATCTTCGGTCCGCAGTCGGGGGGGATGAGCTCGAAGCTGCGTTCGAGCTGGCCCAGACCCACCGCCGCCATCACCGCTCCACTCGGATTCACGGAGGCCTCCAGCCGGGGCTCCTCCGCGGCGTCTTCCGGCGAGTCGAGGCGCCCGGTCTCGCGGCGGCGCCGGGGCGCGGTGAGCCAGTCGAGTACCAGGCGCTGCGTCACGGTTCGGACGAAGGCCTCGAAGGCGGTTGGATCGCGCACCGCCTCTAGGCGCTCGAGAAGGCGCAGGGTGGCGTCCTGCGCGAGGTCCCTGGCGTCATCCGGTTTCAGGTTCCAGCGCCTGTGGGAGGCCACTGCAAGCGCCTTGGCGTGAACGAGCTGCCAGGCGGCCTCCTCGTGCGCGAGACACGCGGCATGGACGGCGCCGCTTTCCCAGCGGCCATCGCGAATCAACACCGGCTTCGTTGCCATCTCAGCCACTCGCGTTCGAGGAGATATGGGTTGAGGCCAAAGGGGCGCAGGGCATCGGCGAGGGCCACATCGGCCAGCGAGCGAACCAACTCGGCGAGCCCCTCGGCCCCGCTACGCGCTTCGAGGAAGGCTACCAGGCTGGCGGCCTGAGCGTAGGCGAGGCGCACCAGATCCCCTTCTCCCAGTGTCAGGAACGGTCGGGCCAGCACCTCGAGCGGAATCGCCGCCTCCCGGGCCGCGGCCTCGTCCAGCAGCCGCTCCGAGGCGTCGGGAAGGGCCTGGGAGAGATGCACGGCCAGCCCCTCCCCCAGCCAGGCGGGCGCGCGGGCGTCCGACAGGTGATCCACTGCGATGTGGACGACCTCGTGGGTGACGATCACGGCGAGGTGCTGTGGCTCACGAGCACTCAGGTCGCTGAACCGAATCCGCACCACGCCGTCCGATGCCAGGGCCGTGATCCACGAGCGGTCGGCGTCATCGAGCATCGCATCGCCCTCTGGAATCAGCTCGACCGGAAGCTCCTCCGGACGCCAGCCAAGGCGACGATCGACGAGGCCGAGCGCCCGCTCTGCCGCTGCCAGGAGAGCCCCTGTCGCCGGCGGCGGCTCCGTACCCGGGTAGCGGACCTCGACGGCACCCACCCGAAGGACCGAACCCGCCGCACCAGCCGGCCGCGCCCGCCCACCCGGGAAGAGCGACGCCACGCGCCCGTAGATCCGGAGCTTCTCCTGGAGGCGCGCGCGCAGCGGTCGAGCCTCCCCCGCGGGAAGTGCCTCGAGGGCCTCCAGGGCCCCCTCGAGATCGCCCGCACCCTCGAGGGCCTGGGCGAGACCGGTGCAGAGATCGAGCCGGTCGGGCGCCAGCTCGACCTGGGCGCGATAGGCAATAGCCGCCTCCGCGTATCGACCCTCGGCCAGCAGGCGCTCGGGAAGCGAGCCGGGCGTCTCGGAGGGACTGGAGGGGCGCCTCGACTTCGTTGCCTCCCCAGCCCCCATTGCATCCTCGCTCGGCTTCATCTGATCATCTCGGGCTTGTTGACCGCCGCTCCTCGCCGATGATCGAGAGCGCGATGACCGCGGGAACGAAATCCCTGGTCTCCTCCGGCAGATCTCCCGTCTCCGCGAGAGCCCAGAAGTCCTCCGCTCCCGATGCCCTGAGGAGACCCCCAATCCTACCCTCTCCGGCGTTGTAGGCGGCAAGAACAATTGGCCACGACTGGAAGCGGCCAGCCAGGAAGGCCAGGTAGTCGGCCGCGGCGCGGGTGTTCCGGAGAGGATCCAGGCGCTCGTCTCGAAGGCGATCCACCCGGAGACCGAAGCGGCGGGCGGTCTCGGGCATGAGCTGCCAGAGGCCTACGGCCCCGGCCGGAGACCGCGCGTCCACCCGAAACCCACTCTCGAGGAGCGGGAGCCAGGCCAGCTCGGCCGGCAAACCGCGTCGCCGGAGCTCCTCGCGGATCATCGGGAGATAGGGCCCGGCGCGCCGCAGGGCGCGCTGCGTGAAGCCGGCATGGGATCGCGTGAAACGCCCGACCTGCTGGGCGACCTCGCGGGGCAGCGGCTCCGCCAAGGTGTCGGAAGGGCATACGCTGAGTGCCAACAAGGCGGCGAGGGCCACCCGAAGGCCCCGGACAGATGACGTCCCCATATTCGTGGTCCTCCCCTCATCAAGGAGACGGCTTTGCGGGGAGGATTTCTGCCGGGCAGGTTCAGCGGGCGATCGCCCTGGATGGGCAGGTCGGAAGGCCATGTCCGCCCAGCAACTGCGTGTTTCCACGTATTTACGCGATTGCCGCTCTGAACTCTCCGACACGGGAAGCTGCTGGCAAAGGGCAAGCTCGACGATCGCGTGCTCCCTGCGACTTCGGAAGAACATCAGAACACAGCGAAGAAGTGACGCCGCGAACCTGAGCAGAGCCTGTATTGCGCGCGGAGTTCTGGAGGATGCTCCAGCTCAGGAGGAGTCCGCTTTCCGGCTCAGACCTGGAGGATCATCGGCGGTTGGACAAGCTGGGGCAGGAAGAAGAAAAGCTCAGCAGTCCCGCGGCGGGCCGATATCGCGTATGGGCACCCACCGGGCTGCGGGGAGTGTTGCGCTTCGAATTCCTGCTATTCGACGTCTTGGGAGGCGGCAGTCACCCCCAAGACGTTCGGGATCGCCCACCGTGCCAGATTTCCGTTGTTCTCATTGAATCCTGTCTCGTAGCTCCCGCTCAGGTCGAGATCGACGCCTCCGGCGTGGACCGAAAGGCTCGCCTCGGGTCCCCCTTCCGCGTGCATCGCGCGCTTCAGGTCCAGG
>CAZTOU010000104.1:0-4984 GCA_964615365.1 uncultured Spirochaetales bacterium
ACAAATCAGCGCTCAACGTGCGCTTCGCCGACGCTTCATGAATAGTCCGGGCTAGTTGGAGTCCGGGGATCTAGTCGGTCGGTCGCCCGATGTTCACCCGATATCGGCGCCGTGCTTTCGCCCGATCGAGGGAAAAGCCCGAGAGCCCGATGGGGAATGGATGGAGAGGGGGGAGCTCCGCAGAGAGATACAGCGGCTCGAGAGCATCTCTTCGCCGAGCGGGTCCCTGGACCGCATCCTCGAGCTGGCCGCCGACTGCGAGTCGGACATCGGCGAGCTCACGACGGCGATCGAGTCGGACCCGGCGGTCACCTCGAAGGTCCTGCGTCTCTCGAACAGTGCATACTTCGGCGCGTCGGGGAAGATCGAGACGGTCAGCCGCGCGATCCTGGTGATCGGGTACAAGAACGTGCAGAGCCTGGCCACTTGTGCGGCGCTGGCGCCGGTGTTCGTCGGCGACGACCCTCGTGTGGATCGCTCGGTGCTCTGGCTGCACTCCTGCGCGACCGCCGAGGCTACCAGGCTGGTCGGTGCACGAACGACGCTGGACCCCTCGGTGGCCTACGTCGCCGGCCTGCTGCACGACCTCGGTGTCGTGGTCCTCTCGGAAGTCCTGGGCGACCCGTACGGGCGCACGATCGAGACCTGCCGGAAGAGCGACGTCCCGCTCGCCGAGATCGAGCGCAAGCGCTTCGGCGTCGACCACCCCTGGGCTGCCAGCGTGCTCTTCGAGCAATGGACGCTCCCCGAGCGGCTGATCGCCGCCGTGACCCTCCACCATGCACCCCGGGAAGAACCGACGGGATTCGCCGCGGGGGTCGCCTTGGCGGACCACTTGGCGGCGGCGGCGGGCTTCCCGAGCCCCAGCGGTCAGGCGCCACAGGGGCTTCCGCCGACATACGTCCTGGACCTCCTCGGCTTGAAGGGAGACGACTACGAGGCGCTCGGAGACGAGCTCGAGGAGCGGCGCGGTGCGATCGAACTCAGCGCTGGTGCCGGGCAACGGGGATGAGCGCACCCGCAACCGCAAAGGGCGGTGGCGACGCTCTCGGGCAACTCACCGGCGAGCTGCGCAGGCGGATCGAGGCCACCGGGGCGGGAGAGGCGTTCGATGCCGAGGCCGCGCTTGCGGAGCTTCGCCGTCTCGAGAAGTTGGCATCGCTGCTGCGCGACACTGCGCTCCACAGCTTCGGCGAGTTCGAGCAGCGGGTGCAGGAGCTTTCCCTGGTGCGCGGGATCGGCGAGCTCTTCGCCTCGGTCTTCGACCTCGACCGGATGTGCAAGGAGCTGCTGCGCCTGCTCGATGACACGCTCCGCAGCAGCTACGGCTTCCTGTACCTCTACGAGTTCAACGACGATCGCCTCGAGCTCGTCGCAAGCATCGGGCCCGAGATCAGGGAGGAGGACCGCGAGCTCACAGCGCGCGTGGCACGGCTCGCACTCCGAGGCAGCGATACCATACGCATCGCGGACGTGGGGCAGTGCACCGAGTTGGTGGCAGCCAAAGGCGCATCGGTCTTGGCGTCTCTTCTTGCGTGCCCGCTCCTGAGCCAAGGCGAGACCCTCGGAGTGATCGCCATCGGCGAGCCGGAGCCGAGGCGGCTCGCCGAGGAGTGCGAACGGTTGCTGCGACCCATCGCCGATCTCGCGGCGATGGCCATCCGCAACGCGCGGCTCTGCGAGAGCCACCTCGCCCATCAACGAGACCTCGAGACCATGGTCGAGCAGCGCACCCGCGAGGTAAACGAGGCGCGCACCGCTCTGAGTCGGCAGGAACGGGCCGAGGCAATGGGGAAGCTGGCGGCCGGCATCGCCCACGAGGTCAACAACCCGATGAGCTTCCTGATATCCAACCTGGAGCGGGCGGCCGAGTACGCGGGGGGACTCCAGTCGGGACTGCCCGTGCTACTCGATTGGGCCGAGGTGGCGCGCAGCCTGCCGAACTCGGACGACCCACGGGTCGAGCGCGCGCGGGAGGCGGCAGCGGACGCTGAGAGCGCGGCCGTCCACCAACAGATGAAGGCGATGGCCGAGGACCTGGGCGAGCTGATCCAGGAGACCCGCGAGGGCGCCGACCGAATCCGCCGTGTCGGCGAAGACCTGCGATCATTCGCCCATAGCGTGGCGGGCATGAGGGAGGCGGCGGATCTGAACCAGCTCGTGGAGACGGCACTCCACATCGTACCAGCAGAGGCCGGGGACCGCCTCACCTTCGAACGCTGCTTCGGCGTACTGCCGAAGATCCGCTGCCAGCGCTACCAGATCACCCAGCTCCTGCTCAACCTGCTCCAGAACGCGGTCGAGGCGATCGCCGGGCACGGCTCGGTTCGTATCACCACCCGCTCCTCGGACCGCTGGATCGAGGTGGAGATCTCCGATGACGGGCCCGGGCTCACGACCGAGCAGCTCGACCGCATCTTCGAGCCCTTCTACACCACCAAGGAGACCGGCAGAGGCCTCGGGCTGTCGATCGCGCGGGACATCGCCGTTGCCCACCAAGGGACCCTGGCGGCGACAGCCACGCGGAGAGGCGGAGTCTTCACCCTGCAGCTTCCCGTCGGCGCTCCGGGCAACCCCCGTCTCCAAGACCCATGGCGGACCTCCCGCGACTAGCTCTGGGGCCCATGGAGGTTGTCGACGCCTGAGGGCTCTGTCTGAGGATGATGGGGTTGTCCAAAAACCTCAACTCTCAGAGAGGAGATCCCTCAGGTGCGACTCCATCCTAACGCGAAACTGGTCCCGGCTCAGAGATTCTTGCTGGTCCGGAGGATCCGCCGGGAAGGCTGGCGGGTGACGCAAGCGGCGAAAGCCGCTGGAGTCAGCCGCCAGACGGCCCACAAATGGCTCCGGCGCTACGAGGCCAAAGGTGAGGCCGGCCTCCGTCTGGCTGCCGGGCCAGGCCGACCTCGAGGCGGGCGCTGCCGGCTGCCGAAGCCGGGTCAGGCGGAGACGAGTCCTTCTCGGATCGCGTAGCGGACCAGGCTCGGGGCCTTGTGGACGCCGGTCTTGTGCATGAGGTTGGCGCGATGGGTTTGGACCGTCTTGACTGAGATGCCCAGCTCGTGAGCGATCTCCTTGGTGGAGAGGCCCTCCGTGATCAACTGGAGCACCTCCCGCTCGCGACAGGTGAGATCCGCCGCATCCCCCGCGACGCCGGGCTGCGCCGACGTGATCGCGTTGACGACGTGCTCCGCGACGGTGTGGGCGAGATACGGCCTGCCGCTGCGGACCGATTCGATCGCGTCCACCAACTCCTTCGAGGCGGAGCTCTTCGGCACGTACCCGGTCGCGCCCGCCAGGAGCGCTTCCTTGACCTGGCTCCGGCTGCCGTGCGCCGATACCACGATGCAGCGGGTCGCCTCGTTCTCCTTGCGGATGTACCGGATCGCTTCCAGCCCCGACAGCCGCGGGAGCTGGAGTTCGATCAGAACCACGTCGGGCTTCTTCTCGAAGGCGGTTCGAACCGCTTCCCTACCGTCTCCGACCTCCGCCACCACCTGGAAATCCCGATGGCTCTCCAGAAGACACCGGATCCCCTCGCGGACCATTCGCTGCTCGTCGGCCAGTAGAATAGATGTCGGTGCAACCATCTCATTGCCTCCCATCGAGTCGTGAATTGCCGGCTCGTCCCTCCACCGAAACGAGCATCTCACTTGTCGACTGAAGCAAGCATCGCGAGATCCCAGTAACTACGTATTCTGTCGAGTCTTTTGTCCGTTCAGAGCTACGCGATTCGACGGAGCACACTGGATGATTCGATCGATTGGATGTAGGTGTTTCTACTGAGAAAGACTTCGGAACCGGGATGCGGAGGCAGAGGACACCTCCGTCGGGCTCCGGGCGGCTCGCACAGACCGCCCGCTCGGCGCGCTCGCGGTGGCAGCCCTACGGCGAGACGAGCCCTTCGCGAATGGCGATCCGGACCAGGCTCGATGCCTTGTGCGCGCCGAGCTTCCGCATCAGGTTGGCCCGATGCGTCTCCACGGTGCGCCGTGACAGATGCAGGTCCTCGGCGATTTCCTTGCTCGCGAGTCCCTCGGCAATCCGCTGAAGGACCTCCCGCTCCCGATTACTGAGCGAGCCGAGCCCGCTCGAGGCCGAGCCCCTGGGATCCCTGATCGCCCCCACTACGTGCTCGGTGATGGCCGGAGAGAGATAGGAGCGTCCCTGGCGCACCGCATCGATGGCCTCGATGAGCTCCCGGACCGGGCCGGTCTTGACCACGTAGCCGAGCGCTCCTGCCCGAAACGCGTCTTCGACGAAGGACCGGCCCTCATGCACGGAGAGAATCAAGATCCGCACACCCTGGTTCGCCTTCATGATCTCCTCGGTGGCGGCCAGCCCCGAGAGCCGAGGGAGCCAGATGTCCATCACGATGACGTCCGGGCGGAGTCGCTCTGCTTCCTCGATCGCCTCCCGCCCGTCCTGTGCCTCGCCCACCACCTTGAGGCCATCGACCGCGTCGAGCTTCGCGCGAAGGGCCTCCCGGACCATTGCGTGGTCGTCCACCAGGAGCACGCGTGTCTCCATGGTTCCTCCCCACCGTGAAACCCGGAAACCTCCGTGGCTAGGGTACCCCGGCCCGGGTCACCAGTAAACCCGAATCCACGCGATCCAAGCCGGCGGGTGTCAGGCGATCGAGGTGCCGCTGTCCCCACCAACCGTGGGCTTTCCAATTGTCTCGGCCCCGTGGCTCCGGGCTCTTGGCATTAGTAAAAGACTCTATAAATCCATCCATGAATCCCCCAACCGGAGGTGCTGGTCTGCGTGGATTCTCGCGGGGAATGGTTCGACGGAATGGATGGTTGCCGGGATCTCGCGATGCTCGCTTCGGACGCCGAGCGAGATCCTCGTTTCGATGGAGGGACGAGCCGGCAATTCACGACGGCGCGCAGCCGGGAGGGATGTAGCGGGGGACCTCTCCGTTCGACTAGCCTCGATTTCCACGGACCCCCTTTGGCCTAACGCGTACCGGCCGGAGCCC
>CAZTOU010000105.1:0-4761 GCA_964615365.1 uncultured Spirochaetales bacterium
CATAGGGCGCCCAGGTGGGGGCCTGCACGTCGATGACGAGATCCACGGTGCCGTCGGTCGCCGTGACCAGCGTCGAGCCGAGCCACGAGAAGTCCGCGGTCGCCTCGGGGAGGACGTCGGTATCCACCAGCCTCGCCTGCAGGTAGACGCCCTGCCCGGACACGGCCCTGCTGTCCTGGATCGCCTGGCCGATGTCGTTGTCCAGGATGTCGGCCGGGGAGTCGGATCCCGTCGAGGTCGGAGTCCAGGTTCGCGGCCCCGCCGTCTCCAGGTTGTAGAAGGTGTGTGTGTCGGTGACGGCGGTGGCGGTGATGGCGATTCCCTGGTTCAGGTGGTTCATCCAGATCCCCATCACCCGTTCCATGAACTTGTCCTGGGAGCCCTGGCTGGAGCCGTTCCAGATCTCGAGGCCGTCGAAGACGTTGAAGAAGTTGCTCACCGAGGGGTCGAGCCGGTAGAAGAGCGGGTTGATCGGCTCTGGGTTGCCGGCGACGTCGAACGCCAGCGGGTCCAGCACCGACACCGGCGGCTCGAGAGAGGTGTCGATCCGCAGCGGCTCGAAGTGGCTGTCGATGTGGTTGATCTGCACCGCCGTGGTGAGGCCGGCGTTCTGCACGCTGGCGTCGCTGGCCAGCTTGTTCCTGGCCTGGTCCTCGATCTCCGCGGGGGTGAGGCAGTAGCTCCCCAGGCTCGGGAAGTCCTGCCCCACCAACGCCGCCCCGGCCCAGTCGGTGGAGCCCCCGGAAGGGACGCCCGGATCCACCGCCTGGGGAAAGGCGTTGTAGTGCCCGTAATCGAAGCTGGTGATCTCCTCGCCGATCGTCGAGTGGAGGAAGGGGACCAGATTGAGCGTCGAGATGACCGGGGCGAGATCGGTGACAGCGTCGTGGTCGGTGGCGACCAGGTTGTCGACGCCCTCGCCGGCGAAGGAGCGCACCCGGTTCTCCTGGCTGATCCGCGAGTCCGGGCTGTCGATCATGTGGACGTGGAAGTCCGAGGAGACGAAGCCGGAGCTGTCGACGACCGGCACGATCTGGGCGTTCACCGTCTCCGTGACCGACCCGAAGGGGCCCGAGGAGACCGTGAGCGGCTGCTGGAAGAGCGAGTACTCGGTGCCGCGCGAGACGAAGATCTGGTAGCTGCCGGGATCGAGATCGAACTCCGCGATTCCGTCAGCGCCG
Source organism: uncultured Spirochaetales bacterium (assembly GCA_964615365.1). Lineage (GTDB taxonomy): Bacteria > Myxococcota_A > UBA9160 > UBA9160 > UBA6930 > CAVXZE01. The sequence goes on from CAZTOU010000105.1 coordinate 1,182, forward strand.
GCGTACTCGATCCAGACCAGTCCGTAGGAAACCCGATCCTTGACGTCGCGGAACACGCCCACAGTGCTCGGGCTGAGCGGAGGCAATGTGAAGGTCAGATTCGGCTCGGGGCTGGGATCGAAGCCGACCACGCTCACCCGCGCCGGAATCGGGTCGCTCTGGCCGTCGACCACCGTGACTCGCACCCGCCCGGTCGCGGGGAGATCGATGTCGAGCGTCGTGACGCCACCGTCGGTGATCGCGGCGCACGTCGGGGTGCAGTTCACATCCGGAGCGCTCCCGCCCCCCTGGTAGGGAACCCCCTCCAATCCAGCGGCCACCCCGTAGGAGCCGACGGGGAGCTGGCCGGAGTAGTATCCGGAGGCGTCGGTGACCCAGATGGAGGTCAGGTCGGTGATCGAGCCGCCGCTCTCCGGGCCGGCCACCACGCGCGCGCCCGGCGCCGGCACGCCGTCCACCGTCACGTAGCCCTCCAGCGTTCCCCGGGTGACCCCGTCCTCGGCCAGATCGAGATCGACGGCGTTCGCGGGGCTGCCGTCGCCGACGTGGAAGAGGCGCGTGAAGGAGCGGCTCTCCCCGGCGGGTACGGCGTAGAAGGTGGGAACGTAGAAGCCGCCCAGGAGCAGCGGAAGCGAGCTCCCGGCCAGCACGAAGGAGACGCCGCTGGTGCTGAAGGAGCTGGAGATCGGATACGTCGCACCCGGGATCAGCTGCGGAATCAGCGCGTAGTCGACGCCGGTCCCCTGACCGAAGCCGAAGTAGCTGAAGACCTCGAACGACGCGTTCGCCAGCAGCTCTCCAATGCCCTGCGGCGAGCCGGGGATACCGAAGATCGGCTCGTTGCTGGTCCACTGCTCGAGCTCCCCGGCGCCGTTCAGGTAGTCGCCCAGGTAGAGACCCACCGGCGAGCCCGAGTTGTAGGTCACCGTGGTCTCCATGGTGACGTGGCGATCCCCCGGCGCCAGTGTGTAGGTGGTGCAGCCGTCGAGGTCGAGATCGGTGTCGTCCGTGCCCACCGGAAGGGTGACACCGAGCGAGCCGACCTCGGAAGAGGCGTTCACGTAGTCGAGGAGGTCGTCGGGCCCGCAGGCGCGGATCTGCGCGGGCAGGCCGTTCTCCCCGTCGTTCAGGATCTCGACCTCGTCCGCGTTGATCACGCCCTCGATGTTCGCGGCGGGCTGGACTTCCAAGAAGTTGTCGTTGCCCTGGCGGACGCCGTTCTCGACCACCTCGGCATCGATGATGTTGCCGCCGAACTGCCCGACGCTGTGCAGGTCGCGCTGCGGGGCGTCCTGGATGATGAAGCGGGCGACGTCGTTCTCGAGCAGCAGGTCGTTCAGCCGGCCGTGGGCCAGCGGGCCGGTGATCAGGTCGGCGGGATCGGTGATCCGGCGCGCGCGGGCCTTCGGCGGGAGGTACTGGAAGGGGATCGTCTTGATCTGCGCGAACTGGTTGACCGACATCACCGTCACCACGAGCACGTTGTCGTCGAGCAGCGGAGGTCCGGGGTCCACGGTCGTCGCAAAGACGGTGGGGCCGCCGGAGAGCGCGAGGGCCTGGCCGTTGAGGGTCGCCGTCAGCGTGGCGGGGATCGCGGTGTCGTGCAGCTCGACCCCCACGTCGAAGCTCGGATCGGTGACGACCTCGTCCCGCGCCGGAGTGACGCTCTGGATCGGGCCGGGGCTCCCACACGACATGTACCCGGAGAGGGGCAGGGTGAGGGCCACGAGCAACAGGATGAAGCGAGCATCACGCATGGAGGTTCTCCGGGGTCGAGGGGTTTTGGCGCTGCTCCTCTAACCCTACGTGACATTTTGGTGACGGCACAAGGAATTTCCTTTCCCCTGGGGGCATGGTGATCCCCGCGGATGCGCCGGGCAGGGCGGTCGTTTAGACTGCGGCCTCCGTGGGGGCGACGGCGAGCGACGACCGTGAGCGGACATGTCGAGGTGAACCCGAAGCTGGCGTCGGTGGTAATCCCCGGGCGGCTCCTGAACGAGATCTGCACCCATGCCCTGGAGAGCCTTCCCGAGGAGTGCTGCGGTCTCCTCACCGGCAGAGCGGAGGGTCGCTTCGACGCGGTCCATCGCTGCCGCAACGAGATGACCCGCCTGCATCGCCAGGACCCGATCGCTCACCCCGGGGGAGGGGAGAGGGCGTTCCACATGAACGAGTACGACTACATGCGCGTCCAGGAGGAGGCGGATGCGGCCGGAGAGAAGGTGATCGGCGTTTACCACTCCCACGTGGGGACGGGCGCCTACTTCTCCGAGGACGACCAGAAGTCCGCACTCCAGGAGCTGTATCCGTTTCCGAGAGTCGACCACATCGTGGTCTCCGTGGTGGATCGCGCAGTGAAGGAGGTCGCCGCGTTTCGGTGGGTTCCCGGTGCGGGCTGCTTCGAGGGACGCACGCTGACGGTGGAAGCTCCGTGAGAACCCCTCAGATTCGCCGACTGCTGGCGGTGCTGCCGTTGCCCTTTCTCCTGGGCGCCTGCACGGGGCCGAGCTTCCGGCTCGCGGATCTCCCCTCGGAGCCCATGGCCCTGGTCGCCAGGACCCGCGAGGAGTCCCAGCACCGCGCGGAGATGCTCGCCCGGGCCAGGGAGGGGCCGAGGGTCCAGCGTCCCGACAAGCAGCACTTCGAGCTCGAGATCCTCGGGGACTACCTCGGTCTGGGCCGGAGCCGGCGGGAGAAGAGGGCCGACATGCTGGGCAGGATGTCGCTTCTCGACGCCCGCACCGGCGAGCCCGAGTCCCTCGGCTTCGCCCCGCGCGGAGCGCGGCCCCTCGCCTGGTCCAAGGATCGAAGGCTCCTGCTCTACATGGCCCCGACGGGTGATGACCAGAGCCAGCAGATCTTCGAGTACGATCGCCGTTCCGAAGAGGTTCGCCTGCTCGCGCGGGGTCCCTACATCTACGTGGGCGCGAGCTACGGCCCCGATGGCCGGCTCGCGCTGGCGCGCTTCGATCCGCGGCAGGGCGGCGATGCTCGGCTGCAGATCTTCGTGACCCGGCCGGGGGGAGCTGCACCGCGCGCCGTGACGGAAGGTCCCCAGGACACCTGGCCGGTCTGGTCTCCGGATGGCAGCGTGCTGCTGTATACGAGCATCGACGACGCGGGAAGCGCGATCATTCGCGCCATCGACCCGCTCTCGGGAGGCGAGTCGCGGATCCTCGCTCTGGGACTGGAGCCCTCGTTCTCGCCGAAGGGCGACTGGGTGGTCTACACCGCGAGGCGGCGCGGGCGTTGGGGCGTCTGGCGAATTCGTCCGGACGGATCGGGCAGGCGGCCGATCGGAGACGGCCGCTACAACGAGCGCGATCCGACGGTGTCACCGGATGGCCGGTTCGTCGCCTACGTGGTCGAGAGAGACGAGCGCCAGCGGCTCATGGTGCGGCCGCTCGAGGGTTCCGGAGAGCGCCCCCTACTCAATGACGGCGACGGCCTTCTCCCGCTCTGGTGACGGGAAGGCGCATCTCCCAGCAGGCGACCCGGTGAGAAGAGAGGGTCTCAGACCATGAGTTGTGGCTCGGAGAATGGGTCTGGCATGCGGCGTGCACGATGAGGGGGCATGCCG
>CAZTOU010000106.1:0-4686 GCA_964615365.1 uncultured Spirochaetales bacterium
GTGGGTGATGTCGACTCCGGTGAACCGACAGCCGAGGCGCTCGGCGTTGTAGCGGGTCGGCACCCCCCAGCCGCAGCAGAGGTCCAGCACGTGCCACGACTTGTCGACGCCGAGGCCCTCCAGCTTGTTGGCGAGTTGCTCGGTCGCGTAGGTGAAGCCGAGGTGGTAGTGGATGAAGCCCTGAATCTGGCCCTCGCCATCGAGGACGTCGTTGATGTGCGTGTAGAGCTCGGCCGCGCGAGAGACCTGCTCGCTGTCCGAGAGGTTCGACTGCTTCTCCGTCATCGCTTCGTCTCCTTCCGTAGCTGCGTGGTGCTGCGAGTCCTCGGGCGCGGCTTTCGAGAAATGGGGGCGGAAGGGTAGCGGATGTGCGGTACATGGCCCGCCTGCGCGCCCGCGAGCTTCTCAGATGCGCTCGAATCGGAAGTCGCAGCGGTCGCCTTTTCGCGCCAGCGTCTGGGTGCGGACGAAGCGCAGGCCGAGCGGCTCGAGGAAGTCCGGGAAGAAGACCTCGTCCGAGTAGCAGCCGGGCTCGCCGGCCTCGATCACGCCCAGGCGCTTGGGGATCTCGCAGAAGGCGCAGTAGGTCACGTCCACGGCGAGAGAGTGGTCGGAATCCTCCACGATGCGGTAGTCGTGCAGCCCCGCTCGGGTCTCGGCGTCGAAGAAGGCCAGCATGTACTTCCGAAACGCTCCGAACAGATCGTCGAGTTGCTCGAACTCCGAGCTGGAAGGCAGAAGGGCTTCGTTCATCGGACCGGCGAGCCGGTCCATGATCTCGTGGTGGATGGAGAGCGCCCGCTCCACGCCCACCATCTTCACGCTGGCCGAGAACATCGCCGCACGCTCCAGCATGAGGTCGATGAATCTCTCGTTCGTGAGCCCCCTGGCTCGCACGGGGTCGAGATCGATGCGGCGCATCCGCCGCTTCTCACGCCAGGTCAAGAAGAGGAGTCGAAGCAGGCCCGGCAGGCCCAGGTGCTTCCTCATCACCTTCGCGCCTTCCCGCTGGGCGCGCTTCTGCACGGCTTCGGGAAGTGTCGTCATGGTTTCGCTGAACGGCCGCCCGTAGTTCTTCAGGCTCTCGGCGTTCATGGCTCTTCCCCGCGATTGCTTCGACGGAAGCAAATCACCATTCGGCATCGGGCCGTGGGCAAAAGCACCCCCGGCCTCGCTACCGGTTGCTGCCGGTGAGGCGTCCTCAGGAGATCAGCGTTTCAGGAGTCGTCGCCGGGCTCAATCGCCTCCGCGGAACTTGAAGGAGACCTTCACCCTGGCGCGGTAGGCCAGGATCTTGCCATCGTCGATCTGCAGGTCGAGCTGGGCGATCTCCGCGATCCGCAGGTCTTCCAGGCTCTGCGCGGCTCTCTCCACGGCGGCCGTCGCGGCCTTCTCCCAGGATTCGGTGCTGGTCCCGACCAACTCGATGATCTTGTAGACGCTCTCGGCCATGTCGTTCTCCTCTTCCTGGGGATGGCGCCCGAGGACCGCCACGCCATCCCGGGGGGTTCTTCTATCTTACGCGCTGGCGGTGCGAAGACCAACGAGAATGAGCGCCCCAGGTCAAACCTGTGTCGGGGTGAGCTAACCCAGCAGGAGGATCAGCAGCAGGATCGTCGTCGCCAGGGGCCAGATCCAGGCCAGATCGCCCGGCCCCCCTCGGCCGGTGAGGGCGCGATCTCGCCTGATCCGGAGCAGCCGGTATTCCTCCGTCGCCGCGGCGAGCTTCTGGTCCGAATCGGTCTTCGGTCGCATCCCCGCGATCCAGGCGGCGAAGCCGCTGCCGATGAGCACCTGGCGCAGCAGCTCGTTCCTGTTCTCCGAGTCGCTGATGTCCGTGGCGCTCCCCGTCCACCAGCCGTCGGGCATCCAGACCTCCACCTCTGGATTCGCGAGGATGTTGCGGTACCAGTGCGTTCCGCTGCCGAAGCCGGCGGTGAGATAGACGTCGCCGTCCACGACGGCGTAGTTGAGGGGAGTCCGCCTTCGCTTCCCGGTCTTGCGGCCCACGTGAGTGAGCACCAAGATGCGGCCGCCGACGCTAGGCCACGAGTTGACCGACCCGCCCATGCCCAGGCGCCACATGGCCAGCATGAACCGGTTCAGCTGCATGAAGAACCAGAGGAGCCATTGCTCTGCTTTCGATTTCTCGTGGCTCATTGCAGCGTCGTCATCTCGATGCGCGAGGCGCCCTTTGCGCCGAGTTCCTCCACCTGGAATCGAACCGCGCTCGGGGCGATGGTGACTCGGTGCCTCCCCCCCGCTGCGGTGTAGCGGACCTCGATGCGCTGATCATCCACCGGCACCGTGAAACGGGATTCGCCGTCGCCCTCGAAGGGCGCCACCCGAAGCGTGATCTCCTCTACCGGGAACTCGCCCACGTGGCTCATCACCGGGGCCATCGGGATGATGGCCCCCTCCCGGACCCAGAGGGGGAGCGTCTCGAGATCCGCGTCCACGTGGATCCAACGGCGTCCCTCGAGACGGGCCCCGGTCCACCAGTCCGTCCACTCCCCGGCGGGCAGGTAGACCTCGCGGGCGCCGCTCTCGTCGAAGATCGGCGCCACCAGGAGCCCGTTTCCCAGGAGCCACTGGTCGCCGACGTTCCAGACGCTGGGGTCGTCCTGGAACTCCAGCACCAGGGCCCGCGCCATCGGGAGGCTCCGCTCGACGCAGTCGAACGCCGAGCCGTAGATGTACGGAAGCAGCCGGTAGCGCAGGCGGACGTAGTCGCGGCAGATCCGCAGCACCTCGGGGTCGAACGCGTAGAGCTCGCGGTCACCGAAGCCGTGGATGCGCGCGTGGGAGAGAAAGACGCCCGCCTGCATCCAGCGCACCAGCAGCGGCCCGCCGGTCGTCCCCAGGAATCCGCCGATGTCCTGGCTCCAGAACTGGAATCCCGAGAGTCCGAAGGAGAGGCCTCCCTCGATCTGCGGGATCAGGTTCGACCAGTTGGTGCTGCTGTCCCCACCCCAGTGGAGGGGGTAGCGCTGGCTTCCCGCCCAGGCGGAGCGGGCCCAGATGACCTGCTCACCGGTGGCATCGCGGGTGAACTCGGAGAGCGCCTGGTTGTAGAGCAGCGGATAGAGATTGTGGGCACGGTGTCCCGGGGTTCCGTCGTGGTAGACACCGTCGAGGGGCGCCTGCTCTCCGAAGTCGACCTTGATCACCTTGGCGCCCATCTCGAAGAGCCGCCGGAAGTGCTCCTGGTGCACGCGGCGGCCTTCGGGGTTGGTGTAGTCCACGCAGCCCACCACGCCCTCGAAGCCCGTCGTCATGCAGATGCCCACGTCGTAGATCTCGCCACCTTTCGTCTTCACGAAGCCGCCCGCGGCGGCGAGATCATCGAACAGCTTCGATCCCTCCGGGATGTAGGGAAGCTGCCAGAGGGAGAGCTTCACTCCCATCCGCGCCAGCTCGGCGATGAAGCCCTCGGGATCGGGGAAGCGCTCGCGGTCGAACTCCAGGTCGCAGTACCAGTCCTTCTCGAACCAGTGGGTGTCGAGGTGAAGGACGTCCAGCGGCACCTCCGCCTCGCGCGTCTTGCGCACCACCTCGAGAGCCTCGTCGGCGGAGCTGTAGGAGATCTTGCTCTGCCAGTAGCCGAAGCTCCAGAGAGGAGGAACGTGCCCCTTGCCGGTGAGGCTGGTGTAGTGGGAGAGGATCTCCTTCAGGTCTCCGATGATCACGAAGTAGTCGAGGAAGTCGTCCTCCACCGCCACCTGGATGTCCGGAGCGCACAGGCTCCCCACCCAGCAGGTGATCCGGCTGGAGTGATTGAGGAAGACCCCGTAGCCGTGAGTGGTCATGAAGAAGGGGATGTTCTTGTAGCTGCGGGGCGTGGTCGTGCCCAGGGACTCGAGCATGTTGAGGTCGAGGGTCTGCCCGACCTTGTTGAGCTTGATGAACTGCTCCCCCATTCCGTAGACGGCCTCCTGGGGCCGCAGGGCGAAGCACTCCACGGCGATCGGCGCGCCGTCCACGGCGCTCCGACAGATTCCGGTGTTGAAGGAGTCCCAGGCGTGGAAGTGGTTCTTCTCGGCCCCGCCAATGGCGCAGACCTCGCGGCCGTCGGCGGTGGCGACGCGCAGGGTGAAAGGCTCGAGGCCGACCTCGACGCGCAGCTTGGGGGTCGTGTAGCGGACTCTGCCGCCTTCCTGTGCCACCTCGCTCGCCGAGGGGGCGTTCGGGCACCCCACCAGCATCGGCGTCTGGTTCTCGGGGATCTCCTCACCCTCGGCGTAGCGGACGCGCAGGATCGAGTCGCTGATGACATCCAACCGGATGCTGCCCGGGATGACCGTTCCGACTCTGGCGCTGGCGGCGAACGCGGCCTCATCCCGCTCCTTCGGAAGCCTGGTTCTGGCCGTCGTGGTCTCTGCGCTGGTGCGCAGCAGGAGCCCGGTCGCAGTGGCGCGGGCGACCTCGGCCTTCTTCACGAAGCTGCGGGTCACCTCCCGGCTTTCGAGGAGACGCGTGTTCAGCTGATCGAGAACGGGTTGCTCGGCCACTCCTTCTCCTTGCGGCGGTGCAGCCGCCACGCGGGGAGGTTGGAGTATAACCGCCGTTCAGGAGCGCTCAGAGGCCGGGAGCGTCGAAGAGTCCGCGCTCGAGGCCGAGCTCTCTCAGGCGGGCGATGGCACCGGCCTGGATCTGGCGGACCCGCTCGCGCGAGAGGCCGAGGTA
>CAZTOU010000107.1:0-4623 GCA_964615365.1 uncultured Spirochaetales bacterium
TCTAGAGGCACAGCCGAAAAGTCCACCTGCATTCGGCCTCCTCTGTGGCGCAAAGAGGGAGACACACCACGAGCGATCTCCGGGAAACGCTCGACGAGATCGAGAGGGATCTCGATCAGGGCTGCTATCGGCCCGGGCCGTGGGCTCGTTTCCTCGCAGTGGCGGTTGGCCAACCGAAGGCCGCGCGGCTCGCACTGGCAGAGGACGTGTCCCGGGTCAGCGACAAGCTCCACCAGAGGAAGCACGCGACGAGGTTTCCATTCTGGGTCGGGATGGTCTTTCACGCTGTGGGCACCGCTGCCGGTGTCGGGATCCTCGAGGTGGCCCTGGAACGAGCCCACACCGGCCTGGCCATCACCGCCTCGATCATTCTCACGGTTGCCCTCCAGCCTCCCCTAAAGATCGCCGTGGGATATCTCACCGGCATCCGCTACTCGCACTTCTTTTTCTTCGGCATCGAGCCGCGCTTCAAGATGCGCTACGGCACATACCTGAGTTCGGAGCGCTGGGTGCGCGTGCTCCTGCATCTCTCCGGCACGGTGGGCTCTCCCTTCGCCTTCTGGTGGGTTGCGATCCGCACCGAAGAGGTGCTGCCCCGCGCCTCTGTGATCTGCTGGGCGTTGTTTCTCCTTCTGGTGGCCGTTCAGGTCTCGACCTTCCTGCTCGGGATCGCGGGCGTGAGGCGTCTCGGGCCGCTGGGTGCCGTCCGGCACACCAGTGGAGGTGCTGCGGCCTCCGAGCTCCGAGAGGCGGTGCGTCCATGAGTGAGGCTCCCTTCGATCTCAGCGGTCACGTCGCCCTCATCACCGGCGGGAACCACGGCATCGGAGCTGCGACCTCGCGCATGTTCGCGGCGTGCGGTGCGCGCGTGCTCGTCTCCTACCTTCGGCTCGAGGATGCGCCCGATCCCGGGATTCCCGAGAGCTACCGCGAGAGCCGCTCCTCCGACGCCGATGCCGTCCTCGCCGCGATCCGCGCCAACGGCGGCGAGGCGGTGGCGCTGGAAGCCGATCTCGCCGACCCAGCCACTCCGCAGCGGTTGTTCGGCCGGGCGGAGGCGGAGCTCGGCCCGGTCGACATCCTGGTGAACAACGCGACGGGCTGGTTGGCCGACACCTTCACCACCGAGACGCGCGACGGGCTGGGCCGCAACCTCGTGCGCGTCTCTCCAGAAACGTTTGAGCAGCAGTTCTCGGTGGACGCCCGAGGCGCGGCGATGCTGATCGCGGAGTTCGCCCGCCGCCACACCGAGCGAGGGGCCGACTGGGGCCGGATCATCGGGCTGACCTCGGGCGGCCCGAACGGCTTCCCGGGCGAGGTGTCCTACGGAGCCGCGAAGGCCGCTCTCGAGAACTACACGATGTCGGCGGCGTTCGAGCTCGCGCCCCTCGGAATCACGGCAAACATCGTGTACCCGCCGGTCACGGACACGGGTTGGGTGACGGACGAGGTGCGGCGCGTGGTGACGGAGCGTCCGGATCTGATCCACGTCGTCGGTCCGGATGAGGTGGCCCGCGTGATCGCCTTCCTCGTCTCGGACGAGGCGAGGTTGATCACGGCAAACGTGGTGCACCTCCGCTGAGGGCGGTGCGCTTGCGTCCGACGGATCTGACCGACAGTTATCTCCCCGCAGAGCCGGGGACCTACGCGCTCCTGCTGGGGCTTCGCGAGCCCGCGCTGCTGAAGGTCGGTCGCCTGGGACGGATTCGCTTCGATGCGCCGTACTACCTGTACTTCGGCAGCGCCTTCGGCCCCGGCGGTATCGCCGCACGCGTGAAGCATCACCTGGAGCCCGTGCGTCGCAGCCACTGGCACATCGACTACCTCCTGCAGACCGCAGAGGTCCTGGCCATCTGGCACACCCGCGACCCTGCGCGCCTGGAGTGCACCTGGGCCCGTGCTGCGTCGGCGCTTCGGGGCAGTTCCCTCGTCCCGCGCTTCGGTTCGTCCGACTGTCGCTGTCGATCCCACCTGCTCGCGGTCCATCGGCTCCCGAGCCTTCCCACCTTTCGACGCCGCCTCAGCGCCCTGCGGCCGGGCGGCTCGCGCATCCGGCAGCTACGGGTCTGACACCGCGCTTCGCTGGACAGAGGTTGGTCGGGGTTCCCCGGCATCGATCCCTCGTGATAGGCTGACCGCAAGCCCCTGGTGCGCCGCGTCTAGAGAGGTCTCCAGAGCCGTGTCCGATCCGCAGATTCGACCGCCGGCCCCGGGAGACCTCGAGGACCTGGTTCGGATCTACAATCGCTACGTCGAGGGCTCCCACATCACCTTCGATACGACGCCATTCACCGCCGAGGAGCGGAGGGGCTGGCTCGAGGGATTCTCCGTCTTGGGTCCGTATCGCCTCCTGGTCGCAGCGGCGGAGCCCGGCATCGTGGGATACGCGTCGAGCTCGCGCTTCCGAATCCGGCCTCGGTGGCGCTGCACGAGCGACTCGGCTTTCGGCCGGTCGGTACCTTCGAGCAGGTGGGGCACAAGTTCGACAGATTCTGGGAGTGCGCTGGTATGAGAAGTGCGATCTCGTGCGCCCCTGGAACGATCCCCACAAGGACATCCGGCGAAAGCTCGCGGTGCAGCCCGAGATGTTCCTGGTGGGCGTCGCGAATCGAAAGATCGTCGCCACGGCGATGGCCGGGTACGAGGGCCACCGCGGATGGGTCAACTATCTGGCGGTCGACCCCGAACACCAGGGGAAGGGTTTGGGTCGGGCGATCATGGCCGAGGCGGAGAAGCGGCTCGAGAGGATGGGGTGCCCCAAGCTGAACGTTCAGGTCCGTGGGACCAACACCGCCGCGGTCGAGTTCTATCGGCGGCTCGGGTATCGGATCGACGACGTGGTGAGTCTCGGGAAGCGGATCGAGCCCGACGACGAGGGATGAGCCGGCGCGCCGTCAGGCGGGGGACAGCTTGTAGGTCACCAGTGCGACGGCGATCTCCTTGCCCTCGCTGTCGCACACCGTCACCTCGCCGGTCGAGATCCCCCGGCCTCTTCGTCGCACGCTGGCCGTCGCCACGAGATCCTTCCCGCGTCCCGCGGAGAGGAAGTTGATCGAGAAGCCGATCGTGGTGCCCCGCGCCCCGGGAGCGAGACTGGAGCTCGCCCAGAAGCAGGCGGTCGCTGCGGCGTCCACCAGGCCGGCGATGGCGCCCCCGTGCAGGGTGTCGCCGAAGGTGGTGACCTCGCTCCGGTAGGGCATCCGCAGACGGACGCGATCCTCCTCCGCATCCACGAGCTCGAGCTGCAGAAGCCGACCGTACTGTGACTCGACGATCGCCTTCTCGAGCAGCGAGACGATTCCCTCGGAGAGCTCAGCCACCGCTTCCTCCCGTTCCTTCACAGGAAGCTACCAGCGCTCGCGGGCTCGCGACAAGCGGCCGGGCGGGGGCCTCGGGATCGAAGGGCTGAGCTGGGGTACGCTCGGAACCAGAACGACCGTTCGGGTGTCGGAGAAGAAGGAGGGCGAAATGAATATCGAAGGTGGATGCTATTGCGGCGCGGTGCGATACAAGGCGGAGGGAGATCCGCTCTTCAAGGGACAGTGTCATTGCCGGGAGTGCCAGTACATCTCGGGTGGATCCCCCAACGTGACCATGGCCATGCCGGAGTCGGGCTTTGCCTACACCAAGGGCTCCCCCAAGGCATTCCGCCGCAGCGATCTCGAGGACCCGGTGACGCGGGAGTTCTGCCCCGAGTGCGGTACCCACCTGCTGAGCAAGGCCTCCGCCGTCCCCGGGGCCGTCATGCTCAAGGTGGGTACGCTCGACGATCCGAGCGTCTTCGGCATGCCGCAGATGGTGATCTTCACCATCGACAAGCAGGCCTTCCACCACGTGCCCGAGGGCGCCGCGGTCTTCGAGCGCACACCGGGCGGCTGAGGGGCCACCGGGGTCGCACCGAGGACCGGCCGCCGGCTCATAGGGTTCTCTGACGAGTTCTCCATGCGAACGTCGAACGCACGCCGCATCGAGCTACTCCTGTTCGACCTCGGTGGTGTGCTGATGGACTTCACCGGACCCAAGGAGCTCGGCCGGCTGCTGCGCGAGCCCCTCTCCGAGACCGAGATCCGAGCGCGCTGGCCCCAGTGCCCGCACCTCCGGGAGTACGAGATCGGTGCGATTTCGCGCGCGGAGTTCACCGCGCGGTTCATGGCGGCGTGGGGCGTTCGGGTCTCCGAGGCCGAGTTCCTTCGCGCCTTCGAATCCTGGAACAGCGGCCTCTACCCGGGGGCCACCGAGCTCCTGGACGAGCTCCGTCCTCGCTTCCGCCTCGCGGTCCTCAGCAACTCGAACGAGCTTCACTGGAGAAGGAACGAGCGTGCTTTCCGGATTCCGGAGCTCTTCGAGAGGGCGCTGTCCTCTCACCAGCTGGGGGCCCACAAGCCCGAGAAGCGGATCTACGCCCGCGCCCTCGAGGAGCTGCAGGTGCAGCCGGAGGTGGTGGTCTTCTTCGACGACAACCTCCCCAATGTGGAAGCCGCCGCTTCGCTCGGAATGACGGCGCACCACGTCCAGGGCGTCGCCGAGGCGCGCGACTGCCTGGAGCGCGCCGGCCTGCTGTAGGTCGCGCCTCGAATGCACGCCGCCGGCCGACGGTGACGCGGGGTGCAGTTGCATCGCTGC
>CAZTOU010000108.1:0-4142 GCA_964615365.1 uncultured Spirochaetales bacterium
CTTGAAGACCAGGAGTGGAGCGCCTTGTCGGCTGGAGGTGTCCGACGGACGCCGTACGCCACGTCACTACTGGGAGGTAATGTGGTCGCTCAGTAAGCCAGACTCCTACCCTGCGGACTCCGAGTGCCCCTTCCGGGGACCGAGCTATCAGGTCATGCGGAACATCGCGACCGCAGCGCGGCTGGCCCAGGTGGAGCACTTCCGCGACTGGAGGGTTGTTTTCGCTTACCCGAGCAATCTATCGAAGAAATCGACGAAAGCGATTGTCGGGGTTCAAGAGAAGTTGCAGCCCAGCTACCAGATGAAGATCCTTCAACTCGACTACGAGAGGCTCGCCGAGAGCTTGCTCGGCAACGAAGACGAGATGGCACGGGGGCTTGGTCGCCACCTCAAGGATAGGCTCGACCCGCTTGCTGCCAGCGGGCCAGAGTGATCGCTGACTACTGAGCCCATCCATATCCGGCAGGAATCCAAGGACCGGAGGTGGGGGGCTCTGAAGGGACTCGGGGTCAAGGAAGACAGGCAAAGCAGAGATAGCCTGCGATCCTGGAGCGTCACCTGCCAAGGTGAGCAACCCGTGGAGCCGTCGTTCGCCGCCTACTATGCGCCTATTTCCAGGAGCGGTGCTTGGAGCAGAGGGACGCAGGAGGCGCTAACCGACTGAAACGGTTGCAGGAATTGGAGCCGACGGGCGGACTCGAGCCGCCGACCTGCTGATTACGAATCAGCAGGTCAGGTACACGGCGGGGGAGGTCGCCATTCCGACGAGGGTCGGGGGTTTCTGATCGGTCTCGCTGGGGTCGCAAGCGCTCTCCGGGTGCCGCTGGCGGGCGACACGACCCGGGATCCGATGGAACCGGGCAGCCAAGCGCCCGCCTACGTCGATCGGATCCGCCGTTTGCTGGAGATGCCCGCGGCCGAATAGCGATGTAGACTTGATGCGCCCTCTTGGGGGGGAGGGAACTGAGGCGCTACTGGATCCTACCTGCGATCGTCGCTCTGGTGCTCGTGGCGGCGATGCTCGACGGCGAGGCCGGACTTCGCAGCTGGCTCCGTCTGCGGGGAGATCTGCGGGCGGCGGAGGCTCGCATCGAGACGCTTCGGGAAGAGATCGCGGTCCAGGAGGAGGAGACCGAAGCGCTGCGGAGCGACCCGTTCGCCATCGAGGCGGCGATCCGGGAAGATCTGCACCTGGCCCGGCCCGGAGAGACGGTGGTCAGACTCCTCGGCGAGCCCAGCCCACGGATTCCTTGACCCAATGGGCGATAGAGGGGACTCTCACGCGCCATGCGGGAGCAGCTCGCGGAACATCTGCACGGGGTGGTGAGATGCCTGCTCGAGGAGGCATCTGACAAGGGGGAAATCCCCACGTTTGGCCTCGAGGCGTCGCGACAGCGGGAGCACGGCGACTTCGCCTGCAACGCGCCCATGGTCCTGGCCAAGCGCCTGCGCCGTCCGCCGGCAGAGATCGCCGAGCGGCTGATCGAAGCCCTGGGCGACGCGGGCGGGCTGGTGGGCCGCGCCGAGATCGCCGGCCCGGGATTCGTCAACCTCTGGCTTTCCGGCGACCGATGGCGGGATGTGGTCCGGCAGATCCTCCGCGCTGGCGAACGGTTCGGCAGCTCCCAGACCGGAAAGAGGAGGCGCGTTCAGGTCGAGTTCGTCTCCGCCAATCCCACCGGACCTCTCAGTATCGGGCACGGACGGCAGGCCGTGCTGGGCGACAGCATCGCGCGCGCTCTCCAGTGCGCCGGCTACGACGTGACCCGGGAGTACTACTTCAACGATGGGGGCCGGCAGATGCGGGTGCTGGGCGAATCGGTCCGGGCTCGCTACCTCGAGCAACTGGGTCTCGCCGCGCCGCCGCAGGCCCTCGCGGACCCGGAGGCGGCCTGGCCGGAGGTCATGGGCGGTCTCCCGGTGGCCTTTCCCAGGGACGGCTACCGAGGGGACTACATCGGCGAGATCGCGGGCGCGCTGCGCGAGGAGTTCGGCGAGACCCTGGTAGAGGAACCCGGTGAGGGCCGCTTTCGCGAGACGGCGGAGGCGAGCATCTTCCAGGAGATCCGCTCCACCCTGGAGTCGATCGGCGTCCGATTCGACGTCTACTACAACGAGATGTCCCTCTCGAAGGAGGGGAAGATCGAGGAGGTCCTCGCGGACCTTCGGGCCGAGGGGCTCTTGTTCGAAGCGGACGGGGCCGTGTGGCTGCGGGGTACGGCGTTCGGCCTGGAGCGGGATCGGGTCCTGATCAAGAAGACTGGCGAGCCCACCTATCTGCTCCCGGACATCGCCTACCACCGAGAGAAGTTCCGCCGCGGCTTCGAAACCGTGATCAACGTCATGGGAGCCGACCACATCGATCAGTTTCCATTCGTGCGCTGCGCGATGCGCGCCCTGGGCCACGACTCGGAGAGCCTCGAGCTGGTCATGCACCAGTTCGTCACTCTCACCAGGGGAGGCCAGACCGTGAAGCAGTCCACGCGCGCGGCCACCTTCATCACCGTCGACGAGCTGGTCGAGGAAGTGGGTGCGGACGTGTTTCGCTTCTTCATGATCCTACGCAAGCCCGAGGGACATCTCGACTTCGATCTGGATCTCGCCAAGGAGACGGACTGGACCAAGAATCCCGCCTATTATCTGCAGTACGCCCACGCTCGTACTCACGGGATCGAACGTGAGGCGGCCAAACGCGGAGTGTCCATCCCGGCCGTCGACGAGATCGACATGGCACCCCTGGTGCTGCCGGAGGAGATCGAACTGATCAAGAAGCTGAGCGAGTTTCCCGAGGTGACGCTCCGGGCCGCCGAGACCCGGGAGCCCCATCACATCGCCTACTATCTCCGAGACCTCGCGGGCCTGTGGAATCCATACGTCCAGGACGGCAAGCGGCATCGCGTCTTGTCGGAAGACGCGGTGCTGACCTCGGCGCGCCTGGCGCTCACCCTGGCGGTGCGCACCGTGCTGGCAAAGGGCCTGGGCATGCTCGGCATGTCCGCGCCGGAGCGGATGTAGTGACGGCGAGAGGGAATCGAGGGCGCGTGGAAGTCGGCCCCGGTTGGGTCTCCACCCTGGGAGGGGCGGCGCTGCTCCTGGTGCTGGGCTTCGGGGTGGGACTGCTGGCGGGGGCGATGTGGGAGGAGCCGGACCTGGTGATGGATCACCTCGCCGGGCGAACCACCGAGCTTCCCCTCGTCGCCGAGATCTCCTCGGAGCTGGCGGAGACCGGGGAGGTGGAATCCTTCGCGAGACCCCTGGGTGCCCGCGAGGGTTCGCCGGGGGCACCTGCGGCCGAGGTCCCGGCGGATCCACCGCCGGTCTCGATGGCGCCGCCGGCTGACCGCGGCACGCCGCCGGCGGAGGGTGGCTTCGCGATCCAGGTCGGTGCCTTTGGCGACCGGGCCGCTGCGACGAGGCTCGCACGCGAGCTCCGCGCGGCCGGCTTCTCCGTCTACGTCCGCGGGGAGAATGAGCGAAGGGGCGTGCGCTTCCGGGTACGCGTGGGTCCCGTCCCCACTCGGGAAGCAGCGGTTCGCCTCGCCAGCAAGCTCGAGTCCGATCATCAGCTGCCCACATGGGTCCTCTCCCACGAATCACGCTGAGGTGCGGTACGCGGGAGTCCGAGGGAGGAATCGACGATGCTGGAGCGGCAGCAGTGGAGGCGCGTCCTGGTCACCGGGGGCGCGGGGTTCATCGGGTCGCATCTCTGTCGACGGCTGCTGGCGGAGGGCTGCGAGGTCATCGTATTCGACAATCTCCTGACCGGACACATGGAGAACATCGAGCCCCTGCTCGGCGACCCGAAGTTCTCCTTCGAGCACTACGATGTCACCAACTACCTCTACGTGGAGGGAGACCTCGACGCGATCCTCCATTTCGCATCGCCGGCGAGTCCCGCCGACTTCGAGCGGCTCCCGATCCAGATCCTCAAGGTCGGATCGCTGGGGACCCACAAGGCGCTGGGGCTGGCGAAGGCGAAGGGCGCGCGCCTGCTGCTGGCCAGCACCTCCGAGTGCTACGGCGATCCCCAGACGAGCCCGCAGCCGGAGAGCTATCTGGGCAACGTGAACCCGGTGGGGATCCGCGGCGTCTACGACGAGGCCAAGCGCTTCGCCGAGGCGATGACCATGGCCTACCACCGG
>CAZTOU010000109.1:0-4089 GCA_964615365.1 uncultured Spirochaetales bacterium
CCCCCTCACCCCGATCTCAGCTCCCTCGGTGACCCACTCGAAACCCGGAAGAGCCTGAAGATTAAGGGTGGAAGAATCAAGAATGCGTGTGTACAAGAAGGAGATTGCTGCCTCGCCAAGCCGAGCGTAGCGAGGCGCGAGAATTATTTTTTGAAATCGAGATTTTGAGCAATCGCCGTATTGAGACAGGGGCTCCGCCCCTGACCGGTAGCCCCGCGTAGCTTCTGAAGTTTCCCAGGTATCTGAGCTGCGCAAATTCCCCAATCCCATTTTGGGCTTGTTTTCGGAGGCTAGGTGTTTCAACGCCCATTCTTGCGATGTGGCCGGGATATCCGAGGGAGAGGAGGGGGGGATTGGGGGTGGGGACCCCCCCCGAACGGGGAACCTCGATTGTCCGAATCCCAGAACACGAACCCACCGGCGCCTTGGCCATGACCTCGCGGTGGTGACCGGCGAGTAGGCTGCCGGATCGTCGTAGGGGATAGGCAAGGCGATCGAACGCCCTCCTTTGGCGATTGGCCCGGCATCAGCGGAAAGGCAGGCAGGGCGAGTTGAGGCCGGCCCGTGAATCGGCGGGCACCCGTGGTGCGTGAACCAATGGGCACAACGAGCGGCGAATTGAGCGTAAGCAGGCCCTCGGGTCCACTTCGACACTGGCACGGGGATCGCATCTTCGCTCGAGCTGGATGCCCGAAGCAACACCCGTAAACGACTGCCAGCCCGCCCACCGCCGTGGAGCTTCGACCCCAAACACGGCAGGTAGGATAAAGAACGGGGGGCGACGGCCCCCCTGTACGTCCTGCTGCTCGCGCCCCGCCTCCTCGGCGAGTCCTTGCGCCGAAGCGACCTGCTGCTCGCGACCTTGCTGGTGCTGGGGGGGATCCTCTTCTTCTTGGGGGTGGACCCTCCTCTGGCAACCGCTCCCGATCCGCTGCGGGGCAACCTGGTCGCAGCTGCGGCCGGAATCACCTGGGCGTTCACGCTTCTGGGGCTCCGCTGGCTCGCCCATTCCGAGAAGACGGAGTCGGCGGGGGGTGCCGTGATCGCCGGGAACGTCATCGCCTTCGCGGCCTGTGTCCCGTTCGCATTTCCCGTGACGGAGAGCGTGCCCCTCGACTGGGCCGTCGTCGCCTACCTGGGTCTCTTCCAGATCGGCCTCGCCTACGTCGCGATGACGCGCGGCATCCGACGCGTTCCGGCCTTCGAGGTCTCCTTGCTGCTTCTCGTCGAACCGGTCTTCAACTCGATCTGGGCCTGGCTCATGCACGGGGAGCAGCCGGGCCCGGCGTCGCTGCTCGGCTGTGCTCTGATCCTGATGGCGAGCATCGCAGCCGCCTTGCGCGCACGTAGCTGAGCGCAAGCCCGCGGATCGGGAATTCTGTCGAGTCCCTGAGGGGACTGCGAGAGTTGGCACGTCTGGTGCAAGTGCGACGGGTGGAGGGGGGATCCAATGCTACTTCGCGCCGATGTCTTCGAGGAGGATGACGAGCTCGTGGTGGAAATCGACGCCCCGGGGGTGGACCCGGCGAAGCTGGAGGTCCGCGTTGCAGATGATGCGGTCTCCGTCGAAGGGGTCCCATCGGGTGACTCGCAGATCCCCGGCCGGGTCTACCACCGTCGCGAACGACAACCCGGCTCGTTTCGCCGTCAGATTCCCCTTCCTCTTCCGGTTTGCCGTCAGGTGGCCGACGCCGCACTGCAAGACGGCCTGCTGCGGATCCGGATCCCGTTGGCTCGACGCGAACACCGCAGTTGGGGCTCCGTTCTCGTAGATCGAGTGAACGCTGGTCTTCCAGCGCCACGTAGCTGAACATCGAACCCTGCTCTCGGTCGTTCCCGCGCATTCCCCCCTACCCCCCGACGGACGTTGTACCATCTAAGACACCGAAACACGCGGGTTTTTCAGCATCCTGTTAGGGGTTTTTCGGATTGACATCCCTCCAGGACCAAGCCATCTTGTAAGCTAGAGGCCCCCCTTGATCGGTTCGATCCTGATCATCGACGACGAGTTCCGTCTCGTCCCAGCACTTCGGAGCGTCCTCGAGATCGAGGGCCACCATGTCCAGTACTCTGCGGACCCGCAGGGCGGTCTCGAACTCCTCAAGCAGTACCCGTTCGACGTTCTCCTGACCGACCTGGTGATGCCCAAGATGGACGGGATCGAAGTGCTGCGGCGGGCGAAGAAGATTCGCCCGAGCTGTGAGGTCGTGCTGATGACTGCGTTCGCGTCGGTCGCGACAGCACGCGACGCCCTCAAGCAAGGAGCGCTGGATTACATCACCAAGCCCTTCTCGGCGCAGCACGATCTCAAACCGCTGATCCGTGACATTCTTCTGTCAGCGGAGAGCGAGGGAGCAGAAATCAGCGAACCGCCGCGCGGTCCGAAGAGAGCCGGCGGCGTCTCTCCGCTCGACAAGGTCGTCGGGCGAGGGCCCGCGATCCGCAAGATCCTGGAGAAGCTGCCGCGAATCGCGCAATCCGACGCGACCGTACTGCTGCGGGGCGAGTCCGGGACCGGCAAGGAGATCTTCGCCGAGGCCCTGCACGAGCTCTCGGGACGATGCGACCAGCCAATGATCCGCGTGAACTGCGCTGCGATTCCGGAGACTCTCCTGGAGAGCGAGCTCTTCGGTGCAGCGAAGGGCGCCTATACGGGGGCGGACCGGGACCGGATCGGCCTGTTTCAGGCCGCCGACCGGGGCACCATCTTCTTCGACGAAATCGGCGAGTTCCCGACAACCCTCCAGGCCAAGTTGCTCCGCGTTCTCCAGGAGGGCGAGTTCCACCGGATCGGCGATTCTCAGCGGCTGTCCAAGGTGGACGTTCGGGTGATCGCCGCCACCAATCGAGATATCGACGAGGCGGTGCGGACCGGGACTCTTCGGCTCGACCTCTTCTACCGGCTCAACGTGTTTCCCCTCTCGCTGCCTCTCTTGCGCGATCGCCCCGAAGACCTCATGGAGCTGATCGAGCACTTTGCTCAGTCATTCCACAAAGGAACCCACCCGAGGTTCTCGCCAGAAGCGCTGGCAGCGATGGAGAGCTACGACTGGCCCGGAAACGTCCGGGAGTTGGAAAACGCAGTGGAGCACGCGCTGGTCCTCGGCGATCCGGCCGACCTGCAGCTGAGTGATCTCCCGGTGGCAATCCAGCACGCGCAACGACGACGAGCCGCTCCCACGCTCGCAGACGGCCGCGATCCGGAAACCCTCGAGGAAATCGAGATTCGCTGCATCCTCCAGGCGATGGTGAAGACCGGCTTCAACCGGACTCGCGCGGCACGCCTCCTGGGCATTACCCGTCGTACGCTCGGATACCGTGTCCACAAGTATGAGCTCGACGAAGATCTCGACAGCCTGCGCGAGGCGGAGAGGAGCGTTTCGAGCCGGGGACCGGTGAGCGTCGCACCCTCGTCACGCCGTTCCCCGGCAGCCCCGGCTTCGTAACTGGCGGGTTAGCGGGCGGCAAAGCCGCCCTGCCCGCACGGCACGCCTGCGGCGTGCCTCTGACTGCGGGCGAACGGCCGGAAAAGCCGATCGAGCGCAGCTGGGAGGAGCGGTGTTCACGAGGGCTGACGCGGTGCCCAGGAGGCACGCCCGCGCCCCCCGAAATCCTGCGTCAGCCGCTCGTGACAGCGGGAGCAGAGACCGTGGCTTACCTCCACCATTCCGGTGGAAACCCTCCCGTCGGCCAAGCTGATCCACTCCTCGCACCAGGCGCAGCGAACCGGGTGTACGCGGCGCTGCAGGACCGGCCGTCGAACCGCCGCTACCTCGCGCCACCATGCCCCGATCATGCTGCGCAGCACCCCTCTCGCCCTCTCCTTTCTCCGAGTCCCGCGGTCCTACCGCGTTCGAACCGGTCGCCAATCGATGGAAGTACTGCACTTTCGATGCCAGTGTGGAAACGGCCCCTGGGCTCTCACACGCGCTGCGACGGACGCCAGGGCACCTCGGGCGCCCGCAAACGAACGGCAGTGGACCCATATGGTACGCCGCCACTCGCCGGAGGCCGGGGAATGGACCTCTCGGGGACCGGTAGGGTCGAGGGCTGGCGCGGTGGCCCGTAAGGTCGTGGCCTTGTCTGTAT
>CAZTOU010000110.1:0-4069 GCA_964615365.1 uncultured Spirochaetales bacterium
AGGAGAATCCCCAGCAGCATCCCCGGCGGCAGGTCCTCGATCCGGTAGTGCCCCTCCTGGTCGCTGAGCCCGAGGCCGAAGCTCCGCAGCGGCTGCTGGCTGACGACCATCTGCTGGATGATGATGCGCCGCTCGGGCGCGGGGAAGCCGTCCTCGCCGAGGACCACGCCCTCGACGGCTCCGCCCTGGTGCATCGCGACCGGCTCGAGGCGCGTCACCTCGCCTGCGGTCACCCGGATCGAGCTCTCCCAGTGGGGCCCGAATCCCGGGGCGGTGAAGCGGAGCACGTGCTCGCCGGGATTCAGGTGGGCCAGGTGGAAGCTGCCGTCGGGCTCGACCACGACCTGGGAGGGCATCCAGACGGGGAAGAAGTGCAGGTCGAGCGGGGCGCTGTTCGCCGGGGCGTCCGTCAGGCTCATGACGATCGCATCGGGGATCCCGTTGCCCGTCGCGTGGTCGACCACGAATCCCCGGACCGCGCCGCCCGGGGCGAGCCGGGCGTCGATCCGCAGCACGTCTCCCTCCTCCGCGTCGAACGGGCCGAAGCGCTGAACGGCGAATCCCCCGGCGTGGACGAAGACCCGGTAGCGGAAGGGATCCGCGCCGGTGATCTCGAAGGTGCCGTCGGGAGCCTCGATCTCGTGCGGAATGCTCTCGAAGTAGGCGTTCTCGGCCGCCGTCGGGAGCAGGGCGACGACGAAGCGCTCCACGGGCTCGTCGGTCGCGGCGACCGTCACCCGTCCGCGCACGGTGACTCCCGCCGGCTCGTCGGTCTCCCCGGGCGTGGGCTCCGTGTTCCGCGGCTCGACGACCTCGCGTCCTCCGCCTCCGGCCACGACGCCCGCGGGAGCGGCGATCTCGTCGCCCGGCACGCGGAGCACCCCTCCGGCGAGGAAGGCCGCGCGATCCCGGGGAAGCTCCTGCGTCCCCTCCGCGCTCGCCACCCAGGCCCGCCCGCTCTCGAGGAAGAGGCGGAGGCGCGTGTGCTCGTCCGTCGCGCTCAGCCGGGCCGAGGCGAGCTCGATCGCGCCGTGCGGGCTCTCCAGGATCCACGGGTCGCCGGGAGAGCTCCGCACGATCTCCACGGAGCCCGTCTCGAGCCGGAGGCGTTCTCCCTCGACGAGCTCCTGGATGACGAGGTCGGAGCCCCGTCCCGCGGTGATCTCGTCCTCGCCCCGCCGCATCGCCAGGGCGCGCTCGGGGGGCGTCGCGACCTCCAGCCAGACCTCCTCGATCTCGAGGCCCGCCTCGCCGGCCTCGACGGTGAGGGCCTCCCAGGCGCCGTCCGGGGCGCTCCGTACCGCGACGAGGTTGCGGGCGTGGATCTCCTCGAGGCCGGGGGCCGTCCCCAGGATCCCGAGGGTCTGCAGCCCCGCGAACAGGGCCACGAGCACGGCCGCGGCCGCCGCCACCGCCACGAGCGGGTGGAGGCGACGAGGACCGGGCCTCGCCCGCCTCCGCGCCACCTCGCCCAGGAAGGTCTGCCGCAGGCGCCGGCGGAAGCCCGGGTCGGGCAGGGCGGGGATGTACGCCCGCCGAAGCAGCTTCTCGAGGTTCGCGTCGAGGACGGTGGGGGGCTTCACGATTCCATCCCTCCCCGGCGCCGAGTCAGGAGCTGGAAGATCCGGGAGAAGGCGATCCTCGCCCGCTGCAGGGTGGACTCCGCGGCCTTCGAGCCCTTGCCCCGCCGCTCGGCGATCTCCTTGACGGAGAGCCCCTCCATGTACTTGTCGACCAGGACCGTCCGGTAGTCGGGCGGGAGGGAGGCCAGGGCGGCCCCGACGAGCTCCTGGGTCTCCCGGCGCTCGAGCACCCAGTCCGGCAGGGGCTCGCGGTCGACCGCGGCGAGGATCGCGTCGATCTCGGGGTCGGTCTCGTCGAGCAGGTCCTCGATCAGGACGGGCCGCCGCTTGCGCCGCTGGGCGCGGATCTTGTTCTTCGCGATCCCGCAGAGCCACGTGTGGAGGCTCGAGCGGCCGTCGAAGGCCTTGAGCCGCTCGAGGGCCACGAGCATCGTCTCCTGGACCACGTCCTCCGTGAGGGCCCGGTCCCGGCCCACGCGGTAGCCCAACTTGAAAGGTTACGAAGCCAAACCGGCCCTGGCGGCTTCGCCAGGGCCGGTTTGCTACCCGCTTTTCCCACTACATTCCGACAAAGGTGTCGGTGCCCGCAAGCGCTTGGGCAGCGTCAGCCCGAGACGCTCGAGCAGCGTTGCCTGGGCAGCATCGGGTTGGGCGACGCAGCGCAGTCGAAGCTCCGGCCCCCCGACCACCGGTAGGACCACGTCGACGACTTGGATCCGCCCGATCTCCTCGAGCAGCGTCCGGGGGCTGTTGCCGAGACCGGCCCGGCTCTGCCACCCCTCCAGCGTCTTCCACATCGCAAACGCCAGGAAGCACACCAGGATGTGCGCCTTCACGCGTTCT
Organism: uncultured Spirochaetales bacterium; assembly: GCA_964615365.1. Classification (GTDB taxonomy): domain Bacteria; phylum Myxococcota_A; class UBA9160; order UBA9160; family UBA6930; genus CAVXZE01. The sequence continues at coordinate 2,427 of CAZTOU010000110.1, forward strand.
TCCCGCTGGTGCCAGATCGGACGGATCCGCAGGTCACTCTTGTGGATCCGAAATGCCGCCTCGGCCTGCGTCAGCTGGATGTAGGTCTGCCACAGTTCCTGCTCGCTCCAGTTCTCGACGTTCGAGCGCAAGATGTAGGTGCCCTCGGTCAGGATCGCCCACTCGCTCCACTCCTTCCGTTCCTTCCACTCGAGCCCTACGCCGCTCTTGTGCGAAGAGTCCTCGACGACCTGCGCGTCGAACTTCCCCGCCGCTCGGCTGTTTCGTCCCAGCAGACGTCCGATCTGACGCTCCACCTGGACGCGATCGACCTTGCGGTTCTTTGCCAGCCGCCGCGAGAGACTCTCCAATCCGTCGCGGATACGCTGCGAGAAGCGATCGTGCATCGCTTTCTCCTTCTTCTGCCGATCGGCAGACCGACACAGGATGAAGGTCTCCGACCCTTCCGGTCCCGCGCAGAGTTTCACCTCGAGGCCGTCGCGGATCTCGTTCCATCCTTCGCGCTCGATGAGCTCGCGCTCCCACTTCTTCATCTCGCTCTTGGGAGTACCCACCAAGTACTTGCGCCCTCCCTCGCGCAGCCATTGCAGGTTTCTCTCGCTCGTCATGCCACGATCCATGACCCACACGCGGCCCACTCTGCCGTAGCGCCCCTCCATCTCCTCGACGATCTCCTCGACCGTGGTTACGTCGATGCGGTTGCCGTCCAACAACTCGTAGCCGAGCGGATAGCCGCCGCGCGTCACCACCAGCGCGATGCAAACCTGCTTGCAGTCGGGACGCTTGTCCCGACTGTGGCCGCGCTTGGCCATCGGATTGCCCTTGGCTTCTCCTTCGAAGTAGGTCGAGGTGATGTCGTAGAGCAACAGGTCGTAGTCGAGGGAAAACAGACCCCCCAGGCGTTCCTTGATGTGTACCTCGAGCTCCCTCTTGTGCTCCAGGAGCTTGTCCAATCCCTGGTAGAGTCGCGTGTGGTGGATCGAGTGTGCAGCGACTCCGAGGATGTCGTCGAGGGCTGTTCGACGATAGAAATCCTCGGCGATGTGCAGCTCGCTGGATGGCTCGCACAGGCGAGCGATCGCGAGGATCGCGGCCACGTCGGCCCAGGGCACTTCGGCACGCCCCGCGGGCAGGACGCGCCCGCAGAATTCGTCCAGCTTCAGGGCCTTCCACAGGATCCATCCCAACCACACCGCCCCGAAGGCGCGACAGCCTTCGACCCGGACCTTGCCCAGCTGGATTTCCGCGGTGGAGAGTCGCTGGCGATCTTCGAACAGTTCCGGCTGGTTGGCCCGCGGCCCAAGGAAGTGGCGGGCAAGGGCGGTTGCCTCTCGGACTGCTTCGTCATCGAGTCGACCGAGATTCGCGACCGTCTCCTGGACGACCTTTGATCCGCGCCGCACGGAACGCACCAACGTCCAGTAGCGCGCCGTGCCGTCCTTGCCTTTGACCTTCTTGTGCCTCAGGTACATGAGACCCTGCGGCACTGTTTCACAAACTCAGCCAGCCAGGCTCAACCCCCCAATCTTCCCACTACATCTGGTTTCGAGCAGAGACCCGCGGCCACAGCACCGCCACCGCCGGTCACGCACTCCGAGATCGACGTAAGTCCAGAAACGGAATTCTGAACCCTTCAGGTTGGG
>CAZTOU010000111.1:0-4034 GCA_964615365.1 uncultured Spirochaetales bacterium
TCCTGAAGGCCGAGATGGCCAAGACCCGCGCCGGAGGGAAGTCGGAGCTGATGGATCTCCTGATCGGCTACCGCTGGAAGGACATGTTCGGCGGCTTCGACCGCGATCCCGCCACCCTCGACCGAAAGCGAGCCTAGCCGGCACGGGGAGAATGGAGTTCCCATGGATCAGCAGGAGCTGACCGAGCTCAGCGGCGAGGAGGAGAGGAGGGCCGCGGCGCGTAGCCGGGCCTACGAGCTCTTCGCGCTTATCTTCGACTATCCCGACCAGGCGTTCGGCGAGGCGATCCGCACCGGCGAGCTGGCGGAGAGGATCCGAGAGACCCTTCGCGACCTCGATCCGTCCTTGCTCGAAGGATGCGACTGGGAGGCTCTCGGCGACGCCGGAGAGGGAGAGGACGACCTGGCCATCGAGTACACGCGCCTCTTCGACGTCGGTGCCTCCGGTCCGCCGTGTCCGCTCTGCGGCGGTCTCTACGGCGGCGCGCGTATGAAGACGATGGAGGAGGCGGTCCGCTTCTACAATCACTTCGGGCTCACCCTCTCGGAATCTCCGCGGGAGATGCCCGACCACATCACGACGCAGCTCGAGTTCCTCCACTTCCTCGCCTTCCGCGAAGCTCAGTCGCTGCAGAACGGGGAGGATCCCGGACCCTTCCGGCGCGCCCAGCGCGACTTCGCCGCGCGCCACCCGGGTCGCTGGATCCCGAAGCTGCGGGAGCGCCTCGAGGCGCAGGATCCCATGCGCTTCTTCCGAGAGCTGGTCTCCCAGCTGGATCGCTTCCTCGCCCAGGACCAGAGGCGACTGATCGAGCTGGTGGGCCCCGTCCCCAACGCGCCTCGCTAGCCGGGACTACTCGGAGGAACGCGATCCCCCTCGGAGGAGGAGGAGGGCGGCGCCCAGGCCCAGAAGGAAGCCCACCGCGGAATTGACGCCGAGGATTCCCCCCGCCGTTGCCACCACCACGAAGAACGCGTTCCGGTCGGAGGACTCCCGCGCCGCGAGCCCCAGCTCGAGCCCGGCGAAGGCCAGCAGCACGCCGAGGATCGAGGTCGGAAAGGCGGCCAGCAGGACGCCGACCGCCGAGCCGAACAGGATTCCCACCCCCATCTTCGCGAGCCCGAGGAGCACCATGCTCCCGCCGGTTCGCGCCCCGAAACGGTGCTGGCCCGCCAGCCCCCCCGAGCCGTGACAGGTCGGCATCGAACCGAAGAGACAGGTACCCAGGTTCATCAACGCGACGCTGATCGCCATCGGGCGGGTACCGATGGCGCGCCCCGGAAACAGATCTCCGGAGAGCGCGCAGACGGCGATCACGGAGTTGAGCAGGGTCAGCGGAAGCTGGGGGAGCGCTCCCTGCGTGAGTCCCACCTGCCATTGCGCGAGGTCGGGCCAGATCCAGACCGGCCCCCCCCAACCCAGCGACAGCGCAGCCAGGGAGTCCAGCCCATCGAGAGGGATCAAGGCGATTCCCAGGACGAGGAGAATCAGTGCGGACGGGAAGCGCTCCGCGCGGGCCGTGAGTAGCACCAGGAAGGCCGCACCCAGGGCCAGCAGGCATCCGTCCAGGGCCCACCAGCCCCCGGCGAATGCCATCGTCACCCCTTTGGCCGCCAGCTTGAGACCGACGCCCAGCTGAATGCCGCGTACCACCGGCCGCGGAATCCAGCGCTCCGCGGCCGTCACCAGACCGGTGAGCACCAGTGCCAGAACCAACGCACCGGTCAGGAAGCCCGCGGCCGCGATCTCACCTGGCGCGAGCCCCTCGGCGATCGCCACCGCCGCGATCGCCTTCATCGGCTGGACCGGAATCGGCTGGTTGAAGGCCACTCCCACCAGCACGTTCAGAAGACCGGCAAAGAAGAGAACGCTGCCCCCTTCCATGCCGCACACGACGATCAGCGAGGCCGTGAGCGGCACGAAGATGCCGAGGTCGCCAAGGCCCCCGGAGAGTTCTCGGAGGTCGAAGCGCATCGCGCGCAGCCGTTCGCGGAGCCACCTGAGCATTCGATTCGAAAGGTACGGGGGCATCATTGAACATTCAACAACGTCCCCGCCTATGGGCGCCCCGGAGTGATTCGCGAGCGATTCGGGCTAGGATGATCCGTCACGGGAGGTGTCTCATGGCGGAACCGGCCGTTCTCTACCAATCCACCGACCAGATCGCAGAGATCACGCTCAACCGGCCCGAGAATCGCAACAGCATGACGAGCGACGTGCTGGAAGGGCTGCGCGAGGCGGTCGCCCGCGCGCGGTCGGAAGAGGATCTGCGCTGTGTGATCGTCACCGGGCGCGGCAGGAGCTTCTGCGCGGGGGCCGACTTCAAGAGCCAGGTGCAGCAGGAGTCCGATGGCGCCCGCTTTCGAGCCGCCCACGAACGCACCTTCGCCGTATACAGCCCCTTCCTATCGCTGCTCGACCTCGAGGTGCCCACCATCGCTGCGATGCAGGGACACGCCATCGGCGGCGGCCTGGGGCTGGCGGTGGTCTGCGACCTGCGCGTCGCCAATCGCGAGGCCCGCTACGGCGCCAACTTCGTCCGCCTGGGGCTGCACCCCGGCATGGCGACGACCTACATCCTCCCGCGCCTGCTCGGGCTGCCCCGCGCGCTGGAGCTATTGCTGACCGGTCGCATCGTGAGCGGCGCCGAGGCCGCCGAGCTCGGCCTCGTCAACTACGCCGTCGAAGCGGACCGCGTCACGGAGAAGGCCCGGGAGCTGGCGAGCGAGATCGCCGCCTGCGCCCCGCTGGCGGTTCGCTGGACCAAGCACTCCGTGTACCGCGGTATCGACTGGGATCCCCGCCGCGCTGCGGAGCTCGAGGCACACGCGCAGTCGCGGACTCTCGAGACCGAAGACGCGCGCGAAGGGATCCGTGCGCTGCTCGAGAAACGCGACCCCGTCTTCCGGGGAAGATGACTCTCGAGAGGCCGCGATTCGGGATTCCGACCCGGATCCTATGACCCGCTCCCCGCCTCCCGTTCGCGCGCGAAGCGCTCCTCGAGGATGCGCTCGACCGTGTCGACGATGGCCACGGTGCGGGCATCGAGCTCGATGTTGACGCGGTCCCCCGGGGCCTTCTTGCCGAGGTTGGTGAGACGCAGGGTCTCGGGTATCAGGTGCAGATCGAAGCTCCCTTCGCGGCCGATCTCACCCACCGTCATGCTGGCGCCGTCCACGGCGATGAAGCCCTTCTTGAAGATGTAGTTCATCCACTCCTTGGGAACGCGGATGCGTATGTCGCAGACGTCTCCCTCGTGGTGCACCTCGGCGACCTCCCCGGTCCCGATCACGTGACCCGCGACGTCGTGTCCGCCGATCTCGTCGCCCACCTTGGTGCTGCGCTCGACGGCGACCCGGTCGCCGACCTTCAAGGAGTCCAGCGTGGTCAGGTCGAGCGTCTCCTGGATGGCGTCGAAGATGACGCGGTTGCCCGAGCGCGTGACCACCGTCTGGCAAACGCCTTCGATCGAAACACTCGCCCCCGGCCCGAGCCCCTCGGCGAGCTCCTCGCTGAGCTCGACCTCGTAGGTGAGCAGATCGGGCTTTCGCTCCGCTCGCGTGATCTCGAAGGTTCCCCGCATGATGCCTGAGTACATCGCCTTGCCTCCGCTTGCGGAGCAATGTAGCGAATGGCCCGGGGCGGAGGCCCTCAGCCCACCTTCTCGATGTCCACGTGCACCGCCCGGTCGGCGGGGATCGGCTGCCAGGAGAAGAGCCGGTACTTCAGGTGGCCGTAGCCCGAGGCGAAGCCCAGGTGCTTGACGTGACCCGCCTCCAGATCCGCCTGGCCGTACCAGTTCTCGTGCTGGTAGGGCTCGAAGCCGTTGTACAGGATCACCTGGCCGGGCCGCACCGAGGGCGAGATCTTCGCCTCATTGAGGGAGCTCCCTTCGTTGCTCACCAGCCGCACCGTGTCGCCGTTCTCGATCCCCAGCTCCTCCGCATCCTTGTCGTTGATGAAGACGAAGGGCGTCCCCCGATGGGTGTTCTGGATGATGTTGTTGGTCATGTTCATCGAGTGGATGCTCCAGC
>CAZTOU010000112.1:0-3957 GCA_964615365.1 uncultured Spirochaetales bacterium
CCTTGGACATCGGATTCTCCTCAATTCCGTGTCCAAAGAAACTGGGGCCGCCTCAATGGCGAAACTGATTCTTGGCTACGGCATTCGCCATTTTCCAGCTGGGGCCCCCGGCCTATCTCTCGACATCGCGGGAGAGGAGGAAGTGCAGCCGGCGCAGGGAGGAAATGAGCATGGTTGATCGATTTCTGGAATATGCGGAGGCCTTCGATCTGGCGGTCGAGAGCGGTGACTGGTCCGAGATGAGGAGCTTCTTCACCGAGGACGCGGTCTACGAGAGCCTCGCGAATCCGCCCATGGATGGAGTGGCGCACGGTCGCGAGGCCATCATCGAGCGCTTCGTGACGACCGTCGCGATGTTCGATGATCGTTTCCAGACGCGGGGGATGGAGTTCCTCGAGGGCCCGGAAGAGCACGGCGGCGCGATCACCGCGCGTTTCGAGGCGCGCTACGGGACCGAAGGCGCACCCGATCTCGTCTTCAGCGGAAGCATGCGCGCGGAGTTCGAGGGCGATCGCATCAAGCTCCTACGCGATACGATTCCGCCCGATCAGGTCGAAGGCCTGGTGAAGTGGCTCGCCACCCATGCCGCGAAGCTCGCGGCGCCGTGATCGCGTCCCGGTTGCGGACCTCGCCCAGGACGTCCTGAAGCACGCCGGCCGAGCGTAGCTACCGCGGCTCGGTCGAGGCGCTCGGCTGGTTCCTGATCATGGCGGCGGGTACACTCTGCCGCGTTCTCTCTGGCGTCAAGCCTCGAGCCCGAGGGCCTCGAGCGCCACCTTCCGGGTGTGCTTGAAGTCGACCTTGCCCGAAGGGGTGCGGTAGATCTCGTTGACCACCACGACGTGCCGGGGGGCCTTGTAGCCCGCCAGGCGCTCCTTTATGAAGGCCTGGATCTCCTCGGGATCGGCGCCCGGCGGAGAGAGCGAGAGCACCGCGGTGACGGCCTCGCCGTACTTCTCGTCGGGAACCCCCACCACGACCGCATCCTCGACGGCGGCATGGCGCTTGATCACCTCCTCGACCTCCTCGGGGAAGACCTTCTCTCCGCCGCTGTTGATGCAGACCGAGCCGCGACCCAGCAAGGTGAGGCTGACGCCGTCCTCGTTCACCCGAGCCCAATCGCCCGGAACCGAGAAGCGCTCCTCGCCGACCTGCACGAAAGTGCGGGCGGTCTTCTCGGGATCCTTGTAGTACCCCATCGGCTGGTTTCGACAGGCGCCCACCATTCCCATGGCGCCCGGCTTCGTCTCCACCGGCCGCAGATCCGCGTCGAAGAGCTTGGTGGTGTCGGTCAGCTGGAACTTGCCAGTCCTGACCGGACCCGCCGCCGTGGTGACCGACACGCCCATGGCAAGGGCCTCGGAGGAGCTGAAGAGGTCGGCCAGGATCATCTTAGCGTTGGCCTTCAGCAGGGCCTGCTTCGTCTCCTGGCTCCAGATCACCCCGGACGAGACCATCATGACCACCGAGGAGATGTCGTAGCTGCGGCCCTCTTCTTCGAGGGCGCGCACCATCGGCTTGGCGAAGGAGTCACCGACGATACTGATGGCGGTCGGCTTCTCGCGCTCCACCACCTGCCACAGCTCCGCCGCATCGAACTTCTTCGGGTGGTCGAGCAAGATCACCGCGCCGCCGGTCAACCACCCGATCAACGCCGTGAACCAGCCCGTTCCGTGCATCAGCGGCGGCCCGACCAGGGTCCGCAGGCGCACGGGTAGGTGCTTCACGTGCTCGACGAATGCTCCCATGTCGGGCGGGACGGGTCCCATGAGACCGGCCACGAAGCGGTAGTACAGATCGTCCTGTCGCCACATCGCGCCCTTGGGCATGCCGGTCGTGCCGCCGGTGTAGAGGAACATCATGTCGTCGCCGCTGCGCTGGACGGAAGGCGCAGGGCGGTCGTCCTCCGCGACTCGCTCGAAGCTCTCTGCCCCGGGCAGAAGGGAGAGATTCCCTTCTTCTCCCTCGAAGACCACGAGCGCTGCGCGAAGCCGGGGTAGCCTGTCCTGGATCCGCGCCAGCATCGCAGCGAAGTCCTCGTGTACCACCACCGCTTCGGCATCCGCGTTGTCGAGCAGATACAGCAGCTCCTCCTCGCGGTAGCGGTAGTTGACGTTCACCGGCACCACGGCCGCCTTGAAGCCGGCGTAGGTCGCCTCCATGTAGGCCGGGTGGTTGTAGGTGTAGATGGCCAGCTTGCCCTGGTGGGAGACGCCGCGCTCCAGCAACCAGGCGGCCAGGTTTCGGGCGCGGCGCTCGACCTCCGACCAGGAGCGGCGGCTCGTCCCCTGGACCAGGGCCTCCTCGTCGCCGCGAATCTCAGCCACGGTGTCCAGACAATCGGCCAGGTTCCAGTTGCTCATCCGGAGGCCCTTTCCCCTCGAGATCGGCGGAGATCGAACCGCGGACGGTAGCAGGTTCGCCGGCATCGACGAGAAGCCCGCCCGATCCGGTCGCGACCGACCCGATGGCGCGATCCGAGCACGCCGAGGAGCAGCCGAGATCCTCGATCGAGCGTTTCCTACGCCTCGATGCCCCCTCGCCATCGGGGAGCGTATACTCGAGACAGAACGACGGGCGGATCCGGAGACGCCCGGAGTCGCTGGAAGGTGGCGATGCGACGGCGCGCGCGAGGGAGAACCGATGGACAACCGTGAACGGGTCTTCGCCACTCTCGGCCATCAGCAGCCTGACAAGATTCCCTACGACATCCAGTTCACCCAGAGGGCGCACGCGAGAATGGCCGAGTTCTACGGTGATCCCGACTTCGCATCGAAGCTGGGGAACTGCCTCACCTGGTTGGGCTGCGAACCGGCGGATAGCTGGAGGGAGACCGACCCTGACATCTGGCGGGACCAGTTCGGCGTCGAATGGGACCGCCGCGTCGACAAGGACATCGGCAACGTCCGCAATCAACTGGTTACGCGAGAGACCCTGGACGAATATCAGTTCCCCGATCCGGACGCTTCCTCCAGGTATGCCTGGTACGATCGCGTTCTCCAGCAGGGAGGAGATCAGTTCGTCCTTGTCAATTTCGGCTTCACCCTCTTCGAACGGGCCTGGACGCTCGCCGGGATGGAGAACCTGCTCGTGGCCATGGCCGACGACAAGCGCTTCGTTCACGACCTGCTGGATCGGATCCTCGAGTTCAACCTCGGCGTGATCGAGAACGCCTGCTCCTACGACATCGACGCGATGATCTTCGGCGACGACTGGGGAATGCAGACCGGGCTCCTGATGGGGCCGCGCGCGTGGGCCGAGTTCATCGAGCCCCGCATCCGACGGATGTACGGCCTGGTCCGGTCGAAGGGGAAGCTCGTCTTCATCCACTCCTGCGGAAAGGTCGACGGGGTGTTCCCGGAGCTCATCGAATGCGGGGTGGACGTCTTCAACCCGTATCAGCCCGAGGTGATGGACGTCTTCGAGGTCAAGAAGCGGTACGGCGAGCGATTGAGCTTCTACGGCGGGGTGAGCGTCCAGAAGACGCTCCCCTTCGGGTCGGAGGCCGACGTCAGGGAGGAGGTGCGACGCCTGCTCGAAGTGGTCGGCCAGGACGGCGGCTTCATCGCCGCACCTTCTCACGCGATCCCGGCCGACGCGAAGCCTGAGAACGTCGCGGCGATGATCGAAGTTCTGCAAGGTCAGTGATTCCCGGCCCGAGCGAGTCGTGTCGCCCGTCGGCCGCATCGCGGGTCGGGGAATCCGTGTTGCTGAGAACGGAAGGAGGTCTCCGATGAGCAGTTGGGATGAACGAAGCGAAGCCATCAAGGAGCGGCTGAAGCTCAGGACCGAGCCCATTGCCTTTCGCAGGCTCCGGGATGCGAGTGAGCTGGAGAGCATCGAGGGCGTGATCCGCTGGCACGAGGGATGCGTCTTCTGCCAGATCCCCTACATGGCGAGAGTGGCGAAGCTGACCGTGGCCGTGACCGGCGAAGACAAGCTCAACCATCGGTGCAA
>CAZTOU010000113.1:0-3863 GCA_964615365.1 uncultured Spirochaetales bacterium
CCCTTGAACTGGGACCCCCAGGAGCCACACCCATGAGTGACACGTCCGCCCTCCCCCCCGGACAGCTCGACGTCATCTCCGCGGCCCGCTACGGGACCGAAGGCTACCCCCACGAAGCCTGGACCCGGCTGCGCCGGGAGGCACCGGTCTGCTGGATGGAGCCCCCGAACTACAAGCCCTTCTGGGCCGTCACCAAGCACGCCGACATCATCGAGGTCTCGAAGCAGCCGGAGAAGTTCCGCAGCGCCGGGCGCTTCATCCTCTTCCCGGAGCTGGGCGGCGGGCAGAGCGCGGGCGACATGGCCGACGACCCTCCCCTGCGCATGCTGGTGAACCAGGACCCGCCCGAGCACCGCGACTATCGGGGGCTGGTCTCCAAGTGGTTCACACCGCGCTCGGTGCGCCGCCTGGAGGCACGCCTGGAGGAGATCACCCGCGAGATCTTCGACGAGCTGGCCGGTGAGGGCGGGTGCGACTTCGTGACCACCATCGCCGCCCGCCAGCCGCTGCGGATGATCACCGAGCTGATCGGGATCCCGCGCGAGCAGGAGGATTTCGTCCTCCGCATCACCAACGAGAACTTCGGGATCGAGGACGCCGAGTTCGAACGCGAGGGAGACACCCGCGAGGAACGCCTCGTCTTCATCCAGGAGGCATTCGCATTTCTGGGCGAGCTTCTCGAATCGCGGCGCCGGGAGCCGCGGGAGGACCTCGCCACGGTGCTCGCCCAGGCGACGATTCGTGGCGAGCCGGTCCCTCAGTTCGAGCTCTTCTCCCTGCTCTTCCTGATCATGGTGGCCGGCCACGACACCACACGAAACGCGATCTCGAGCGGGCTGCTCGCCCTCCTCGAGCACCCGGAGGAGCTCGAGAAGCTGCGCCGGGACCCTTCGCTGGTCGGCCTCGCCGCCGACGAAATCGTCCGCTGGACGACTCCGGTGAACCACTTCGTACGCACCGCCAACCAGGACTACGAGCTGCGGGGCAAAAGGATCCGAGAGGGCGACTCCGTCGCGCTCTTCTACGCATCGGCGAACCGCGACGAGGAGATCTTCGAGGATCCCTTCGTCTTCCGGATCGACCGAGACCCGAACCCGCACCTGGGCTTCGGCGTCGGCGAGCACTTCTGTCTGGGATCGTATCTGGCTCGGATGGATCTCCGGGTCTTCTTCCGCCAGCTGGTGGAGCGCGTGGAGTCGATCGAGCTAGCGGGTCCCGCGGAGCTGCTCCGCGCGAGCTTCGTCGGTGGGCCCAAGCACTTGCCGGTCCGCTACCGGATCCGGACCCTCGCCTAGGTTTTCAGTCGCTTCTCAGGGAACCAGGAATTCCTCCACCCAGGCCCGTCCCTCACGCGTGTAGCGGCGCCGGTCGTGCATCCGATCGGTGGCATCCCCGATCCACAGCTCGAGGAAGTCCGGCAGCAATACGAGGTTGACCACCTCCACCGGCTTCTCGATGTCCCGATCCGAGGGGAACTGCCGTCGAAGCTCCGCGAGCTCCTGCAGCATCACTTCCCGCGACGGTACCACGCTGCTCTGCGGCCTTCGGTGCACCCCGTAGAGATCCATGATCCTTCCCCCGTAGGCCCGCGCTCGCCAGCCCCGCGCGAGATCCGGGGGGTCCTCGACGCGGTAGCCGCCGCGCATCCTCACCTGGCCGAGCAGGTTCGGCCAGAAGAGGTGGGCCTCGTAGCGCCCGCCCTCCGCGAGTTGCTGCATCTTGGGGGAATGGCGGTTGACGGTCACCACCACGCTCTCCTCGGTGACGCTCCGAATCGTCAGGATGCGCGCCACCGGAAGCCCTTCGGAGTCCACGGTGATGAGGTTCAGCCAATCCGCGCCCGGGTCCCTCGCGCGCCGAGCGCCTTCGAGGGCCTCCATCAGCTTGGTCATCGGGTTCTGCACGGGTCCCTCACTCTTTCGGAGAGCATACGCCCACCCCATTGGCTCGTGCCATCGGACGGCTATCCTCGGCGCGCCGAACGGTGGCGATGGCAGCCGCCGAAGAGGGAAGCTGCATGACGCAAATCCTGCTCGGGAGCATTCTGCTGAGCGCGATCCACGCGGTGATTCCCAATCACTGGCTTCCCCTCGTCGCCATCGGAAGATCGGAGGGCTGGAGCCGGTCGGAGACACTCGCCTTCACCGCGATCACCGGGCTGGCCCACGTCTCCAGCACGATTCTGATCGGCATCGTGGCGGGGCTGCTCGGCCACGAGCTCTCCACCCGCTACTCCGCGCTGGCTTCGGTGGTGGCACCCGCGGTGTTGATCGGGCTGGGCATCATCTACCTGGGGCTCGAGTTCACCGGGCGGAGCCATCAGCACGCTCACTTGGCGACCTCGGAGCGCGGGAGCAGGGCCTCGCGATTCTCCCTGGTGGCATCCCTCAGCGCCGCCATGTTCTTCTCGCCGTGCATCGAGATCGAGGCGTACTACTTCACCGCCGGCGCGCTCGGATGGTCGGGAATCGCCGCCGTCTCCCTGGTATATCTCACGCTGACCGTGGGGGGCATGGTGGTGCTCGTCGACCTGGGCCTCCGCGGAGCGGCGAGAATCGAGTCCCACTTCCTCGAGCACCACGAGAGGACCGTGACGGGTCTGCTGCTGATCGGGCTCGGCGTGCTGGCTCTCTTCGTGGAGATCTGAGCGATCAGCTCTCCAGGGTCGACGCCCGGGTCAGCTTCGCGAAGCGAACGCCCCGCAGTCCGGCGCTCCTGGTCGCGATCCGCTCGATCTCCTGGGGGCGGCCCTTGATGATGATGGTCTCCAGGCAGTTGTGGCGATCCAGGTGAACGTGGGTGGTGCAGAGGATGTTGACGTACTGACTGTGATGGAGGTCAACGATCTTCTGGAGCAGGCCTCGCTGGTGGTGGTCGTAGCTGATCGTCAGCACGCCGACGACCGTCTCGGTGTCCGCCTCCCACTTGTCTTCCACCATTCGCTCGCGAATCAGGTCGCGCACGAACTCGGAGCGCGAGGCGTAGCCACGCCGGATCACCCGGCGGTCCAGTTGACGGAACAGCGAATCCGGCAGCGATACGCTGAAGCGGGTGACGCGTTCGTCTCTGGCCATGCCTCAGCTCCAGTCGTGCACGTGGAAGCGCCGCTCCCCCGCGCGCCCGTGCCTGTGCACCAGGTTGGCCGCCAGCAGCTTCTCCTCGTCGCCCAGCAGGTCTTCCATGCGGCCATCGAAGATCAGCTCGTGTCCCTCCGAGAGCACCAGGACCCGGTCCCCCAGCTCTCCGGCGAGACTCAGGTTGTGGGTGGTGGCGAGGCTCGTCACCGAGAGCTCGTGGAGAAAGTCGACCAGCCAGCCGGTGCTGCGGGGATCCAGGTTGGCGGTGGGCTCGTCCAGGAGCAGCACCCGCGGCTCCAGGGCCAGCAGCGCCGCCAGGCACACCTTCTGCTTCTCACCACCGCTCAGCTGGAAGGGCGGACGCGTGAGGTGCGCCTCCACGCCCAGCCGCACCGCCCAGCGCCGCACCGTCCCGTCCAGGTCGCCCTCGTCCCCGAGCTGCCGCAGACCGTAGGCGATCTCGTCGCGGACGGTGGGGTTGAAGAGCATCGCCTCCGGGTGCTGGAAGAGCAGCACCACCTCCTTCCGGAAGCGGCGGCTCCAACTCCTGTCCTTGAGCCGGCGCTCCGTGACCGGGTCGGATCCGTAGCGGTAGACCCCCTCCTGCGGAAAGATCAGCCCGTTCAGGATCCGCAGCAGCGTGGTCTTGCCGGAGCCGTTCGATCCCAGCAGCACCACCTTCTCCCCCTCCTCGATCCTGAGCGAGATTCCCTTGAGCGCCGGATCGCTCTCGGGATAGCGGTAACTCACGCCCTCGAGCTCAAGCATCGAAGAAGCCCCGAGAGC
>CAZTOU010000114.1:0-3780 GCA_964615365.1 uncultured Spirochaetales bacterium
AGACCTCCGACTTTCCCACCGCCACGTTTCCGAAGACCGCGACGGTGCGGCGCGGTTCGGCTCCCTGCGAAGGAGCTGCGTCTGTCGATTCTGAGCTCATGGATCGGTCGGGCTATCGCTTCGCCGAAGGTCCGCGCGCCTGAAACAGGAAGTCGAAGTTGGCGCTGGGACTCCGCGCGTGAACGTGGTCGCCCACCTTCTCGAGCCAGGCTCTCTCTTCCGCCGAAACGAACTCCATCTCCAAGGTCTTCAGGTTCTCCTCGAGCTGCGCGCTCGTCGCAGGAGCGGTGAGCACCATGTCGATGCTCGGGCTGGAGAGGACATACCGATACAGATCGGACGGGCTCGGCAGCCTTTCACCCTGCGGGATCCAGCGCGGATCGAACAGGTGTCCCCACCTCGTGGAGTTGTAGCAGATCACCCCTGGCCTGCCCTCGCGTTCCAGGAGTGGGAATACGTCCTGCTCGGCGCCGCGATCGGCAGCGCTGTAGCGCAGCATGATGAGGTCGAAGATCCCCGAGTCGAGGTGTTTCCGAAAGGCCGATCGGTCGTGGGCGCTCACGCAGAGGTGCTTCGCCAGGCCCCTCTCCTGCAATGCGAGCGCCTTGTCGAGAATTCTCCGGGGTACGGAGCCGTTTCGGTTTCCCAGAATCAGTACATCGGCGTAGTCGATCTCGAGGGCCCGGAGTCCCTGCGTGAAAGTCTGTCCGAGAGCCAGACCGGTGTAGTCGTAGGTCTGCAGAGCGATGACCATCTTCTCCCGCTGCCGCTTCGCCAGCTTCCGGATCGCTCCCCTCATCCCGGGACGCCTTCGCGAGCCCCAGTAGAAGTAGTTGACCCCACGCTCGAAGGCCCACTCGAGCGCATCCGCCGGTATCCCGGCGTCCGCCCCGATCCCCATCCTTCCGACCTCGAGTCCCGACGTACCCAGGGTGGTGTGGTGTTTGAAATCGTTCATGGTCGAGTCGTCCTTCCACCCAGAAGATGGTCCCGAAAGAACCCGGACGCCACCCGTTGACACTCGCGGTCCTTCTCACCATGATGTTGGAGCCGAGATCTCAGGGCTCCCGCGCTCCCGGGGCTTCTGCTCTTCTGGATAGGGGCCAAACCATGCACCCCACCTCGGGTCAACCGCCCGTACCCGCTCCAGGCCTGCCAGCCCAGGCGCTCTTCGAGCCCCGGTCCGTCGCCGTCGTGGGGGTTCCCCGCTCGCCCCGCCCCGGTCAGCTCTTTCTACGGGCGCTTCTCTCGCCCGGCTATCGAGGACGCATCTATCCCGTCAACCCGAACGCCCAGGAGATCCTGGGACTGCCGTGCCATCCGTCGGTGAGCAGCCTGCCGGAGGTGGTGGATCTGGCCATCATCGTCGTGCCCACCGGTCTCGCGGCGTCGGTGGTGAAGGAGTGCGCCGAGAAGGGCGTCCCGGCGGCGATCCTCTTCACGGCCGGCTTCTCCGAGCTGGGGACCGAGGAAGGTCGCGCGTGCGGGGCGGAGCTGATGGCGGCACTCGGAGGCGGGAAGCTGCGCCTGTTGGGTCCGAACTGCATGGGCGTCTACGTACCCAAGAGCGGGCTGGGGAGCTTCCCGGACATGTCCTCCGAACGGGGGCCCATCGCCTTCATCTCGCAGAGCGGGTCGCTCTCAAATCGCATCGTCTGGAGCGGCGGGGACCGGGGGCTTGCCTTCAGCAAGGTGGTCAGCGTGGGCAACCAGGCCGATCTGGAGACCTCGGACTTCCTGGAATACCTGGCGGGGGACTCCGAGACCGAGATCGTCGCTGCCTACATCGAGGGCGCCAAGGACGGTCGCCGCCTGTGGCGCGCTCTCACCGCTGCGGGCCGCCGCAAGCACCTGGTCGTCTGGAAGGTGGGACGTACCCGGGGTGGTGCCAGGGCTGCGAACTCTCACACCGGTGCCCTGGCCGGGGAGGCCGAGGTGTGGTCCGGGATGCTGCGCCAGGCCGGCGCGATCCAGGTTCGCGATCTGAACGAAATGCTGGACATTCTCGTGGCCCTGCGCCATCTCGGGCGTCCGACCGGTGGCCGCATGGCCATCGTCACTGGCCCTGGCGGGCCGGCGGTCTCGGCGGCGGATGCCTGCGAGGAGGCCGGTCTGGAGCTGGCGGATCTCGCGCAGGAGACCCAGACCCGGCTTCGCAGTGTGGTCGCGAGCGCGGGTACCAGTGTCCGGAATCCCGTGGATATCGGCCTCCAGCTCGCCGGAGCGGCGGAGATGTATCGCGAAGCCCTGGCGGCAAGCCTCGAGGATCCTGGCGTGGATGCCGCCGTGGTGATCGGGAGCTCGTCACAGGGCGAGGGGTGGCAGCAACACATCGAAGCGATGGGTGAGCTGGCACAGGCGGCGGGCAAGCCGGTCCTCTACGTCTCCTTTGGCCCGCTGGATCCGGTCGTCTGTCAGGCTCTGGCAGCCGCGAAGATCCCCAGCTTCGAGAGCGCCGAGCGCGCCCTCCAGGCCTACGCGCGGATCCGATCCAGCACTCTCCCCGGCGGGTGAGACGACATCCTCTTCGGTATCCTTCCCGGCAAGGCACCGCGTTTGCGGAACGGACGGGAACGGTTCGCCTGAGAGAGGACGAGAGATGATTCTCCTGAATCCCAAGAAGCATGACCGTGAGTACCTCGACCAGAAGTCGAGAGAGATCATGCGCAAGACCATTGCCTTCTTCGAGAACAAGGGTCGGGGAAAGCTCAAGAGGGACGACCATGAGCGCTCGTGGTACTCCGATTTCCTGGAGTTCCAGGCGAAGGAGGGGCTGTTTGCCACCCTCCTCACCCCCGCCCAGTACGCGGACGGAGACGAGGACACCCGCTGGGACACCTATCGAAACTGCGAGTTCAACGAGATTCTCGCCTTCTACGGGCTGGCCTACTGGTACACCTGGCAGGTCACGATTCTCGGCCTGGGCCCGATCTGGATGGGTTCGAACCACGAGGTGAAGCAGAAGACCGCGCAGTTGCTCAAGGAGGGCGGCATCTTCGCCTTCGGGCTCTCCGAGAAGGAGCACGGTGCAGATCTCTACTCCACGGAGATGGCGCTCGTTCCCCAGGGCGACGGAACGTACCGGGCCAACGGCCGCAAGTACTACATTGGCAACGCCAACGAGGCGGCCCTGGTGTCAACCATGGGGAAGATCGGAGACAGCGAGGACTACGTCTTTTTCGTGGTGGGCTCGAAGCACGGGAGCTACGAGTGCGTGAAGAACGTTGTCAACTCCCAGAGCTTCGTCGCGGAGTACGCCCTGCACGACTACCCGATCACCGAGGCGGAGATCCTCACCAAGGGGCGGGACGCCTGGGATTCGGCGCTCAACACGGTCAATGTGGGCAAGTTCAACCTCGGCTGGGCCTCCATCGGCATGTGTACCCATGCCTTCTACGAGTCGATCGATCACGCCTACAACCGGGTCCTCTACGGAAAGCGCGTCACCGAGTTCTCGCAGGTGAAGCAGCTGTTCTCCGATGCCTACTGCCGTCTGGTGGCGATGAAGCTCGTTGCGCTTCGGGCTTCGGACTACATGCGCGCCGCCTCTGCCGAGGACCGGCGCTACCTCCTCTACAACCCGATCGTGAAGATGAAGGTGACCACCCAGGGCGAGGACGTGATCAACCATCTCTGGGACGTGATCTCCGCGAAGGGCTTCGAGAAGGACACCTACTTCGAAATGGCGGCCAGGGACATCCGGGCCCTGCCCAAGCTGGAGGGCACGGTTCACGTCAACATGGCGCTCATCATCAAGTTCATGAGCAACTACTTCTTCAA
>CAZTOU010000115.1:0-3471 GCA_964615365.1 uncultured Spirochaetales bacterium
GGGGTCGAGGCTATCCGGCGATCGCGTTCTCGAACACCTCTTGCTCACACCGAACCCCGGTTGCGCGGAGAATCCCTTACATGCAGCGAAACACCCTCCTCCAGGCCTACGCCTGGAACCTCCAGTACGCCCGCCAGCTCACGGCGGACCTCTCGCCCGATCAGTGGACGCACCACGGGGGAGCGGGGCTCGAGAACCACGCCACGTGGACCCTGGGGCATCTGGTGACCGGTTCGGACATCCTGGCGGAGGATCTGGGCCTCGAGCGGGAGGTGTCCGCGCGCTGGCGGGAGCTCTTCGAGCGTCGAGGACCTGGAGATCCGCGCCTTCCCTCCCGGGATGTCGCTGCCTTCCCAGCCGGCGAGCGGGTCCTAGCCGAGCTCGAGCGCCAGCACCGGCGGGTGAGCGAGCGCTGGGGGAAGATGACGGAGGAGGAGCTCGCGCAGCCGATCGAGTGGCGCTTCGACGGGCACCTTCCGACCGTGGCGGGCGTGGCCCTGTTCTTGGCGGTGACGCACGAGGCGCTGCACCTGGGTCAGCTGGCGGCCTGGCGTCGAGCGCTCGGACTGCCGTCGGCTCTGGCGAACCTGCCTCGTGGTGACAGCTAGCGCTCGCGCTCCCGATCAGCCTGGCAATCCGCCAGCCAGGCCTCGAGCTCGCCCGCCATCCGCGCCACCACGTCCGGGTAGGTGGCGGCGAAGTCCGTGGTCTCGCCCGGATCGGCGTTGAGGTCGTAGAGCGCGAAGCCGTCGAGGGGCTCGGCGTCCTCGTCGGGCTTGTGCGTGCGGATCAGCTTCCAGCGTTGCTCGATCCAGGCCACCTGCTTGCCCGACTGGAAGCCGATGCCCGTGGGGCGACCCTGGTCCTGATCGGCCAGTAGCGGCAGCAGACTGCGGCCGTCGAGCGGCGCGGGCGGCGTCTCGCCGAGGATCTCGAGCACCGTCGGCAGGTAGTCGCTCGTTACGGCCGCGAACTCGGTCGTCGTCCCCGCCGGCACGTGGCCGGGCCACTCCCAGAGGGCGGGCACGCGGATGCCCCCCTCGTGCAGGCTGCGCTTGCGGCCGCGCAGGCCGCCGGTGGTGCCGGGGGCGTCGTCCTTTCCCTCGGGACCGTTGTCGGAGCAGAAGAAGAGCAGGGTGCGCTCCGCGATCCCCAGCTCGCGCAGCTCGGCGCGCAGGCGTCCGATCTGCTCGTCCATCGCCGTGACGGCGCCGTAGTAGTGCTGCAGCTCGACGGGGAGGTCGGAGTAGAGGGCTCGGTGCTCCGGCCCGGCGATCACCGGCAGGTGGGGCGTGTGGAACCAGACCACGGCGAAGAAGGGCTGCTCCTCGGCCGCCGCCTCGCGCACGAAGGGCACCACGCGGTCCATGACGACGCACGAGTCGTCCCCCTCCAGGTTCTCGGTCTCCTTCGTCCCGGGGCCCGTCCAGTACGCGGTGCCGTAGGCGCCTCCCCCCTTCGGATCGACCATCGGATCCCAGGTGGGCACCTTGGCCTCGGTGGAGAAGCAGACGTCGAAGTCGCGCTCCCAGGGCGGCGCGTAGTGCTTCTCGCCGCGGGGGCCGCCGCGATTCGAGTCCTTCTCGGTGGTGGTCAGCGTCCCCAGGTGCCACTTGCCGAAGTGACCGGTGCGGTAGCCGCGGGCGTGGAGCAGGCGCGCGAGGTGTTGCTCCCTCGACAGTAGATGCCCCTTGTTCGCACCCGTGATCCCGTAGCGGTAGGGATGACGCCCCGTGAGCGCGCTGCCGCGCGTCGGGCTGCAGACGGGCGCGGCGGAGTAGAAGCGCCCGAAGCGCATGCCCGCCTGAGCCATGGCGTCGAGGGCGGGCGTGCGTAGCGCGTCGTGCCCCTGGAAGCCGGTGTCACCCCAACCGAGGTCGTCGGCCATGAGGAGGATCACGTTGGGGGGCGGGTCTGCGTCTGCTGCGGGCTCGGGACCGCGACCCGGTCCAGCGCAGGCGAGGGTGAGGGCGGCGGCGAGGAGGAGGATGCGGGACACCATGGGACGGCCGAGCCTACCCGATCGCCAAGCGTGCCGTATGGTGGGGTCGTCCCGCTCCGGACCCTGCCATGAAGCGCCTCTTCATCCTGGCTTGCCTTCTCGTCGTGCTGGGCGTGCTGCTCGTCGACCCCTTCGGCGGGCGCCGGGAGCCGGTCGACACGAGCTCGCCGGTTCTTCCTTCGAACGCCGGGGAGGCTCTTCTCGGAGATCCGGATCCGATCCCCGATTCCGGGCCTCCCCCAGAGACGAGGGAGGCCGTGGAAGTCGATTCGGCTCCGGCGGCGGACGAGACCTCAGTGGAAGAGGGAATCCACGTCTCCGGCACGATTGTGGTCTTGGATGAAGAAGGGATAGAGCACCCCAAGGAGAGCGGGAGCTTCACGCCGATCTCCTGGCATGGGGAGTTCGGGGCTCATGGAGCGCCGGGGGACGTGCAAGAGGGGCGGTTCGAGCTGAGGATGCCCTCCGGCAAGCAGTTTGGCCTCAAGAACCTCCGGCTCGGAGATCGCTTCGCGCGGCTGAAGGAGTACGGCCCGATCGAGGTAAGCGATGGCTCCCACCTCGAGCTGCTAGCTGCCTGGGCCCCTCCGATCGTCCTGCACGTGGTGGACTCGGCATCCCGGCGAGACCTGGAGGGAATCGAGCTCGTGCGCCACAGCCGTCGGCGTTACCTGAACAAGCTCCACCCCGGAGACTACGACGAGGCGGATGTGGTGCGCAGGGGCGCGACGTCGCCGCTCGAACTCCCCACCGAGGAGGCCGGTTTCGATCAGCCGCGGGGCCAGGTGGTGCTGTGGGTCCGGGCTCCCAGCTACGCATGGGGAAGGATCAAGGTCGGGTACACCGACCCCGTCGGGCACACCCTCGAGCTGTCACCTGCCGGCTCCCTCGAGGTCACCTTGGTCGGCGAGCTCCCTACCGAGTGGATTGGCGGCGTACCCGCCCCGCCGCCTGTCCTCCGTCTACGCGAAGAGCCCGATATCGATCGAAGGGTAAGAGCGGCTCTGCGCCAACAGGAGAGATCGGGTTCGAGCGGGCGGCGGAAGACCGAATGGGAGATCACCCGCGAGATCGAGGATCAGCTTCACAGCGAGCCACCTTCGGGCGAGCCGCTGATTGAGCTGTCGCCGGCTGCTGAAGGCCCGACCGTCGTCGAGGGCGTGAGGCCTGGCATCTACGTACTTACCGTGGAAGTCGGGGACTGGGTGGAGAGGTCCCGGTACATGCTCGGCCGTGAGTCGGTGGTGCTGGAAGCGGGGCGGAGAGCCGGAGTGAATGTGATGCTGGAGCTGCCCCCCTGGCCAAATGCGCGAGTGCCCCTGGCCGGAACGCTTCACCGCCCTCCGGCATGGGAGAACAGTAGCATCGCGCTCATCATCGAGCCGCTGGACTTTCCGGATGTTGGCGGTGACGATCGCCTCACGATCCACACTCGAAAGATGCAGTCACTCGATCAGAGAGCGGGTCTG
>CAZTOU010000116.1:0-3258 GCA_964615365.1 uncultured Spirochaetales bacterium
TGGTCTCCGTCACCCAGTAGAGGGTGATGTTCGCCAGCAGCTCGTCCTTGGTGAACTCGAAGACCGATCCCGGCAGGTAAGCATCATAAGGGTATGGCGTCTGCGCGGATCGGCGTAAGTCCTCGAGATTACGAAGGTTGGTGCCTCCCGGCCTCGTTGCGCATCCTCGAGTTGGCGAATCGACAACACCCAACGAGAGGAGGCACCAACGATGGAACGATATCTCGGACTCGATGTCCACGCCGCGAGCTGCACGCTGGCGGTGATTTCGCAGACGGGGAAGCGGCTGAAGGACCTTCCGGTCGAGACCAACGGCCAGGCACTGGTCGAGGCTGTGCGGATGATCCCGGGCCGCAAGCACCTGGTCTTCGAGGAGGGGCTTCAGAGCGCTTGGCTCTACGAGACGCTGAGCCCTCACGTGGACGAGATCGTGGTTGCCGGGCTCACGGAGAGCCGGGGGCCGAAGAGCGACAAGCGCGATGCGTATGGCCTGGCCGAGAAGCTGCGCGTGGGGGACCTCGAGAAACATGTCTTCAAGGCACCGCGCCAGTTCACGCGGCTGCGCGAGCTCTCCCGGATCCACATGACGCTGGTCGGGGACGTGGTGCGGGTGCAGTCTCGGCTCAAGGGTCTGTACCGATCCCGGGGCATCCTGGTCTCCGGGGTGAACGTCTACGGTGTCCGCCCCCGAGAGGAGTGGCAGAAGCAGCTCTGCTCCAGCGCACAGACGAGGGCGACCAGGCTCTACGATCATCTCGACTTCTTGCTGGAGCAGAAGAAGCAGGCAGAGGCCGATCTCCTTCGAGGGGGGAAGGGTCACCCGGCCGTCCGGATCCTGGAGACGGCGCCCGGCTTCGGACCGATCCGCGCAGCACGGCTGGTGCCGATTGTTGTGACGCCTCATCGGTTTCGTACGAAGCGACAGTTCTGGGGCTACTGCGGGCTCGGGATCGTGACCCGCTCGAGTTCAGACTGGGTCCAGGCGGCCGATGGAAGCTGGATCAAGGCCCGGGTGCCGCAGACCCGGGGGCTCTCTCGCCAACACAATCGGATCTTGAAGAGCATTTTCAAGGGCGCCGCGACGACGGTCATCACGCAGCGCAACAAGGATCCCATCCATGCGCGCTACCAGCGGCTCCTCGACGGCGGCACCAAGCCGACGCTCGCGAAGTTGAGCTTGGCGCGGATGATCGCAGCCACGGTACTGCGGATGTGGAAGGACGAGGAGGAGTACGACCCCGGACGAGCCGTTCCGCCCACGGAGATCCGCGAAGGCTAGGCCACGGCTCGATCGGGAGAGTCCACGAGAAGGCAACCAGCCGAGTCCGCACCCGCGAAGAGTGTTCGTATGCCACGCTGTGCGTGGCCGCGGAGGTGAGCATCCATGTTCTTCCTGGCCTACGGCTCACCGCCTGGAGGTCCGACAGATAAGCTATGCCCCTCCGAAGAACCAAACGAAGCGATGGCCAGAAGAGGCCCAGATGGAAGGATGGTTCCCACGTTTCCGTGGAGAGCACACACGCCAACGAATCGCAATGCGATGAGGTTGCCCTCGAACCGAATCTCCAGACCGAGCCGCTCGTAACGTTTCCGCCGCTGCTTAGGCGAAACCGCGAGCACGAAGTCTCGACTCGAGACCGCCCAGCCAATGCCGAGGCAGACGCCGGAGCGCAGAATCTCAGGCGAACGGAAGAGATTTGTCTTGCGATCCTCCCCTATGGAAACGTGCGACGTGTCAACCCCCGCGGGGCGTTCGAGTCGATATCCCTACGCCGATGCAACCCGATGGCGGAAGAACGCCGAGACAGCGGTGGCGTCCCGCGAAGAGCGCCGCGTGCCGGGCCCCGCACCGCTGCGCGAGAGAAGGCTCCCCTGGTCGAAGCTGCTGCGCCATGTCTTCGCCGTGGGCGCCTTCGGATGGTGAGATCCTCGCGGCCCCGCGCCGTCACGCCGCCGCCGGGTCCCCGTAGAGATTCTTCAAGACCCGTGATCGGACAACGCGGATTCCCAGCTAGAAATCCCTATTTTCTGGTGACGGTGGAGGAGTGAGTTCCCGTAGATGCGGCCTGATCTTACACTCCAAAGAGCCTACGTGGGATTCCTCTTGCCCCGTCTAGCCGCGACGCAAGCCCGCGAGGAGTCGAGTTGGGTCGAGGCTTGAAAGAGATAGGAAGCTGCAGAGCGGCTTGTTCTGTCCTGATACTCGTAGGCCTAGTCGGTTGTACTGTCACGGCCTCGTCGGTCTATCAGCCCTTGAGGGTGCCGCAGTACAGCAAGGCTTCCAAAGTCTCGGTTCGCCTGCTCGGTGTCTATGATGAGCGGGAATATGACCCACAGGTATTCTGGGAGAAACTCCCTGACAAGCAGTTCGCGGATAAGGCAATATTCGACCGCAGTGTCGTCGAAATCATCGAGGGCGCAGTTCGAATCGAGCTTGAACGATCGGGAGTTCACGTTCTCGGCGACGCTTCCGATGCCACACCTCGCTATTCGCTTGAGTGCTATGTCAGAGACTTTTCGTTGAAGGAAAAGAAGGCGAGCATTTTTGGCGATAGCGACGCCGTTTCTAGGGTCTCGATTCGTTTCCGTTGGCTGGATTCAGCCTCGCGGAAAGCCGTATCAGACCGTTCGCAGTACGAGATTAGCAAGCAATCAGTTTCTCAGCTGGCAATCCCATACACCAGTCGGAAGATCATTGAACTCGGCGAGAACTTGCTAAACGACCTCTTGGCCAGAGCAGTCGAGAAGGAGCTATTGGCCAGCGCGTTCCTTCTCCGGCCGGTGGGCGAAGCAGCGCCGCATGCACCCGCGCCGATCCCGATTTTGCTCGACGAGAACGGCCACCCGATCCTCCCCTAGTAGCCTCCGAGATGGGCTCGACAACGACCTGGACGGACTGGTGGACTATCTCGAAGATCCCGGTTGTCGGAGCGGTGAGCCCCTTGCGCAGGAAGCGCCCCAATTCAACGACGGTTGGGACAACGATGGCGATGGTTGGTTCGATCACCCCGAGGACCCCGGATGCCTCGCACCCCACGACAACACGGAACACTGGGTGCCTCCCTACGTTCGGATTCCAGGCAAGGGCGATGAGCCTCCGGCCTGTGGTCTGATTGGCATCGAGATGCTCCTGCTCTACGGAGCACTGGCGCTCGCTCGGGATCAGGCCGACGTGGAGCCGGACGCGCTGGGGTCCGCAGAGGAGCCGCGGACGGGTCCTAGGAGCGGAGTTCGCGAAAGAAGGCGCGGATGTCGTCG
>CAZTOU010000117.1:0-2589 GCA_964615365.1 uncultured Spirochaetales bacterium
TCCCAGACGATGAGCCCATTGGGCTCGTCTGTGCTCAGGCCATCGACGATTCGCTTCGTGAGTTTCGCCATACGCCCCGCTCTCCGGGTCGACCTCTGGGAAGCACATGGGAAGCAGCGGGAAGCACAATCTAGAATAGCTGAGTGAGCGCGCGGCGCAATGGAAATCTGCCATAAGTGACCGAAATAGAGGAAGTAATCTCAATGCAGCGCAATGGAGCACAAAGGGTCTAAAGGGGCGCCCCTCTGATTCGTAATCAGCAGGTCGGCGGTTCGAGTCCACCCGTCGGCTCCGCATTCTTTTCGTGTTTCAGTCAGCTAGGGTCGTCGGCGTTCTCGAGGCTGTGGCAATATCGCTCAGGTAGGCGGATAGTAGGGGGCGGGGAGTCCACGTCAGTAACGCATCGGAGGGCATCGCAATGCGCCGGTTTCTCGTGAGCCGAGGTCCGTTGACTGCAGCCGTCTCGTGTCTCTCAATCGGCGTGGTGCTGGTTGGCTGTAACATCCAGACTCGATGGACCTACCCGTTCCACCACGAGCACCTGTACCGCTCCTCCCGGATATACGACCTATCGATTGCAGTAACGCCATTCGAGGAGCGAAGGCCGTTGAAGAACTCGATGGCGGGCATTTTCATCGCGATGATCCCTCTCGTACCGTACGGGACCAGTACTCTGAATCGTCCAGAGGCCGCGGCCAACTACGAATTCGACATGGCCGAGGATCTGGCCAAGGCCGCTCACGAGTCTCTACGGGTCTCGAAGCTCTTCAAGAAGACGTTCTTCTCCTACGGTGCTGACCTCGATGAGGCGGATTACATCCTTCGAGGTCGTACCGACAGTACGACCTACAAGCAGACCATGACATTCTATGGGCTCTCGCTCCCTGGAGACCTCCTCTGGCTCCTCGGCTTCCCTGTCGGAACGAACCAAGCCGAGTTGAAGATCACCGTCTGGCTGGAGGATCACGCTGGAAAAGAGAGATGGTCCTATTCCTTTGAGGACTCGATCAAGCGGACCATGATCTACTACCGGATGAGCAGCGACAACGTGCTAGGCACCTTTCCGAAGCTCATGGAGAACGCGATGAACGGGGCGCTCAGAGATCTACTGCCTCTTCTCGAACAGCTTGAGGCCGAAGCGCAATCTTCAGAATAGCCGTGCCTCCCAAAGAACGCTGGTTCGCATGAATGGACATCACAAGGAAGGCCTCGAATCCTGAGGCGTCTTCGGAGGGCGCGGGCCGCACCTGTCCTCCCCCCGACCCCGCGATCTCCTCAGGCCCTCCGAGCCGCTGCGAGCATGGCTCACCACGATCATGACCCGCTGATTCGTAGTTGATGATCTCGAACGCCACGACGGCCAGCTTCGTCGAGAAGGTCTTCGAGGGTGTGCTGGCAGATCGCGGGAAACTCGCGCCCTGGAGCCCGAAGGCAGCGCAAACGTGCGATGATCTTCGCATGGCCTCTCCGTCAGAAGATCAGCTGCTCGCTGTGCTTCGCCGCGAGTTACGCGATCCCGCCCTGGAAATCGCCGAGCCCCCGAAGCCGGTGGGCCGCGGCGTCCAGGCGGAGGTGTGGGCCCTGCGGCTTGCTGCCACCCGCTCCGAGCACTGTGTGCCGCTCGTACTTCGGGTGTTTCGCGGCGGGGATCAGGATGAGCAGGCCCGCTACGAGACAGCCTTTCAGAACGCGCTCGCCGAGCAGGGATTTCCGGCGCCCCGCGTAATCGCGGCCGGTGTCGAGCGAGACGGCCTCGGCGGGGCCTTCATGCTGATGGAGTGGCTGCCCGGCCGCCCGTTGGACCAGCTCATCGCACCGGTGTTGGGTCTGGCCGTAGCGGCCGCGCTCCTCGGCTTCGCCTGGGTTGGCGCAATCGCCTTGGCGCTGATTCTGATCGCGGCAACGCGGCCTGCGCTGCGGCTGCATGCCCTCTCCGGTGAACGCGTCCTCGCATCGCTCGAGCGCTCCGGTATTTCGCGCGAGCGCGCACTGGCGGAGGGCTGGATCCCCTTGCTGGAGGAGCGAGCCGAGCGGCTGGGCCTCGATGGGATCAGACCGGCGCTGGGCTGGCTGCGGGACAACCTGCCGCAGGCTGGGCGTCTGGTCGCATGCCATGGCGACTACCACCCGGGCAACCTCATGGTGACGTGGCGTCGGCTCTCCGGCGTGATCGACTGGGCGAGCGCGACGGTCGCACCCGCAGAGTTCGAGCTGGGGTGGACGTTGATTCAGCCATGTCTGACGGCGAAGCTGCCGCCCTCGCTGCCGAAGCGGGTCCGACTCGCGCTCGACGAAGTCATGCGCCCCGTCATGTTCTTTGCGACCGCGCCCGTGCGCTGGAGTTACCGGCTCTTCCGCAGTCTCGATGCCCGTCGTCTTGACGTCTTTTCCGCGTTGGCCACAGCCCGCGCGCTTGTGCTCTACGCAGAGGTCCGACTCGAGAATCCCTGGCACAACCCACGCACCATGCGTCTTCTCTGCCGCCGGTTCGAGCGCTACACGCGCCTGGCGATCACGCTTCCCGATCACGTGATCCGCGGCGAGGTGAACCCGACGGACTGATGAAACGGCCGTACCTGTCCGTCCCCG
>CAZTOU010000118.1:0-2548 GCA_964615365.1 uncultured Spirochaetales bacterium
TCCCGCGCAGGAAGCGGCCGTTGTCCTTGCGGATCAGCAGCGGAAGATCCGTCTGCTCCTGCACGAACTGCTTCTGGTACAGCTCCGCGTCGACGATCACCTTGCACATCGCCAGCGCCAGCGCGGCGTCGGTGCCGATGCGGATCGGCTGGTGGTTGTCCGCGTGGATCGCCGAGGGGCTGTAGTCCGGCGCGATCGTCACCACCTCGCCGCCGTTGTATCGGGACTCGGCCACGAAGTGGTACCACTGGATGTTGGTGTAGACCGGGTTCGCGTGCCAGATCAGCGTGAGGTCCGCCAGGAACCAGTCGTCCATGCTCGAGGTCGGGTTGTAGAGACCCCAGGTGATGTGCCAGCCCGGACTGAAGTCCTGGAACTCCGCGTTGCCGTCCGTGGTCGGCGATCCCAGCGTGAAGGTGTGGTAGCGGGCCGGTCCCGCGCCGACCTCGGGGGTGAGCGGGGTGATGATCGACTCCACGCCCTGGTCCTCGATGGCGTCGAGCATGGCGTCGGCGATGTCGGTCAGCGCCTCGTCCCAGGACACCGGTTCGAACTGGCCCTTGCCCCGCTCACCGACCCGCTTGAGCGGCTGGGTCACGCGGTCGGGCGAGTAGTGGCAGTGGCTCCAGCAGGCGCCCTTCTGGCACCCCATCGGGTTCAGGTCGGGCACTCCGGGCTCGGTCGGGCTCCAGAGGGCGGATTGCTCCTCGCGGACGATCTTGTCGCCCTTGGTGTAGACGCGAAACGAGCAGCCGCCCGGATAGCAGTCCACCGAGTGGCTGCCGAAGGTCACCTTGTCCCAGGTCCACTTCTCGCGATACCGATTCGCCCATGCACTATCCGTCCCCGTCACCACCAATCTCCTCTCCCTACCCGTATGGACAGGCTGGTTCTTCTCTTCGGGGTTTATGGAGCTTTGGGAAGGGGTGCGGTATGACCGGCGTCATGCCGCGGGCAGGGCGCGACGCCCGGACTGCTGCCAGGTCTGGAGGCTGGGAGCGCTTCTCGGCAGCTAGAGCTTCTCTACGTCGACCCGAACCGCGCGATCCGCGGGAATCGGCTGCCACGAGAAGCCGCGGTACTTGAGATGTCCGTAGTTGCCGACCATCCCCAGGTGCTTCACGTGCCCGGGCTCCAGGTCGGCCTGGCTGTACCAGTTCTCGTGCATGTAGGGCTCGAACCCGTTGTACAGGATCACCTGGCCCGGCCGGCAGGACGGCGTGATCTTGGCGGCGACGATGCAGTCCCCGACGTTGCTGACCAGCTTCACCTTCTCGCCGTTCTCGACCCCCAGCTCCGCCGCGTCCTTGTCGTTGATGAACACGAACGGCTCGCCCCGGTGGGTGTTCTGGATGATGTTGTTGGTCAGGTTCATCGAGTGGATGCTCCAGCGGTTGTGGCCGCTGGTCATCTCGAAGCGGCGGTTCCGTCCTCCGTGTCCCGGCGGCGGCTCCTTGTGCGTGGCCAGCTCTTCTCCCGCCTCCAGGAACCACTCGTGATCGATGTAGAACTGGGCGCGCCGGACCAGCGTGTCGTAGGGAACCTTGTCTTCCGTGTGCCAGCGCAGCGGGTTGTGCACCTCGTCGGGCCGGATCGTCGATCCCTGGGAGATGCCGTGGCCCACCATCCCCCAGCCGGTGAAGCGCACCTGCCCCTTCTCGCGCAGCGTCTGGAGCGTGGTCCCCTTCGGCAGCACGCCGTAGACCGCACTGTCGGCGACCTGTTCCTCGAACTGCTTCTCGGTGTCGCGCACCGCTCCGCCCAGCGTGGCGGCGTTCACCATTCCGACCAGGCTGTGGACGGTCCCGTTGGCGTCGGTGAACTCCTTCATGCCGCGCCCCGCGGCCCGCTCCTCGATCTTCTCCACCAGGCGAACCCCGATCTCGCGATCGGGCAGGGATTCCCCGCTCGGCGGGGTGGCGTGGTCGCAGAGCACGTAGTTCAGGTGGTGCACCGACGGCATGCTGTTGCCGAGCTTCTCGTAGTGCTGGGCAGCGGGAAGGATGTAGTCCGAGTAGAGCCCGGTCGTGGTGATCCGGTAGTCCACCGAGACGATCATCTTGAGCTTCGGCCACAGGTGCTCGAGCAGCAGCTTCTGACCGCCCCGCTGGCGCCGCAGCAGATTGCCGCCCGCTTCGAAGAACACCCGCGGCTCCACCTTCTCGTAGAGCTTGGTGCTGGAGGGCCTCCACCACTGCTTCTCCATCGCCTCCTCGAGGTACTCCCCGAAGCTGCGCTTCATGGTGGGATCGTTGTTCTCCGGATCGTTCCAGCGCTCCTTGTACCCGTACTGGTAGTACCAGAGGAAGGCCGGGGGCATCATCATGCCCATTCCGCCGAGCTCGCCCGCCTCCTCCGCCACGCGGTTCTGGATCATCTCCACCGTCATGGTCGGGTCCTGGGCGCTGACGAGACGCCGCATCGCGATCATTTGGGCGATCAGCTTCTGGGCCGCCTCCTGCCCGGGCCCCTCCTTGCGGGCCATGAAGGAGCCGCCGTCGTAGCCCATGATGGCCCAGGAGCGGGTGCCGGTGCCCTTCTTGCCCCA
>CAZTOU010000119.1:0-2067 GCA_964615365.1 uncultured Spirochaetales bacterium
GTCTTTGAACAACAAACCGTTAGCAGGGACGGTCGGCCGGTGCGCCTCTCCCTCGGTCGGGTCGCCCGGGGCCGTTGCCGACCCCGGGCTCCCTCAGATCCGGACGTGCGCGACTGACGCATCCGGCTCCTCGGATCAGGGTCTCGCTGCGATCGGGGGCGACGAGTGCACGACGCGGGGCAACGGGAGCGGGTAGCGCTCGATCAGTCGAACGAACCGCTCCCACGGCATCCGCGCCTTGTTGGAGCGCCGCGCGAGCCACTTGCGCCAAGCCCTGCGGACCTGCCACAGGAAGCGCGCCAGGCACGACGCGTTCCCCGTGATGCCGTAGTAGGCGTAGTGGCCTCGCAGCTTCAGCCCAAGCACCCGCTGCTGCTCCTTGAGCGGAAGGTGTCGATTCACACGACACCAACGATAGACGGCCCGCAACGACCGGGTGAACCGATCGCGAGCCGTCTTCCGACGGACCACCGGGCGCCCTCGACGCGACCACCCCCAGTAGTGGGTGAAGCCAAGAAAGTCGAAGGTGTCCGGCCGGTCCTCGTGGCTTCGGGACCGTGGGCGACCGAAGGCGACGAGCCGGGTCTTCTCCGGATGGAGCCGGAGCCCGTACTTCGCCAGCCGCTTCGGCAGCACCACCATCACCTGCCGCGCATCGTCCTCGCAAGCGAAGACGATCACGGCGTCATCGGCGAAGCGCACGAGGTGCGCCGCCCCACGCATACGCGGTCGGACGACGTCCTCGAACCACGTGTCCAGCACCTCGTGGAGGTAGACGTTCGCCAAGAGCGGCGAGATCACCCCTCCCTGAGGCGTGCCCGCCTCCGGGTGCGAGAGGACGCCGTCCTCCAGCACCCCGGCGTGCAACCACTTCCCGATCAGACGGAGCAGCACTCCGTCCCGCACCCGCTGGCGCAGGATCTCCCGCAGCTCCCGGTGATCGAGACTCCCGAAGAAGTCCTCGATGTCCAGCTCCAGCACCCAGCCGCCGCCCACCGCACCGAGCCTCTTCCACAGCACCTCCAGCGCCTGGTGCGCCGATCGGCCCGGACGGAAGCCATACGAGCAGTCGCGAAAGTCCTGCTCGTAGACCGCCTCGAGCACCATCGTCACCGCCCGCTGGAGCACCTTGTCCTCGAAGGTCGGGATCCCGATGGGTCGGGTCTTGCGACCGTCCCCTTTCGGGATGTGCACCCGCCGCACGGGCGGGGCCCGGTACGTCCCGGACTTCGCCCGGCCCAGGAGGTTGCGGAGATTCCCTTCGAGATGCTCCGCGTACTCCTTCGCCGTCCGTCCGTCGACGCCCGCGGCCGCGTCCTTGCGCGTACGTCGGTACGCCTCGAGAAGCAGGTCGAGGCCCATGTGGTGGGCCAGCGTCGTGAGCACCGCCTGCGGCATCACCCGCGCCAGCTCCGCTACCCGTTGAAGTCCCGAGTAGATGGTCTCCGAGCTCGATGTCCCGGCCATCGTTCCCTCCAACGATTCCCGCAATCCGGCACCGCCTTCCCTCCACGGGGTCCTCCGGGGCAAGTTCCCCCGCTTCGCGGGTACTACGCAGTGCTCCGACTCCCTGCCGTCCCTCCGGCCGCGCTTCGTTGCCTTCGCTTGGCCGTACCGCGCTGGGCTCGCTGTTCGCTCCCCGGCGAGGGCGAGCCCGCCTGCCGAGGTCCTGGGCTTGGTCACCCGGTTACCCATCCGGGACATCACGCGGAGACGACAGGGCCTCCTGGGTTCCTGGGGAGCCCCCATGCGCACATGCCCCGCTCGTCGACCGCGACGGAGGGAGAGGCGCCTCGCCCTAACGGCGCATCCCCTGCTGCCTTCCGCGCTCTCAACGGCGTCGGCCTCCGCATAGACCCGCCTTACGCGGCTCTGTCACGCGGCCTGTGCGCTCCCTGTGCACGCTTCGCAGCGCCGGTCACCCGACGCCACGCAACACCTGGTTCCCGCTGCTGGCTAGGCGTTGCGGGGCGGGACTCCCACCCGCCGGGCTCCAAGAAGAAGTTTCCGGCCTACGTCATGCCTTCCCCTCCTTCCAAGCTTTGCCCAGCGCACTGAGAAATGCGG
>CAZTOU010000120.1:0-2060 GCA_964615365.1 uncultured Spirochaetales bacterium
TCGCCTACATCAAGGAGCAGACGGATCTCTCCTTCCTGGTGCGGGACGACAACGGTCGTTTCCTTCGCGAGAGCGACGTGGCGGAAGGGGGCGCGGAGGATCAGTTCTACTTCTGGAACGCGGCGAAGAGTGGCAAGCAGCTCGCGACGGGCACCTGGGGCTCGGAGGTAATGACGATCGCACTGGACGCGGAGACGGATCCGGCGCTCACGGGGACGCACCGGGTGCGTCTCCTGGACGGGACGCGGGTGCAGGTGCGTCCGGTGTTCGAGCTCTTGAAGGCGCATCTGGCTTCGTATTCGCCGGAGCGGGCGGCGGAGATCACCGGGGTTCCGGCGAAGAACATCCGGGTGGTGGCGCGGGAGATGGCGAAGGCGAAGTCGACGATGATCTTCGCCTCCTGGGGAGCCTGCAAGCACTACCACTCGGATCTCTTCCAGCGCGGCATGGTCTACCTGATGGCGCTGACGGGGAACTCGGGGGGGAAGCCCGGCTCGGGGATCAAGGTCTCCACCTGGTGGCCGATGCCCGGCTTCTACATGTTCGGGTTCGGTGTTCGGCCCAATACCGAGCCCCGGGAAGCGATCTCGATGGATCGTCCCCAGATGCAGAACATCTCCAAGCTGATGTTCCAGCTCACCCAGGCGGGCGAGCGGTCGGTGCCGCTGATCCCCTGGCTCTATGCCCACGATCCGAAGTTCGCCGAGATTGCGGCGCGCAATGCCTACGCGGATCCGGCGCTGCCCCGTCCGGTCTCCGAATACATGAAGGAGATCATCGACAAGGACTGGCAGCCCGTCTACCCCAAGCCACCCAGGCGCCCCAGGTTCCTGTACTTCTCGGGTCCCAACCCGCTCCGCCGCTGGCCCAACCCCAGGACCATTCGCGACAGCCTCTGGAAGAGCCTGGACACGATCGTCACCTGCGACTTCCGCATGTCGACCTCGGGGATGTGGTCCGACTACATCCTCCCCGCCTGCGGCTACTACGAGAAGCCGGGCATCAAGTACGTGATGTCCTACCTCCCCTACGTGGTGGTGGGCGATCGCGCCGTTCCGCCGCTCTACGAGTCCAAGCACGAGTGGGACATCGTGATGGGTCTCGCCAAGAAGATCCAGGAGCGCGCCAGAGCCCGAGGCGTCGATCACTTCACCGACGACGCCGGCGTCGAGCGACCCCTTTCGAGCATCTACGACGAGCTCACCGCGGACGGCGTGTACGTGGAAGGGGAGAAGGGAGAGAAGGCGGCGTTGAATTACATCATGCGCAACTCGCCGGTCACCCAGGCCACGGACCTCGGTGAGGAGCCCTGGCAGAAGGCGGTCGAGGACGGCATGGTGAAGATCAAGAAGATCGCTCCGCTCGAGATGGCCCTGGGGCTCAATTCCGTGATGAGCGACTTCGACTACAGCGAGCCGATCAACCAGTTCGGCTGGTTCCACGAGCACAAGGACCCCTGGCCGACGCTTACCGGCCGCCAGCAGTTCTACATCGACCACCCGTGGTACATGGAGGTCGGCGAGCAACTGGCGGTGCACAAGGAGCCGGTGGCGGCGGGCGGACAGTATCCGCTGCGTCTCACCGGCGGTCACAACCGCTGGAGCCAGCACTCGATCTTCCGCGCGAACCAGCCGCTGCTGCGGCTCCAGCGGGGCTCCCCGGTCGCCTACCTGAGCGAGGCCGACGCCCGGGAGCGGGGGATCTCGGACAACGACCGGATCCGGGTCTACAACGACGTCGGCGAGTTCACGCCGTGGGCGAAGATCTCGCCGGCCGTCCAGCCGGGTACGCTGATCTGCTACCACGCCTGGGAGGGCTACCAGTTCGAGGGCGGCGCCACCCAGAACGACGTGCTCCCCGGCCCGCTGAAGCCCAACAACATGGTGGGCGACTACGGGCACCTCCAGTACCGGGGGGCTTACCTTTCCATGAACAACACACCCAAGGAGGTGGCCGTGGAGGTGGAGAAAGTGCGGGAGGAGGTGTGAGGATGGCTATCGAAGTAGTTCCCATCGAGGTGTGCCGGGTCGAGGCGTCTCTCGAGAAGCTGCTGGCTCCCG
>CAZTOU010000121.1:0-1815 GCA_964615365.1 uncultured Spirochaetales bacterium
CTAGAGACGCGGCCGAGAAAGGGCCATTTCGGGCAGCGGCTGGAAGGGCCAATGCGCCAGGGTGTGAAGCGCTGGTGATCTCCGGCATCCACCGAGGATTGCGCTGCGAACGAATCTGAGGGCCCCCACGACCCAATCGGCAAACCCGAGGGCCCAATGAAGCCCAAGGGAGCCCGCCGCGAGGGTCAGGTTGGCCACCGCAGCGGCCAGACTGACCTGCATAGCCACACCGATCCTGCCGAGGTAGCGAGCCTTGCCGATGCCCAGCTGTTTCAGACGAGCGATGCGGTGTTCGACGACGACCCGCCGTCGGTATCTGCGTCGAAAGCTCTTCGTCTTCTGCTGGCGCCGCAGCTTGTTGAGGGCATGAGTTCGAGTCGTCACGGTGATCGTTCGAGGCCCGCGCTTGGCCGTCGTGCACTGGGCGCGCAGTTCGCATGCCGCGCATTCCTCGCGGGGGAAGACGTACCTCAGTCCATCATCACCCATGCGATCGAGTCGTGTTGACTTCCTGCCTGCGGGACAGGTCGCCACACCACGCGCCTCGTCGATGCGAAACACATCCAGCTTGAAGGTCCCCTTCGATCCCGGAAGCGGCGGCGCTTTCGCAATGACCTCGACTTCGAGCTTCTCCAGGTCCTCGCGGACATCCGTGCCCCCGTACGCGGTGTCTCCCAGGACCCGATCCACGGCCCCTTCCACCCTCTGGGAAGCCTCCTCCACCAGCTTGGCGGCCCCTTCACCGTCGTGCGTGTTCGCGGAACGAACATCCGTGCTCAGGATCACGCCATTGTCCGTCTCCGCGACCACCGAGGCCTTGTAGCCATCGAAGCCCTTCGAGTGGCTCTTGTGACCATGGCGCATCTCGGGATCTGTCGTGGAGATGATCCGGTTCCTCGCAGTGCCACGGCGGATCTGCGGCCCTTCACCGTCCTCCGGCTCCTCCTCCACATCCTGCGAGAGAAGATCGAGCAGTAGATCCCTCGCCTCTCGCAGCGCCTGGGTTGCCTCCGCCTCCTCCGAATAGCCCCGCAGGGCCTTGGAGGCGAGCGACAGAGCAATCCGCGCATCACCCACGAGCTGGCCTACCAGGGCACGGCGCTCATCACGATCGCTCCAATCCAACTCCACCGATCCCTTGAAGCTCGACTCGAAATGACGACCCAAGCCATGCTCCGCGATCAGCTCGTCGCGCTCCCAGCCTTTCAGCGAGCATGCCGCATCCACCACTCCTCGCACACCGTCGGAGATCAGATTGAAGGTGTCCTTCACCGCACCACGACCGAGGATCGGCGTCGTGTCGATAGCCACTTCGATCTTCTTGCGCCGCAGGAGTCCAGCCTCCCGACACGCCTTCAGGCTCGTCTCGAACAACGCCTCGAAGCGGTCATTCAATAGCAGCTTCGCCCGAAACAGCTGGAGCGTGCTCTTCGCGCACAGCTTCTCGTCCAGCTCGATCCCCAAGGCCACCTTCCAGCGCAGGTCAAAGGCGCTGCGCTGGATCGCCTCCTCATCGGAGACCCCGTCGCGCGCCTGCAGCAGCAGGGCGATGCACAGCTGCGAGGGCGGTACGCTCGGACGCCCGCGCTTTCCGTACATCCCGGCGAAGTCCCTGTCCCGGAACAGCCGAGGGCCTTCCTGGGCAAGGAAACCGTAGAACGAGTCCGCCCCCACATGCCCGAGATACACCTGGTCGGGGCGGAACAACTCCCTCTGAGGATCGCGTCGGCCCAACATGGACTGATCCTATTTGGAATCATTTGCCGATTCGAGCCCGGATCCCGGCTCTTGGCGATTTTTCGGCCGCGTCTCTAG
>CAZTOU010000122.1:0-1620 GCA_964615365.1 uncultured Spirochaetales bacterium
GGGACGCGGACCTCCTAGCAGAGGAGCTCATGGCGGTTGAGGGTCTGGACTTCAACCTGGTGCTCACCGGGTTCGATCTGGACGAATTGCACACCCTACTGGAGGACGAGACGGCTGAAGAGGTCCCGGCCCCCGAGCCGCCCGAGGATCCCATTTCCGGCTTGGGCGATCTCTGGATCCTCGGCGACCACCGCCTCCTCTGCGGCGACTCGTCCGATCCAGCAACTGTGGACCGGCTGCTCGACAGCGCGCCGATCCACCTCGTGAACACCGACCCTCCCTACAACGTGAAGGTCGAGCCTCGCTCGAACAACGCGATCGCCGCCGGGCTCTCGAGCTTCCCGGCGGCCAAGAGCGCCGTCGAGGCCTCCGACGCCCGGGGCATGCATCACCAGGGATTCGACCTCGCGCGTCACAAGACGAAGTCGAGACCTACGGGAAGGATGCGCCCGAAGGACCGCCCGCTCGCCAACGACTTCATCTCGGACGAGGCGTTCGACGAGCTCTTGCTGGCGTGGTTCGGGAACATCTCACGCGTGCTGCTCCCCGGGCGGTCGTTCTACATCTGGGGCGGCTACGCGAACCTCGCCAACTACCCACCCGTGCTCAAGGCCGTCGGGCTCTACTTCAGCCAGTCAATCATCTGGGACAAGCAGCACCCGGTCCTGACCCGCAAGGACTTCATGGGCGCGCACGAGCAGGCGTTCTACGGCTGGAAGGAGGGCGCCGCGCACCAGTTCTTCGGCCCCGCGAACGTTCCCGATCTCTGGGCGGTCAAGAAGGTCAACCCCCAGGCCATGGTCCATCTCACCGAGAAACCGGTCGAGCTCGCGGTGCGGGCGATCCACTACTCATCGCGTCCCGGCGAGAACGTGCTCGATCTCTTCGGCGGAAGCGGAAGTACGCTGATCGGCGCCGAGGAGACGGGGCGGCGCTGCTTCGTAATGGAGCTCGACCCGGCCTACACGGACGTCATCGTGCTCCGTTGGCAGGAGGCGACCGGCGGGAGCGCGGTCCTCGAGGGCGACGGGCGCGCCTTCGACGAGGTCTCCGCCGAACGCAGACCTGAACGGGGCGTGTAGGCTTTGGCCCGGCGGAAGAAAAGGGGGCTTATCTCGCAGCGCGAGTACGCCCGCAGGCGCGGCGTCTCCCACGCGGCTGTCCAGCACGCCGTGAGCGCGGGGCGGATCTCGACCGTGGACGGGAAGATCGATCCCGAGCTGGCCGACAAGGAGTGGCGTGAGAACACCGACCAGAGCAAGCCCCGCAACCGGATCACGGGCAGCCCCAAACAGACTCGTGTTCCGGGAGAGCCGTCGGAGCCGATGGGTTCCGGCGGCGGCAACGGCAGCGCGACGGGCTACGCCAAAGCGCGGGCCGCCAGGGAACTCTACCAGGCGCAGCTTGCCAAGCTCGAGCTCGACCGCCGGCGCGGGGAAGTCGTCCGTGCCGACGAAGTCAGAGTCGGCGCGTTCAACATGGCGAGGAAGGCCAGGGACCAGCTGATCGCCCTCCCCGAGCGGGTGGCAGCCAATCTCGCGGCCACGGAGGACCCCGCCGAGGTCCAGCGCATCCTCGAGGAAGAGATCGAGCGGATCTGCCAGGAGATCGCTGATGCAG
>CAZTOU010000123.1:0-1507 GCA_964615365.1 uncultured Spirochaetales bacterium
GTGGGTCGTTCCGGAAGCGGCAAGACCACCCTCCTGGAGCTTCTGATCCCCGAACTCACCGCCCGGGGCCTCGCCGTCGGCGCCGTCAAGCACACCTCCCACGGGTTTCTCGCGGATCGACCCGGCAAGGACTCCTACCGGCTCTACGAGTCCGGCGCCACCTCCGTCGCGCTGATCTCCGGCCAGCAGCTCGCCACCTTCACGCGGCTCGGTGGGGAAGCCAGCTCGGACGCCTCGATCGACACCGCGCTCGCCTCACTCCCCCGCGGCCTCGACCTGGTGCTGGTGGAGGGCTTCTCCTGGGAGCCGATTCCCCGCTTCGTGCTGGTTCCCGATTCCGAGCCGCCGATCCCGGAGCACCTCTCGCACGGCGAGGTGCTGCGGGTCTTGCGGGTGTCCGCGAAGTCCGAGGGGTCGAAGCCGAGCTTCCCCCAGGAGTTGGTCGAGTCGCTCGCCAGCGAAATCGAGCTGCGGGTGAGGTGAGCCCATACCCTAGACTGTGACCGGGGCCGTTTCCCAGGCAGGCGGTGCGGCGCCCGAGGAGGAGGCAAGCGATGGCGGAGGAGATCCAGCGTCAGCTGGCGATGGTGATGGACCTGAACAAGTGTCTCGGCTGCCAGACCTGCACCATCGCCTGCAAGCGTCTCTGGACCCGCGACGAGGGCATGGAGTACCAGTGGTGGAACACGGTGAACACCATGCCCGGGCGCGGGACGCCGCGCGACTGGGAGCAGTCGGGGGGCGGCTTCGAGCCGGACGGTGCGGCGCGTCCGGGGCTGTTGCCCTCGCGCCGGGAGTTCGGGGACGCCTGGAAGTTCAACCACGAGGAGGTCTTCTTCGGCGGTCAGGGCGAGAAGGCCCATCTCCGGGTGGTGGGCGAGGAGCCCGACTGGGGTCCCAACTGGGACGAGGACCAGGGCGGGGGGGAGTATCCCAACGCCTACTATTTCTACCTGCCGCGGATCTGCAACCACTGCACCCATCCGGCCTGCATGGCGGCGTGTCCGCGCAAGGCGATCGTGAAGCGTCCGGAGGACGGGATCGTTCTGATCGATGAGGGTCGCTGCCGCGGCTACCGCTTCTGCATGGAGGCCTGTCCGTACAAGAAGATCTACTTCAATCACGTCACCAAGGTGGCGCAGAAGTGCATCTTCTGTTTTCCCCGCATCGAGGAGCAGGTCTCCAACGCCTGTGCCCGCCAGTGTCCGGGTCGGATCCGCTTCGTGGGCTACCGGGACGATCCGAAGGCGCCGATCTACAAGCTGGTGGAGCAGTGGAAGGCGGCGATCCCGCTGCATCCCGACTTCGGCACCGAGCCGAACGTCTTCTACGTGCCGCCCTTGGCGCCGCCCCGCTTCGACGAGAACGGGGAGATCGACGAGTCGAAGCCGCGGGTTCCCGACGAGTACCTGATCTCGCTGTTCGGTCCGGTGGTGCTGGAGACCCTGGAGATCCTGAAGGCCGAGATGGCCAAGACCCGCGCCGGAGGGAAGTCGGAGCTGATGGA